>NZ_RZGS01000001.1 GCF_003989745.1 Legionella septentrionalis
ACTTGTCTTAATGGCTTATTACTTTGCTCTAGAAATTCAATTGCTTTAACTTTGAACTCTTTTGTGTAGATACTTCTGACCATTGCTACTCCTTGTTGATGAGATTATATCTCTTAAACAAGGTGTACGGCTAATCGAGGAGGGATCAAACATCTAGGGTGATTATATCTATTTTTTCTTCTATTACAACAACCTAAAAGCTTTGCTAATTATAATTTCTACTTAACGCCATACTATCGTGACATATTGGTTCTATTGAAAGTGAAGGCAGAATATCTCTATAAAAATTGCAGTTACACAAATTATTTACAGGCTCGATTAAGTATGATTAGGAATCAAAAGCATCTTGCCCCCCATAATCAGTACATAAATTTGGCTCACTCAATATAATATTGATCCTCTCCCAAAAATTGATCCAGCCTTACCTAGAAAAACTGGCGCTTAACACCTTGTGTTTGAACTGATTTGGAGTCAAATTGTTCAATGAAGAATGAGGGCGGAAATCATTGTAATCCTGCCGCCATTCTTCAATTTTGTTTTTAGCATCTTCAAGAGATAGAAACCAGTGGCTATTCAAACATTCATCCCGAAAACTGCCATTAAATGATTCAATGAACGCGTTGTCTGTTGGTTTTCCAGGCCTTGAGAAATCCAGAGTCACGTGATTCTGATAAGCCCATTTATCCAAACTCTTTGAAATAAATTCAGGACCATTGTCAATGCGTATGGATTTTGGCTGTTTGTTCTCAAGCACCCTAAGACCTTCAAGAACGCCGACAACTTCTTCGCCTCGGATGGCCTTCCCTACATGAATGGCAAGGCATTCGCGACTAAAATTATCCACTATAGTTAATGCCCGTATTTTCTTGCCATTGAACAAGTTGTCAGCAACAAAATCCATGCTCCAGCATTCATTAAACGTAGAGGCCAGTTGCCGCTCTTCCCGGTGAGCACCTGTCACATGCCGGCGAGGGCGCTTCCTGCGAAGATTAAGGCCTTCTTCACAATAAATACGGTGAACTTTTTTATGGTTGACTACCCAGCCTTCTCGTTGCAGCAACACATGAATACGCTGATAGCCATAACGAACCCGTGTCTCAGCGATTTCCCTGATGCGGTGTCTTATAGCAGTATCTTCGCCACGGCAGGAGCGGTATTGGTATACGCTCCGGCTCATCATTAAAACTGCACAGCTCCTACGGATACTTACTCGATACCCATCCTGAAGAAAAACTGCCAGTTCACGCTTCTTACGTGGCTTTAAAGCTTTTTTGACAGAACATCCTGCAACATCTGTTTATCCAGGCTTAAATCAGCAACCAGCTGTTTCAGCCGCTTGTTTTCATCTTCCAGCTGACGCAGCTTTCTAAGGTCCGAGGCACCAAGACCACCATATTTCTTCTTCCAGATATAAAACGTCGCTTCGCTGATTCCAAGCTTCCGACATACCTCCGAAACACTCGTTCCTAATTCAACCTGCTTTAGACCAAATAATATTTGTTCTTCTGTAAATTTACTGCGTTTCATTCCAAATACCCCCTTTTTATTTAATTCATATTTCGACAGTTCCTCTACTTTAAAGTGGAGCTATTTTTAGGGGGGAGATCACTATTTTTAGGGGGGAGATCATTTAACTTATACTCTCTAAATCTCTTATTTCTTTAGCTTTAATAAATAAGGAATTACATTCATTCTCCATAACTCCTTCAATTAAATTACAATTATAAAAATTAGGAGTTTTTGAAAAAATTTCTTTGGCTCTAACTTGAATTTGTCTACCAAACAAATTATGTAAAAATGGGATGGAAGTTCCATAAATTATTTTAGGAATCATTGACCAGTAAATAGCTGCAGCACACATGGGACAGGGCTCTGCGGTACTATAAATACTTAACTTAGTACGATCATCACTAAAACCATCATTAAATAATATATTCAGAACAGATAATTCTCCGTGCATTAAAGGATGAACGTGTGAGTTATTCACAGATTTTACAAGAATATCTCTATCATCATAAACTAGAATAGAAGCATATGGGGCCTTCGGGTTTAACGCTGCAACTTCTATAGTTTCTCTCATGAAGTTATATATATAATTATTCATCAGTTTCATTTCGATAGCTCACATAATTTTCATAGAATTTATTGGCACCCATTTTATAGTTAGTATTAATTCGAAATGGATTTAAGTTATTAAGTTCATCGTAAATATCTACCTTTTCTTTTACTTTAAGTAAATAAATTAATAAAATTGACACCGGTGCCAATAGAAATTCATAAGAAATTTTATAAATATCTTCAAAAATAATGATGCTAGTAAGTTTTTCATTTGGTACTATGCCGTAAAATGCCACTAAAGAAAAAAAACTTACATCGATGATAATGCCAAAGGCGGTAGAAGTTGCAATTCTTGCCCATACAGTTGTAAGGAACTCTTTTTTTAGGGAAATCCCACGTTTTCTTTGTCTCCATTTAATTATGGATATAGCGGTAGAATTAATGGTCATCCCTAGAAAAAAAGCAATGGCTGAGGCTATAAACATCCTGGTCTGATTGTGTAAAATTAATTGAAACTCTCCTTTATCATTCAGAGCAAGTAGATTAGTTATCCAAATAAAAAAAATAAATAGTAAGTTACAAAAAATAACAAATAAAATCATTTGCTTCGTTCGTTCAATTCCATAAACATCAGTCATCATATCCGCCGTGAGATAGACTAAAGAAAAGACAACTCCCCCAACATTTATGGTTAAGAAACCAATTGAAATAAATTTAGCTGATACAGTTTTTGACGTAATAAAAAAAACTATGCTGAAACAAAAAAGTATGTGATGAAATTTGAACATTTCCTCATAAGAATTTATATTTTTCGGCAATTGAAATTTAAACAATTGTTTTTGCGTTTCTTGAGCATAAGTAACATGTTCTATCCGTAAAATGATAATTAGCAGTTTATTTAAAAAAATATTTAGGAAATAAAAAATTAATATTGATACTAAAATCTGTGATGAATTAACGTTTGATTTCGAATTTAACCAAAATAAATTTAAAAATGTAAAGATAATTAGAGCCATCAAAAAAATATAGCGCTCAAATTCTTTATTCGCTTTAGCAAAAAGCTTTATTAGAAATAAAGCGCAAATCCACAAAAAAAATGCGCTTTTTAAAAGATATGAGAAATCTCTATAAAGCACTTGTGCATAAATCTCTTGCATCTTCCAAAAAGATGAAGAAGGTAAGCAAATTGCAAGTCTCAGGAATAAAATGTAAATTGTATGGAATAGAATTACTAAATATACGGCATGCCTTAGATATGCAAAGCCGTATACTGTGTAAATTAATTGAAAAATAAAAAATACAACAGGCCACCACAATAGCTCAGAAGTTGTTAATATACCTCCCACTTTTATTAGTTGAGTCTCAGCTGGTAATGTAACTAAGCTAAAAAAAACAGCAAAACCAAGTAATGTATGGAATACTTTAAACTGAAGGGGTATTTTTGACTTGCTGCGAGGGTTACTCATCTATAAAAATGCGTTTTATACCAGTAATACATTTCTTACCAAAATCAGACTTCCTTTTTTGGAAATTAAGTTTTTCACAATGAGCACCATATTGTTCCCCTATATTAAATACAATACGTGGATCAATCAGATAAATCATTTCCGATTTAACAAATTTAGCTACAGTCATTTCTTGATTAATGCGTTTATTAGCTAGATGAAAAGCTACAGATAACTCATTGGTTACAGGACAAGTAAAAATTTTATCAATTCTAATGAGGTAAGGTTCCCTAATTTGTCCAGAAAAACGCAATATTATTTCTTTATAAATAAAGCTTAAATACTGGCTTCCTAAGCTCCATTTTTTCATATGCCACATCCTGCTTGATATTATTTTTTCGAACGTAATTTCTGGTGTATCTCAAGAATTACACCGGCAATAGTATATAAAGACTTATCATAGATTTCTATAGAAAACTGGGGGTTAATAGGGTAGAAAAATATCTTATTACCATCTTCTACATACCTCCTAATAAAATAATGAGCCGAGGTATTTTTTTTTACCACAATATAGGAACGATCATCAGGAGCAATATCTTGATTTATAATTAATAAAGAATCCTGTGGGAATGTTGGTTCATATATATCTGTATCAATAGAAAGCGCATAGCATACTCCCTCAACATCACCACCTGCCCAACGATACCAATCATTGTAAATTTTTTGGTACCCTGATTTATTTATCTGAAAAACAGGTAGCATCTTTCCTTCATCTTGCACCTGTTTTATATCAGAGCTAAGTGGTTCTATTCCTAACAATTGTCCAATAGTAATTTCAAAGTAATTTGCAATTTGTAACAATGTACTAGCTTTTGGGTCTGTAACATCTCCATTTAAAATTCTAGTGATTTTATTTGTGGGAATGCCTAATTCGCGCGCAAGCGCAGCTGGCGTAAGCTTTTTATCATACTTAAGGAGTTTGTCTAAGGTTTGAGCTAATAACAAATGGCTCGATATAGTTAAATTTTTTATTAACATAAGCTTGACTTAGTTACATCAATGTAATAGCTTTACATTGATGTAATTAATTACGTTGATGTAAATATTAGCATATATTTTGTAACAAACGCTCTTAATATTTGTATACAATTGCTCCCAAGAACAGGAAGTGGGATTGACCATAGCAGTCCAACCAGCATTGGCTCCCACCTTGTGACATGTAATTATGGCGGTAAATTACCGCCATAGTTCACATGAAGATCCTGAATTTGCTCATTACTTGTTACTATTGTCCTATCACAATAGCGCGAAGCATTAATAATATCATTAAGTAGCCTTCCTATGCGAAATACAAGTCCCATGCAATGGGACTTAACTAAATTTCATTCCCAGCAGTCTCCTCCATATAACAAGATAATTTCGGCCCTAGAAAACTAATAATGCCGCTTATATCAGTATTCCTGGCTGCTTTGATTTGTTTATGTACAGCCTGAATCTGTTCTTCAAGATTAGAGGAAGTATCAAAGGAAAATCCTGCTGTTGGCATAAACAATACTTCATGATCGGTTGAAAGATACGCGTTAAGCCTTGCTGCAAGCTCTGCCAATCTTTTCTGTGCTAAATTATAATCCCAATCAATAATCGTGACATGTTTAGGGATATAGCTGCACATCAACACGATGTTTTCTTCAAAAAGCCAAGGGATGGTGAATGTATAAAGTTTGCTATCCGGGAGAAGCTTAAAAATTATTTCTTTTTGAAATTGTAGATAGGAAGTAATAAAAAACCTGCGCAGTTCATTTTGTGAGGCAAACTCTATCGATTTTCCATGTAGCGTTAACAACGCATTGCCACAAAATCTGCATTGGCAACCGAATAAAGATTCAGGTGGATGAATAGCTACCCCTGAAAAAAATCTACCATACTTTTTAAGAATTTCCGAAATGATACCTACAGCATAACGCCGAGCTTTCGGCTTGTTATGGCATACGACCCCATAGCCCAGCTGCGCTTGCCCCATGACTTTTTTTATTTTTCCTTTCCTTAAATGTTCGGGAAATGAAATGAGCGCGCTTTCCAAGTTTTCATCAACGTAGTTAGTTACAATTTTTACATTTGGGTTTAATTCAGAAAATTTTCCGGCATGGCCAGTCGTGGTGATGACTGCAACCAATTGAATGTTTTTTGACCTGATATATGAAAATAATTTTGGGAAAAACTCATCTTTTACATTGGGATGTCCTGAATCACTTAACTCCGGGTATGCTTGAGATTTATAAGGAAGGGAGTGGCCATTTAAATAAATCATGAGAAGGTTTATATTTTTGTCTGCCAAGTCATCAACGAATTGCTTCCATTGCTTAAAGTCCCAATTAGCTGTCCACTCAGGCTCCCTATTGCCTGCCAAATTATGGTAATCACCATTTCCTGCAAAAATATAATACCCTGTGATCATCAGCGGCTCTTACAATTACTCAAACCTTTAAAAACCGGGATGATAACATCCGCAAGTGCGGCTTTAACAATCCAGACTCCTTATTTTTATAAATCCCTTTTTATCAAATAGATTGCATTGCATCCGCCAATAAATACCAACACCTTCACTGGCGGATAGCCTGCACGGGATAAACTTGCCGAATGCGTTCTTCTGAGCGACAATAGTGCCCCCGTTGCTAGCAAAAGAAAGCGTATGAGTTCACTCAAACAATTGGCCCTTGCCATTCGTTTCTTAAGCATAGATGCTGTGGAAGCTGCTCAATCCGGGCATCCTGGCATGCCGTTGGGCATGGCTGACATCGCCACTGTCTTGTGGAAAAAATTCCTGAAATTTAATCCGGAAAACCCGCACTGGTTTGACCGCGATCGGTTTGTCTTATCAAACGGGCACGGTTCGATGCTGCTTTATGCCCTTCTGCATTTGACCGGCTATAAATTAAGCATGGAAGAATTAAAACGCTTCCGCCAACTGAATTCGAAAACACCGGGGCATCCTGAATGCACTCATACGCCTGGGGTTGAAACCACGACCGGGCCATTGGGGCAAGGCCTTGCCAATGCCGTAGGCATGGCGGTTGCAGAAAAAATATTGGCAGCGCAATTTAATAAACAGGGTTTGCAGCTGGTCAACCATTATACTTATGCATTCGCAGGCGATGGCTGCATGATGGAAGGTATTTCCCATGAAGCATGCTCGCTGGCAGGAACATTAGGGCTTGGGAAACTGGTTGTCTTTTACGATGACAATCAAATTTCCATTGATGGCTGCGTGGATCGCTGGTTTACCGATGATACTGCCATGCGCTTCCGCGCTTATAACTGGCACGTGGTAGAAGCGGTAGACGGCCATGACCCAGTACAGATCGAACAAGCCATCGACGCCGCCAGGAAAGAAACAGCTAAGCCTTCATTAATCATTTGCAAAACCATTATCGGCCATGGTTCAGCGCTCGCTGGCAGTGAAAAATGCCATGGCGCGCCTTTAGGGGCTGGCGATATCAATGCCATGCGCCAGCAATTGCAATGGCCGCATACACCATTCCATATCCCTGAGGAAATTTATAAAGCCTGGAACCATGTAGCAGAAGGCAAACAGGCGGAACAAACCTGGCTTGAGCTGTGCCAGACGTATCAGCAGCAGTTCCCTGCGGATTATTATGAATTTTTACGGCGCATCAATGGCGATCTGCCTGATAACTGGCCGCTTGCCGCGCAAGCATTCATCGAGCAATGTACCCATAATGAAAAAGCAGTGGCCACGCGCAAGGCTTCGCAGCAATGCATTGAAGAATTTGCTGCCTTGCTGCCGGAATTAGTGGGCGGCTCTGCCGATTTGACCAGTTCCAATAATACGGATTGGTCAGGCAGTAAAGCCATTACCCATGAAGATTTTAACGGCAATTACATTTATTATGGCGTCCGTGAGTTTGCCATGTCGGCCATCATGAATGGCCTCGCCCTGCATGGCGGTTTTATTCCCTATGGCGGCACCTTTTTAGTCTTTTCAGATTACGCACGCAATGCCGTGCGCCTGAGCGCCCTGATGAAGCAACGGGTCATTTACGTATACACCCATGATTCCATCGGCCTTGGAGAAGACGGGCCTACGCACCAGCCGGTTGAACATGCAGCCATGCTGCGCATGACGCCCAACATTAATGTATGGCGCCCTGCCGATTTGGTCGAAACCGCAGTCGCCTGGCAACAGGCTATTGAACGCCACCATGGCCCCACTTGCTTGCTGTTATCGCGGCAAAACTTGCCGGTACTTAAGCATGTCGGGGCGCTGGAAAATATACACAAAGGCGGGTATATCCTTAAAGAAAGTGGTAAAACCACGGATGCAATCCTCATCGCCACAGGCTCAGAAGTGCAATTGGCGCTTGCCACGGCCGAACTTGCCGCACAAGAAGGCTTGCAGGTAAGGGTTGTTTCCATGCCCTGTGCGGAACGCTTTTTGGAGCAGGACAAAGCGTATCAAGAGCATGTCCTGCCGCCTGCGGTACGCAAACGAGTGGCAATTGAAGCCGCCGCCACAGCTTACTGGTACCGCTTTACCGGGTTGGATGGCGCGGTGATTGGCCTTGATTCTTTTGGCACTTCGGCACCTGCCGCCGATGCCTATCGCGAATTGGGCATCACCGTTGAGAAAACCCTGGCTGCGCTGCGTGCCTTGTTTAAATAATGTTGCTTGCAGTTTTAATAAAGCCCGCAAGTATTAATTCGAGGGTATATCTGCAATACCCACCATTCGGAGAAGTATATGACCATACGAGTAGCAATTAACGGTTATGGCCGCATTGGCCGTTGCATTTTACGCTCAGTGTTTGAATACAACCGCCAGCACGAGATTGAAATCGTTGCCATTAACGATTTGTCCGGTATTGAAACCACTGCACACTTAACCCGCTACGATTCAACCCATGGCCGGTTTCAGAGCAAGGTGGTCGTGGAAGGCAATAAACTCATTGTGGATGGCCATGCCATTGCAGTGACTGCAGAACGCAACCCGGCGGAGCTGCCGTGGGGGGCGTTAAATGTTGATGTGGTACTCGAATGCACCGGCCGTTTTACCAGCCATGACGCAGCCATGCAACACATTGCCGCAGGTGCAAAAAAAGTATTGATTTCCGCACCAGGGAAAAATACTGATGCGACCATAGTGTATGGTGTGAACCACGAGAACTTGCGTGCATCCGATACGATTGTTTCCAATGCCTCTTGTACGACAAACTGCCTGGCGCCTGTGGTGAAACCTTTACACGAAGCCCTGGGCATTGAATATGGTTTGTTAAATACCGTGCATGCCTATACCAAGGATCAAATGTTGCTGGATGGCAGTCATTCCGACTTGCACCGTGCCCGCGCGGCCGCGCATTCGATCATTCCGACCAAGACCGGCGCCGCCAGTGCGGTGGGCCTGGTATTGCCGGAACTCGCCGGTAAACTGGACGGCTTTGCCATGCGCGTGCCGACTCTCAATGTTTCCGTGATTGATTTAACGTTTACCAGCAAAAAGCCTACCAGTGTGGACGAAGTCCATGACATCATGCAGGGCGCCAAAAGCGATATCCTGCACATCAATGATGAGCCGCTGGTGTCTTGTGATTTCAACCACCATCCTGCTTCTGCAATTTTTGACACCACGCAAACCAAAGTTTTGGGTAATTTGGTGAAAGTCGTTGCCTGGTATGACAATGAATGGGGATTTTCAAACCGCATGCTGGATACCGCTTATTACATGATGAACCTGTAAGGAAAAGCCATGAATTTGATTAAGATGAGCGAGCTTGATCTGCACGGGAAGCGGGTTTTAATTCGTGAAGATTTAAATGTGCCCATCAAGGACGGGATGATCACCAGTGATCAGCGCCTGCAAGCCGCGCTTCCTACCCTAACCGCCGCACTGCAGGCAGGGGCGGCCGTTATCGTGCTATCCCACCTCGGGCGCCCGGAAGAAGGGCGCGAGGAAAGCCGCTACTCATTGCAGCCTGTGGCAAAATATTTGGCGTCACACCTCGATTACCCGGTTAAATTTGTCAGCGATTATTTAAATGGCGTTGAGGCAAATCCCGGTGAATTGGTGATTTGTGAAAATGTACGTTTTAACCGCGGCGAGAAAAGTAACGATGACACCCTGGCTAAAAAACTGGCCAGCCTTTGCGACATCTTCGTCATGGATGCTTTTGGTACAGCGCATCGCGCCCATGCTTCCACCTACGGGGTAGCCAAATATGCGCCGGTTGCGGCGGCAGGCCCACTGTTATTGCGTGAGCTCGAAGCTTTGCAACACGTGTTGCATGAGCCTGAACGTCCTATTGTTGCAATCGTCGGCGGTGCGAAAGTTTCTTCCAAATTAACCCTGCTTAAAAAAATGGTGGAAATGGTGGACGTGCTTATCCCGGGCGGTGGCATTGCCAATACCTTTTTAAAGGCAAAAGGCCAGGAAATAGGCGTATCTCTTTATGAGCCTGATCTGTTGGACGAAGCCCGTTACATCCTCAAACTGGCTGAAGAAAATGGTTGCCAAATTCCCCTGCCATCGGATGTAGTCGTCGGCAAATCCTTTTCAGATGCATGCCCTGCTTTCACCAAATCGCTGCAAAATATTGCCAACGACGACATGATCATGGATATTGGCCCGGATACTATCGTCCGCTACACCGATGCGCTGGACGGCGCAAAAACAATTATCTGGAATGGCCCTCTTGGCGTCTTTGAATTTCCGCAATTTGCCTATGGCACGCGCGCGCTTGCCATTGCTATTGCAGATAGCGATGCGTTTAGCATTGCAGGCGGTGGCGATACGTTGGCGGCTATTGATCAATATGACCTGACGGAGCAAATATCTTATATTTCCACGGGCGGCGGCGCATTTCTGGAATTCCTGGAAGGGAAAACTCTGCCTGCTGTTGCCATCCTTAAGGAACGGGGACATGCCACGGCGGACTAAGATTGTCGCAACCATCGGCCCCGCAAGCCAGGAGCCAGCAACTTTGCGTGCCATGCTCTTGGCCGGCGTAGATGTGCTGCGCATCAATTTTTCCCATGCCACAAAAGAAGTCGTGAATATCATTAAGGAAACACGGGCCTTAGCTGCACAGTTGCAGCGCCCTCTTGCCATTATGGCGGATCTGCAGGGTCCCAAAATCCGCATCGGCCGCTTTATCAATAATTCAGTCACCTTGACCACGGGCCAAATGTTTACCCTACGCTGCCAGCCTGATGATAAACTGGGCGATGCCTGCGGTGTCAGCGTGGATTACCCGCAACTTTGCCACGAGCTACAGGCAGGTGATCGGCTGCTCCTCGATGATGGGTTAATCGAATTGTTAGTCACGGCTATCCACCCGCCAGTCATTGAATGTGAAGTAATTGAAGCCGGGATTTTAAGCAACAACAAAGGAATTAACCGTAAAGGTGGCGGGCTGGCTGCGCGGACGCTCACCGCAAAAGATAAAAAAGACATGGCCACAGCCATAAGCGCCGGGGTCGATTACATTACCCTGTCTTTTGTAAAAGATGCAAACGACATTATGGCTGCACGCAAGTTGCTGGCGGATTTGGGAGCCAACGATTTGCCTGTCATTGCCAAGATTGAACGCACGGAAGCATTGGCTAACCTGACTGACATCATCCTTGCTGCAGATGCAGTGATGGTAGCGCGTGGTGATCTTGGCGTGGAAATTGGCCCTGCTGAAGTTCCTGCGATTCAAAAGCAAATCATTGAGCAAACCAGACGTTTGAACCGGGTCGTCATCACCGCAACGCAGATGATGGAATCAATGATAACTCATCCCCAGCCAACGCGTGCGGAAGTTTCGGATGTGGCCAACGCCATATTGGATGGAACCGATGCCGTCATGCTTTCCGCAGAAACTGCCAGCGGCCTTTTTCCGGTAAAAGTCATCCAAATGGTCGATAAAATCTGTTTAAGTGCCGAAAAACATGCCGCTTTTTTTTATCATAATGACGTAGAGCAGTGTTCCTACCAGCGCGCTGATCAAGCCATTGCCATGGCCGCCATGCAAGTGGCTAATCACTTCCCGATTAAAGCAATTTTGGCACTAACTGAATCAGGTGCCACGGCGATTTGGATGTCGCGGCTGCATAGCACCGTACCTATTTATGCCATCACCGCCAATGAAACCACGGTGCGCAGATTAAGCCTGGCAAATAATGTTTTCCCTGTATTTCTTGATTACCGCAGCTTGGCTGAGGAAGAAATCAATCGCGAAGCCATCCGTATCTTACTGGGAAAAGGGTTGATTGCAAAAAATACTTTTTTATTACTAACCCGCGGCAGCAAAATTGGCGAACCGGGTGGCACGAACAATATGGAAATTATTCGCGCCTGATTGATTAGTGTACATTCGCTGTCAAAGGAGCCGGATCTTCTTCATCAAATTTGATTTCTTCTTCCATAACGATCGATTTTGGCTTGGGCTCCGCCGTGAACAATGAAAACTGGCTTAATTTTTTTGCATAGGCATTTAAATTTTGCTCAGAAGTGGTGCGGAAATAATAGTATGCATCGCCTGTTTGCAGGTAGCTGACTAATGGCACCAACCCCAGCGTGAAAACACTGGCGGCTAAGAATGCCAATACTGCAAAAGGCCTAAACCAGCTGCGGTGGGTCGCCAACACCGGTCTTGCCAGTTCGATCGCTTCTTTGCAGCGCTTTAGGCAAGTTGCCAAATCAATCGATTTTTCCACGAAAAATTCTTTCTCGATTTCCTGCAGCGACTGGATTAAGGTAAATGCGGTGCCTTCTGCTTCTTTATATTCCTTGGCATAAGCAGAATCAGACGCAGCCAAGGCGCTCAAACGCTCATAATTGCCTTGCAATATATTTAAGAATGGAAGTGCTTTAAAGACGGCTACTTCGCATTGTTGCTTAAATAAATCTCTATCGATGCTGCGCTTGACAAAATAATTATTCTGCAATTGCTTTAGGCAGCGGATTTGTTCTGCGGCGATTGCAGATATGGCCGCATAATCCGAGCTATGCGACACATTCTCTTCCAAACGGACTTGGTATTGCTCCATCTTGATCATGAACAAATTAAAATCAGTTTTAGGTTTTACAAAAGCATCGTGTAACTGCGTAAATTTTTTAATAAATTCTTCTTTTTGTGGCGCAAAGGAAGAGGCTATTTGCTCTCCCAGTTTTGTTAACTGCTGTAATTCTTCTTCGGTTAATGTTTTCCGGCGCCGATCCCATTTTATAGCAGCTTGCTCTGCCTGGATGATCTTCGGCCTGCGTTGCAGCGCTTCTTCCTTGGCTTTTTGTTGAACGTATGACTTAAGGGCATTTTCCTTATCAATTTCAGCAATCGTCTTATCGTATTCGCTAACAAAATTTTTCAGGAGCGGGTTGAATTCATTATATAACTTTACGGAGTCTTCCAGCAGTTCAACCCCTGCCTTCAAGCCACTTATCTTGCTTTCCAGAGCCAACATCTGTTTATCATCAAATGATGATAACATTGGTAGCAAATCCTGGTAAATTTTTGTGAATTTGAGACAAAACACCATCACATTCAAACGGAATGCAGCCTCGCCGCGATAAATATTTTGCAGGAAAAATTTGTAATTATAAGGAGTCAAGTCATTGATATACCGGGTTAATTCCTTGTTCTGGATGAAAAAATGCTGGTCAAGGTTGACTTTCTCTACATTCAGTAATTCAAATTGATCGTTCAGATTAGCGCTTAACTCACTCGCTTCTACACTTAACAATTGACGCATTTGCTGTACTTGCGCAATCAGGGCGCCATTAAACGACACCCGGTTACCCAATATGAAATTGTCAACATTGGTATAGCCGACTGTTGAACTCGACCTGAGCTTCATAAAGGGATTGCTTTCTATCAAATGCTCAACGCGCTGCAATAGCGCTTGTAATTGTTGCTGTGCTGCTTCTTTCGTAATCATTGCGTACTACCTAAATACCTAAATGGACATATCATACCATAAAAGATCAAAAAATATCCATGATAGGTTAATAATAATCACTTAGGCATTTTAGGGCGCAATATTAGTCGGAAATTTCCCTCTTGGCAGGCAAGCCTAATTTTTCCTTTAAACGCGCTACCGCGTCTGGATCATATTGGCGGCTTTGTTTATGTCTAATCATGACTGGAGCTGATTTTGCCGGTGGGGTACCACCCTGCCATGCTGCAGATAAAGAACGTTCCGCAGACATGCCATCTTGCCCGAAAGAATAAGCCTGCGGATTCATGGTTTTTACTTCGCCTTGTCCCAAAGTCTTGGCAGGAAGCAAATTTCTGCGGGTATTCTTGGCACTTTTCTCTACACGTTTTTTAAGCTTGCTGGCCGCGCGCTCAGCTTCTTCTTCACTGACTGCAACGACAGGATTCCCCTGCAAATCGATGCGCATCTCGCGCGCCTTTAAAGTGGCGAGATAATCAACGCGTCGGGTGTACACCACTACAGCCTCACGCAGTTTGCTGCGGGAGATACCATCCGCTTCAGCCTTGTCAGCATAAGCTAAAATATCGTCCATAATGCCTGCTTTTAAAGGCTGGATGCTCACACTGTTATCAAATGCTTTGGGAAAATTTACTGCAAGCCAGCGCAAGGCATCATAACGCGCTTTTTTGGATTCATTTTTTTGCTTTTTGTTAACGACTGCTGTACGAGGATGCAGCTCCTGTTTTCTCATGCAATAACCCTTGTGCGTGTCAATTAAATCGGGGGGATGGGGGTAAAAAGAGCTACAATCTACAGCGTTTAACCTTAATTTGCAAGTGATTCTAAATGGCTTATGATATGCTTTTAAAAGCATTCTTGGCATTGTATTCCTTTTAAAAAAGGCAGATACATTATGAAACGTTTATTCATGTCATTACTGGCTATTTTCTTCCCATGGGTAGTATTATTCCTCAATGACAACCCCGGAGGCGCTCTGATTGCATTGATCCTGCAAGCCACGGTGGTTGGCTGGATTCCGGCAAGCATGTGGGCGTGGCGCATCGTGCACGCCCCTAATGCTGCTACCGCACCTGATAGTGATGCAAAACCGATGAAAAATGAGTAAATCATCTTCTTACCCACTGCTGGAGAATTTATGCAAACGCGCGTCATTGTGAATGGTGCCCATGGGAAAATGGGAGCTTTAGCGGCCGAGACGATCCGCAATCATGCCGATTTTGAGTTGGTTGCCGCTTTAGGGCGCGCAGACAATTTGCAGCAAGAAATTGCCAGAACCGCTGCACAAATTGTCATTGATTTGACCCGCGCCGACTGTGTTTATCAAAATAGCCTCGCTATTATTCAAAGTGGCGCCCACCCCATCATTGGCACCAGCGGCCTGCAGGATGAAGAAATCCGCATTTTGCAAAATTTATGCAGTGAGCAAAATTTAGGCGGGATCATTGTGCCCAATTTTTCCATTGCTGCGGTGCTGATGATGCAATTCGCAGCCCAGGCGGCCCGCTTTCTACCGGAAGTGGAAATCATTGAAGCGCACCACCAGCAGAAGCTCGATGCCCCCTCGGGTACCGCCATGAAAACCGCAGAAATGATCGATGCCGCCCGGCGGCAGGAAAAAAATACGCTGCTTTTAAAAGAGCTTCTGCCCGGTGTGCGCGGCGGCACACACCGCAACGTCAACATTCATTCCATACGCTTGCCTGGCATCCTTGCTGCCCAGCAAGTTATTTTTGGAAATCCCGGTGAAACTTTGTCGATTGTACACAATAGCATTGATCGCATCAGTTTTATGCCTGGCTTGCTTCTCGCCTGCCAACGCGTACAGCGCTTGAATTCTCTTCACTATGGACTTGAACATTTGCTCAATGATAAATAGCAAGAACCTTGCTACACTGTTTTACATTGCTTTACATGCTGTACAAAAACCTCGATGACAAGGAGTTTAAGATGGTGTACACAGTCCCTCATTTTATTGACGGCAAAGCTTATAGTGATGATGAAACTCATGCGCTGGATATTTATAACCCCGCATTGGGTGAAAAAATCGGACAGTGTTTTATCGCCGATAAACGAGTCTGCGCCCATGCTGTGGAAGCTGCCAGCAAAGCATGGCCAACCTGGGCTGATACACCGCCTTTGAAAAGAGCGCGGGTTTTATTTAAATTTCGCGAACTTTTAGAAAAACATCAATCCGAGCTTGCACAAATCGTCACACGCGAGCATGGGAAAACACTTGAGGATGCAAGAGGCTCCATTGCACGTGCAATTGAAGTGGTGGAATTCCACTGCGGGATTATCTCACAATTGCAGGGCCAGTATTCAGCAAATGTGGCTAGTCAAATCGATTCTTACACCATGCGCCAACCATTAGGTGTATGTGCTGGCGTATCGCCTTTCAATTTTCCGGTCATGGTGCCGGTGTGGATGATGATACCTGCCATCGCTTGCGGCAACACCTTCATATTAAAACCTTCCGAACAAGACCCGTCAGCCCCGCTGCGCTTATTGGAATTATTGAGTGAGGCAGGTTTGCCCGCGGGGGTTGCTCATTGTGTGCAAGGAGACAAATCGACAGTGGATTACCTGCTGCACCACCCGGACATTGCCGCCTTCACGGCTGTAGCATCCACCCCGGTGGCGGCACATATTTATACTACGGCAACAAAACTTGGGAAGCGCGCCCATACTTTCGGCGGCGCCAAGAACCACTGCGTGGTCATGCCAGATGCGGATATAGAACAGGCCGCCAATGCAATTGTCGGTGCCGCCTTTGGTTCAGCCGGTGAGCGCTGCATGGCTATCTCGGTCGTAGTGACGGTGGGCGAGCATACTGCCGATGCACTCATCGGGACAATGAAACCTTTGATTCAAGCCATGCGGATTGATGCCGGCGATGCAGCTTATGCAGACATGGGGCCGCTAATCAGCAGCACCCATAGGCAACGGGTGTTAACTGCCATTAATAACGGCATTTCTGAAGGCGCAGAACTGATCATCGATGGGCGCGATTTTAAACACGCACAATACCCGCAAGGTTATTTTTTGGGTGCCACTTTATTTGATAAAGTCAGCGAAAACATGGGGCTTTATCAACAAGAAATCTTTGGGCCTGTTTTAATTGTGGTGCGTGTGCAAGATTTTTCTGCAGCGCTTGCTTTAGTGAACCGTAACCAGTATGGCAATGGCACCGCGATTTTCACACGCGACGGCTATACCGCACGTGAATACAGCCAGCGGGTGCAGGCAGGAATGGTTGGCATCAATATCCCCATTCCGGTGCCGGTAGCCAACCACCCGTTTGGCGGCTGGAAACAATCATCTTTTGGCGATACCAACATGCATGGTTTGGAAAGCATCCAGTTTTACACAAAAAGAAAAACGGTTACCTGTAAATGGCCGGTAAGCGAGATGGATGGATCCACATTTGTCATGCCGGCTCACTAATAGGTAATTCACTGCAGGTGGAGGGGACATGGAGCACATAGGATTTGTTGGGTTGGGGCATATGGGATTGCCAATGGCGGTTAATTTGCTTAAAGCCGGTTATCAGGTAACCGGTTATGACGTAAACCCCAGGGCCTTGCAAAGCTTTGCCGAAGCTGGAGGGCAAACGGCCAATACGGTACAGGAAACGGCCAGAGATAAAACGGCCGTCATCACCATGCTGCAAACCGGCGAACAAGTGCAGCAAGTTTGTCTAGGCGAACAAGGCTTGTTTGCCTCGGCAGGCAAAAACACGCTGTTCATAGATTGCTCTTCCATCGATGTACAAAGTTCACAAACGATGCACCAAACCGCACAAACTTACCAGCATGCGTATTTGGATGCGCCAGTCTCTGGGGGAGTTGCCGGCGCAAGTGCAGCCAGCTTAACCTTTATGGTAGGCGGCACCAGGGAAAGTTTTAACCGCGCCAACCCCATCCTCAGGCACCTAGGAAAAAATATTATCCACACGGGGAAAGCAGGCAGCGGGCAGGCAGCCAAAATCTGCAACAATATGATATTGGGCATTTCCATGATTGCCATAAGCGAAGCTTTTATTCTGGCCAAACATTTAGGCCTGGAGGCTGGCAAATTATTTGAAGTGGTCAGCAATTCCTCTGGGCAATGCTGGGCCATGAGCAAATACGTTCCTGTAGCGGGAATATTGGAAAATGTACCGGCCAACCATGACTATCAGCCCGGTTTCGCCAGTGCCATGATGCTAAAGGATTTAAATTTAAGTCAAACGTGCGCTGCTGCGGTTGGCGTAAAAACCCCCATGGGTGCACATGCGACAGAGCTTTATCAACAATTTGCCGAGCAGGGCAATAGCAGCCTGGATTTTTCAGCGATTATAAAGCTTCTTGAATCTTTTTAATCAGTAAACAATTTAGCCATCCCAACTGCCAAGGAATGAACATGTATAAACTAAGACTGCACGAACCAAGCATCGATACAAAAAAATCCCCTGAGAAGCAGGGCCAAAAATTTCCAGGTACACCCGACTTTTTTGAAGCATCTCCGCAAAATTTGTTAAAAAAGAAGCAACGTGAGGCAGTTGCCCAAATAAAAGCAGAAGATGATGCGCCCCGTCATGCTGCCAATATGACACCCGGAAGGGCTAATTAACCGGTTTGGGCCTCTATATCATCCCAGGCGAACCATTCATTAAGTGCATGGATTAACTCATCAACACCCAGGCCGCTTAGTGAGGAAAATGCCTGCACGCTAAGCAAGTGCGCGACAGTCTGATAATGCTTGCGCACATTTAATACCGTGCTTTGTGCCTGCCCGCGGCTTAACTTGTCCGCCTTGGTCAATAATATACGCACCGGTAATTCCCGATGGATGGCCCAGTTTATCATCGTCGTATCCAATTCTTTCAGCGGATGGCGTATATCCATAAGCAAAACCAAGCCTTTTAAGCTTTGCCGCACTTCCAGATAATGCGCTAAATTTTGCTGCCAATCCCGCTTCATGGCCAAACCTACTTTTGCATACCCGTAACCCGGCAGATCGACCAAACGCCTGTCGGTATCTCCTATGGTAAATAAATTGATCAATTGCGTGCGTCCGGGCGTTTTACTGGTGCGGGCCAGTTGGCGGATACCGGTCAACCGGTTTAAGGCACTTGATTTCCCAGCATTGGAACGGCCAGCAAAAGCGACTTCATAACCGCTGTCTTCCGGTAATTGTTCAACCTTAGCAGCGCTTTTAAGAAAAATAGTTTTAGTATAAGGGTTTCGCATGATGAAATTAGCGTGGAATTACAAAGCCAAGCCCCGCATTATCGCTACATAACTTGCAAGATGCAAATCTCACGGCAGGAGTGGCTTAACGGTTTGCAAGGTCAAGCGGCCGCTGCATATCGTTTGAATACCCCCTATTGTGATGCAGGAATTGCAGATACGCTTTATTGCAGTGTACCATTAAACCAGATTCAACCGGTGAGATAACCATGAAAAAAATGGTTTTTATCCTTTTATTGTTGTGCTTTTCTTCCTATGCAGCGGGCAATTATCAGGATGGCGAAGCTAAAGCCGCCGCATGCGTGGCTTGCCACGGCGCGAAAGGCATCAGCACCAATCCGCAATGGCCAAGTCTGGCAGGCCAGCATGCTGGTTATTTAGCTAAACAATTACGTGATTATAAACAGGCTTCCACGCGTAATTCGCCCATCATGGCGCCTATAGTAGCCAAATTAAGCGACCAAGACATTGAGGATCTGGCTGTTTATTATTCCAAGCTGCCTTTGCCGGAAGGACAGACTCCACAGCGCTTTATTGCCCGCGGCGAGCAGTTATACCGCGGCGGTGATTTTAAAAGTCATATCACGGCATGCATTGCTTGCCACGGACCGCGGGGCACTGGTAATGCGCAAGCTGGCTTCCCAGTACTCTCTGGACAACAAGCCGTGTATACTATGCAACAATTGCAAGCTTTTAAAGACAATCAGCGCAGTAATGATTTCAATGAAATCATGCGCGATATCAGCGTGCGTATGAGTAAAGAAGATATGGAAGCAGTCGCATATTATGTCGCGGGATTACATTAAAAAACCAAGGTGTGTGTATGTTTAAATATTTTATTGCATTCATTTTAATAATCCTTATGCCAGTCAGTGCATTGGCTGAACCCTTCACAGAAGGCACGGATTACACGGTTATTGCCAGTAACAGTACAACGCAAAACCCAAAAGCCGTACCGGTTACTGAATTTTTCAGTTATGGTTGCCCTTGGTGTTATCGCCTGGAAGCGCCTTTAATGAAATGGGTAGAACAGCAAGGAAATAAAATTTCCTACCATAAAGTTCCCGTTATTTTTAATAAAAACTGGGAGTATTATGCAAAAGCTTACTATACTGCCGAAGCACTGGGCATGGGGAACCAACTTACACCCGTATTATTTAAAGCCATTCTGAAAGACAAGTTGCCATTAAGCAGCAACCAGGCTATGGTAGATTTTTTTACAAGCCAGGGAATGGATGCGGAAATTATCCGCAGTGCGTTCTATCATTCGCCCAATATTGATATGGAAATTAGCAACAGCAAAAAAATGATGGGGCTTTACCAAATCAATGCCGTCCCCGCTGTCCTGGTAAATAATCAATATAAAACGGATTTGCAATTGGCAAAAACCGAAGAGCGTTTTTTTGCCATACTCGACTTCCTGGTTGATAAAGCCAAGCAAAATAAGCCATCCGCTTAATTTGCCACATGCTGCAGCGCTATAATAAGCTGCAGCATGAAGCTTCCTGCTTTTGTTCCTGCCCGCAAATTATGCGTAAACTATCCGATAGGGAAAGGGAAACATCGTCTTCCACGGGTTTATAAAACGTTAAACTATTGCGGCTGCGTTGCGTTGCCGTGTGTTTTAAAAAATGTTTGGCAGCATGAATTACCAGCTGGGCAGGGATGCTCATTGCAGGAAATTGCACGGTAATTTCTTCATTTTCTTCGATCAATCTGTATTCATATTCATAGTTCATAAATATATCCAAGACGCTTTGCTCAACCGGGATACCATTATTCAAATCATGCTCAGTTAATTCTGAAGTAATAATTTCGGTTGCTTGCTGTTTATCTTTTACCAAATTGGAACTCAAAATAATTAAATCCCTGGCAGCGTCGAGATAAATACAACGATAATCTTCTACGCAAATTCTTTTTACTGATATCCCAGGTAAATGCTTCGCCAGGGCAACTGCAAGATAGGGAGCCTTGGTTGCATTACTCTTCACGGTTGCTTTCTGCACGACAAAGACATCAATAACATCCTGTTTTATCAGTTCTACAAAACCCATTAATGAATCACCTTCAGACATGACGACTGCATGGTAGAGGGCAAATTCATTTTTCAAGCGGGCAAAAACAGCCTGACATGGACCAAAATCACTAGAATAAAGCAGGCGCCCCCGATTGGAATGAGCTATCCCTACACGAATGCCACGGTTAAATTTTTCATAACGGATGGTAGCAATCAAGGCAGAACGAAGTGTATCAAAATGCGCGGATATAATTTCCTCAATGTTAGCCTTGGACAAACGCTCCAAGACAGTAAGAAACGTTTTATCAGCGAATTGTTCCGGCTTCAAAAAAGCGGGCTGGACTGCATGATTGTAATGTACAAGCTGCCATGATTCTTTTTTTAACAATACGAATGAGTTGGGATAAGGTTCTTGCGGCAGGGCCTCGCAAATAAAAAAATCGCGCGCTGCAGGCTTTTTTATTGAAATTTGGGCACACGTGTAGAAACTATTGTTTTTTTCTTCCTTTGGCCCAATAAGGTCATGATTACCGTCACTAATCACTCAATAGCCCCATTACAAATAGCGTTATTGTAACATTAATAAGCTAGTTGAGAAATAATCAACCTGAATAAAATCCTGGATTTTCCAAACTTAAAATTCCCGTGTTGAAATCATAAGCAAAAAGTTCGGCGTAACGCCCCCAATCAATCATGGTCCGCAACACTCTGTCCGCTTCTTTCTCACTTAAATAATCTTCAAGTTTGCTTAAAAACCGTTCTTCAGAAACACGGTGGCCACTTTTTTCATCCAGAATTTTGCAAATGTAACGGGCCAGCGGCACTTTTTCCAACAAGCTTTGCGCGAACAAGCGCTTGCGTTCTTGTAAATCGGCTTCCGAAAATTCTTTGCCCAATTCGGTAAGTTGGATATCCCCTTCCAAAATTCTGGCAAAACCCAATACTTCCAGCGTTTCCAGGATTGGGAATAAATCATCCACATTCATCATCAATTCATCGGATAACTCAGGCAAGTCAATGCGGTCTTTAAAGGACTTAATCGTTTCAATCAATCCTGACAATTCCGAAGGCTCCACATCCGGTAATCGATATCCCAAACCGATGTGACGCTCGCGCAAGGCATGCCTTGTTTTGCCTTTTGGCCCGGTCGTCATCAAGGTATAAATGCGATCGACCAAAGTACGGAATTCATGAGTTTCGGCATCGCGTGGGTGTGGCAAGGGAACCGAGAGTTCTGCACGTATATAGCCCGGATCACTGCCTAAAATGACAATACGGTCTGCCAGCATGATGGCTTCTTCAATATTATGGGTAACTAATAAAATACCATTGGTGTTAGTCTTTTTTTCTTGCCACAATTCCAATAAATCCGATTTCAAATTTTCGGCAGTCAACACGTCCAGGGCGGAAAACGGTTCATCCATCAATAAAACATCCGGATTAATTACCAAAGCGCGCGCAAAACCAACCCGCTGCCGCATGCCGCCGGATAATTCTTTCGGGAAAGCGGATTCAAATCCATCAAGCCCAATAATATCAATGGCTTCAATGGCACGGCGGCGCCGTTCTTCCCTTGGGATCCCTTGCGCTTCCAAACCCAATTCCACATTTTCCAGTACCGTCAGCCAAGGCATTAAGGCAAATGATTGAAATACCATGGCAATACCGGGCACAGGTTTGACAACAGGATACCCGCGATAGGATACCCTGCCGCTGGTTGGGGAAATAAGGCCGGCGATAATGCGCAACAAAGTGGATTTACCAGAGCCCGATTTCCCAAGCAAAGCCACAATTTCACCTTCATGTAATTCAAAATTGATGTCTTTAAGCACCAATAAATCCTGGATGGCAGCTTTTTTAAACGCCTTGCTCAGATTTTCAATTGCAATAATAGTTTCGGGCATGAAGCTTCTCAATAAATATTAAAACGTTCCTGCGCCAAACGGTAAAGCGGGCGCCAAAGAATATGATTAAAGAATAATACATAAAGACACATCATTGCGGTACCTAAGGCAATTTTAGGGAAATCCCCTGCAAGCGTGCTGGCTTGGATGTATTCGCCAAGCCCGGTGGCTTTCAGCGTTGTATTTCCCCAGCTTACCAGTTCGGCAACGATACTGGCATTCCAGGCCCCGCCTGCGGCAGTAATTGCCCCGGTAATATAAAAAGGAAATATGCCCGGCAATGCCAGGCGCCGCCACCATTGCCAGCCTGTTACACCGAAATTATCTGCAGCCAAACATAAGTCCCGTGGAATCATGGACGCGCCCGCAATCACGTTGAATAAAATGTACCACTGCGTGCCTAAAATCATAAGCGGCGTTATCCATATTTCTACATTTAAATGGAAACGCACAATGGCAATGACGAATAATGGATAAAAAAGGTTGGCTGGAAACGCTGCCACGAATTGAATCACAGGTTGTATTTTTTGCGCTACCCGTGGTCGCAATCCTATCCAAACGCCCACCGGAATCCAAACCAGCGAACTTAAAATAATGAGGACAATAACCCGTATTGCCGTAATAGCCCCTAAAAAAAACACATGGAAAATTTCGCTGGCCAAAAGTTCTGCCAAAATAAATTTCAATAACAAATAACCGCCAGTAAGCACCCCGATGAGCACCAAGCCATTCCATATCCAATCCATGTGGCGCTGCCGGGTATAATCTACCTCCTTAGCCAATTTCGGCCCGGTTTTTTTAATCCATGGCGGATTTACAAACCAGTCTTTCAAGAAACGGCCGCCATGGCCAAACCGCTTCATTAAACGGCTGCTGCGCATCCAGTCTACCAACCAGGACTGGTATTCATCCTCATCCGGGGATTGCTCCATTTTAAATTTTTCCGACCAGGCAATCAGGGGGCGAAATAATATTTGGTCGTAAAGAAAGATAACAAATACCATGGTTAAAATAGCGTAACCTACTGCATGTAAATCGCGCTGCTCAATGGCTAAGGCAATGTATGAACCTATGCCAGGCAAGCGGATATCCTGATGCGCCACGACAATGGCTTCCGATAAAACCACAAAAAACCAGCTGGCTGACATGGAAATCATCATATTCCATAACAAGCCTGACATGGAATAAGGTACTTCGACTTTCCAAAAACGCTGCCAGGAGGACAATTGAAACATGTCGGAAGCTTCGCGCAAATCATGTGGCACCATTTTCAGCGATTGGTAGAAACCAAACGTCATATTCCACACTTGGGCGGTGAAAATTACAAAAATGGCAGCGCATTCCGGGCCCAGCAAACTGCCGGGAAAAAGATGGATAAAACCGGTAATCGTTATTGCCAGGAAACTTAATACCGGCACCGACTGTAAAATATCAATAGCAGGGATGATAAGTTGCTCCGCACGGCGGCTTTTGGCGGCCAATGTACCGATCACAAACGTAAAAAAGAGTGAGAAAATCAAGGCAATAAACATGCGTAACACGGTCCGCAATGCATAGAAAGGCAATTTGGCAGGATCCAGTGAAATGGGAAGTGGTTTGCCGATTTCATAAGGGGTTGCCATTTGGTTGGCAGCCCAGGCCAGGAAGAAGAGTACAGAAAAAATCAGGATAAGCAGCAATAAATCCCAACGGTTGATGTAGCGGCTGACATTCTCACGATTGGCAAAATAAAAACGATTATTAATCACAAGCCTCTCCTCACGCCAGCCTTTCGGGCTTTAAGCCCTTGTTCATCAAAGCATTTTTACAATACCTTAAGAGTAAATCCAACGATGTATTCTAACATAAGTTGTTTAAAAATCATGCTCCGTTTTGTCAGGGAATGAAAGATAACAAAAAATTCACTGTAAGCAAAATTTAATCATGGGCGTTTGCACGAGAAAAAAATTTTTTGGTCCAGACTGCATGATGTAACTGTTAAACCCAAGGTCTGCAGCATTTAGCCGCGGACCTTGAATTCAGAGCCAATACATACATAAACAAGCGTTTCCAAACGGAAGCAGGCCCTGTCACTAGCATCTTAAATCTTCACATGATTAGCTCTTGCCCAAAACCTCAACTGGCGGCATTCTTTAATAAATGATGCAACAGCAGATGCAGAGCTGAAAGGAATCAACCCTTTGTCTAATTTCACCAGAGGGTTTTTGCTAAGAACAGGTTCTAAATCTGCATTAAAGCCAATGAATTTAAAATTGGCATAAGCGTCCAAAATAAATTCATTTACCTTAATCTCGTTTAATATGGGATCGTCTTTTGCCACTAATAAGACAATTGCATCAAATAAAACAGCCGGCGCCCCGCCTATTTTTTCGTGCGCGGCAACAACAGTCCCATCGTTTAAAGTAACGCCGCTAATCGTTGGGCAAACGATGGTGTAAGTCGCTTTTTCTTTTTGTATTTTTTGGATTAATGCATTGAACAATGTGGCGTCAGCACTTTCCCCAAGCAAAATGCCTATATGGCGGCCTGCCAAAATTTGCGGATTATTGGCTAATATGCTTAATTTAGGCGAAGCTGGAAGTTCCAAGGTAGGTTTAGCTGCCTGGCAAGGTTTAGGGAGTTCTTTTAAGCCCAAACCATTTTTTACACCTAGAGCCAATTCTTTATCTATGTTTAACAAATGCGCGACCACGCGGATGCGGATTTTCTCATTTTCTACTTTACTCAATTCAAAAACGAGAGCATTTTTGATGTGATTTTTTTCTATGTCATTTTGGCTAATGTAAAATTGCCGCGCCTGGCTATAATGATCGGCAAACTTTTCAGGCCTAATCCGCAATTTATTATCCTCAATGAATTGGGGGTAGGTTTTAAAACCTGACGTGGTGTTTTCAGCCGGTCCTTCATGCAGGGAATTGGGATTATAATTAATCCTGCCTTTAGGGTTATAAAAAGCCATATGCCCGTCTTGTTGAAAATTTGCAAACGGGCATTTAGGGGCATTGATAGGCAAGTGCGTGAAGTTAGGGCTGCCCAACCGCTTCAATTGGGTATCGAGATACGAAAAATTTCTTCCTTGCAGCAATGGATCATTTGTAAAATCAATACCCGGCACTATGTTTTGGGTGCAAAACGCGACTTGTTCTGTCTCTGCAAAGAAATTGTCCACGCATTTATTTAATACGAGACGTCCGACAATGCGGATAGATATCTCTTCTTCCGGAATTAATTTTGTTGAATCCAGTACATCAAAGGGAAATTTTTCACAAAATTGCTCATCGAATATCTGTAAGCCTAACTCCCACTCCGGGAAATTCCCACTGTTAATCGCATTCCACAAATCGCGGCGATGATAGTCTGGGTCGGCGCCATTAATCTTGACTGCCTCGTCCCAAGTAACGGATTGTAAGCCTAATTTAGGTTTCCAATGGAATTTTACAAAACTGGATTTTCCCTTTTTATTAATCATGCGAAAGGTATGTACGCCAAAACCTTCCATGAACCTAAACGAGCGGGGGATTGCCCTGTCAGACATAATCCACATGACCATGTGCATGCTTTCCGGGGTCAAGGAAATAAAATCCCAAAAATTGTCATGAGCTGTTTGCGCCTGGGGGAAACCGCGATCTGGCTCATCTTTTGCCGCATGGATGACATCGGGGAATTTGATGGGATCTTGAATAAAAAATACCGGGATATTGTTTCCTACAAGATCCCAATTACCCTCTTGGGTATATAGTTTAACTGCAAAACCCCTAACGTCCCTGGCTAAATCGACCGAGCCTTTATTTCCCGCTACCGTAGAAAAACGGACGAAAGCGGGCGTTATCTCCCCGGCTTTTTGAAAAAGATGTGCCGAAGTGATATCAGATAAAGTATCATAATTTTCAAAAAATCCATGCACGCCAAATCCACGCGCATGCACGACACGCTCTGGTATACGCTCATGATCAAAGTGAAAAATCTTTTCACGGAAAATAAAATCTTCCATTAAAGCCGGGCCATTGCCGCCAACCCTTAACGTATTTTGATCATCAAAAACAGGTACCCCTTGCTGCGTTGTCAAAGATGCGGTGTCTTTATCCATTATCCTATGCGTCTCCCCGCCAATTCCTTGCAGCAGGGTTTCATCATCAAGATTTATTTTTTTGTACAAATCCTTTAAATCAGCCATAAAATATCCTTATTCAATTTAAGATGCTGCATTCTCGTTAGCAGCGACAAGCTTTAGCATATTTGCAGTCGCAGCTACTTTATCCTACGTGCTCTTTTTTAAATATCCTCATTTCCTTCCCAATTTCCAGGAGAACTTCTTCATCGAGCAATTTTTTTACTTGTGGGAAAAGTTCTTCTTCCTCTTCCGTTGCATGGTGATCAACATCTTCCCTCAACTGCTGAAAATGCTTTTTCCAGGCTTCTTCCGTTTTAAGCTTATTTATCTTTTCTATAGATTGCTCGGCATGCCGTTCTTCTTTAAGCAAATGCTTCACCATGTCTGGTAATTCATCCTTAAAATGAGGATACCAGACTGTCTGCTCCATCTTCTCATGACGAATGAGAGTCTGGGCAAGCTCATCAAATAACTTTAACTGGGTTTCAAAGCGATGGGAGGGGTCAATAATATCGGCAAACATTTTTCGCGCGTGCTGGTGTTCCTGAATTAAAAAGTCAATGGCGTTCATTTATCGTCCTTAATCATGTTAAAAAACCCATAATAGAGTTAAGACGTCTTCCCTGAACAAATCAAATAGGGCTGCAACTATAAATAACCTGGCCTGCCTGGTTCATTTTCTGCCCGGCAATAGTTGAAAATATAAATGCCTGCAAGTTAATTTATTTTGTCCAGCCAATTAATCCCCAAAAAACAGGAAGGAATTATTTCAAGAATATTGCGCACAATGCATGCTTTTCCTTGCCTGCGCCATTTGCCTTGCATATGATTAAGCTTTTGTTTTTATAAGTAATTACAACTTGGATGCATAATGAGATTTAATATAAGCTGCATGGCTATTCTTTTTTCTATAAGCGCAACGGTTGCAGCAGGCACTACTGGGGGCGCCTGTGTCGCGGGTAACGTCGCAACTCCTTGTGTTGAAAACAAATGGGATCTAGGTATTCAAGCTTTATATTTACAACCTTTGTACTCAGATTCCTATAGTTATTTCGGTTCATTTGTTGATGCCGGCGGCAACCGACTTTATAACCCCGAGCGCCCCCGACATGCCTGGGCTTTTAATTTACAAGGAGCTTACCATTTCGAAGCTGGCCGGGATTTGCAACTCAGTTGGTATCATTATGATAAATCCTACGGCAAGCAATATCTTACCGGAGACACTACTACTCCCAGCATTGACGCGGCAAATTTCCATCCCCGCTGGGATGCAGTAAACCTTGAGTTCGGGCAAATGCTGCAATTGCACGTGAAGAAATACATACGCTTTCATGGCGGAATACAATATACCCAGATTAAAATCACGCAAAACAATGTGAGCACCCTTGGGGAGCCCACTATGCAAAAGGATACATTAAAATTTAGCGGCGCCGGGCCACGCATTGGTTTGGATTTAGCTTATGACGTATTACCAGCTTTTGCTGTTTACGCGAAAGGAGGCTCATCCTTATTGCTAGGCACCAACAAATTTGCCCGCTCCCTCACGGTTGCAGAGGTTACGGGAAGCGCCACAGGCCGACAAACCAGCTTGGTCCCGGAATTGGAAGGCAGCCTGGGTATGCAATATGCACATCTCTTCACCCATGGGACGCTGGAACTGACACTCGGCTATTTGTGGATCACTTATTTTAATGCCTTGCAAATTGGCCATGTAAATGAAGACCAAATAGATGAAACGAGCTTTTCACCGCAAGGGCCTTTTGTGGGAGTAAAATGGAGAGGCGGTAATTAAAATGGCTTATGGTCTGGAGATACTTCATGTCTTATCTAAAAAAAGTGCTGTTTGGTTTTTTGGGATGTTTTTTTTATTTAAATGCCTGGGCAGAAACGATTGTAAATCCCGCTCTTTCTGTGTGGGTGAATGAAGCCATCGTCTCCACTTATACTTATGATTATAAAAATTTTTTGCAGCGTCAAAAAGAAATTGCCCGTTATTTTACATCCCAGGGTTGGATAAATTACAGCAAGGCATTTACCGAATCCAAATTGCCTGAAACCGTGCAAAAAAATGCCTATGAGGTGAGTGCCGTTGCCGCCATGCCGCCCGAGATTACGAGCTTGCGCGATAACCATTGGCGAGCGGTAATGCCCTTGCTGGTGGTTTATAAAAACCCTCAATACGTACAAAAACAAATGCTTGCAGTAAGCATTGAATTTACTGCCGTTCCGAAAGGGCAAGGTATTCGGGGTTTGGCTATCGTAAGCCTCCAGTCTAAAGTCATTGAACCGCCCTGCAAATGTGCCAATGAATCCGTAGGTACCGCAGAAAATGCACCTTCATCCTAGGAAAACAACTTAAAATTCTTGTGTGCATAAAAGTATTTACTCAATGCTTAGAATCACTTACTGTATATGTTTGTTTTCCAGGGAGAGGAAAATGCACAGGAAGGCGTCTTCCCTACTATACGGGATTTTATTATTTCCTTTATTTTTTGCAGCACCCCTATTCGCACTGCCTTTGTACAAAACACCCCAGTGCGTCTTGTTGGGAGGCGAGCCTTCCCTGATTATAAAATTCAAACATTACACTTCTAATTTAAAAACAAAAAAACCACTGCCACAGACAATTTTGCAAAAAATCTCACTCCCTGGCATAAAATTTGTTAACGCTAAAACTTTAAGCCGCGGCTTATACCTTGTTTTTTTCGAACTCGATAAAAAACAAGATATGGCCAACCCTCCCGTTCAATTAAAAACTTTGCGAAAAAACTGTTTTACGCGAGAAAGCGTGCGGCAACTCGTCAATTACTTAAAAAAACACCCCGAAGTGGAAAGTGTTATTCCAAATTTCATCATTCCTCATGCAGCAACTGGCTTAACGGGTAAGTCTCCCTTTCAGCAGCAAATACTGCAAATCGAAGCCAAGCAATGGAACTTGATGAATCCGCCTGGTGGAGTGAATATCGAAGAAGCTTGGGGAATAACCACCGGTAACCCGAATGCCATGATTGCCGTTAATGATTCCGGTGTAGTAAACAATAATTCGCTGAACCCAAACCTGGTTGTCGGCGTACATTTTTTTGATGGCGGGGAAACCAGTGTCGGTGCTGAACAAACCTGTGGCCCTGAGTGTTCCGGCGAACTCTTTTCCCATGGAACTGCCGTGGCAGGCGTAGCAGCTGCCTCAGGAAGATTGGCGTATGGTGAGCGAGTTTACGGGGTTGGACCCAGCCTTAGAATTCTTCCTGTCAATCAAACCACTCCAATTGACGATACGGCAAGATGTAATGCGGCAGGCCTCACTGCACCATGCCTGCTTACCGTCGCTGCTGATATTATAAATGCTTTAGCCTGGGTAGCTGGAGAACCTTTTACAGACCTGCCAACCCCGCCCGTGCAATTAGTAGCATTAAATGCCAGCTATGGTATACCCAATGAATGCGAACCGCTTTTACAAGAGTTAATTGATCAAATTTTAGCTAAAAATATTACTGTAGCTGCCGCAGCAGGAAATGAAGACCTCAATACAGAGACGAGTTTCCCAGCCAACTGCCGTGGCGTAATTGCAACAGCGGCAACGGATGTCAATGGGCTGCGTACTTATTACTCAAATTTTGGTAATTTGGTGGCATTGGCCGCACCGGGAGGCGACCCGACCGTGCCTGGCCCCAATGATGGCCTTATTTACACCACAGGACTTAATGAATATATCAGTATTGCCGGAACCAGTTTTGCCTCTCCTCATGTTGCCGGCGTGGTTGCATTGTTATATTCCATAGACCCGACCCTGACTCCTAAACGAGTAAGAAAGCTTCTCACTAGTACCGTATCCCCTTTCCCGCCAAGCTCCAATCCGGAAAAAAGCTGCGTGGGCGTTAAATCTTGCGGCGCCGGCATACTGAATACAGGCAATGCGCTGCAACAAGCACAAAGTATTGCTCCCGCACTACAATGGAACGCAAACTTAACCATAAATTTACTAAGTAGCAATTTTGCCACCATCAGCTGGCTGCCGGCGCGCTGGCTGCCTAAGCGCTCTACTCCTATTGTTTATTCGGTTTACTTAAATGGCATACCTGTGCCTGGATGCACCGATTTATTGACCTTTACTTGTACTCTGAGTAATTTGGCGGCGAATACCAATTATACGGTGGAAGTGTTTGCCAGTGATTACCGAAAAATACTCTCCGTCAGCAGCGGACAAAAACCTTTGCTTGCAGCCCCGGTATTAACACAAGCAGTGCGTAACCCTTTGAATAAAACCGTGGCATTCATTTATTTCAGCAATTTTGGAACTGTTCAATCAGGCATCAGCTATACCGTGAATGGCTTGCCTGGAGCAAGTGCTAGTTTTGATGCAATGCATAACCGCTTTGTCGTAAGCGGCGTTAATACTCCACGTGCTGTAACAATATCCATTACGAGTCATTTTGGTATTATGCAGCAATCAAACTCTGTAACCATACCCGCGATTCTATAAGGGACTTAACATGCATAAAAAAATACAATTCATCTTATTCGCGGCATCGAGTTTGCTACCTTTAAGCGCCTTGCATGCCGGATGGTACGCCGGCGTTAATTTAGGCGCCAATTTTGTCAAAATTGAAAAAGACCTCATTTACCCATTGAGCGGCGCAACTCCTACCACAGCAAGCTTTCGCAGCGCCTACAATAATTTTCATGGACAATTGTTGGCAGGTTATGACGTTCACATAAAAGACAAATACAGTTTGGCTTTGGAAGGTAACGTTGACTGGTTTACCGGAAATTCCAAGTTTATTATTGATAACTGGTTTTTAACCACCGATGCCCGAGCTGAGGAAAAGCTTAAAACGGGATGGGGATTATTTTTACTGCCGCAGTATCATTATCAAGACAATATCCGCTTCTTCATAGGGCCAGGCATCTCGCAAGCCAAATTTGCGGTGAATTCAGGAAGTACTGCCGGAAATGTCGGGGTTACCGGGGATTTTAACAAATGGTTAACCGGTTGGGGGCTTAAGACAGGGACTGGTATTCACATCCATCCTAAAACAGAATTGGTGTTGACTTACCAATACACTAATTATAATACGGCGCAGTGGGCAAATATGGAGCCTCTATCGGCAGAAAGCTTAAGCGCAAGGTACAAACCCATCGTCAATACAGTCATGGTAGGGCTCACTTACACTTGCGACGCCCCAACACTTGATAATAAATAAGATGAAATACACTACTTCAAAAAGCAGCGATGATTCTGAATATGAAAGTGAGGGGGGCACGACCTATCGCTGGGAAAATGCAAAAAAAATTATCGGGCAAGGCAAGTATGCTTATGCCAGGCGTTTCATCTCGCCCTTTTCCGGCAAAACGAAAGCAGTCTTAAGCCCCAACGAAAAGGAAAAAGAAAAAATAGATTTTTCTGAAGCACAAAATAAATTCTGCTTTTTCAATGCCCTACATCCAAAACAATGCCATTTGGTTAAACTTGAAAATACTTATCGCTTAGTTTTACCTGAAGTTCCCGGCAAATTGTATAGACATTATAAAGAATCTTTTATAACCAAAGTGCAACAAGCCGAATTTTTTTTGTCTGCCGTAAGAGCGCTTAAAAAAGCACATGATGCAAAAATAATCGTGATGGATTTACACGAAAAAAATATATTTTTCGAGGATGAGAGCAAGGTAAGTTACCTCATTGATGGCGGTTTATCCCACTGTTCCCAAGCGCCCTTGACTGGGGTTTTTAAATGCGATACGCAATCTGAGCTTGAATATAAAAAGGTTAAATACAAGCAATTGCCACCAGAATGCTGGCATTTGAAAATACATTCCGTGCTTGCTGCTCCCACCATGGATATTTATTCGCTGGGTACCATGATGGAGCGGATGCTAGGCTTTTATATTCATCCCCAAATTAAACAGCTTGCGGTGCTATGCCAGCAGGAAAACCCGGTAAAAAGGCCAACGCTTTCCACTTTGGAAGAACAGTTAACTCATCTGTTGACTGAACATACAATCGAGCAAGTGCTAAAAATTGTATTGGAAGAAGAAGATAGCAGCGGGCATCACAACCGCTCCTGTCATCTTTAAATTTGCAAGCAATTAAGACGTTACTTTGAGCACAAGATATGTTACGTGCGCTAGAGTAAAAGCCCCTATCAATAGGAGTATAAAATTTAATTTCCACGGAATGGTAATGTTAATCGCCGATTGCTCGGGCTTCTCCGGATTATAAAATACATCAATACTCTCATTGGATTTATAAGCATGGGCAACTTCATAAGCTACTTTTCTTGCATAGCGAGTATTCGGATTATTGTGCAAGGTATCAAAAAATAAATGCTCCCCGATGAATTCACGGTCATTCACTTTATAAATATACTCAATTTTGGGCCATAAACGATGCCCCTGGGCCATCCATTCGCAGCGGGTTACCTGCCCTTTGGTTACCCACCATGAGCGCGTTTGTACTATTTCCCGCCGCGCCCGCCAAAAATAGGCAAAAAGCAGGAGCAAAAAAAGCAGCCAACCTATATCGACCAGGATCTGCCAGGATAAAAACTGCGTCACGTGACCGCCTCATAGACTAAGTAAGCAGATAAATTTAGACTATATATTATAGAATGATAAATTTCCGCATTATATGAAAATCTCGTTTACTTTTCTTCTTAGCTTTTTACTGCCTTCTTTAGCTTGCAGTATGGATGCTAATACAACGCTTTTACCGGAGCCATTTCCAGTATATTTTTCGCAAACTGGGGTAGCTAATCAATTCTATCCGGGGATGCAACAGGTACTTTTGCCTACCGATAATACTTATAAGGGAAATCCCGGCTGCTACATCCTTTGCTATACGAGACATAAAGGCTTATATCCAGTCTCCCCAGGCATATATGCTACTGGGCAAATCAGGGTAAAGGGTACCTATGTAGGCAGGTTATGCCGTCCTCACGGTTATGAAAGAAAAGACATCAGCAATGAAACTTTCTTTAAGCAACTTTGCAAGAAAAAAATTCCAACCTGCCGCAATTTAATTTGTTGGGCAGGGGGCGATAGCGGCGGTTGGTTCGGCATTCAATAATTAAGCTTCTTAAATGTATTAAGATCAATAACCCTATCCGCCATATCGATTGTTTCCTGGCGGTGCGCGACTATGATTTGCGTGATGCCCAATTCTTTTAAAGCTTGGTTGATCTTTTTTTCATTCTCTACATCGAGATGACTTGTCGCCTCATCCAAAAATAAAATTTTCGGATTTTTATATAAGGCTCTAGCCAATAATAAGCGCTGTTTTTGTCCGCCTGACAAACCGGCACCCATTTCACCTATTAACGTTTCATATCCCATTGGCAATTGACAAATTACTTCATGAATACAGGCGGTTTTTGCTGCATGATGCAGTGCATCCATGTTTATGCATTCTTCAAAAAAAGAGATATTTTCCAGAATAGAACCGGTTAACAAAGTATCTTCTTGCATCACGGATGCAGTAAGCTCACGATAATTTTTCAAACCAAAATCCCCAAGAGCCATGCCATCTACTAAAATTTCACCTTCAATTTCGGTAAACAAACCCATTAAAATTTTTAATAAAGTAGACTTTCCGCAACCCGATGGCCCAATAATGGCTACTTTCTCCCCTGCTTTTATCTCAAAATTTATCCCCTGCAGCACATAAGGCGCATGTGCGCTGTATTTAAATGATACCTGTTTGGCCAACAATGAACCTCGTATTTGCCTTTTAGCGCCAGCCTCGCCAATGCACTCAGGTTGCTGGAATACAATATCGCCTAAACGGTTCAACTGGATAGAAATCAACTTGTAATCAAATACATTCTGAATAAAAGAGGAAGCTTTATTTATAAGCATCAAGCGATAGGAAAGAAAAGCCATCAACATCCCAATGGAAAATTTATTGGCAAACACGAAATAAGCGCCCAGGCAAATGATGCCTAAGTGCTCAAGGTGAAACAAAAACTGGCTTAACGTCTGATAAAACACTTGCATGCGAGCAACTTTTATATCTGCATTTAACGATTGGATATAGGAATTACGCCAGGTATGCAGGCGTAACCGTTCTTTTAAAAAGGATTTGACGGGTAAAATACCTTGTAAGGTTTCAAGGAATATCGATGCCGTTTTCGCATGCAAGTGTATGGAAGCTTCGCTTTGCTTTCTCACAAACTGGTAAGTGGCATAGCGTATAGCGACGTATACGGATAAAGCGCCTAGGACAAAAAACGTAAGCACCTGATTATAAATAAACATGACCAAGACGTTGATGAAAATCATGAAGCCATCCAGTACAGTATTTACGAAATCGGTACTGATTTTTTTCTGAATTTGGTCAATCGATTGAAATTTGGATAAAATATCCCCTTTATTTCTCTGTTCAAAAAAATTGAGCGGTAAATGGAGTAAATGTTGCAAGACATTACTGGAAAATTGTTCTGTTAAGTGGTTGGTTAAATAAATCACCATGTGGCCGCGAGTGTATTCAATGATGATTTGCAGCAACAGCAAAATGCTAAAAGCCAATGCGATAACCAATAAATTGTTCAATTCATTAGATATTAATACGCTGTCCGTTACATATTGAATAAATAATGGATTTAACAAGCCTAAAATCTCTATCGACAAAGAGAGAAGCAACAGAAAAACAATGAATTTCTGTATGCCTGTCGTGCTTTTGACCAAGTCCAGGAGCCCCAGCTTGTTTTTGCTGCGGATCTTTTCAAAACCATCACTCTTTTCAACTTCAAGCAAAATACCCGTAAACGAAGCCGATGCTTCTTGCATATTACAGTGACGGATCCCCATGGCCGGATCATAAATTGTGATCGAATTGCGATTCACTTTTTTAAGAACCACAAAATGATTTAAATTCCAATGTAAGATAGCCGGGCATTTTACCAGCGCCAATTCAGATAATGGCACTTTTAAGGCCCGTGCAGCAAAACCAAGCTTTTCGAATAAATTTTTTAGCGTTGCTAACGTCACCCCATGCAGCGTTGGTTTATCAAGCTTGCGGATGGCATGCATATCCAGTTCATGCCCCCAATAATTGCTTACCATGGCAACGCAAGCGTGCCCGCACTCAGCCGCTTCATCTTGGAGAATTAAAGGTAAGCGCAAGCGTTGCTTAAAAACTAACATTGGATTATTCGTCATACAAACAGTGCTCCGTAATAACTGTAAAGAGGATCCAATATCCATTGCCAAACCTTGCGCTTGGACCCAATAACTACTGCAGTTAATGTCATGCCATGCTGGATTTCTTTTTCTTTCCCATAAATTAATACCGTTTGTTGTTGCAACTTAGCCGTAGCCTTATAATAAGGCTCGCCCACCTGCATCGGTTTTTCTTCCTCAGCGTCTGTGAGTATGCTCGCGCTAATGTCATCAATAACGGCACGGTAGGTACCAAACCGGGTGTAAGGATAAGCATCATAATGGATTAAAATGGCTGTATTTTTCTGTAAAAAACCCGCTTTTTTGACAGGAATAAATAACTCTGCACGCAAGGCCGAGTTTTTTGGGATAATTTTCAGCAAAGGTTTAGCCACATCGAGGTATTGCCCGGGAGTGAACATTATGCTGGCAATTACCCCATCAACAGGCGCTCGCAAGCAATAAAGTTGGCTTTGCCGATATTTGAAAATTTCAATCTCAAGCAAGCTCAATTTATGTTTTAATTGCAGCAATTCTTCCTGTTTTTCATTGAAAGAACTTAACGATGCATAGTGCTTTTGCAGCAATTTTTTTACTGCTTGTAAATGCTGCGTCTTATAAACAATTTCTTCTTCAACCCACCTTTTTTGCTTTTGCAATTCTTTTAATAACTTTTCTTTATCATGCCCGCTTAACCCATCCAAAGCAGTATCAATTAAAAAAAGCGCGTCTCCCTTTTTGACTTCTTTCCCTTGCGATACATAACTCTTAATAATCAAGCCATTGGTTTTGGCGTAAACTTTGGAAACTGCTTTGCTGGTATTGATATAACCTGATACGACAAATTTTTCTGAAAATTCGGCAAATGTGAAAAATAAAATGATTAAAATCACAGTAAGCATTGCAGCCAAGGCCATGTTACGGTATTGCACTGGCGTATTAATAAATACCGAGCCATAAATTTGCAGTTTTTTATTATCGATAACGGCTTGGCGAAATAAATTTTTATTCATTTTATTTTCAATAAGTAAAGCGATGCCAACCGCCTGCTATTTACGCAGGCAGTTGCATGCGAAGTGAATAATCAGGCGGGTTTATTTTGCTGGGTCAACCATTTTTGCCAAGATACAAGATCATTTTCACCATAATTTTTTCCACTCAGGGACTTTAAAATGGCATAGGCAATCTCATGGTTGTTGAGCTGCTTAAGTTTTAATAAAGCCAATAATTTATTTCCTGCTTTTTCAATCAATATTTTTTGGGTTTCGCCATTTTTAGAAGCTTGCAGCAATACAAACAAGGACTTGTTCCTATCGGATACATAAGGAGAATCCAGTAAAGCGATGAATGGCTCTACGTTAATTTTATTTATATTGGCTCTTAACATGGTCATATCGATGACACGTATCACGTTATTGCGTACGCCGTCATCTGCATCAAGCACATGCGGAAGTAACAGGGTGATAATTTCCTGCGGGTCGTTGAATTGACCTATTAAAAAAGCCGCTGCCGCGCGCCGTTCCGGATCTTCATCTTCATTCATTGTGCTTATAATCAATGGCTTTTCCTGAGGCGTGTGTGTTTTAAAAATCTGTAAATATGGTTTTAATTTAGGATGCGCAAACCCTGCCGCGCAATGGTAAAAAGGGCATACCATCTTTTTCTCATCTATCTCATTATTTCCTATGAGCTGAGTTTCAAGCCGCGTGTATTCAATCATCGAATCGATTAAATTATTCTTTGCTTTGCGCTTTCCCGTAAAAAATGGCTTGGGCGTCACAAAGCGCATTCTCTCAGGCTGTTGCTTTTCGATTATTTCTATAGTCGTATAAAATTGTTTTCCAGCAGGTTCGGTGGGATAAAATACAGTTTGAAATTCAACAAAAAGAAAATTACCTTGCTTTTTGATAGATTCCGTTAATTGCAACTTTTGCAACAATAATTTTTCCAGGGACTTATCCACTTTACCCTGCGCGCTAAAAATTTTTTTTTGCAGGGCTTCTTCAAGCTGACCTATTTGTGCCGCATGTTGTTTTAAAATTTTCTCTGATTTTTTTTCATCTACACCATACACATCTACAATGCTTTGCGCAAATACAGGCGTGCAAAGAAAAAACCCGGTTAAAAAAGCAACGATATATTTCATTAACTCATCCTTTATTAATATTAAAGCCCATTTAAATACACATGATATTGCATGTTTTCATCTACAATTTTTGCCACCTCCTCATGGTAACTTGAAATCATCCGCCGATGTTGTGGGGGCACCCAGCGAAAATTTCTGGTTTTTTGCATTAAAAAATGAATAAACATATCAAGCATTGGCAACTCGGGACAATACGCTTCAAGCCATAAAAACTGCCCTTGCTCATTGACTTCCAAAAAGACGTATTCCCCCTCGGGTGTGACTATGAAATCCAAAGAACCAAATACCAGTTGCATGCTTTGCATAAATTTTTTTATCTTGTGCTCAACCGAAGCGGGCAATAAATAAGGTTCTACCTTAAGCTTACCTTCCGGAATGGCACGCCAATCCATCTTCCCCTCGGGATGCTCCTGAGAATTTAATTTTGCGGCAACGACATGATCTCCAAAGCAAACTATTCTTAATTCGTAAGCTTTTTGCACTTCTTTTTGATATATGCCTGGCGACAATTGCAGTAATTCTTTATCTGGGAAATCCCTACCGTGTATTTTTGCGGTATAAGCAATCTTTATACTCTTCTCATCTGACCAAAAATGCGCACATAATGGCTTATAAATTACACTGTCTTCATGGCCAGCAATAAAATGCTCAATATCATCCGGATCATTGGAGCATAAAGTCTTGGGAATTAATAAGCCACATTGTATGGCTTTTTGTAATTGATATAATTTTGCATTGGCCCTGGTGGCCGCTTCTTTAGGATTAACCCACCATGCATCAGGCGCCAGGTTATAAAGCATGGATTCGTGGAACAAGACATTTTCACGCAATACAAATTTATGATCAGCAACATGTACTGCGCCAGTTGGCAGATAAGGTTTGCGCACGCGCCGCCACCACACGACATCATATTGGTTTTGTACAAAAGAAGCTTGGGCATCCGAGCTTTTCCAACAATAACTATCGGGTGTAACGTACACGGAATTTTTTTGTTTTGTGGGATGATCGGCAGTAAATAACAACCTGACGGTTTCTCCTGACTCCTCCAATGCCAGCTTCACCAACACTGCATCGGTATCATCAGGTTCTGTCGCAATTAAATATTCCATTTATTTTCCTGTAAAAACTGGACTTGCTGTCATGAAGCGCCCTGAGCTAGCCAGGGCTTTCGCTTATAAATCACCATCGACTACGACATCATAAATTACGTCTGAAGCGACTCCGGATACTTTGACGGTTTGACGCGTGGTGAGTTGCGGTCCTCCCCCGCCAGACACTTGCTCCAATTCCTCATTGGAGATTTGTTTTGCTAAGGTGTAACCGAGGACTCGCTTATTTTTATTTTCCATTTTAAAACTCCAGTTTGTGTGTTCTTAACAAGGAAAAATCCCTTTAACCCGTCAAGCATTAACTTTTTCTTCCTGAAAACAGTAAAGCCGCAGTGTGATAAATTAAAAACGTCAGGCTACAACCGTGATGGCAGGTGCCGTAAAAAAATGAATGGGAGTTAGAAAGTTTGAGTAAATTGCAACAGAGATAAGGGATTGAAGAATATCCATAATTTGTCCTTGCTAAAATGTTTCCAAATATTCCTTTGCGAAGCCACGGTTAAGCTACCATTACAAAATTAAAAAGACAATACACCCCAAAAAAAATTTCTTTATGCAAACAACCAAGCCCCTGGCTGTGATGCATGGATTTCCATAAGCATGCATTTCCGGATAATTTTCTTAAAAGCGACGCACCCATTACAATCAGTTATACTTAAAACAGATTTCACTCCGTGCAGCCAAGGTTTTGCTCATCCGCCGACAAACACTTGCTGCCCATAACCATCACGGTATAATCAGAACAATTGTTTAAGGAAGGGACCGCAATGATTGCAAAAACACCTCTGCATGGCAGACATGTGGCGTTAGGTGCAAAAATGGTTAATTTTTACGGCTGGGAAATGCCACTGCACTATGGCTCGCAAGTAGAAGAACATCATCACGTCCGGCAACATGCCGGCATGTTCGATGTCTCCCATATGACGGTTGTTGATGTTTTGGGAGCAGGCGGGCGACAATTTTTACGCAAACTGCTCGCCAACGATGTAGATACCCTGGAACATACGGGACGAGCGTTATACAGCTGCCTTTGCAACGAACATGGGGGCATTATTGACGACTTGATCGTCTACCAAAGAGCTCCCGATAATTATCGCCTGGTTTTAAATTCTGCAACGCGCGCACGTGATTTGGCTTGGCTTCGCGACAAGATTCATGGCTTTTCCGCAGGCTTGCAAGAACGCACCGATTTAGCCATGCTGGCAGTCCAAGGCCCTGATGCCATTGCCAAAATGACGGCTATCCTAAATCCTGCCCAAAGCGATGCTATTTCAACTCTGACCCATTTCGAATGCGTCGATGTAGACGGTTGGTTTTTCGCACGGACCGGATATACAGGCGAGGACGGGCTGGAAATCGTCGTGCCGCAAGAGACCATAACCACTCTTTGGGATATCCTTTTACAGGCAGGCATCAAACCATGCGGTCTTGGAGCACGCGACACCTTGCGTCTGGAAGCTGGTTTATTGCTATACGGGCAGGATATGGACGAAACCACAACACCTCTTGAATCGGGATTAGCCTGGACAGTAAAGCTCGAACCGCAAGATCGTGATTTCATCGGCATGGGAGCTTTGCTTTCCCAAAAACAACAAGGCATTCGCCGGAAATTAGTAGGCTTAACTTTATTGGAAAAAGGGATCATGCGAGCCGGCCAGCACGTTATTATTCCTGGCCAGACAGAAGGTATTATCACCAGCGGCACATACTCCCCCACATTGCAAACTTCAATTGCTTTAGCCCGAGTGCCTGTCAACACCTCAGAAATGGTACAAATAGACATACGCGGCAAGCTTGTTCCGGCGAAAGTGGGCAAACCCCGCTTTGTAAAATATGGCAAACCCCTTAAAGAGGATTAATTTAAGTCATGAACAATATTCCCAATAATCTTAAATACACCCGCACGCATGAATGGCTACGCCAGGATGAAGAAGAAATGACGATGGGGATCACCCATCACGCCCAAAATTTGTTGGGAGATTTAGTCTTCATAGAATTGCCGAAAGTGGGCGATGTCATCAATGGCGGTGATGAAATAGGCGTTATTGAATCCGTTAAAGCCGCTGCAGATTTTTATTCGCCCATTAGCGGTGTTGTCATTGCCATTAACCCGCAAGTGACTGAAAATCCAGGCTTGGTAAACAAAGATCCTTATGGTGCAGGCTGGCTTATAAAAGTAAAAGCCAGCAATTTTGACGATGTTGGCAACTTATTGGACGCCGAAATGTATCAGGCTGAGATAGGAGAGGATCACTAAGATGCCTTATATCCCGCATACGAGCGAAGATACCGCTTTAATGCTCTCCAGCATCAAAGCAGAAAATACCGAAGAATTATTTGATGAAATCCCGGACTCATTGCGTTATGGGGAATTTAAAGGCATACCCCACGGGCTTAATGAAATGGATATGCTGCGGCATGCGCAAAAAATCGCCGCTAAAAATAACAATGGCGTGTGTTTCTTAGGTGCCGGCAGTTATGATCATCACATTCCTGCAGCCGTATGGGATATAGCATCCAGAGGCGAATTTCTTACTGCATATACGCCATACCAGGCCGAGGCAAGCCAAGGTACTTTGCAATTATTATATGAATTCCAAACGATGATTGCAGAATTGACGGCGATGGAGGTTGCCAATGCCTCGCTATACGATGGGGCAACAGCACTGGCTGAAGCCGTGCTTATGGCCATACGCATTAACCAGCACAGTAAAACAAAACGCATCCTGGTGGCCGGCACCATTCATCCATTTTATCGGGAAACTTTACATACCATAGTCAGCAATCAACACGTTGAAATCATCACCTTGCCGTTTGATTTGCAAAAAGGGATTATTGACTTGAATTTGCTGGAAAAATATCGGGGCGAAGACATTACCGCCCTGGTGCTTGCGCAACCCAATTTCTTTGGCTGCCTTGAGCAGGTAGACGAGTTATGCAATTGGGCGCATGCAAATCAAAGTATTGCCATTGCCTGTGTTAATCCAATCTCATTAGGCTTACTAAAACCGCCTGGCCACTGGGGGAAAGCAGGAGTAGACATTGTCTGTGGAGAAGGGCAGCCGTTCGGTGCGCCCATGGCTTCAGGCGGTCCTTATTTTGGCTTTTTTAGCACGCGCTTGGAATATGTACGCCAAATGCCGGGCCGTTTAGTCGGACGCACCCTGGATAAAGATGGCCGTACCGGCTTTACACTAACTCTGCAAGCCAGAGAACAACACATTCGTCGAGGTAAAGCTACTTCAAACATTTGCACCAACCAAGGTTTGCTGGTAACCGCTGCAACCATCCACATGAGCTTACTGGGGGCAGAAGGTCTTGCCAGCGTCGCGCGCAATTGCCACAGCAATACGCATCGCCTTGTGCAATCCTTACTTGCCATTGATGGAGTGGAATTGGTTTTTAACTCTCCTTATTTCCACGAAGCCTTACTGAGGATGAAAAAACCGGTGGATTATGTTTTAACCGCATTGCAGCAAGCGGGTATTGCCGGCGGTTATGCAGTTGCCGCACATTATCCTGAATTAAGCAACACGCTGTTGGTTTGCGCAACGGAAATGCGCACCCATGCAGAAATCGCGCATTATGCGCAAGCCCTTAAACATATTCTGTCGGTGGATAACCCATGTTTATCATAAAATTAACTTATAAAGCGCCCATCGCGGAAGTGGATAAATACTTGCAAGCCCACCGCGAGTTTTTGGATTATTATTACAAACAAGGTTTACTGCTAGCCTCAGGGCCTATGAACCCCCGCACGGGTGGCATCATCATCGCCTTGACGAAAGACAAAGCGCAACTGGAAGCGGTTTTTCAGCAAGATCCCTATTTTTTAGCGGAAATTGCCGATTACGAATTTATTGAATTTACACCCGTAAAACATTGCAACGAACTTAAAGATTTGATTCAAACGACGGAAGGGAAATTATGCTGATTTTTGAAGGATCAAAACCAGGCCGGCAAGCAACTGCACAACTCCCTCACTTTGAAGCAAAGGATTGCCACATCCCTGAAAATTTTTTGCGCAAAACCCTTCCCCGCTGGCCTGCTTGCTCTGAATTGCAAGTGATTCGTCATTTTACCCGCTTGTCTAAACATAATTTTTCTATTGATACTAATTTTTATCCGCTGGGTTCCTGCACGATGAAATACAATCCGCGGGGTATCCATAAAGCGGCAAGCTTGCCCGGTTTCAGCCAACGTCACCCCTTGACGCCGGACAAAGACAGCCAGGGTTTCCTGCAAATTCTTTTTGAGCTGCAAACTTACCTTGCTGAAATCACCGGTATGAGTGGCGTATGCTTGACGCCCATGGCAGGTTCGCAAGGCGAATTCGCAGGCGTTGCCATGATCAAAGCTTATCATCAATCGCGTGGTCACTCGCACCGGCAAGAAATGCTTATCCCCGATGCAGCACATGGCACTAACCCTGCATCCGCCGCGATGTGTGGCTTTAAAATAGTAGAAATTCCCACGGCTCCTGATGGTGATATGGATTTGCAGGAATTACGCAAAAAAGTGGGCCCCAATACGGCTGGCATCATGTTAACCAATCCATCCACGTTGGGATTATTCATGCGCCAGATTAAAGACATAGCGGCCATTGTCCATGAAGCCGGCGGTTTGCTGTATTACGACGGGGCAAATTTAAATGCTATTTTGGGCAAGGTAAGACCAGGTGATATGGGCTTTGACGTCATGCATTTAAACCTGCACAAAACATTTGCCACCCCACACGGCGGCGGTGGCCCAGGTTCAGGACCTGTGGCAGTGAGTAAACGCTTGCTACCCTTTCTACCTTTACCCATGGTCATTCAAGAAAAAGAGCAATTTCGCTTTGCAGATCAAAATGATTTACCACAAAGCATAGGCCGGTTGTCTTGTTTTATGGGAAATGCTGCCATTTTGTTAAGAGCGTATTTCTATATACGCGTCCTGGGGAAAGAAGGGTTATTACGAGTTTCAGAATATGCCACTTTGAATGCAAATTATTTGTTGCATGAATTGACTAAAGCAGGTTTTACACCCGCCTATCCATCAAGACGTGCCAGCCATGAATTTTTATTGACATTAAAATCTGAAAAAAAACAATTTGGCATCACGGCAATGGATGTGGCCAAACGTTTACTGGATTATGGTTTCCATGCGCCAACCACTTACTTCCCGCTGCTTGTACCAGAATGTTTACTCATTGAACCTACCGAAACAGAATGCAAGGAAGAACTCGATGCATTTGTCCGCGCAATGAAAACTATCCGTCATGAGGCTGAGCACCAGCCGGATCTTTTGCAAAATGCGCCCTTCACCATGCCGGTTAAACGCTTGGATGATGTAAAGGCCGCACGGGAGCTTGATTTAAATTTTTATGCACCAAATGAAGATAACTAACTAAAAAATAATTAATTTTATTTTTATAAACTACTTTTCTGTTCAGTAAAAATAAGTTATAAAAAGCAAGCAAGAGGCCTCTTAAAGCAAATTATTTCCGCAAGATACGTGAAATTTCAGCAGTGTTTCTACTGAAGGATCTGAATAGCTGTGAAAAAGGATAAGTTATTATTTCTTTCAAGGAGTGAAAAATGAACAGCAAGGTGTTTTCACAACGGTTTAATCGTGAATTATCTTTATTAGGATTTCCGGAAGATCTTAACGAAAAAACGAAAGCAGTTGCCAAAGTATTCAATGTTACCCGCCATTTGGCCAATGCCATGATCTTCGGTCATGTTTTACCCTCCTCCGAACAGCTCGACCGGATTGCGGAAATCCTTGAAGTGTGTCCGTTATGGTTAAGCGGCGCCACTGATAGAAAAAAAACGTATCCGGGGCGCGAAACGGTAGAGTCGTAAAACGTGTAGTGTTAGCCAGATTAGGGTATACTATGCATGCATGCTGCATTTATTGATATGATTTGCATGATTATGGCCGTTGCCAGTTTGAAAATCCCTTGTCCACAAGTATTGTAATATGGAATGTCTAAGTTATTGTATTGCTAACAGCATTGATCTCACCCGTTTGGATAATCACTATAAGACCAAACTGGGTGATTATGCGTCTACCCGTTCTCGCGATACATTAAAATTAAACCATCATAATTCGAATACTACCGTTTTTGTTTTTAAGAATGGTACTGTCGTTTCCTGGGGGGTCAAACGCCATCAAATCCATGCTTATCTAGACACCATCCGCCTCTTTGCCGATAAACCCATCAATTTAATGGTGCACGATGAATTCAGTTACCAAATCAGTGACCGAACTGCCATTGAGCCGCATGATTATTTTGATGTCGATTGCATCAGCATTGATACGGAAAGCGATGACTTAAAGCTAAGCCTTTCCTACGGTTTTTCGCAATCGGTAAAATTACAATATTTTGAAACCATTCTGGAAGCACTGATTGAGAAATATACGCCTTTAATCCATAGTCTTTCCACGCAGGGTGCAATGCGTATTTCCCGCAAGCAAATTCGACAAGTGATTGGAGAAATCCTTGGGGCAAAAAGTGAGATGAATTTAATCAGTAATTTTTTGTATCATCCAAAGTTTTTCTGGCAACACCCCACGCTGGAAGAATACTACACCATGCTCGAACGTTATCTTCACATGCAAAGGCGGGTAAATGCCATTAACCACCGCTTGGATACATTAAACGAAATTTTTGATATGTTTAATGGGTATTTGGAAAATCGGCATGCCCATAGCTTGGAAGTGATAATTATTATACTCATTGCAATTGAAATTATCTTCAATGTAGCGAATTTCCATTTTTAATGCCCTAACTTGCGGTTTCTTTGGAACTATTCATGGCCGAATTAAAATCCCGCTCCCTTTCCCACCCTTTAAAAACCGAAATAGTAGCCGGCATCACCTCGTTTCTTACCATGGCTTACATTGCCTTTGTTAATCCTGCTATCTTGCAGGATGCCGGCATGGATCAAGGCGCTGTTTTTACAGCAACTTGTTTAGTTACCGCTTTTGCCTGTATGTTGACCGGCTTGTTTGCCAATACGCCCATTGGCGTGGCCCCAGGTATGGCACTCAATATTTATTTTTCTTATAGCGTTGTGCAAACTTTAGGCATCGATTGGCAACACGCTTTAGCCATGGTCTTCATCTCGGGCACCTTGTTCTTCCTAGTAAGCTTGACGCCTTTGCGCAAGTTATTGATTGAAGCTATCCCCTATAATTTACAAATTGCCATTTTAATCGGCATCAGCCTCCTGATTGCATTGATTGCTTTGCAAACCAACCAAATCGTTGTCGGCGGCCCGCACACCCTCATGCACTTAGGCAATATACGCCGTCCACAAACTTTGTTATTTTTAACAGGCTTTTTATTGATCCTGTCGCTGGATTATTATCGGGTGCGCGGCGCCATTATAATCGGCATCCTCATTATTAGCGTTTTCAGCTTGTTGGTCGGCATAACCCCGTGGTATGGGTTAATGAGCTTGCCGCCATCCTTGGAACCCACACTTTTTAAATTGGATTTTTCGGGATTAGGCAGCACAAATGCCATCAAAGCCATCTTTACTTTCTTTCTGATAGCAGTGTTTGATGCGACAGGAACCTTGATAGGATTATTGCACCCTTCCATTTTTAAAGATCAACCCAATTATACAGAGCGCATGAGCAAAAGCTTGACTGCAGACGCCGCTGCATCTGCCGTGGCAGGATTGCTTGGCTCTGCCAGCACGTCCCCTTTCATTGAATCCGCCGCCGGCATAGAAGCGGGTGGGCGTACAGGAAAAACGGCTCTAGTGATTGCTGCAGGCTTTTTGTTAATGCTGTTCTTTTTCCCCCTGGCAAAAGCCATCCCCAATTTTGCAGTAGGCCCGGCACTCTTGTATGTAGCGTGCTGCATGATGCGGCATTTGGGAAAATTAAAATTGGCTGATATTAGCGAAATTGCCCCATGCATGGTCACGATCATGATGATCCCGTTTACTTTTTCCATCGCCGACGGGATAGGCGCCGGCCTCATCCTTTATGTATTGCTTAAATTGCTCACACGTCAACGTGTCAATACATTGCTATTAGTTTTAAGCTTACTTTTTGTGGTGTTCTTTTTTATAAGTTAAGCTGTTAGAATTTTTTCTTTAAGGCAAGCGAGCAACTAAATGACACAAAAATCTGCAAAACCTGAAAAGATGTCTTGGCTCATCCCCTATCTTATCGTTTCCGATGCAGGAGCGACTGCGCACTTTTATCAGCATAATTTTGGATTTGAAATTCTAAGCACCGCCAAGGATGATGCCGGCAAGATTTTCCATGCTGAATTAAGATATAAAGACATCGTCATCATGTGTGGCAATGCCGGCGTCGATGGCGATACAGCCAAACCACCATTGCAAGGTCATTTCGTGTCCCCAGTTACCCTTTATTTTTACCATGACGATGTGGATGCCTTGTATGATTTCTTACAAAACAACAATGTCGGTGTCGATGCTCCACCCACCAATGAATTCTGGGGAGATCGGGTAATCAATTTGAAAGATTTGGACGGGCATCGTTTGTGCTTCGCAACCCATGTGGCTGACCATCCATAGTCAGCTGTTCGAAATTGATGATGCATTTACTTACTTTAAAACTATGTTAAAGCAAGCACACCAACTGTCTTCCCAGGATTTACAGGCATTAGGTGCCCTCCTTGAACAGTGTAAACATTACGATGGTCATGTGATTCCTGTCTATGCGCATTTATTAACCCGCAAGCGGACGCTGCCTAGTCTTCTTTATTATCAAGATCAACAATTAATAGGTTTTTTAAGTGCTTTTGGCTTTTATGAAAATGCTTGCGAACTGGCTTTAATGGTAGCTCCGTCAGTAAGAAAACAAGGTATTGCCCGGGCGATGCTGCTGCATATGCTCCCGATTTTAGCAACTTTGCAATTGAATACCGTTATTTTTTCCAGCATCCACAGCACGCATAAGCCATGGTTTAACAAAAACCAATTTGCTCATCTGAAAAGCGAGTTTGAGATGGTTTGGGATATTGCCGAACTTCCTGAGACAGACGAATCAGAACTGCAGGTTTTTCAGGCTTCAGAAGTTGACATACCCTTTTTATGCTCTATAGACAGCCTTTGCTTCCCAGAGCAATCTATGGGGCAAAATAATATGGTTGAACGTTTTCTCAATTTGCTAAACGATGATACCTATACTATTTTTCTGGCCCGCCATGCTGGCATTCCGATAGGCAAGGCGCATATCCACTGGCTCGCAAACAGTGCGCAATTAACCGATATCGCTATTTTGCCTAAGGAACAACGGCAAGGACATGGCAGCGAGCTTCTTAGGCAATGCATTCGCTACATCCGCACGATGCGAAAAACCCCCATCACCCTGAATGTTGAAACACGAAATCAACACGCTCTGAATATTTACACAAATTTAGGTTTTATCATTACCAATATTTGCGATTATTGGAGCACTCAGCTAAACAATCTTTTAAAAAAATATAATATTTCCTGACCCTTAGAATTTACTTGACAGATTTTAAAGCCGCCCTTTAGTATTGCGATTCAGCCTCTTATTAAATGACTGCGAAGTCAAAACTACGGAATAGCCGGCACCAAATTGGGGATAGCGCATGAAAAAAAGGGTTGTGATTACAGGCATGGAAATTACTTCTTCCATTGGCTGCGGTTTAGAAACGTTTTGGCAAGCCGCAATTCGTGGCACATGTGGAATCAAACGCATCCAGGCTTACGATCCCAGCCCTTATACTACCCAAATCGCCGGAGAAATCACTTCCCTATCGCTGGCACACTTACCAGAATTTGACAAAAGGAAACGTTATCCCCGTGCCGCCCAATACGCCTTATTTTGCACGCACCACGCCATTGAACAAGCCGGATTAACCAAGCAAGAATTAAGCCATGCTGGAACTTATATCGGTACCAGCCTAGGCGGCACTCCAGAATTGGAATCTGCCTATGAATTGTTTTTTAAAGACAACTGGAAGAAAGTACCCGCTTTAAGCGTCATCCGTGGCATGCCCAATTCGGTTGCAAATCATATTGCCATTGCCTTTGGCATAGGCGGCCCCAATTCGACCGTTTCCAATGCTTGCGTGTCTTCTGCGGAAGCCATTGGCCAGGCTTATCAGCAAATTTCGCAAGGCAGATTAGCTGTGGCAGTATGTGGAGGCACGGAATCACTGGTTTGGGAAACCATTATGGCTGCCTGGTGCAAGCTGCGGGTAATGTCCACTCAAAATGAAAACCCGGCTACTGCCAGCAAACCATTTGATAAAAACCGCGATGGCATGGTGATGGCGGATGGTGCGGGAATTTTAATCCTGGAAGATTTACAACATGCAAAAGCACGCGGTGCCAAGATTTATGCCGAAGTCATTGGTTTTGGCGCCAGTTGCGATGCATATCACGTCACCGCCCCACACAGCGACGGGCAAGTTCGTGCCATTAATATGGCCCTTGATGATGCAAGACTTTCCATAGGCGACATCCAATACATCAATGCACACGGTACTGGCACGCAATTAAATGATATCACGGAAACGCAAACCATAAAAAATGTGTTTGGGGAGCGTGCTTATGAGATCCCTGTCACAGCACAAAAAGCAATGACCGGCCATGCGATTGGTGCTGCCGGGGCCATGGAGATTATTGCCACTGCTTTAAGCTTACAACATGGCATCCTGCTTCCCACTATTAACTTAAACGATCCCGATCCGTTGTGCGATTTAGATTACGTACCCAATGAAGCACGGCGAAAGGATGTCGATATTGCATTATCCAATCATTTTGCATTTGGCGGCGCTAACGCGACGCTGATCTTAAGGCGAACCAACGAATAATGGGGGTAAAAGGCTTGCATCTGTCTTTAAGTCAACCATTGCCACAAGCCCAACTCATTTTTTCACCCATAGAAAAAGATGCGGGCATACATAATGCCATATGACTTTCACTAAACTATACCGAATTGTTTTGCAACCATGCTAATAACCGCCATTTATTGCCAGCTGGCGCAGCTGATAGAAATTCGCAACTTTATCCACATCGAGTTATAATTGTCGAATTTTGTAAAATCAGAAGGTAATACATGAATGCTTCACTTGTTGAGATAGCAGCTTTAGTGCAAGGGGTGGTTGTTGGCGGTAACGAACGGTTAAAAATTTCGACTCTATCTCCAATTGATAACATCAGCGTAAACTCGTTAGTCTTTGCCGAAGGCGATGATAACATTAAACAGGCAGAAGCCTCGGATGCCGCTGCCATTTTGGTGGCCAAACATGTAAATGGTCTTAACAAGCCTATTATACAAGTCTCAGAACCCTTCAAAGCATTCATCACTTTAATACAACATTTCTATCCCGAACAAAAACCTGCAAGCGGAGTGCACCCCACGGCAGTTATCGCTTCTGATGTGGTATTAGGCAAGAATGTTGCCATTGGTCCTTACGTTATTGTTGAAGCAGGGAGCAAGGTGGGGGATAACTGCGTTATTAAAAGTCATGTTCACCTAGGTCACGGCGTCACGATTGGTGCAAATACGACCATTCATCCTCATGTAACCGTTTATGATAATTGCCAGATTGGCCAGCGCGTCAATATTCATGCCTCAAGCGTCATAGGCTCGGATGGATTCGGCTATACTGTGGATGATGGGAAACATTTAAAAGTCCCGCACGTCGGATGTGTGGTCATTGAAGATGATGTTGAAATTGGTGCTAATACAGTAATTGATCGCGCCACTCTTGGTGCCACTGTAATCGGCGAAGGTACGAAAATAGACAATTTGGTGCAAGTTGCGCATTCTGTGAAATTGGGAAAACATAATATTCTTTGTGCATTTACTGGGATTGCTGGCAGTACGACCAGTGGAAACCATGTAATTTTTGCTGCAAATGTAGGGGTCAGCGACCACGTACGTATTGATGATGGTGTGATTTTAGGCGCACGCGCAGGCGTACCTCCAAAAAAACACCTCAAACAAGGCAATATTTATTTAGGCAATCCTGCAAGGCCAAAAGATAAAGCAATTGAGCAAGAATTGGCTACTACCCGTATTCCAATCATGCGCAAAAATTTAAAAACGCTTAGCGAAAAAGTTGATGAACTTGCGCTGCGTTTAAAGCAGCAGGAGACCCAGCAATAATGTCTGATCCTTTGGTATTAATTGACGCTTCTTCTTATTTTTTCCGGGCTTTTCATGCCTTGCCTCCCTTAGTAACTTCTAAAGGGCAACCCACCGGCGCCATTTATGGCGTTGCCAACATGATTAAGCGGTTAATTAAAGACCATCAACCTCAACACATTGCTGTTATATTTGATGCCAAAGGTAAAACATTCAGAGAGGATTTATATCCTGAATACAAAGCTCATCGCCCGCCCATGCCTTCTGAGCTAAGCTGCCAGTTTGCTCCGTTATTGACTTTAATAGAAGCTATGGGCTTGCCACTGCTCATGATTGAAGGCGTTGAAGCAGATGACGTCATAGGCACCCTGGCACAGCAAGCAGTAGCCCAAGGCTTACCCGTCCTCATTTCAACCAGTGATAAAGACATGACGCAATTGGTGAATGAACACGTCACCCTCATCAATACCATGACTAACCAAATGCTGGATTCAGCTGGAGTCAAAACAAAATTTGGGGTAAGGCCCGACCAAATCATTGATTATTTAACTTTGATTGGCGACTCCATCGATAACATTCCTGGCGTTGCCAAATGCGGGCCGAAAACGGCGGCGAAATGGCTGGAAGAATATCAAACACTGGAAAACTTAACTGCCAACGCAGGGAAAATTACACAAAAAATTGGGGAAAACTTACGGGCCAGCTTACCGCAATTGCCTTTATCCAAACAATTGGTCACCATTAAAACGGATATCGATCTTCCTGTTACTATTTCCGATTTAAAACCGCGGATGCAAAACCGGCAACAATTGCTGGCCTTGACGCGCGAATTCGAATTCAAAACGTGGTTGAAGGAATTACTGAGTGAAGAAGAAGCAACAGAAGAAGCATTGGCTGAAAATTTTGTGCGACCAACGGTTGACGTCATTACCCAAATTGAACAATTAACTCCATGGATAAATAAATTACAATCTTCTGCAGAATTTTGCTTAAATACGGAAATTACCGATTTGGATACCATGCGTGCTGATTTAGCCGGGATTGCATTTACCCTGGAAAATGAAGAGCATTCTGTCTACCTGCCCTTAAGCCATCAGGATGGCAGCATCCAATTGGAGCGCGATGCAACCCTGGCTATATTAAAGCCTGTTCTTGAAAACCCAAATATCAAGAAAATTGGATACAATTTAAAAAACGATTACACCATTCTGAAGCATTATGGCATCACACTAAGAGGCATTGCTTTTGATACATTACTTGAATCTTATGTTATCAACAGTACCGCAGCAACCCATGATTTGGCATCGCTGGCGTTAAAATATTTAGGACATAAACCCATCGCCTTTATTGATATCGCAGGGGTTGGCAGCAAGCAATTGCGGGTTGATCAATTGCCTGTCGTCACCGTTGCACCCTATGCCGCGGAAAAGACACACATTATTTTAAAGTTGCATCAAACGCTCTACCCAATGATTGATGAAAAATTGCAATCCGTATTTCATGAAATAGAAATGCCCTTGCTGACCGTTCTTGCCGATATGGAGCGCCATGGTGTACTTATTGATACGGAAACATTGGCGAAGCAATGTTCGCGGCTAAAAACAAAACTGGCCGAGCTTGAAAAAGAAGCTCTGCAGTTGGCCGGCAAACCTTTTAATTTAAATTCACCCAAGCAACTGCAAGATATTTTATTTACCGAACTGCAATTGCCCGTAATTGCTAAAACGCCCAAAGGCCAGCCTTCCACTGCAGAAGCCGTTTTGCAGGAACTTGCATTTGATTACCGCTTGCCAGCCGTTATTCTTGAGTACCGCAGCCTTAATAAGCTGGTATGTACTTACATTGATGTTTTACCCAAGCGCATTAATCCTAAAACGCAGCGTGTCCACACTTCTTATAATCAAGCCGTAGCGGCCACTGGGCGCTTGTCGTCTAGTGATCCCAATTTACAAAACATCCCCATCCGCACGGAAGAAGGCCGCATGATCCGTAAAGCATTCATCGCTCCCCCAGGCCACGTATTGCTCGCCGCCGATTATTCGCAAATTGAATTGCGCATCATGGCCCATTTATCCCAGGATGCAAACTTGTTAAATGCTTTCACACAAGGATGGGATATTCATACCGCCACAGCCAGCGAAATATTCGGCATCGATTTGGATAAGGTTTCTCATGAACAACGCCGTCGGGCCAAAGCAGTCAACTTCGGGTTAATTTATGGCATGTCTTCTTTTGGTCTTGCTAAACAAATCGGTGTAGAGCGGGAAGACGCGCAAATGTATATTGATCGTTATTTTCTACGCTACCCTGGCGTTTTGCATTACATGGAAAGAACGCGGCGACAAGCGCATCAGCAAGGTTATGTAGAAACGGTATTTGGCAGGCGACTGCACTTGCCTGAAATAAATGCCCGCAATATGATGCGCCAGAAAGCGGCTGAGCGGACAGCCATCAATGCGCCCATGCAAGGTACCGCTGCTGATATTATTAAAAAAGCCATGCTGGCTATAGCCAAATGGGAAGATTCAACGCAAGCCGCAAGCTGTCGCATGATCATGCAAGTACATGACGAATTAATTTTTGAAGTAAAACAAGAAGCAGTGGAAAGCGTAAAACCAGTTATCCAGCGCTTAATGGAAACCACGGTTGAGTTATCGGTTCCATTAGTGGTGTCAATTGGCGTGGGGCCGAACTGGGATGAAGCTCATTAAGTGCAGAATTTTGCTCATCCTCAGCAGTGAATTCAAAGGCAAAATTAGCCAATGATTGCCGGATATGAGCTGGCGAAATAACTTTAGCCCAACTGCTGTATTCATTAAACGGTTTGTCATGCTGTTTGAATACTTCGGCAAATCCTTTCAGCATTTTTTCACAATCCGTCCAGGCAATAATAGGAAGATTTGGATAATTTCTCCAAATTACATCCGCCAAAGCAGGACCGTTACAATATTGCCCGTTGGCAGCATTCAGATTTCCATCCAAAATGATTAAGGCAGGCTCATTTTCCCGCAATTGCCTTAATGCATCTTCACTATCAAGTGCTACAGAAACACGGATATTAGAACAAGCTAACTGAAACAAGCGAGACAAACAAAACGCATTAAATGGGCTATCTTCAACTACTAATACTTGCATCACTGCTCCTCCTATCCGATAGAAGAGGAGTATAAAACACAGAAGCTTAAGAAAAACTTAATTTTAATGAAGAAAAATTTGAAAAAAGCCTTGCACGGCTCGAAGATTACATTTGACTTATAACCCAAAAATGTTCGATTCTCTATTTGTCTTAGCCAAAACCGTGATGATGGGCATGTTTGAACGACACAGAAATACATGACTACACCGATGGTTTCGCGGACTGTTTCACGCAATCTCGCATCTTTTGATTTTGCACATAGCACTATGCAGGCGCAGATTTGTAATTAATACTTATATGGCTGGCAGTTTTTTATGGAATGTTGCAGGCCAACCTTGGGCAATGATAAATAGGACTTAAAAGTCCTATTTATTCTATAAGCTGTATCTCTAGCTGCTGCCAAGATCATGCGGAAGAAGCAGCTGCAACCGCTCCCATCGCACCATCTTAGTCATTCTTCCTAACAAAAATTAGCGCTTGGTTGGGTTGCTGCCATTTTTATGGGTAGAATTCCAATCTTGGGTTTTACCTGGTTGTTGTTTTTGTTGGCCTTGGTTTGGACGGTTTTGTTGTGAAGCTTCCTTGGTTCCTTTATTGTTATTAGGTGTATTAGCCATTGTCATCTCCTTATAATGGTTATTGTTTTTTTAACTACAAAATTAATATAGACCAGGATAATGAAAATACAATACCAAGGAACCGCTCTTAGTGATTATGCTTTTTTTACATACTGGGATTTCAATTTCATCGGCCCAATGCCTTCAATTTTACAATCGATATTATGATCCCCTTCAACCAATCTTATATTTTTTACTTTTGTACCTACTTTAACCACGGCAGAAGACCCTTTTACTTTTAAATCCTTACTGACAATCACCGTATCGCCATCCTGTAATACGTTGCCAAAAGCATCGGTTACCGCTTTTTCGGAAGCAGAAGGCATTTCTTCTGTGACAGCCCATTCATGCCCACATTCTGGGCAAATAAAAAAGCCATTATTTTCATAAACATACGTTGAGTTGCACATGAGGCAATTAGGCAGATGATTCATCATAAATCCCGACTAAATGACGCATTATACACGTAAGTTACCCATAATTACCTATTTATTCGTCGCAGCGACGAACCATTTGGATAGATAATGTAATAAAGCTTCCAAATCTATGGGAGTTTGCGTCAAAGCAATGTATTTGTCCGGCCGAAATAAGACGGCTGTGGGCTCCGTAATGAATTGATTGATCGATTGCTCGTCTCTCCATATATATGCACAGCAACTAGGCTCTGGTTGCTTCTCACCTAACACTAAATGCGGAACAATAATTTGCGGATATTGCTCTTTAACCGTATTTGCCACTTCCGCCAACAGACCAATATCAACATAACCCATTCCAGAAAATAAAAATAAATGATGCATTGTCCCCTGCAGGATTTCATACAGCGCATGAGTTTTCGCGCGCTCTTTGGCATAAAAGTGATAATTGGCAGAGATAGCACCAGCTTTAAAATATTTTTTACGCTTGCCTAAAGCCTTTACGATAGGACTTTTTTTATAGGAAATTTCCAGTTCAGCCAGTTGTCTTGCCAATTTGTTTTTCACAAACTCTAAAGATAACAGCCATGATGCCATTGTATTTCTTAATTTTATGGCCACGGTATTTTCTAACAAAATCATCTTGGTCATAAGATGAGTTTCCTTCAACACGTCTTTACCAACAGGGAAACGTTCCAAATGATAACTTTCTAATAACGCTTCTCTGGCATGTCCTTTCTGCACTAATGCCAACTTCCAAATGAGGTTATATATATCCTGTATGCCCGTATTAAGCCCCTGCCCTCCAATGGGGCTGTGCACATGCGCGGCATCGCCTGCAAAAAATATGCGCTCAGCCCGATAATTCTTAATTTGACGGTGATGAATGAGAAACTTGTTAATCCAAACAGGGTGGGACAAACGGGCAGGATCAGAACAGCGTTGGGTAAACATAGCCGTGATGTCATCCAAATTCGGCTCGCTGTAATTATATTTAGGAGCTGTCGCCACAATACGGTAACGCTTATCACCCATAGGAAAACACGCCAATGGTCCATGCTCGCTAACGTATACCAACATGTAATCTTCGCGAAGCGCCCAATCGATTTGCACGTCAGCCAACCACCAGTTTTGCTTATAAGCAGAACCAAGGAATGGAACCCCCATTAGTTTTCTTGTGGTGCTATGCGCTCCATCACAAGCTATAATCCAGCAACATTCCAAGTTTTCAATCGTATGATCGCTTTTTTTAAGAATGGCCCGGACTTTATTGTCCAGTTGCTTAATGTCAAGCAATTCCGTCTGCCATTCCACGCTGGTGCCTTTATGCAAGAGGTGATCATGTAGAATGCGCTCAGTTTTGCTTTGCGGCAAATCAATTAAATAAGGGTAATTCGCATCAAGGTCGGCAAATGAAGTTTCGCCCAATTCTTTTCCTTGAGATTTAAATATCACCCGCTGAACTTTATGCCCCGCGCCAAGAATATCTCCAATCACACCACAATCCGCAAAAATGTCCAGAGTGCGGATATGTATCCCCAATGCCTTGGATCGTTCACTCAGAGTCAACTTTTTATCAATAATGCGGCAGCTTAATCCATTTCTTATGAGTTCATGAGCACAAAATAAACCGACAGGCCCTGCTCCCACAACGAGCACATCGCAACTTTCACTCATATTAAAATCCTTTTATATGCAGTCTTAATAGCTACAAAGTCTCAACCGTCTCTTGTTTGCCTATGAGCACCTTATCTGCCAACCGCTTGGCAAATAAGCCAGTCTCTACCACGCCTGGGATAATTTTAAGCGCCGTTTCCAAGGCTTGGGGCTGCTCCATGGTCAAATTAAAAACATCAAGAATAATATTCCCGTTATCGGTTACAAATCCTTCGCGATATTGCGGGTCGCCGCCCAGCTTTACAATTTCCCGTGCCACGAAACTGCGGGCCATGGGGATTACTTCCACTGCTAAAGGAAAAAACCCCAAATGCCGCACCAGCTTGCCTTCATCCACAATACAAATAAATTGCTTGGCTACGGTGGCAATGATTTTTTCCCGTGTTAAAGCGCCACCACCGCCTTTTATCATTTCCTTTCTGACAGTAACTTCATCAGCCCCATCAATATACACTGCCACTTCATCCGCCACATTTAAATCAATGACGGGAATATTTAAAGCGCGCAACCGTGTTTCCGTATCTTTTGAGCTGGCAACACAAGCATCAATCCTATGTTTTATCTTACCCAACTCTTCAATGAAATAATTCACTGTAGAGCCGGTTCCAACGCCCACTATCATATTGTCATCAACATAAGCTAATGCCGCTTTGGCCGCCTTGGCTTTTAACTCATTCATTGCACACACTCAATCGGGAAAAAAATAGTTTACCCATAATTTATCCAAGCCCCAAATTTTCTTTTATTTTGGAGAAGCTATTGCTTAGAAAAAAGCTCGGATTTAAATTGGATATGGAATCATTTCTCTAACGATTAGATACGACATTAAGGACAGCTATGATTTATCCTAATATCTTGGGCGCCATTGGCCGTACTCCTGTAGTAAAAATCAACCGTGTTGGCAAAGAACTAAATTGCGAGTTATACGCAAAATGCGAGTTTTTAAATCCAGGTGGTTCGGTAAAAGACCGAATCGGCTATGCCATGGTCAAGCATGCTCAAGAAAGCGGTCGCATTAGACCTGGCGATACGTTGATTGAGCCTACCTCGGGAAATACCGGGATTGGTATTGCCTTGGCAGGCGCGGTTTTAGGCTATAAAGTCATAATTACCATGCCTAATAAAATGAGCCAGGAAAAACAATCCATTTTGGAGCGCCTGGGTGCCACCATTTACCGTACACGCACCGAAGCAGCATGGAACGATGCAGACAGCCATATTTCCCTTGCCCAACAATTGCATCAGGAAATCCCGAATTCACACATTTTGGATCAATATGCCAATCCGGATAATCCGAATGCACATTATTACGGGACTGCGCAAGAAATCATTGATGATTTCGGCTATGACTTGCACATGGTCGTGGCAGGCGTCGGTACAGGCGGCACAATCACGGGACTCGCCCGGCGTTTAAAAGAACATAAACATTCCATACAAATTGTGGGTGCCGATCCGATAGGTTCCATCCTGGGTGGCGGCGATGAAGTTAAAGCTTATGAAGTTGAGGGAATTGGCTATGATTTCTTCCCTGAAGTTTTGGATAACACGTTAGTGAATCAGTACATTAAAACAAACGATAGCGATTCTTTCCATATGGCCCGACGTTTGATTCAGGAAGAAGGATTATTAGTAGGCGGCTCCAGCGGCGCTGCCATGTGGGCAGCACTGCAAGCTGCCCAAACCTTGGAAGCTGGGCAGAAATGCTTGGTTATCTTGCCAGATTCCATCCGCAACTACATGTCTAAATTTGCTCATGATGAATGGATGAAAAGCCAAGGCTTCCTCTAGGAAGCCTTGCAATTAAATACGAGCGCTTGGCTGTGTATTTTCAAGTTGAGCAGAAAATACATTCTTGGAAATATGGTTTATCGTGTAAGCCCTGGCAAGGGCATGGATGAGTTCGTTGACAATTTGCTGCTCATTACTTTCAGGCAAAACAATGGGTTTTGCGGCATTAGTTGCTTGCGCCTGCGTAATAGCGTCAAAAAAGTGTGCATGGCCGTGTTCAGTACCCACATGCTGGATACGGCCACGTAAATAATCACTGCTAGGCATGCTTTTCACATAAATTTGCAGTAAATCCTGCTTGGTCAATTCTTTCGCGGCCACCATAGCTTGCAAACGGTGAACCATAGAATCGTATTCTTCCAGCAAGCGTTTATCCTCTGCCTCAATTCTTGCCATAATTTCCGGCATGGGTAAATCTTCAGCTTCCTGTTCTACCGGCTTTATGACACGTGCAGAATGCAAGACGGAAGCAAAACGCTGTTTTTCCATCACCATTGGCATGTAATGTTTGTGTTGACTATCCAATTGTATAATGGCTTCAGGATTTACCGAAGTTTCGTTATAACGTAACTTCATGGGCAATTCCTTTCCATCGGCAACGACATTAACCTTGACGGGAATATCCAAAACTTGAGCAATCGCGGCAATTCCTGTCTCATCTACATAGGTGGAAGGCTGGCGCATTTTCACAGGAGAGGTATCTGCATCCACATACGCCCCATCAGGGATGCGCACGAATGCACCGCGGTATTTTTCCGGGTTTGCCATGATTTCTTTTACCATCATTTGCCGCAGCGTGTAAGCCATAGCAGGGAGCAATTCTGGCATGCCCACTTGTTTTATCACTTGCTGCAGTCGTTCAGAACCGGTAACCAAGCCGGCAAGAGAAGGCTTATGTTGCGGGAAATAAATAAAATGTTGGGAAAGAAATTCATTAAACGCATTCATTTTAAAGCGTTTGTTGCTTAAAAAATTATCCAAGACACATGCCATTACCGCACGCAACCCACAATCACCATTCCCGCCTACATTCACATACTCTTTACGAACAGCAGTTTGTTCGGAAGATTTGACCGGTTGGAAAAATCCTTGTCCTGCGATGTGTTGCGGTGTAGCCATGGCATTCTTCTCAAGGTTTAAACGGATAATTTCATTTTAATCAATAAATATTAAGGAAATATTAATATCTTCTTTACATTGCAGTGATGAAATTTCCATGCATGTGAATACCTTAGCAACAATGTGTGCGTATAAAATCAATAATGGTTGCAGCAAACGTGTTAGCACCCCATAAATCATTATGGCCACGGTGCATGAAAGCGGCCAGATGTTTGGGTTGGTTGGCAGCCTTAAACAAAGATTTTGCCTGCATGAATGGCACAATTTGATCCTGTTTGCCATGTAAAATTAATAACGGCATATGCAAGTTTTTAATCTTTTGCAGTGATTCAAAGCGATCCCATAATTTGATAGGAAACCATGGATAATGATGCCGTGCCACATCGGACAGTGAAGTAAATGGTGATTGCAACAGCAAAGCACAAACGTGATATTCAACAGCCATTTGCACAGCTACACCGCTGCCCAATGACTCTCCATAGAATACAATTCGGCTTAAAGGTATTTTTTCTTGCAGTAAAAATTTTACTCCCGCCCGGCCATCTTTATATAAATTGTTTTCTGATAGAGTTCCGGCATTGCCGCCATAACCTCGGTATTCCAGTAATAACACCCCAAAACCTGCGCTAATAAATTGGCGAACCAGGGGCATGCGATAACCAATATGTCCTGCATTGCCATGAAAATATAAAATCGTCGGGTTATTTCGTGGCGCAGGTTTATACCAAGATTGCAAAAACAAACCGTCTTCTGTTTTTAAAGTCACGACATGCATGTCTTGCGCGCGAAAATCTTGCGGATGTGGCTTGGTGCGTGCCGGCAGATAAATTAAATGGCGTTGCCACAAGTACAAAAAAAGCAAGCTCAAGCCTAAAATCATACAACTTGTAATGATAACTTGTTTGATGACGAGCAGGATGTGCATGGAAAATTCACAACAAAATTTATTAAAAAGATTAGCATAAGCTGCAATATTCAGCAGAGAATGCGTTTTAGGAGTAAAACACCCTTCCTGCACGCCGCGTTGATTCCTCGCCACGTATCCAGGAAAAGCAGTATAATAAGAGTAGCTGACGCGCACGTTTTTTTGCCAAGCGCACCATACGCATTCACCTGGATTTTCAGTCTTTGGTGCATCTGTAACTTCTTTCGCAGCAGAGCATAAGGAGATCAAAATGGAGCATATTGGAGAGCAAGATCTTATCAAGCTCAGGGAATTATTAAGACGGACCGGAGAATTTATTGCTTATTTTGAACTTGCTGAAGCGAAAATGCTGGAGTGGCGTCAAGATATGGAAACACGCGCAGCCAATCAGCAGCAGCAATTCCAACAACAAGTGCATACCCTGCAAACCGAACTGAATGCTTTTCAAGAAACACTTTCGCAAGCGGGCCTCGCCCGCCTGCGTCTTTTAATGGAGCAAACCTTAACCCTAGGTGAAGAACGCATGCATTCCATGCAAAAAATTGAAGAAGACTTTTTGCAAAAAATTGCTGCTGCGCACATGGCTTTTATACAACATAGCAAACAAATGGCTGAACAAATCAATGCACATACGGACAATGCGCTCGAGCGCATTGACACCCAATTGGCTCATTATGATGTACAACACTTTTATCGAATCGCCAATGAGAGTTGCGAGCAAGTGGATAGAGCCGCGCAAAATGCAATTATCAAGAGCGGCAGATTACTGCACAGGTTTCAGTGGCGCACGATCTTCCTGGCCTTTTTAACTACCATCGTGTCTTCATTTTTTATTAGTTTGTATATAAACGATGAATATCCTTGGGAAATTCACCAAAATGCCATGAATGAACGCAATGCCGGCAGAATGTTGATTAATGCCTGGTCTAAATTATCATACCAGGAAAGAACAAAAATTTTAGGGGAACAGGCTTATCAGAAAAGTTAACTTAAGGCATCCTGTTTCATGCTGCTAATATTCGTGGTAATTTCTCTGGCGAGCATTCTCGCCTTCTATGTTTTTTCCCTTCGTAAAAAGAATAAGGTAAAACGCTGGTATAAAATTTTGCAATTAAAAAAACACGAAGCATGCTTTAAGCAAATTTATTGCGGGGTAAATGGCTTTACCTTATCGCAGACGGCACGACAGCACCAAGATGCTATTGAATATCTTTATGGCGAAATTGATTTTGTATCATTCATTGCCTTGCTTTCGCTGGCAAATCCTAAAAAAGACACTGTATTTTATGATCTTGGCAGCGGTACTGGTAAAGCTGTGTTAGCCTGTGCGATGGTATTTGATGTGCAAAAAAGTATAGGGATTGAATTATTTACTCTCTTGCATAAAACGGCGGTAAAACAATGCAAACGTTTACAATCCCTTCCCGAATATGCACGGCAAGCAGAAAAAATTTTTTTCATAAATAATAATTTTTTACATGAAGATTTTGCGGATGCCACGCTTATTTTTATCAATGCCGTAGCTTTCATTGGCGAAACATGGGTAATGTTGAATCAGCGTTTGGCAAGAACAGCTTGCCCTACCGTGATTACCATTGGCAAAAAACTGCTGACGGATGCTTTTGTCATGACTAAAACCACGACGGTAACCATGAGCTGGGGCTTGGTGACTGCCTATATCCAGCAGCGGAAGAACTTGCTGCAGCTAAATCCTGCCAATCATCGCATTGATAACATTGAATAATTCCCTTGGCAGTCTATACTAATAGCATATATTAAAAACACGACCAAGACTCAGATGTGTTCTTGATGCGTTGAGCCATGTAAATGCTCAAGCTTCAAGTTGAGACGAAGGTGTTTGGAATCAGCGGCCAACTGAGGTGGGATATGATTAAATCAGAACTCATTGCAAACCTTGCTGCAAAAATGACACATCTGCCAGAAAAGCAAGTCACACAGAGTGTTAACCAAATTTTAGAATTAATGAGCGATGCGCTTATTGAAGGCAAGCGTATTGAAATTCGTGGCTTTGGCAGCTTTTCTTTACATTATCGCCCGCCTCGCAATGCTCATAATCCTAAAACCGGCGAAAAAGTGGTCACGGAAGCCAAATACAGCCCGCATTTTAAACCTGGAAAAGCCTTGCGCGAACGGGTGGATGCTTCCCGGCATCATCGCCCAATCAGCAAAGAGTGATTATATTAAGTGCGTGGCAATGTAACCCCTTTTTGTCCCTGATATTTACCACTGCGATCTTTATAAGATACTTCACAAACTTCATTGGCTTCTAAAAAAATCATCTGCGCCACTCCCTCATTTGCATAAATTTTTGCCGGCAGGGGTGTTGTGTTGGAAAATTCTAAAGTTACATGGCCTTCCCATTCCGGCTCCAGAGGCGTGACATTGACGATGATGCCGCAGCGTGCATAGGTGGACTTGCCAAGACAAATGGTTAAAATATTGCGCGGAATGCGAAAATATTCCACGGTTCTCGCCAAGGCAAAGGAATTAGGTGGAATAATGCAAACGTCAGATTCTACATTAACGAAGCTGTTGGCATCAAATGACTTTGGATCAACGATTGCCGAATTAATATTGGTAAAAATCTTGAATTCATTGGCACAGCGGACATCATAGCCATAACTGGAAACACCATAAGAAATAATCGGGCCCTTGTCGCTGTTGCGTACCTGCCCGCGTTGAAATGGTGAAATCATCCCATGTTCCAACGCCATCATTTCTATCCAATGATCGGATTTAATAGACATATCTACCTCAGGGAACGAACTGAAACAACCTTTTATCACATTCAATACCTGAATGAAAGTGGCTACTTCGTCGTGAATTTATGCAATAATTCCCCTAATTCCATTGGGACGGGAAATACAATGGTAGAGGCATGGCCGCCCGTAGCAATCCCGGTTAACGTTTGCAAATAACGAAGCTGCATCGCTTGCGGTGCTCTGGCCAAAACTTCTGCGGCTTGTAACAGCTTTTCCGAAGCTTGCAATTCTCCCTCAGCATGAATTACCTTTGCCCTGCGGTCGCGTTCTGCCTCAGCTTGTTTTGCAATTGCCCGGATCATACTTTCATCCAAATCGACGTGTTTGATTTCAACATTTGATACTTTTATACCCCAACTATCCGTTTGTGCATCCAATATTTTTTGCACATCGCTGTTTAAACGCTCACGCTCTGCCAACATTTCATCCAATTCGTGTTGACCCAATACCGAACGCAACGTCGTTTGCGCCAATTGACTGGTCGCCTCAAAATAATTTTCCACTTGAATGATTGCCTTTTCAGGCTCCACAACCCGGAAATACACCACGGCATTAACGCGTACGGATACGTTATCGCGTGAAATAACATCCTGACTGGGCACATCCATCACCACCGTGCGCAGGTCAACCCGCACCATTTGTTGTAAAGCTGGAATTAAAATGACCAAACCAGGGCCTTTCACCCGCCAAAATCGCCCAAGCATAAATACCACCCCACGCTCATATTCACGCAAGACACGAACCATCGATACCCACAATAAAAATAAGATAAATACAAAAAAACCTATAAAAGTTGTCATCATGACTCTCCTTGTATTTCTTCTACTTGCAACTTTAAACCAAGCGCGGCCACTACCTTAATTGTTTTATGTGCAGCAATTGGCTGTTTTGCAGATACGTGCCAAATCTCCCCGCCAATTAGCGCTTGTCCTTCCGGTGCGACAGTACTTATCGTTTTCCCTGTAGCCCCGACTAAAGCGACTACACCATGTTGCACAGGCTTTCTCCGCGATCTGACCGCCATACCGGTAACCACCAGGAAAAAAATGATATTGACCGCCGCCATGGCTATGATGGCCGACCACGCTATTTGATAATGGTTTTGCTCCGTATCGATTAAAAAAATGGAACCGAGCACAAATGCCGCCGTGCCACCCAAACCCAAGGCACCAAAACTTGGAGAAAATGCTTCGCCAATAATGAACATTATTCCCAATAAAATCAGTACCAACCCTGCATAATTGATTGGTAACAATTGCAAGGCATATAAAGCGAGCACCATGGCCAAAGCGCCAATTACGCCTGGTGCTACAAATCCTGGATTCATCAATTCGAAAAAAATACCGTAAATACCCAAGAGCAATAATAAATAAGCCAGGGTTGGATCAGTAATAATGAGGAGCAAACGCATGCGCCAATCAGGCTGGATAGTGGCGATGGTATAATTTTTTACATTTAATTTAATTTCCCGATCATTTTGCACCACCGTCATGCCATCAAGCTGCCGGAATAAATCTTCTTTATTTTTAGCAATTAGATTGATGACTCCCGATTTTAACGCCTCTGGTGCGGTTAAAGTGGCAGCATTCATCACCGCTTTTTCTGCAAAACTGACATCACGCCCGCGTAATTGTGCGAGGGAACGAATGTATGCAATCGCATCATTCGTAGTTTTCTTGGCCATATTTCCCTGCGGCTTGCCGCGTTCATCATTTTCCGGCGCATCTCCTGTCAAACTGACAGGGCTTGCAGCGCCTAAGTGCGTCCCGGGTGCCATTACCGCTATGGTGCTTGCATATAATAAAAAAGTACCTGCACTTGCTGCCCGTGCGCCATTAGGTGCGACGTAAATTACCACCGGCGTATCAGACATTAAAATCGCCTGGACGATTTGGCGCATGGACTTATCTAGCCCGCCAGGAGTATCAATTTGTATGAGGATGAGCTCGGCATTTTGCCCTTTTTCGATGCCTCTTAATAAATAATCTGCGGTAGCTGGACCAATCCCGCCTTGGATGGATAATTCAATAATGCGGGAAGCTTGGGCAGCAGAAGTGAGTGAGATCCATAGCAAAGCCATTGCCAGGAAGATTGTTTTATTTGAAGCGCTGCGGTACATAACATCCTGTTAATATTTTATCCACTTCTAAAAGATAGCACATTTATGCAGTTCGGTTACCCATGCATAAAAGCCATGCATGGAAAACTTGCATGGCTTATAACAATGTGTCAGCAGGAAAATGAATCAGAAATACACACCAATCTGGGCCAACAAGGTATTGGCGGATTTACCAGTGCCTACAGTATTGACATTGCTAAGGCCTGTGGGTGCAGCACCATTTGCATATTGGCTGTTTTTATAGTCAATATCATGACGGAATTCAAGGCTTTCTACCGTATCCTTCCATAAAGAAATATTAAACACGCCGCTAATGCGTTGTGCTGGTAAATTTAAGGCTAATGCATCGCGGGAAAGTTGATACCCCAAAGCCACAGAAGCAGGTTTCTCAAAAGCCATAAATGTCATTCCCGCCTCAAATTGTGCGGCTTGCGGACGAGCGCCTTTGCCATTAAAGCTTAAATCTTGTGCACGGAATGATTCCGTTGTGCCTACCCATTCTGCTGCCAGGTTAAAGCGATCAAAATTAATATTCCCGTGCACGCCGAGCGCAGGCACGCTGCGTACTGCCTCATTACCATTGGTATAAGATGCAAAACCACCAAACGTACCACCGGTTGAAGTACCTGATGTGGTGCCGGGTACAGAGCCTGTATATTGCATGCCTGTAGCATTAGTGATGGAGCTGATGAAGCTTGCCCCTATTTCTCCATGCGTCTCGTTATGGCCAAACACATACCCTAAATTGACTCCCCCTACACCAGAATTCCCCAAGGTAGTATCGCTTTTAAACGCATATACAGCTGCAAAAGGCCCTGTATCTTGTTGGGATTTATAGCCAAGGATAAATGGCCTTGACATGGTGCGCGACATTTGTAAAGGCAACGGGGAACTGATCATTGCAGAAGAATAACGTCCGAATGGCACGAATAATTGGCCTGCGGTGAAGTAAAATGGAGATTCATCCAGATTACCGATGTTGATAAACCCCATGTTTAAAAACAATGCAGAATTTTCAACACGCTGCCCACTGTTTATAGGCGGAGAATCATCATAAGCCAACCCTAAGTAGGCTTCCACTTTTTCATTAAGTGCTGCGGCAATGTCCAACTCACCGGATCCTAAAGAAATATCCGTAGTCGTTTCATCAAAATAAGTTTTTCCTATGACGCCTATAGGTTCGACTTTACCGCTTAATGCGATAATTGGCACATTCGGCACAGGATAACCAACAGAACGGTAAGCTCTGAACAAACGTCGCCTTTGCTGCATTAAACGAATATCACGGTTAATACTTGAAATGTTGACGATGTAATCGGAACCGTCAAATGCAGGGCGGCTACCTAAATAGGGAGAAGCCACTACAGGGGTTCCCGCAATGTAAGTGATAACTTGTTCATTGGCAATTAAAGCCGCCGGATAAAAACCGAGCGATTCCGGATGTTCATCAAGAGCATGTACTGTCACTTGCGCAGCATGGAATGCCTTTGTTTCTTCCGATGTCGTGGATGTGCTTGCTGGTGGATTCTTTTGGCTTGGTGCAGCTTTTGCCTTAGCATTCTTTGCTGAATCACTTTTCTTGGCAGCCAATTGATTTTCTAATCGATGCAACTGCGATTGTAGAACTTGCGTTTGCTGCTGTAAGCGTTGCACTTCACGCTGTAGTTGCTCATTCTCGTTGGCGCCGCTAGCCTGAAAAGAGCAAATAGCCATGAGCACAATAAAAGCTTTGTGTTTCACGTGCGGGTACTCCTGTTTATTTTTTTTACTTCGCGGCGATTATAACGTGCGTATAAAAAACTGACTAGCAATAAATTTGACAAAGTGATATTTATGGGAAGGAGAACTATTAAAGAGCTTAAAGCTGTAAGTTAATTTTAAATATCAATTAACTTACAGCTAAAAAATTAAATATTGCCGAGCCAATTTATCCCTAAATATGGACCATAAAGACCGAAATCGCTGTTCAGGGTATCACCTCCCAGCGAGGTCATGGTTAAGGCATTGAAGTAATTAACAATCTGATAACCGCCCGATAAATTAAACATACCTTGGGCTAAAGTGTGGGCATAATTTAAGCCTAATTTTGCTTCAACACTCGGCACCACGGTTTTGCGGCTGCCATAGCGTGACGCCGGCACCACACTACCAGGGGAAAACACAAGCCCCCTGTCCACCCGGGTTGTGCCATATAAAATTGAGCTTTCGGTATTTGCTGTAAGGCTAAAGCCGGAGGCTACATCATAAGCATAATTAATACCAATAACCGGCCCCACCCCGTTAAAATCGCTACGGTTGAATTCGCTAATAGCGGTAACGCCTGCTGGTATGGCAGCAGCTGGAAGAGTGTAAGCATGGTTATGATCGTTGCGGATGCTGGCATACTGCAAGCCACCGTAAAATTGGGCATTTTTTACAAGTCCAAAATCGACATGTTGCCCCATGACCAAATTGACTTGATCAAAGCGGTTTAGAATATTTAAGTTATAATTGGCTACTCCAAAAGGAGTTCCCCCAGTAAAAGCTCCTGCATCCGTACTTACATCGTAATGCAGCCAACTGATATTGAGATTATTTCCGGTATTAAAATGATAAGAACCTTCTAAGGCAAATCCCCAACCCCAATCGTTCTCAGCTTCACGAAAAGAAGTTCCCAAGGGGAAATAAACTCTTTCACCAGTGAGAATGGGTTTTAAGTAAAGCGCCTGTATACCTATATCCCAGCCTGCAAGGGGACAAGGAACGGTTACGTTATCTGCTGTACAACCCACAACTGAACCGGCTGTACCTGCAGAGACCAAACTGCTGGCAGTCAAACCTAAGAGAGCTAAGGTTAGTTTTCTCAACATGATTACTCCATTTTGATAAAAAAAAACCCATCACCGAAGGGATGGGTTTTGTAAATCAGGTTGTAGCGGATTAGACAACAGTGCCGACCCACTTCAGACCGATGTAAGGTCCTTGAACTCCGAAGTCAGAATCGCCAGCTTCGAATACGCTGTCTGCTTGCAGAGCGTTGAAGTAGTTAACCCACATGTAACCAACGTCCAGACTCAGATCGCCTTGAGCCATAGCGTAGGTGTACATCAAGCCTAACTTAGCTTCTACTTCAGGAACAATCGCTGTTCTGCTGCCAGAAGCAGAGAAGGTTGTTGTAGGCAATCCTACTACTGTGCTAGCAGAAGCGGAGCTGAACTTGCTGGTTCCAGCCAGAACTGCTGTAGCGGCATTACCGTACATGGCCAGGCCGTTGCCCAAGTCATAAGACATGTCAGCGCCTACACGAGGACCGAAACCGGTGTAACGAGCTGTGTAGCCTTCGTTACCAACAGCTGTAACAACGCCACCTGCTGTTGAAGTTGTAACGCTGGTGACTGGTGTATTGATGCGAGCATATTGTACACCACCATGGAAGCGGATGTTTTTGAACTCACCGAAATCAACGTGTTGACCGAATTCTAAGTTAACAGCATCCCATCTTGGCTTAATGGTAACGCTGTTGGTGTCAACAGAACCGAATACCAATGCAGAATCTGTGGTAAACGTTGTGGTTGTGCTCTTGCCACCCAAGTGGTACCAGTTCAGGTTCAGATCATTTCCTGTGCCGAACAGGTAAGCAGCTTCAAGCTTGAAGCCCCAGCTCCAATCTGGATCGTTTTCAACCAATGTTGCAGTTGTACCTGTAGCTGAAGTAACGTCACCTAACCAAGCCAAGTCATTGCTGTAAGAAGGTTTCAAGTACAGTGCTTGGATGCCAACTGCCCAGCCGGTATTTTCACAAGGAACAGTAACATTACCAGGGGTGCAAACAGGACCCATGGTACCAGCAAATACAGCACTGCTACCAAAAGCGAGAACAGCTACGGCTGTTTTTTTCAGATTTAACATACTTTTCTCCACTTTTTTATTATTAATTTCCGTTTTTTTCGTCAAGCCACAACTTTGTATTGACTACAGTACGCCATCATCGCTCTAATCCGAAAACGTACATGGGACGATTATCCAGCGACAATTTCCCATTGTCAACCATATTCCAACAAATTAACTTATTTTTTCCAAGTCAATTGTTTCCTATTTAGACAAAGACACTACATTACAATCAATAGCTTGCGATTAACAAACTAAACATCATGTCTCATTGATAATACAGCAATAATTCAAATAATCAACGTTTAAAATTGTTATACAACATGAGCTGAAATTCAAGAAATTCAAGAAATTCAATAAAAAATTATACTCTGGGTATAAATTTATACATAACCTAAATATTTTAAGCCGATATATGGACCTTGTAATGCAAAACCGCTTTCCCCGCCGATGTCATTAATGGTTAAAAATATCTGGCTGTTAAAATAATTTTGCCACATGTAGCCAATATCCAGGGTGAGATCGCTTTGTGCCATAGCATAGGAATAAGTTATGCCAAGTTTGGCTTCCAATTCCGGGACCATGGTGATTTTAGACCCATTTGTTACCCCGGGAGTATCAATGACGCCATTCGTTACGGTATTAAAACTGCGGCGGCCTGTTAAAACAGCACCCGCGCCATTTGCATACACACCCAACCCATGGCCCAAAGTAAAGACAAAATCACCACCCAAGCGTGGCCCGACCCCTATAAATTTGGTATGCAAGCCATCGGCAGGGATGGGAAAGCCCGCAATATTCCCATAAAAATCTGTGGCAATGCGCGCATATTGCGCACCGGCATGAAAACGAACGTTATTCACTTTGCCAAAATTAAGCTGCTGCCCAAACTCGGCATTGACTGCATCTAATTTTGGCTTTAATTGCAACATGGTATTAACTGGCAAGGCAGCTGTTCCGCTTAATACAGTCCCTGTGGTTGATCTGCTGTAGTGCGTCCAGTTTACCCCCAAATCATTTCCTGAACCGAAACGGTATGCACCCTCAACGCGAAACCCAAACGCCCACTTGGGATCCAATTCATTTAAATGCACACTGCCTGCTGCATCAACAAATGAAGTTAGATGGAAATTGCTCCCATAACTGGGTTTTAAGTATAAGGCTTGTATGCCAAAATCCCATTCAGAGCGGTCACAAGGCATAGTGACATTCCCCATAGTGCACAAGGTTCCCATATCGCCTGCATAAAGCGCTGCCGTGCTATGGCCGAGAAAAATAATTGTTATTATTGTTTTTTTGAAAGTGAGCATCCATTGTCTCCGCATAATGTAGCAAATAAAATCAAATTGGAAATTTATAAGTCGGCGGGATATAATTTGTCCATTATTTTAGATAAGTGCAGGCACTGTCAATATCCTTCCATTGAATTAACCAGATGAAATTAAATTGCACGGTAACACGCCTTCTCAGGTTTTAAGCGTTAAAGCAGAGGAAATGCATACTGGTCTGGGCAATTTATTCACCCATCTAATAAATTTAAAAAAGATGTTATTCTATGTGCTTTTATTTATAGGTTAGGAATCATGGTGCAAACCGTAGCCATTACGCGTCCCGATGACTGGCATGTTCATTTCCGTGATGAGGATATGCTGGTGAATACCGTGCCAGCAACTGCCAGGCATTTTTCGCGTGCTCTAGTCATGCCTAACTTAAAACCCGCCTTAACTTCTTTAGCCAATCTTCTTTCTTATAGGGAACGCATTCTCGCTTCGCTAAAAAAAGGACAAGAATTCTCCCCTTTCATGACTTTTTATCTTAATGAAGCGGTTAATATAGAAGATTTGCAGCAAGCAACACAATATCCTTATATATTGGGGGCAAAACTGTATCCTGCGGGAGCTACAACCAATTCAGAGCAAGGTGTCCGCTCGCTAGAAGCGTTATATCCTTTTTTTGAAATCATGCAAGCTAATAACTTTGCCTTGCAAATCCATGGTGAAGTTACCTCAGGAGATATTTTCCAGCGGGAAGCTGCATTTTTGGATGAATGTCTGAAACCCATTATCCATGCTTTTCCTAAATTACGCGTGATATTGGAACACATTTCCACTGCAGCGGCCGTAGAATTTATAAGCCAGGCACCTGCTAATGTGGCTGCTACCATAACTCCGCACCATTTATTATATAACCGCAACCATTTACTCGCCGGAGGCATCAAGCCACATTATTATTGCCTGCCCATTTTAAAGCATGAGCAAGATCAAAAAGCTCTGCAAAAAGCTGCCACCAGCGGCAATCCTAAATTTTTTGCAGGCACTGACTCTGCACCCCATCCGCAAAAACTAAAAGAAAGTGCTTGCGGGTGTGCCGGTATTTACTCTGCCCCTTATGCAGTGAGCTTGTATGCACAAGTGTTTGCAGATTTGGGCAAATTGGATAAGCTTGAGGCATTCATGAGTCACTTCGGTGCTAATTTTTACCAATTGCCATTGAATTCAGGACGACTTGAATTAATTAAAAAACCGCAAATTATTCCTGAACGTTTGCCCTTAGGCGACGATTACGTGATTCCCGTTGCAGCTGGAGAACAAATTGACTGGAGCGTGCATGAGCTTGCATAAGTCCATACCTGTTAAACTCATCAGAGAAAGGTTTCGCGGCTTTTTGCCTGTTGTGGTAGACGTTGAAACAGCAGGCATTAATCCGCAAAAAAATGCTTTGTTAGAAGTGTGCATTGTATTGATTGAAATGGATGCTGCAGGCAAATTTTTCCCTACCACTCATTTTTTTGAGCATGTTCTACCATTCGAAGATGCAGAACTTGATGCTGAATCATTAGCTTTTAACGGTATTGATCCGTTCCAGCCCTTGCGTTTTGCCGTAGAGGAAAAGATAGCGTTACAGCGTTTATTCACCCCTATACAAGTTGCATTGCAAAAACATAAGTGCCAGCGTGCCGTGTTGGTAGGACATAATGCCTGGTTTGATTTGCTGTTTATAAAAGAAGCCATAAACCGCACCGGGCTTTCATCACCTTTTCACGCCTTTACCTGCTTTGATACAGCCACTTTGGCTGGTTTCATTTATGGCCAAACGGTACTTGCCAAGGCGTTGCAAGCTGCCCACATTTCATTTGATGTAAACGAAGCGCATTCAGCGATTTACGATGCACAAAAGACAGCCGAGCTTTTTTGTAAGATGATGAATCTTTGGGGAGAAAAAATTATTTCCCTACCACAGCAGACCCTTCATCCAACTTCCGAATTAAGTTAAATGCAATGGCTTGTTCAAATTTAACATAAAGATTGTGGTTTTGTTTTTTTAATTTGTTCAACGCTTCCCTATCCCATTCTAAACACTCTGCAGTTACAGTCGCCACTCTTACCGTTGCATTGGCAACACCACCTTTTAGGAAACTCATTTCACCAATGAAAAAACCGGACTGCAAATGCGCTACCACGCGGTTGTCTTTGATAATTTCCACCTCGCCTGTATTTAAAAAGCAAAGTTTGACAAGGGGTGTGCCTTGCCAGGCGATGACGTCATCCATTTTAAAAAACTGGAGTTTACCTAATTTATAAATTTTTAAAAAATCATAGGCAGACATCATATAAAAGTGGGATTGATACGTTTGTTTAACTGCGGCTGGCAAAGAAATGGGACTGCGCTCACGTATCAGGTAAATACTCTCTTTCACATGAATCAAAATAATAATGCTGCCAAATAAAAGAATGACTTTCATTCCAGGCGAATCGAGGCCGCCAATAATTGCTCCTGTGATATAAATTACTTGTCCGAGAGCATTGATCACGCGCAACAGCAGCATGTCGCGGCATAGGAAAGATAAGATTAGAACCAGCTCGCCTGCTACAAAAATAATATCTGTAGTAAGTATTTGCATACAATTAAACCTATTCCTTAGGTTATTGCAGATAAAAATTTCCCGGCTGCTGCCGGGAAATTTTTATTATTTTTATGCTAACTGCGACACAATCACAATGATTCAGAATGGGCGGAAAGATAATCAGCGACTCCTTGTGGAGAGGCTTTCATTCCTGGCTTGCCTTTTTGCCAACCTGCTGGGCAAACTTCGCCATTGGTTTCAAAGAACTGCACGGCGTCAATAATGCGCAGTAATTCATCAATATTACGGCCAATTGGCAAATCATTCACAATTTGCGAACGGACCACGCCATTTTTATCAATCACGAAAGCGCCGCGGAAAGCAACGCCGGCTACGGGATGTTCAACTCCGTAGGATTGACAAATTGAATGGGTTACGTCGGCGGCCATAGTATATTTCACGGGGCCAATACCACCATCTTCAACGGAAGTATTGCGATAAGCATTATGTGTGAATTGCGAATCAATCGATACAGCAATAACCTCTACGCCACGCTCAATAAATTCTTTCATGCGATGATCGAGAGCAATCAATTCGGAAGGGCACACGAACGTAAAATCTAATGGATAGAAAAATATCAAACCGTATTTATCTTTCAGTGCCTCGTGCAAATTATATTTTTCAATGATTTCTCCAGTGCCTAATACCGCAGGAACTGTAAAATCAGGAGCCTTACGCCCTACTAAAACACTCATGCCGTTCTCCCATAAATTAATAAGGTTAATTTCACTTGCTTGCCCAGACTTAATTAAGCAGTGGCTGCTTCTCGCAGCAATACCTCTAACTCGCCTTGCTCATACATTTCGGCAATGATATCTGAGCCGCCAATAAGCTCGCCCTTCACGTATAATTGCGGAAAAGTCGGCCAATCGGCATATTGCGGCAACGTCTGGCGAATGTCAGGATTGGCAAGCACATCCACATAGGCAAAGTCTACGCCGCAGGCGTCAATGCATTGCACAGCACGCGCGGAAAAACCGCATTGCGGCATCTTGGGACTGCCTTTCATGTATAATAATATTGCATTTTCAGCAATTTGTTTTTTAATTTTTTCTATTGTATCCACTACTACACCTATTTTTTGTCATTCATTAATAATAGACTATTATGGCGAAAACCAGACCACGCCGCAACACCTCAACACTTAAAGCAGTCGCTCCCAGATAATCTATTGCAAGTCACGCCACATCATTTATTATTATGACAGCATACGATCACGAGCAACGCTTGTGCAGAACTATCGTGAGCATGGGCTCGCTTTTTTCGCCGGGCAACTTGTTCGCTTTCTCTATAAGCACGATTGAAACTGTTATTTATCCTGCTACACTTACTGATTCAGCAATTGCAGGAGAAAAACAAATGACGTTCACGCTGCCAAAATTACCTTATGAAAAAAACGCTTTGGCCCCTCATATTTCTGAGGAAACTTTAGAATATCATTATGGAAAACACCACCAGGCTTATGTCAATAATTTAAATAAACTTACCGAAAACACCAATTTTGCAACCATGAACCTGGAAGATATTATCAAGCAATCTTCAGGCGGAGTTTTCAACAATGCAGCCCAAGTTTGGAACCATACTTTTTACTGGCATTGCATGAGCCCTAATGGTGGCGGTGAACCGCAAGGGCAACTCGCCGACGCAATTAACAAATGCTTTGGTTCTTTTGCCAAATTCAAGGAGCAATTCTCGCAAGCGGCTATTGCTACTTTCGGTTCAGGTTGGGCCTGGCTGGTTAAAGATAAAGACAATCAGCTAAAAATTATCAGCACCAGCAATGCAGGCACGCCGATGACAGAAGGTTTAACTGCACTCTTAACTTGCGATGTATGGGAACATGCTTACTACATTGACTACAGAAATGCTCGCCCCAATTATGTAGATGCATTCTGGAACGTTGTAAACTGGGATTTTGTCAATAAAAATCTAGGTTGAACACTATAATTGCTTGCAGTGCGTAGTGGGCAAAAGCCATTATTCTGCCCACTATTGTAAGGGATTCACACCACTCAGGAGTTTCGATGTCGTTAATCACTACCTACAATCCATTACCATTGGCATTTAGCCATGGTGAAGGCGTCTGGTTATTTGATGAACAAGGGAAGGCTTATCTCGATGCCTTTAGCGGTATTGCGGTTTGTGGACTTGGTCATGCGCACCCTGACGTGACCAAAACTATCCAGCAACAAGCGGCACAGCTGATTCATACCTCGAACATGGTACAAATTCCCCAGCAACAGCATTTAGCAGAAAAGTTAATCAGTTTAACTGGCATGGAACAAGCTTTTTTCAGCAATTCAGGTGGCGAAGCCAACGAAGCAGCGATTAAATTGACGCGTCTTTACGGACATAAAAAAAATATTGAAACGCCTTCAATTATCGTCATGGAAGGCGCCTTCCATGGCCGCACCATGGCCACGTTGACTGCTTCCGGCAGTCGTAAAGTCCAGGCAGGGTACGAACCATTGGTACCCGGTTTCATCCGCGCCCCATTTAATGATATTGAGGCGATCCATAAAATTGCTGCCAATCGTGCTGATGTAGTCGCCATCATGCTCGAACCGATCCAAGGCGAGGGAGGCATTGTCGTTGCCGAGCCTAACTATTTGCAAGCTTTGGAAAAACTTTGCCATGAACGGGATTGGCTGCTTATTCTTGACGAAATCCAAACGGGTAATGGCCGCACCGGGAAATTATTTGCCTACATGGATATTGGAATAAAACCTGACATCTTGACGACTGCAAAAGGTTTGGGCAATGGCGTACCCATTGGTGCTACATTAATCGGTGCAAAAGCTGGCAATTTGTTTAAACCGGGAAATCATGGCTCTACATTTGGCGGCAATCCCCTGGCTTGTGCTACCGCACTGACGGTGCTTGAGGTAATCGAACGCGAACAATTATGCGAAAAAGTGGCAAGCCGCAGCATACTCCTCAAAAACAAACTTTTGCAAACTTTAAGCGAACACCCCCATGTGCGCGCTATTCGCGGCAAGGGTTACATGCTTGGCGTGGAATTGGACAGATCTGCAAGCGACATAAGACTTGCAGGACTTGAAAACGGCATCGTGTTGAATGTGACGGCTGAAAGCGTCATTCGCTTACTGCCAGCTTTAATCATCAATGAACAAGAAATTGATGAGTTAGTGCAGCGCCTGCTCAAAAGCATCAATCAGTTTACAGGCACAGCAGCCACCGCTTAAGTTGTTTTAGCGTGCAGCGCCTTGCCGCTGCCGCACCACTTCATACAAAGAAATTCCTGTAGCAACGGATACATTCAGACTGGAAACCGATCCCAGCATGGGTAAAGAAAACAATGCATCACAATGTTCGCGGGTTAATCGCCGCATCCCTTTATCTTCTGCTCCCATCACCATGGCTATTGAGCCAGTATAATCCAAATCATAAATAGTGTTTTCCGCTTCCCCGGCTGCCCCATAAATCCACACGCCTTCTTGTTTAAGGAGCTCCATAATGCGTACTAAATTAGTAACACGAATTAAAGGCACTGATTCCGCAGCCCCACAGGCAACTTTGCTGACTGCAGGCGTCAAACTTGCATTTTTATCTTTTGGAATGATTACAAAATTTGCCCCAGCGCCATCAGCGCTGCGTAAACACGCCCCTAGATTATGCGGATCGGTCACGCCATCCAAGATGAGAATAAGGCAAGGTTGGACATTATCCTGCACAAGCCGTAAAACATCCTGTTCGGTATATTCCGGCAATGCGCCCGCTTTAGCCACTATCCCTTGATGCGTATAATCCGCAAACTGTTGCTGCATTTTCGCAAGCGATAAGCGCTCCACTGGAATTTGCCTTTGCTTGGCAAGCTCAAGTAACGCATGCATGCGCTGATCGGCTCGCTCTTCATTCACAAATAAAGCTTTCACCGGACGAAGCTTACGGGTAAGCAGAGCTTGCACCGCATGCATTCCATACACATATTGTTCAGTCATTACTCATTACCATCTTCTGCAGGTTCAAAATCAATTTTGCGCTCATCCAAATCTACCCGGGCAACCAAGACCATCATTTTATCCCCCAACCGATAGATTTTCCCCCCACGCTCACCAACCAAGCGATGTTTAATCGGATCAAACGTGTAGTAATCGTTTTTCAGGGAGGTAACATGCACCAAACCCTCGACGTAAATTTCATCCAGTTCGACAAAAATTCCAAAGCCGGTTACTGCAGAAATCCGGCCACGAAATATTTGCCCCAATTTATCCTGCATGTATTCGCACTTAAGCCATGCTATTACTTCACGTGTGGCTTCATCGGCTCGCCGTTCGGTGGCGGAACAATGTTTTCCCAGTAAACTCATATCGTCTTCGTTATACATAAATTCGTCCACCGGCTGCTTATCCAGCAAATGTCCCACCGCCCGATGAATCAAAAGGTCGGGGTAGCGGCGAATCGGAGAGGTGAAGTGAGTGTATGCTGCATACGCAAGCCCAAAATGCCCATCGTTTACTTCCATGTATTGGGCTTGCTTTTGTGAGCGCAGCATGACTGTTTCAATTAAATGTTTCTCAGGTCGGTCTTCAATAGAAGTCAGGGTACGTTGAAAATCTTTGGGATGCGGCTTTTTACCTCCTCCCAATTGCACGCCCAACTCGTTTAAAAATTGACGCAATGCCATGATCTTGTCTTCATCAGGCGTCAAGTGCACACGATATAGGGCGGGAATTTTTGCTTTTTGCAAAAAGCGGGCTGTCGCCATATTTGCAGCGAGCATGCATTCTTCAATTAAACGATGGGCATCGTTGCGAAGTACAGGCACCACGCGCTGGATCTTTCTGTTTTCATCAAATTCGATGCGCGTTTCTGTGGTTTCAAAATCCATAGCCCCGCGAATCCTGCGCATGTCGTATAAAACTTGATACAAGCTGTAGAGCGCTTCCAGCGCCGGCCATAATGCTTCGTACTCTTTATCGATAAAGCCTTTAGTCAGCCACTGGTTTACCTGCGTATAAGTTAGCCGGGCATGTGAATGGATAACAGCTCTGTAAAATCTCGCCCGGCCTATTTTCCCGGTGCTGCTGATGGACATTTCAACCACCATACTTAAGCGATCCACTTTGGGGTTTAGCGAGCAAATGCCATTTGATAAAGCTTCCGGAAGCATGGGAACCACTTTACTCGGAAAATAAACCGAATTTCCCCGGCGGGCAGCTTCTCTGTCTAAAGCCGAGTGTGAAGGCACGTAATGGCTTACATCGGCGATAGCAACATACAATTGGTAACCACCCTTGGCTTTTTTATAACAATAAACAGCATCATCAAAATCTTTTGCATCTTCGCCATCAATCGTTACAAATGGAAGGTTGCGGAGATCGAGACGGCCAGCAAGCTCTTCTACACGCACTTGCATTGGAACCTTGCCTACCTCAGCGATAACCTCATCGGGCCACTCTGCCGGGATGCCATGAGCTAAAATGGCGACTTCGGTTTCCATCCCAGGCGCCATGTGCTCGCCTAAAATATGGACAATTTTACCTACAGCCTGAGTGCGCTTGCTTGGATAAGACAACAATTCGACTAAAACAATTTGTCCATCTTTGGCGCCCAGCGTCATTTCAGGTGGAATAGAGATATCCAGGGTGAGCCTTTTATTATCGGGGACAACAAAACATACTCCCCGCTCAGAAAAAAAACGGCCAACCACGTTTGTATTTGCATGCTCAATGACTTCGTGAATTTTACCTTCCGGTCGATTGCGGCGGTCTAAACCGGTTTGGTAGGCAAGCACGGTATCACCGTGCATGACGGCACGCATTTCAATGGCAGGCAACACCATGTCATCACCGCCGCTATCTGGGATAAAAAATCCATAGCCGTCGGGATGTCCCTGAATGGTACCGCGCTGCAGATTGATATGACGCAGCAAACAATAGCGTCCACGCCTATCTTGCATGATTTGCCCGTCGCGCAGCATGGCGCGCAGACGAAAACCCACCACTTCCTGCTTGTCTTCTTCCAGCTCTAGTTTGTTAAACAGCTGGTTACGCGACATAGGGCGGCCATAATCTTCCAAAACTTGCAGGATTAGTTCGCGGCTAGGAATAGGCTCGTCGTATTTTTCGCTCTCTCTCTTATAAAAAGGATCATTTTTATAAAAAGGAGTCTTTCTTTTTTTACTCACATGTGCACCAATTTTTATTTTTTAGTTTAAACCATTATGGAGCCGGTGTCGCAGGCACTACAAATCCGCGGCGCCCAATATAGGCTGTCAATGCGGATAATTTCATATTTTCCCCTGCCCAAAATGTGCCCGTATCTTCTTTGGCAATACTCATTCCGACCCACTCACAAACACCCAACACACCGACGCAAGGAACTTGTTGCTCATGCCCAGGCTTTGTTTCTACACAAAAAAGTTCGAAGGACTTATTGTTCAATACAAGCGCTGACCAGTTTCCACCCTGCAAACGGCTGCTCCAGCCAGCACTGGCATTAGGCTCATCGACAGGATGCGTGATCCAAAGTTCCGTATCAGAAAGATTGTGAATCATAATAAGCGCCGGTTTATCCGCAGCAAGTTTTACAGATTCATCCTTGACTGTAATGGGTCTGCAACCTGCAGGAAATATTTCATCAGCATAAGCATTCAATGCCCAGAAGAGTGAAAAAATTGCAAATAAAAGCTTCATATTTTTCTCTCCAATCCTAAAATCTCATTATTAACTGCGTTTGGGAAGCTTAGCACGAACTAAAATTCGGAAATATGATTTAGCCATCTTTATTCGGTCCTGCCATTAATACATGCTACCATAACGCAATTTATTGTAGGACATACTATGAAACCCGAAACCTTTGTACCTGAAATTACAAAACTGCAGCAAGATTCCATCATAAATTGGAAAAAAGACAACATTCAATTTAAGCAAGAAGGCTTTTTAAGATTGGTAGAGGAAAATCATGCCTTTAATTATCAGTTATGGCATGCAGAAGATAGAGCCCGCCGTGATGATCAGGGTTATGAATTTGTTTATCGAGCCAAGCGTGAAATTGATCAATACAATCAACAACGTAATAACCGCATGGAAGAAATGGATACATGGTTATTTAAACTACTACAGCCGGCACAAGCCGGGATTTGTCCTGTACACTCGGAAACTCCCGGCATGATGATCGATCGCCTATCTATTTTGGCACTCAAGGCTTACCACATGAACGCCCAAACGCAGCGCCAGGATGTAGACGAAACACACCGGCAAACTTGCCTGGAAAAGTTACACGTCATCCATTTGCAGCAACAGCAGCTGCAGGGTTGCTTAACGGAATTACTGCACGAAATTCTTGCAAAGACCCGCACTTTTAAAATATATCATCAATTTAAAATGTATAATGACCCAAATTTAAATCCTCAGTTATACAAAATAACAGAGTAGCTATACCAAAATTTCTGTCGCATAGCCAAAAGTGTAGGATGTGTAACTCTTTTTTCCTCCATCCAATGTTTCGTCCTGTTCACCGGATTTAAGTTTCATGTAATTTTCGCTGCGAGAACGGGCAATAGAATTGGCGTTAAAAAAGAGAGAAGGGGATCGGCTGACGGAGAAAGATGTTTTATCGCACGAAGGCGTCAATTCAGAGGTAACAACATCATTTGGTTCAGAAATTGGGGAAGCGGAATCTTGTGGTGTTACATAAGTGTCGTCTTCTGAGGAAGTCCATTTAGAAGAATTGCTATGTTTCGGGAATACACCCACATCGTCTAATGGAGGTTTGCCAAACCCCCGCGCATACGCCCTGAGTGCAAATCCCGTACAATAAAGGACAGCACCCAGGGCTGTGGCCCAAAACATGGGGGCAGTATCCTGATAATGGCCTTTTTCATCTTGTTTCTGCCATGCCACCATTAAAATCGAAAATGCTTTTTGCGCTTTGGATAAGCCGGAAATTCCCGAACGCCCAACTTCAGTCCATTCCTGGATATTAAATTGCAGAACTGCCAAATCAATGACCAAATCATCCAGAATTTCCTGCTTAAATTTGTCTTTTTCCGGTTCTTGCGCCAATTTTCTAACGATGCTTTCATTTTCCTTGAGCTGTTTTAACAACTGCTTGGAGTTAGCCGGATGTTCGGCAATATATGATTCCTGGGCCGAAGCATGAAAATAATTTTTAACTAGGGCATGGATTAAAAATCCCAGCAGACATGCTATTCCGCTTGCCACCGCAACAATGACCACGACAGGCGAAAGCATCACCCCGCACATGGTACTGACCGTCGCTGCAGCAAAAAGTAAACTTGCTATTACACCATAAGCCGCCAAACCATTCTTCAAACCGGCCAATGCGGCAGAAGAATAGCCTAATTTTAAATTGTCATATAAAAACTGGCGGTGATTATTAAACAATATTAACTGCCGGCTTAAATCTTCCTTAAACTGTTCATAACCCTCAACGACAACTTGAGCATTTTGCCTGCAAAAATTCTCAACCATGGCTTCTAATTCCCTGCCACACAAAGCCAACTCCACTTTGGTTTTACTGATGCGTAATTTACGCTGGTAATCATGCTCTTCATACATGCGCGTCGCAATACAAAGCGCCACATAAAGGGAACTGAAAACAGCCAGCGTAATAAACACAGGAGCCGCAAACACTGAAACGCTCATTACTCCCATGTACAAATACAAACCATCGATGATTCCGCTGTAGGCTTGCGAAATTAAACCGCGATAACGAATATGGCTTAAAAATTCTTCCTGCTTTTGCAATTCCTCGCGATAAGATGCAATTTTTTCCTGATCCAAAAGCTGCCAGTCCATTTTCTGCAAGGCTTCCAAAGCTTTGCGGTTGTGCTTCATCATTCCCTTGCGTTGCGATAATAAATAACGGTACCAAATCCGATTAAATATAGAAAACGCCCCCGCCACCAAAGCCGTTGGCAGAAGCAAGAAATTCATATTCTCGCCGCTGACCACTGACAATATTTGGGTAAAACTTTGCACACCCTTGTAAGCATTTTTTAATCCTTTAATCGCATCGCGAAAATAAGGCCAGAGTACAGCAATGTAACGCTTGAGTGGATTTTTATCATCGTCTTTAAACACATTGGCAAACAGTGAAAAGCCAACCATAGCAATCGATTCTGTGATCATAACTGCCATGCCCGCCGGGCTGGTCAGTATTTCATGCATCTTATCGGAAGAATTTTCAGAATCGAAAAAGGCTTTTACACAATAGGCGAAGAAACTGTAGGAGAGACTGAAACCATCAAGACAACCATATAATGCATAAACCACCTGCGCATCGTTTAATTTTTTAGCAAATGCACGATTTTCCGCATCTACGCGCTCCCAAAAAGTCATGGAAGCTGGGTCACTATTTTTTGCAGATTGGGGCGGTTTTACCTCAGTCGTCATGCGTCATCACAAGGCGGTGGCTAAGATGGTGCAAATTGTACAGCTTACTATGCTAAATGGCAAGTAACTTTTCAATATGGTTCAAATTTACGCCAAAAGGTTTGGCCCATCAGTAATTATATCATAAAAAAGTGAAAAAAATAAAAGCTATGTCTTGGTTAATTTTTCTTACAATGCTATCGTCCGCCATTACATTCTTCCATTTATTCCATATGATCGGCATACTGTGCGCAAAGAGCCAAACCTGATAGGATCACAATTTTAATTGGTTTTGGAGATTTGATGCGGTTATTGTGGCTGTTGTTTTTTTCCTGGTTATTATTAGTTGGGCAGGCCATGGCAGACAATGAGAAAGTAATATATGGCTTTATTGAAAAAGTGACGCTGGTGGATAAAAATTTAACTTTATCAGCCAAATTAGACACCGGAGCAAAATCAGCCTCGCTAAATGCAACGCATATCACCCAAAAAACTATCGATGGGAAGCCTTATATAAGTTTTATCGTACCCAGCAAGGAAGGCGATATTTTATTTGAATCGGAATACGTGGGGGATGTTAACATTAAAGTCCGCTCAGGAGAAATCCGTGCCAATCCGCTGCTGCGTCGCTCTTCATTTACCAGACCCGTGGTATTGATGCGCTTAAAAATTGCTGATAAAGAACGCACCATTCGTGTGAACCTGACCAATCGCAAGCGTTTTATTTACCCTCTTTTGCTAGGCCGGGAAGCTATTATTGCCTTTGGCGGCATCGTAGACCCGAGTTTGAAGTTTACAGTTAAATCGCGAACGGATAAACAATGAATTCAAATAGACGTCATGTATATGGCTTAATCATTACCTTGTTTTTATTAGGCATGGGTATTTTTTTATATCGGCATTTCGTGCTCGATGTACCGCTTAATGATAGTGAAGATGTGAATAGTTGGATGGTGGAAGCCAAACTGCGCTTTGATTCAGAACGCAACATGCCGGTGAAGGCAAGCTTTACTATCCCTTATATGCCGTCTTATTTTACCATTTTGGATGAGTATTTCATTTCGCAAAATTACGGCGTCACGACGAATCTCAACGGCCTTAACCGCAAGGTGGTTTGGACTTTACGCCGCAGCAATGGACCACAATCACTTTACTATCGGGCCATTTTCCGCGAAACGGATAATAGCGAGGTGCATTTAACCAAACCGCATACGCTTAAGATTTTAACGTTGCCTGATGATCAAAAAACCGCAGTGAATACCATCATTGAAAAAGCCAGGCAATCTTCTGCTGACATCCAAACTTTTGCACAAAGCACGGTTAAAGAATTAAACAAACAAGATGGCAATGCCAAATTACTGGTGGGTAACCAGTTTAGCGATGAGAAAGTTGTTTCAGCCGCGATCACCATTTTGAACCAAGCCCGCATATATGCCATGCCGGTACAGGGCATTTACCTCAATTCTTTAAATAAAGATGCAAGCTTTAATCTTTTTCTGGCTGTATACAATGAAAAAGAGTGGAGTTATATCAATCCACGCACCGGAGCCGCAGGTTTACCCAAAAATTTCCTGATTTGGCAATACGGTAATGAGCCTATGTTTCAGGTATCCGGAGGGAAAAAACCTGCGTTTACCCTTACCGTATCCCCAACGCCTATCAATGCGCTCAGTATTGCCAAAGCCCGCGGGTTGCAAACTGAATCTGAATTGCTGCGCTTTTCATTATTGCAATTACCGGTCAATGTGCAAGAAACTTACAAAATTTTACTCACCGTACCCATTGGTGCGTTCATCATCTTGCTGCTGCGCAATTTTATAGGATTCAGCACATTTGGCACTTTTATGCCAGTCCTCATTGCACTTGCGTTTCGGGAAACGCAAGTCGTATGGGGTGTTATGCTGTTTACCATCATCATCTCATTCGGCTTGCTGGCACGGTTTTACTTAGATCAGCTGCGCTTGCTTCTGGTCCCGAGATTGGCAGCAATCTTAACGGTGGTTATTCTTTTAATGATTTTTATCAGCGTCATCAGCTTGCATCTAGGTCTTGATGCCGGCCTCTCTGTAGCTCTTTTCCCAATGGTTATCTTGACCATGATCATCGAGCGTATGTGTATTACCTGGGATGAGCGCGGGGCTTATGAAGCCATTAAATCCGGCACAGGAAGTCTGGTTGCCGCTATTATTTGTTACTGGGCAATGAGTTATGCTCCCATGCAATATCTCATCTTTGCTTTTCCTGAATTATTGCTGGCATTATTGGCTCTTATTCTCCTATTTGGACAATACCGCGGCTATCGCCTGCTGGAATTGGTACGCTTTAGCGCGTTGGCAGGAGCTAAATAATGTTAGGTACTTACCGACGCCTGCGTAAACAAGGCGTTTTAAGCATCAACCAACGCAACAGCGATTATGTGTTGCGTTATAACCAACGCAAATTTTATCCGTTGGTTGACGACAAATTGAAAACCAAACGCCTGGCTATTGAGGCAGGCATTGCCGTCCCGCCCTTGTATACAACCATCGAATCTGAGCCGCAGATAAAAAAAATAGATGAAATATTAAAACCATATTCCGATTTCGTCATAAAACCTGCCCGCGGCGCAGGCGGTGATGGAATATTAGTGATCACTGATAGGGTATTTGGCCGCTACCGGCAAATAAATGGAAAATTATTAACCACGCAAGAATTAAGCTATCATCTTTCTTGTTTATTGTCTGGGGCATATAGCCTCGGGGGTTATGCCGATTATGCGATTATCGAACATCGGGTAGTGGTGGATCCGGTATTTGCTCCAGTTAGTTATGAAGGGATCCCGGATGTCCGCGTCATTTCCCTTTTGGGTTATCCCGCCATGGCCATGCTGCGTTTACCCACCCGCTTGTCGGGAGGCAAGGCAAACCTTCATCAGGGTGCTATTGGCACAGGGGTTAATCTGGCAGATGGGGTTACCTTAGGCGGTGTCTTTCATAACGATGCCATTGATTATCATCCAGATACATTAAATGCCATCGTTGGCATAAAAATTCCTTATTGGGATAAAATTTTGGAAATTGCTGCAAGTTCTTATGAATTAACCGGTCTTGGCTATCTTGGCGTAGATATTGTTCTCGATAAAGATCACGGCCCGTTGATGCTGGAACTGAATGCAAGACCAGGTTTAAACATACAAATTGCTAACCGTGAAGGCGTATTGCGCCGATATCGTACCATTGAGGCGCGCGCAGCCCAAGGAAAAGAACCGGTACAAGCCAGAGTAGAATTTAGCAAACAACAATTTGCGCGCGGAGAATAAAGCACCTGCCGTGAGCAGGTGCCAGAAATACTATCTTAAAAAAGACGGCGAATGCGCTGCGCTTCCAATGCTAAGACTTTCAAGTAATCATAGGAAATATAAAAATCTCCCTTATTACCGATGCGGCTACCCCAGGAATTTCTGACGGTAAACAACCCCCGGTACTGATTGCCTTCATTATCGACAGCAACGGCATTGTCATCATAACCAGTAATGATCATTTCATGGCCGCCAAAGCTGGCTGAACCCTCTTTGATATCACGAACAATTTGCGGCGTTAAAATCCAAGTATCGTTAGTCGCTGCATGCTTACCCACGGCACCCGCAACGCCAAGCTCTACATCAGCCAATAAGACACCAAATGTAGCGCGGTCGCCATGATTAAGCGCTACCTTTATATCATTGATTACCCTGTCCGGCTCGCTGCCATCCAGCATGGCTTGATATACGTTGAGAATTGGCGACCAAGCCACTCTCTTGTGAATAGGCTCGCTCAAAGGGTGGTAGTCAGGAAGCGGCATTTCCGTTACCGGAGCTGCATCTGCTAGAGGATATTCGGTGAGTCCGCCGCAACCATAAGTACGTTGTTGCGTTTTGCTTACAATCCCGAATGCATCCATTTGATTTAATACATAAGGTCCAAAGGTGCCTTCCCAACCACTGGCATTGTAACCATTATTTGCAAAATGAAGGCCTAACTGCAATTGACATAACTGGCTAATATAATCGCCCTTATTCAAAGCCGCATTGATGGCTGCGGTATTGGCAAATGTTACGCAAGTACCATGCACACCTTGATCCAACACGGGTACATTATTCATGCCTAATTGAACTGCGGCAGGAAGCTTCGCAGACATGGATACAGATTGATAGCCTAAGCCGATTCGTCCCGCACGCTGCACGATGGTTTGCATGGCGCGCTCAGACAGTTGCATTTTTAATAAAGTAATTTGCTTGCTGACAGGGGCTTGCGGTACAGATCGACCTACAATATTGCCAGGATTTGCAGGCAATGTTACAGGCTGCGTAATTTCTCCCACAATTTCAACATCGGGTGCAGCAATTGCGCCGCCACTGAGCAATAAGACCGCAAAGACCCATCGGGATAACTTCATGAGGTTTTCTCCATCGGACAAATCAAGGCCGAATAGTATACCACATGTTTTAAAATTGCGCACCCATGCGACTGCCAGCAGCTTGCTCAATGAAGAAACGCTTTAATATAGGCAGCTGATTGCAGGCATTCAATCCCAAGCCACGTAAGTGGATTACCGGCCTTAACGGATTGGCAAACAGCGTTTTCAAGCCCTGCATGGCAGCAATCATTTGCCACACTGCATATTTACGTTGTCGCTGATAAGCACGAAGCTCCTTGGGAGACCAGGCCAATTGTGCATCCAATATGGATAACCATGCGCTAATATCTTCCAAACCTAAGTTAAGCCCTAAGCCTGCTAAAGGGTGGATGGTATGCGCCGCATCTCCCATCAGCATCCAACGCATCCCCTGGTATTGTTTGACATGCCGCATGTGTAAGGGAAATTGGTATCGTGTACTTGCTATCTGCACACGTCCCAGTTTTGCTGCAAAAGCGCGGGTTAGTTCCTGGTTAAATTTTTCTTCACTCAAACCCATTAGAAATTGGGCACGCTGCTGCGTGGTTGACCAAACGATAGAGCATTCATGAGCATCGGCAAGCGGCAAAAAAGCCAGTGGGCCATCAGCATTGAACACTTGATAAGCCGTGTATTGATGCGCATATTCTGTACGCACATTAACTACTATGGCTTGCTGGTGATAAGGCCAACTGGTGAGCTCAACCCCCAATAAATCCCGGGTTGCTGAATTCGCCCCATCAGCAATCATCAGCAATTTGGCACGCCATGCATTGGCGCCTGCAGCCACACGGATTTCTTCGCTATCAGGAGCTACAGCGTGCACTTTATTATTTGCAAAAAAAGATACGCCAAGCTCGGCAGCTCTGGCCAGCAAGGCTTGCTTTAACACCGATTCTTCAATAATAGTTCCTAACCTATCCGTACCCACCATACGCGCATCAAACTCAATATGCGCCTGATTGGCCGCATCCCAAATATACATATTGGTATAAGGTGAAATACGGCTTTTTATAATCTGCTCCCAGACGGCCAATGCCTGCAATAAAGATTGGGAAGCTTGGTTAATTGCATAAACGCGCGCATCTGGTTTGGCAATATCCGCAGCGAGCATGCCTGCATCGACTATGCCTACCGAATACCCCCGCTGTCGCATGGCGATTGCAGCGCTTAAACCTACAACGCCGCCGCCGAGCACCAACACGTCATAATATTCACTCATGGCTTGCCTCCGCACTTTGCTCTAGAGGAATCCCGCATACCAAATTCGGTACAATGCCGGCGTAACCGGAAGCATAGCGCATTAATAATTTCTTTAAAAAAGACGTATGGTTTAAAGCAATTAACCCTAGGCTGCGCACTCCGGCAAAGCCTGGAATACGGCTGCTGAATAAACTTATCAATCCATCCGTTAAACGGGTGATTAAATGTTGATCATGCTGGCGAAGCTGTTGATAATGGTTGAGCATACCAGGGTTTAACCCTTTTTGGGCAATGCATTGCGCTAATACAGCGACATCACGAAGACCAAGATTAAATCCCTGCCCCGCCACCGGATGCAAGGTATGAGCCGCATTTCCTACAAAAATGATCGGCCAAGCCGTTTGCTTAGGCATGATGATTTGACGCAGAGGATATAAAGAACGTTGCCCTACCTTAGTGAAACGCCCCAAACGATAGCCAAACTCCTTGTGCAGGATCGCCAAAAAATCCGGCTCGGGGAGCGAATGCATCTTTTCGGCATCAGCAGGAGCTAAAGACCAAACCAAAGCAGCACGCAAATCCGTCATGGGAAGCAATGCCATAGGTCCTGAGCGGGTAAAGCGCTCATAAGCAAACTGCCGATGTGGCCGTGACAAGCCCATATTCGCCACCAAGGCATGCTGCTTGTAATCTTTAATTTCAGCAGATAAACCGCATAACTGGCGCACGCAGGAATCAGAGCCATCCGCGGCAACGATTAATTTTGCCTTGACTTTAATGCATGCATCGCCATGATGAATGGTGGCAATCCCCGCTTTCGCGTCCAAAGCCAACAACGACGCCGGAGCTAAAATCTGCTGCGCAGGCAATAATTCATGCAGCGCTGTTTGAATGTGCTGCATTTCTACCACATGCCCAAGCGGGTGCTGGCGGTTACCTTCAAGGCGCGCACTGCCAAATTGCAATTTTTCCGACACGTGAATGGTTTCAATGGGCATGGCATGGTTTTTTAATTTTGGCCAGACATTTATCTTGGTTAGAATTTGCACGCTGGCAGGCGACAAGGCCAAACTGCGGGAATCAAAATCAGCCTTAATTTTGTCGGAAAACGGGCGTGCTTCTACTAATAAGACTTGCAAATCCATCGCCGCCAATGCCAGCACCAAGGTGGCGCCGGTTAACCCACCACCAATTATTAGAATATCGATCTCTTTTTCAACCACGGATCATTGCCTCAAGCTCTTCGACTTCAACCGCTAATGCATGAGTTAGATTCTCATGCCCATCGGCTGTGACATGCACATCATCTTCGATGCGTACTCCAATGCCCCGCCAACGGCGATCTATGCAGTTTAAATCAGGATGAAAATATAAGCCTGGCTCTACGGTCAACACCATGCCAGGTTGCAAGGTGCGCCATTCTCCCTCGAGCTTGTAGCGGCCGCTATCATGCACGTCCAACCCCAGCCAGTGCCCAGATTGATGCATGTAAAAAGGTTTATATGCTTCGCTTTCTATTAAATCCTCAGTATTGCCTTGTAAAATTCCCAAATCCACAAGACCCGCTGTCAATATTTCTACCATGGTTTTTTGTATTTTATCCCATGCGCAACCTGGGCGGATGCAAGCGATACCCGCCTTCTGTGCACGCAATACCAACTCGTAAATTTGCCGCTGTTCGGCACTAAACCGGCCATTTACCGGATAGGTACGCGTGATATCGGCAGCGTAATTTTTATATTCACCGCCAGCATCAATCAACAATAAATCACCCGACCGCAGCGGTTTATCATTGGCTGTATAATGCAGGATACAAGCATTATCTCCAGAAGCAACAATGGGATCATAAGCCACACTGCGACAACCTTCCCGGGTAAATTCATACAAGAGTTCGGCTTCAAGTTGATATTCATATTCCGCCTGCCGGCAAAAACGCATGGCGCGCTGATGCGCGGCTACAGAAATCCGCGCCGCTTCACGCATGAGATCGAGTTCGGCGCCGCTTTTAAACAAACGCATTTCGCTTAAAATCGGGGTGAGATCATGGAAAGATTCAGGGGCGAGCGCTCCCCGCCGCACCTGATCTTTGACCAGCAGCCATGCCTGTTTAATATTATTATCCAGCGCAGGGTAACGGCTGATGGGATAATAAATGCTTGCCCTGCCTGCCATGAATTCAACCAAGCGCATTGGAAAACTGTCCAGCGGGTAAGCTTTATCCACCCCAAGGATTTCCGGCGCGGCTTCTTGCCCAAGGCGCATACCTGTCCACTGCTCCTTGCTCAAATCCTTGGGTAAGTTAAATAAAAAACTTTCACTCCCAGGATTTGCAGTAATTAACAACAGCGCATCCGGCTCGTTGAGACCCGTTAAATAATAAAAATCGCTGTCTTGGCGAAAACGGTAATGCGCATCGCCATTGCGTAATGACTCGCTGGCAGCAGGAATAATAGCCAGGGAGTGCGGCGGCAATTTATCCGCCAAAACACGGCGTCTGATTTGATATTCTTTTCTCGAATCCATCGCATCCCCTTGCGCTAATTTTTTGGAAAATTTTAATGAGCAATTTCAGAATTGCCATCCAGTTTGTCTTGCAGCAAGTCATTATAAATACGCAACACAGCCAGACGCGCATATTCGCTTACTTCCAGCAATGCCTGCTCATCTTCTTCGTCTACATGCAAAGACTCATAGTCGAGTTGTGAAAATTCAGCCAAATGTTGCAGAGCATCCTGCGCATCTTCTTCCTGTAACTGATTCACGTCAACGCCTGACATCCTCAACCCTTGCATAAAGCCACTGCACCACTCGCCAAATGCTTGTGCGCGATCCCTTAGCGGGGTTTCATCATCGGGAAGCATGAGTTGAAACTCAAAATCAAAATTGCCTATCTGTTGTTGGCTTATCGTAAATACTTCAAAAATAATGGAAAGTGCGGCGCGTGTAGATTCATTGCTTTTATGCAGCAACAAAGTACGCAAATAAGTTTCCCCTTTTTGCAACTCGCCTGCGCATAAAAAACCGCAAATGATGCCATGCAATTCACTGGGAGAAATGGGTAACGCCAGAGGGGCAATTGCGTCGAGAAAAAGTTGATAATCCGGCAAATGTAATTGCATGCTGCTCATAGGTAGTTTAAATCTCTGTCAACAAACCCATAATCATAACTGATTTGCCCGAACAAACCAAAATTGCTACACTTTGCCAAGGTGCAACTCTCATACGTGCGATCCAATTAATCAATTTCAGCGGGAATTATCTGGCAAAATGCAAACAAATGCAGATGAGAGATAATGGGGTTAATTTATGACAAAAACAAAATCCAGTACAATCCGTTTATTAAGTAAATCTTATGAAATCAAATGCCCCGAGAACGAGGCAGAAGGTTTGCAACGTGCTGCAATAAAGCTCAATGCTTGCATGCAGGAGAAAAAAAATCAGTTCAGGCAGCTTGATGATTATCAAATTCTGTTATTAGCCGCGTTGCAGGTAAGCCATGAATTAATCACTTGTCAAACGCAACAGGAACAGCGGCGCCATCAATTGACGGAATTCATCAGCTCCCTGGAAAGTAAAATAAATCAGGTCAGCCAAGAAAACGTTTAATTTTGTATTACCTTAAGCGCGGTGACATTTTGCAAGCCGCGCGGCAAACGATTCCCACGCCGCCCACGTTCCCCTAAGTAATGCTGTAAATCGGCTTTCTTAAGGGTGAAATGACGCTTCCCGGCACATACCATCAAAGATTCTTCAAGCGTCAGGACTTGCACATCGATAACAAACTCTTCCCTGTGCGCCAACTTGGCAGCAGGAATATTAATCAATTTATTACCCTTGCCACGAGCAAGCTCAGGCAATTCATTGCTCGCAAACAATAACAAGCGTCCGGTATTTGTTGCGCAAGCAATGTGTGCCTCAGCTTTACTGGCCAATAATCGCGGTGGCAATACCTGGCTGTTGGCTGGCAATTTCAAACAAGCTTTACCATTACGGTTTTTTACATACAATTCTTTCAGTTGTGTTAAAAACCCATAACCGGCATCGCTGGTCAACAATACCCAATCCTCAGGCTCGCCACTGATGAGTGCAGTAAACGCCATACCATCGGCGGGATTTAATTTGCCGGTAAGCGGCTCACCTTGTCCCCGTGCAGAAGGCAGCGCATGTCCAGGCAATGAATAGACTTTTCCTTCACTATCAAAAAACAATACCAGTTGATTCGTACGTGCATTGGTTTGCGCTTTAAATGCATCGCCTGCTTTATACCCCAACTCATGGCCTGCTACGTCATGGCCCTTGGCTGCACGCACCCAACCTTTTTCCGAAAGGATTACCGTGATGGGTTCGTTGGGTAAAATATCTTCTTCTTTTAACGCTTGTGAGGTTTCCCTCTCAATAATGGGAGAACGGCGCACATCGCCATATTGTTCACGTGCAGCAATAATTTCTTCTTTTACCAAATGGCGCAAACGTGCACTGCTGCCTAAAATTTCCTGCAGGCTAAGCTGTTCTGCCTTGAGTTCATCCGCTTCTGCATGCAATTTTATTTCCTCAAGCTTTGCCAGATGCCGCAGCTTTGTCTCGAGTATGGCATCTGCTTGCCGCTCGCTTAAGCCAAAGCGCGTCATTAATGCCTGCTTGGGTTCATCCGCTTCACGAATCACGGCAATCACTTCATCAAGATTTAAATAAGCAATTAACAAACCCTGCAACACATGCAAACGATCTAAAACCTTTTGCAAACGGTGCTGCAAACGTCTGGTTACCGTATGCAGGCGAAATGTTAGCCATTCATTTAATATATCCAATAAATTTTTAACCCGAGGCTTACCATCCAAACCCACCATGTTAAAATTTACACGGTAACTGCGTTCCAAATCGGTGGTAGCAAACAAGTGCAGCATTAACCCTTCCACATCAACCCGGTTTGAACGGGGGATGATGACAATGCGCGTGGGGTGCAAGTGATCTGATTCATCGCGTAAATCTTCAACCATCGGTAATTTTTTCTGCTGCATCTGTAGCGCAATTTGCTCCATCACCTTGGCACCTGAAACTTGATAAGGCAGTGCGGTAATCACTATCTGTTGTTTTTCTACTCGATACACGGCGCGCATTTTAATGGAGCCGCCACCGGTGGCATAAATGCTTGCTAATACTTCCTTGCTGGAAATAATTTCTGCTTGCGTAGGGAAATCAGGGCCTTTGATAAATTCCAAGATGGCAGCTAAATCTGCATCCGGATACTCAAGCAAATGAATGCAGGCATTGGCAACTTCGGTTAAATTATGTGGCAAAATATCCGATGCCATTCCCACCGCAATACCCGTCGCACCATTGAGCAAAACGTTTGGAAGTTTTGCAGGCAACAATGCCGGCTCTTGCAAGGTAGCATCAAAATTATCCACCCAATCGACCGTACCTTGCTGTAATTCTGCCAGTAAAAGCTCGGCATAAGCAGATAACCTTGCCTCAGTGTAACGCATCGCTGCAAAGGATTTGGGATCATCGGTTGACCCCCAGTTACCTTGCCCATCCACAAGCGGGTAGCGATATGAAAAAGGCTGGGCCATTAAAACCATGGCTTCATAACAAGCTGAATCGCCATGAGGGTGAAACTTACCCAATACATCTCCGACCGTTCGAGCTGATTTTTTATATTTTGCCGTGGCTTTTAATCCAAGCTCCGACATAGCATATACAATCCGCCGCTGCACGGGTTTAAAACCATCGGCAATATGCGGCAGCGCACGGTCCAAAATCACATACATGGAATAATCCAGATATGCTTTTTCGGTAAATTCAGTCAGCGATTTCCGCTCAATTATATCACTCATCATGGCTTAATATTTTGGATTGGCTTTAAAAAAAGTAATAAGTATAAACAAAAAGTTTGCAAAAAAATTATTTTTTATAAATTTGTTAGCAAAAAAAACAATTTGTCAATCTGTGAATAAATTTAATAATTTTTTAAGATGTAAAACAGTTTCATCATTATCTTATTGTTTTTTAACAATTTTTTTTGTTACTGCGGATAATTTCTTCCGTATGGTACTGTGGATAACTTTGTGAATGAATAGAGTAAAACTCTTGTCTGTTTTTTTAAAAAATACAAGACCCTATCATTTTAATCATCATCTCATCCCCGAAATGATATAAAAATCATAGCAGCGAACCTGGCGAAAAAGACTTAAGTTTTACTTGTACTCAACATATTGGCAAATAGGTCGGCTCATAAAACAATCAAATAAATAATTTACCCTTCATGGGCCTTGCCTTGATGCCGGATGATAAAACAATGATGAATGCGCTTGTTGCGTTTGAAATCCACATCGATCGTATCCGCACTGATATCTTGTACTTTATATTGCTCACTTATGGCCGGCGATAGCTTAAATTGCCTTAAATTAGTGGAGAAATACAATGTTCCACGTTCTTGTAGAAGGCGCATGGCAGAAGAAATTAATGCCTCATGATCACGCTGGATGTCCAACGTGGTGCTCATGCGTTTGGAATTGGAAAAACTGGGCGGATCTAGAAAAATGACGTCGAAGCGCTCCCGTGCTATTTTCATCCAGCTTAGACAATCCTGTTGTACAAACTGATGTCTGGCCAGTGGCAGCTTATTTAATTTGAAATTATCTTCTGCCCATTGCAAATAAGTTTTGGATAAATCCACATTGGTCGTAAAAGCGCCAGCCAAGGCTGCATGCACACTGGCTGTGGCAGTATAACAAAAGCAATTTAGAAAACGGGTTCCAGGCTGCAGCCCTGCAAAACGCAAACGCAAGGGGCGATGATCTAAAAATAAACCCGTATCCAGATAATCGTATAAATTCACTTTTAACCTAGCCCGACCTTCCCTCACGACCATGCTACGCCCGGTTTGATTCATTTTCTGATATTGATTTGCACCTTTTTGCTGCTGACGTCTTTTAATCACCACATGCTCAGGTTTTATACCTAATACAGCTGGAACCACTTGCAAAACGTCCAAACCGCGCTGCTCTGCCTTATGCCCGGGAATAGACGCAGGAGCTGCATATTCTTGCAAGACCACATGCTCTTCATACACATCAATCGCAAACGCATATTCTGGCAAGTCCGCATCATAGACCCGATAGCAATGGATTTCATTGCGTTTAGCCCATTTTTGTAGATGAGCGACATTTTTTTGCAAACGATTTGCAAACATTTGCGCACCCGACGACAGTTTTCCACTCGCAGCACCCTTTAATTGATTGTTTGTTAATGTGAGTGAATATAGCTTGCATTCAAGTGCACCGTTATACAAAGTGTACTGTTTATCTGCACGCAAACCGGTAGCTTTAGCCAATAATGGATTTGAAGTCAGAAAAGCCGCATGCCAACCTGGGTAAGACTCGAAAAGCACTTTCCCAAACTGCTGATACAAAGGGATTAATTGGGTTGCATCCCCCATACGCTCCCCATAAGGCGGATTGCAAATGACTAATCCTGTGCCGGCAGGAGCTTTGCATTCTGCCAATGGCTCAACAGCAAATTCCACCAAACCGGACACCCCCGCCCGCTCTGCATTGGCACGAGCCATGGCAATGAGTTGCGGTTTACTGTCTGTACCTAATAATTTTATGGAAACAGGTTTCACTTGCTGCAGGGCTTGCAATCGCATTTTTTCCCACAAGGAAGCCTGGTGCATGGCCCAATGCTGCAGTGCTTGATCCGTTCTTAACAATCCGGGGGCAATGTGGGCGGCCATCATGGCAGCTTCTATAACGAGCGTGCCCGAGCCACAAAAAGGATCATGCAAAGCAAATCCTTCGTCAGCCAATTTCGGCCACTTGGCACGAATGAGCATGGCTGCCGCGATGTTTTCTTTAAGTGGGGCAGCTCCCGCTTGAGTGCGATAACCGCGCTGGTGCAAACTATATCCCGTCAAATCAAAACTTACGGTCAGCGTGTCATGCTTGAGGTGGGCATGCAGTAAAATTTGTGGTTTATCGCGATCCACCGATGGCCGGCCTCCATGCAGGCGGCGGAAATGATCAACAATGGCATCTTTAACCACCTGAGCACCATACATGGAATTGCGGATGTGCGCAGAAGAACCGTGGAATTCAATTGCCAGTGTCTTATCCGCGGCAAACACCGTTTGCCAGGGGAAATCATGACAAAGTTTATATAAAGCTTGCTCATTGTGGGCTTGTCCACTAAATAAAACAAGCTGTATACGGTTGGCCAGGCGTGTCCATAAACACAAGTGGTAAACTGTGCTTAAATTTGCCTGCCCGTAAACCCCTTGCGGACTGACTTGCGTCACCTTAAGGCCCAATACTTTTAATTCATCTTCCAAAAGATATTCCAAACCTTTGGGGCAACTGACAAATAATGAAAAATTCATTGTAAATACAACCTTAGATAACGAAACAACGCCCTGCTGGCACCCGTATTTTTTTCATTTTCCTGATCACTGACTGCCTTTTTAATCAACTGGCGTAATTGTTGCACATCATCGGGATGATAAATGTCGATGAATTCGGCTAATGCCTGATTCCCGCCTGCAATTAAACGCGCACGCCATTCTTCCGCTTGGTGAAAAGAAGCAGTTTGTGCATTTTCTTCATCTTGCAGCTTTTCATAAGCTGCAAGTATGGCTTCGTGATCGGCCGCCCGCATCAATTTGCCAATTAGCTGGGCCTGCCGCCTGCTGGCTCCGTGGCTACGGATGGATTTGGCGGCGATGATGGCTTGCTTTAATTGCGGAGTTAAAGGTAGCTTATCCAATTTATCCAAATTGAATTCAATTAATTTAACTCCAACTTTTTGTAAAGCATCTGCTTCGCGCTTTTTTTGCGATTTGCTCTTCGGCTCATCCATTGGAAACTCACGCTGATAAATAAAACGATTATATACTTACTTCCGCTCCTGCATGAAACGCTGCGAACAAAATAAGCCAATATCGACTATTGCATAGGAAGGTTTTGCCTCATTTCCCCTTCGAATTCAGAAAATGTTAATTTTTCCATCTCAACATCCAGAAAATCTTCTGTATCCTCCTCATCGGAAAAGAGTTGCCTTGCATTGGCTTTAAACAAAGCAAATGCCGCTTTGTTATCAAAAAGGGTAGGTTTGTGATAATTCAGGGGCTCGATAATTTTTTCTATCGTTTTCCCATTGTCCAAGGTTATCGTATAAATGATTTCTTTAGGGGTTTCTACCTCTTCATGGTAAATCACCTGGCCATGGACCTTGATGGTGTTAATCCCTGATTCTTCATCCAACAGCATCCTACGCATCGGATCCTCCCCATAAAATAAAAGAGTGTAGTTACTTCCCTCCGAACCTGCGTGCAAGTTATTTTTGGCTTGCTTGCCTCCCAGGCTAAAACCCTGCACGTGACATAAATGATAATGGCTGCCAAATAATTTCTTTTTTATCGTTACCCCTAATTCTTTAAAAAAATCAGCAGCCGAATAGCCAGTAACTTGTTTTTGCGAACATTCTCTTTTTTTATCCAGCCGCTCTAAGATAGTCTGACGTTCTACAATAAATTCGAAATGATTAGGTTTGCCATGTAAGCCGGGAAATTTTTTTTCCAAATGGGTTTTGGCAGGCGTATTGGTAAGAACAATTGTCTCGGATTCTTCCTGCTGTCGATACAAATCACCAACAGTAGTCTTTAATACCCTTTTATAAGGTGTCCCGTGTGGCCCGGATGCGTGCCGTCTTTTCGGAGTCAAAGTCAATTCTTCAGCTTTCCTGATTTTTTCTTCGGGTATTTCCTCTAACAGAAATTCAACAGCAGGAGAATCCATGTTTTTTCCGTGCTGCTCGATAATGGCAGCATACTTTATGCCCTGATCAGGTTGGGCCAGAATAGCCAGCAGCTGGCTTGTAGGTTTCTTTTTAATCTTATCAACAGGCGACTTTGTTTTTGCAGGGCTCACGGGAGAAGACGGAGTATAATTAACTCCCGTTCTTCGCGGCCGTGCCATTTGCACACGAGTTACTTTTAATTCTTTATCGGTCGATAAGAAAAGTGTAATTATCTTTTCCACAAAAAACCTTGTCAGCTTTTTGCGTTTCTCCTTGCCTGCCTCATCCTGAATAGATTGAATAAATTCCAAATCCCGCTCTTCATCTGCTTCATAACCCCAATTGCGCAAAAATTTTATTATTCTTTTATTGGTAAAACTGGTCATACTTGTACAAAAAATGACAAAAAGGGGCGGCATTTTATCTTTTTAAACACAGTCTGTCATTAAAATTGATTCTATGAATTTAAAATAAGCACCATTGATTTATTTGAAACAATTGGATCATGACTTATCCACGAAGTAAAATTCTTTTCATTTCAATTAGTTGTGAAACCGTACAATTTTTTGGGTGGCTATTGCAGAAAAAATTAATTTATTGAAAAATGTCGCAGTTAATTACTTAACATTAGGAAAATTAAGTACTTAACAAGGAAAGCCGTTTAGGCCTACAAGTCCAAAATCACGGGAATTTATGGAAATGAATATTTTAATTTTTACAGAGCCGGATGATGCTCATGCCGTCGCCGTGCAACTTGCATTAAAAAACACGGGGCATGCGGTGCGGTTAATATTTACGGCCGATCAACCCAGCCAGCAAACCAGCTCCATTTCAATCAATAACAGGCAATCTTCCTGGAAAGTTACAGACCCCTACCAAACCATAGCGGATGAAGAGTACGAGGTAGTATGGTGGCGTCGCGCCCGCAAACCTTTTGTCCCAAAAGAAATGAACCATCCTGATGATTACCGGTTTATTTGTCGAGAAAACCTTGCTTTTCATGAAGCTTGGACCCGACATATTGCTCCCCATGCCTGGTGGGTAAATCCCAAGGATGCCGCTGCCGCCGCAAATTCTAAAATTCTGCAACTTAAGAAAGCAGCACAATGCGGGATGAGCATCCCTCCTACTTTATTTTCCAATAACCCTAAAGATGTGCATGCTTTTTTAATGGAACATACACGTCATGGCGTGATTTATAAACCTTTATGCGCCAATTTTTGGTTCGATGAAGCTTCCCTTAAAGCCACGTATACCACGCGCATCAATGCTGCAGCTTTACCTGCTGAAGATGTGCTAAGAAGCACCCCAGGCATATACCAGCGGGCAATCCGTAAGCAGTATGAATTACGCGTCACTTGCTTTGGACACTACATTATGGCCGTCAAATTGTTTTCACAAGAACATCCTAAAGGCCAATACGATTGGCGGGCTATTCCAAGCGGAGAAATGCGCACGGAACATTATGTTTTGCCGCAAAAGCTCATTCAGCAGATCCGCCAATTCATGCAAAGCCTGGGGCTGGTCTTCGGCTCCATGGATTTTATTGTAACGGAAGATAATCAATACATTTTTTTAGAAATCAACGAGCAAGGACAGTTTTTATGGGCGGAGGAATGCAACCCTTACATACCGATGCTGGATGTATTTGTGCAATTTCTTTTAGCAAAAAAACAAAATTTTGTCTGGTCACCCTCGCAGTGCAAACACTATTTAATGGATTACCAACATGGGATTGAGCAGCAACTTACAGAACAAGCACAAAAGCATGTTTTTTTAAATGAAGCTCGGCTTTTTACCAAACTTCAACAAGAAGCCTACCACTGATTAATACGTTAAGGACAACATTTAAACCAACCTCGTTAGCTGCCTATGGAAAGTGCCGCTGCGAATAGCAAAGGAAAATAGTATGAACAATAATAAAAAAGAGCGCGTTTTGGCATATCAAACAGCAACTGTGCTGGCATATGAAGATTTGCAGCAAGTAGCCGGAGGAAGGCAAGAACAAGGTTTATATTGGACATTATTCCAATCCGGCACTGCCATAGTAAATAGCAACAGTGCATCCATGAGTATGGATGGCAAGTGGGATATATAACCAGTAAACCCCGCTTCTGGCGGGGTTCTTTTGGGATTATCGAAGGAACAAATATGAAGCAATTGGGATTATTTTTTATGGGCTGCCTGCTAAATTTCAATATTTTTGCTCACGCCATTGTCGATGTTTATGGAGTAGAGGTAGAACGAAGCAAGCTATTACTACAGCGCTATGGCAAACAAATCAGCGAAGTTGAAACAGCAATCAATGCCGAAATTGAAGCCATAGTGCGAGCGCAGGGTAAAGATTTTTCCGTGATGGAAGAAATACCAGAGCCTCCCGCATTAAAAAAATTGCAGAAAAAACGCACCGCATTGCTTAATCACATTAAACAGCGCGAACATCTTCTCTTTGCGGAAGCAACAACTATTTTTTATATCCCAAACAAGGAATTGTATACCACGCTTGAGGTGGTTTCTGCAGCTCATCCTGAGCGCATGAAATTCCTGCCGCAAAAAACAGGAAAACCGTATACGAGATCCAAACAAGCCCAAGATGTCATTGCAGAAATGATAGAATATCAACGGATTCTTGCAACATTATTCAATGATAAAAAGATTCAAAAAGAAGATATTAAGCCCAATAATTGCCCGGTTTTTCATTGTATTGAAAACTTCAAGCATCCGCAGCTAAAAGCTTATCTAACTAAATTTAACCAGGGAGCCAGGCAGCAAAAGGATTTCATCTTAACCACGATCAAAAATGATCCGGATGCAGAAAGGCGAGGCGCAGCGATTTTTCTCGTTGGGCACATGAGCGATCCCTATTTTATTCTTTCCGAATTGATGCCCTATGTAGAAGACAATGACAGTCTGGTAAAAAATAATGCCATTCGGGTAATTGGCAGCGCTATGGCAAAAGCTCGCATTTATAATATTAACATCTCTCCCTTTATCAATTTACTATCTTCGCCCATTACAACGGATCGCAACAAATCTTTACTCGTCCTCTACCATGCCGCACACTTGCCTGCAGCAAAACAATTTATTCGCCGTGAAGCCAGTGAACCATTATTGCAAATGTTGCAATTAAAACAACCCAACAATCATGATATGGCATATAAGCTTTTAAAACGCATCAGCGGCAAGCAATACGGTGAATATGACATTGCAGCATGGAAGCAATGGCTTAAATCTAACGCCGCCTAGCCATAATATTTATTATTGCATTCATCATGCCCACTGACATGGGCATGACGCTATTTTATCCTGCACACAAATGATAATGTATAAACAAGTTGGAAACTTGCAAGGATTTTTCGTGATTTGGATATCTAAAATTCACCTGCTGGTTGCTTTTCTATCTACCTTAATCTTGGTTCTCTTTCATTATCTGAGCCCTTGGTTTGCCAGGCATCTGCCCGGCAATGGCAAGGCTTTTATTTCATTTGCCGGAGGAACAGCCATTGCCTATGTTTTCTTGCATATGCTGCCTAACCTGGTTGAGTACAATGAACCTATGGGCAAATTTTTAATCCAAAGCCACTGGCTTACCCCTTTTTCAGAATTGATGATTTACCTGGTGGCATTGGCGGGCTTTTTGATTTACTACGGTATGGAATTGGCTGCCGAACGCTCTAAATACTTGCAAACCCGCGGCCTTGTATATGCCTTACACTTATTCATGTTTTGCCTTTATAATTTCCTTATCACTTATACCATGTCATTACGTGCACAAGTCAGTTTAAGCGCCACAGCATTATTCACCTTTTCCATGGCGTTAAACTTTGTATTAACCGATAAAAAATTTTCCCGCTTGCATGCCACTGAATTTAATCATGTCGGTCGTTTTATCCTGATTCTTTTTTTGTTACTCGGCTGGTTATGCTCGGTGATTTTCGAACCGGTCAATGCAGTCGTCGTCGCCTTTATGGTGGCATTTTTAGCGGGTTCTGTTTTATTGAATGTTTTTAGAGAAGAGCTTCCCGGGGGAGAGTTGGTCAGCTATTGCTGGCTGGTGTGCGGCGTTTTCCTGGTTAGTTTTATCTTGTTATTGCAAATTGGATTACTTAAATCCTCTTAGTTACAAGCATATGCTGCTGAATTAATTATTGCGTTTACATTTGTTAATTCTCTGCTAGATTAACCATTAAAAATTTATCTCCTGCTCATGGATACAGAAAATTTTTGGAAAATAACATTATTATCGCCAACCCGGGTTGTTTTTTCAGCCATTTTTAGCCAACTAGGCCTCCTGATTAAGCTGTTCCCACACCACTTTTCCGTTGTGTTCAGCAAGTTTCATCATAAAAAAGCAAAACAGCAACTTAAAGCATCTTTTGAGAAAATAAAACCTGAGCTGGCTGCGCTTTACTTCTCTAAAGGATTAAAAACTGCCGGGAAATTTATAAGCTCACAGGAAAATATTGAAAAAGATTTGCGTATTGTTGCGCTGATTTATCTTTGCAGAATTGCCCTGCCTCACGATGGGGTTCAAATTAAACCGTTAATCATGCAAGCACTGGCTTTGCACCCGAAACCGATGCGCATAAAATCGCTGGCGTTTCTGCTCTACCAAATTGGAGACCTTTCAACTCCCCTAAAGTTGCTAGATGCTATAAAAACAAAATTAAACATCATCGATTACAAAAAAATGATGTTAATTAGGGCGGAATGGGAAAGTCTATCATCCTCACGGTTCGCATTTAAAAAAAATATCAAGCCTAAATTTATGACGTGCAAAAAAACCATCCTTTACGTTGCCGCAAGCTCTCTTCCTCATCATACAAGCGGCTATACATTAAGAACACACGGAATGGTGCAAGGCTTAGCCGCAGCCGGATGGAACATGGTTTGCATAACCCGCCCGGGCTATCCCAAAGACCGCACGGATTGTGTTAAAATTAAGGATAAAATGCACACCGTAGATAACATATCCTATCATGCCTTGTCAGGGCCAAACCGAAGAACCACTCCCTTACGTCAATATATCCTTGCAGCTGCGCAAAAAATTTTGGCCGCAGCAAAAAAAACAAAACCGCAACTAATCCAAGCCGCATCGAATTATGAAACTGCACTGCCTGCCTTGATAGCAGCGAAAAAATTGGGTCTTCCTTTTGTCTATGAAGTACGTGGATTATGGGAATATACCGCAGCGTCCAAAATACCCGGCTGGGAAGGGTCAGAGCGCTTTAGCTTGATGAAACAACTTGAGACATGGGTTGCCAGTAACGCTGATTTGGTGCTTACCCTAAATCGTCCTTTATGCAATGAATTAATTGAAAGAGGCGTTGCAGCACATAAAATTTCCCTGGCTCCGAACGCCGTAGATATCCAAAAATTTTCCCCCTTACCCCGAGATACCTCCTTAAGTCATGATTTAGGATTGACAAATAATTTTACAGTAGGTTATGCAGGCTCCATCGTCGGCTATGAAGGATTGGATGATTTAATCAGCGCCATTAACCTGGCCAAACAAACCATTCCAAATATACGCCTGATCATTGTGGGGAACGGAGAGGCATTACCTCGGTTAAAATTGCAGGTTCAAGCCGGGGCTTTGCAAGATTATGTCCATTTCACTGGAGCAGTTAACACAAATGAAGTGCAACGCTATTTATCCTTGTTTGATGTAATTTGTTTACCTCGCAAACCTTACAAGGTCTGTCAGCTTGTATCACCTCTTAAGCCTTTGGAAGCAATGGCGATGAAGATCCCTTTGCTCATTTCAAATGTTGCCGCCTTGGAGGAAATGGCAACACACGGCTTAACTGCGTTGATACACCAAGCAGGAGACTCTGTTTCGCTGGCGGATAGTTTAATTAATATCGCCCGTAATCCGACGCTCAGGCAGATCCTTGCGGAAAATGCCTATGCCTATGTGTTGCAGAAACATACATGGAATCATATAGGGCAAAAATTAAGCGAAGATTTCCGCATCTTGCTTGAGAAATCTAATCGCTTGATTTAACTTTCATTTATATTGAAATTAGCGAAAGATAGTACGATAATCGGTCAGGGACGAATTGTGTACAGGGATTAACGCGAATATGTCGTATTATCAAGGCAACAAATCCAACATCCTGACTACCCTACAAATCAAGTTCTTCACCAAGGGGGTATTGTCCTGCGCCAAAATCTATAGATAACGCTCCACGCTTCTTTAAAAGCGCACATGGAATCAGCTAAAAAAGGAATATTTTATGAAGCTATTTTTTATCATTGGAACACGTCCTGAAGCGATTAAGCTAGCCCCGGTTATAAATTTGGCGAAAAAAAGCAAACATTTTAGCGTCTTTGTCTGTAATACAGGACAACATAAGGAAATGCTGCAGCAAGCTTTTGACCTTTTTGACATTAAAAGTGATGTGGACTTGAATGTGATGGAAAAAAGCCAGGGCAACCTCGCACAGATTAGCGCAGCTATTTTGTCACAACTTGATTCGATTATTTCCCGTGAAAAACCAGATTGGATATTGGTTCAAGGCGATACGTTAAGCGCTTTTGCCGGAGGGCTGGTAGGATTTTATAATCAAGTCAAAGTAGCGCATGTAGAAGCAGGGTTACGTTCTTTTGATAATTATCATCCTTTCCCAGAAGAAGTGAACCGCAAATTGATTGCAACATTTTCGCAATTGCACTTCGCACCCACCGAACTATCCAAGCAGAATCTGTTAAAGGAAAACATCCCTGCGCAACAAATCATCAATACAGGCAATACGGTAATTGATGCGCTCCTCTATGCCAAAAATAAAATTGATACGGACATTCGCATCAGCGAACAAATTAGCGACCGCCTTGCATTTTTAGATGAAAGCAAAAATATAATCCTTTTAACCGCACACCGTAGAGAAAACCATCAATTCGGGTTACAGCAAATTTGCCGTGCCGTGAAATTTCTTGCAGAAACAAGGAAAGATATACAATTTATTTTTCCAGTCCATCTTAATCCCGCGGTAAAAAATGCTGTTTTTGGCTACCTGGGAACCATTAAACAAGTGGTGCTAACAGAACCGCTGGATTATTTATCTATCGTTTATCTTTTGAATAAGAGCAAATTAATTTTAACGGATTCCGGCGGCATCCAGGAAGAAGCAAGTACGTTTTCAACTCCGGTCCTAGTCATGCGTGAAAAAACCGAACGCATGGAAGGCATCCACTCAGGGTTTGCAAAACTCGTGGGTACAAATTCCGAAATAATTATCGAGCAAGTTAATAAATTGCTCGATTGTGAGGAATCCTATGCGGCCATGTGCAAAGCAAGCAACCCCTATGGGGATGGTTTGGCATCCAAACGCATCCTGCAGCACCTCGAATGGTCCCATGCTTCTACCCTTGCACCCGCAAACTCGATCCCAGAGCACGCTTAATGGCAGAGGATATTATGAAAATTGCAATTCTATATGGTCATGTAGCAAGTAATATCGGTGATTTGGCAATTAACCAGGGACAAATTAACTTGCTGTTAGAAATTTATCCTCATGCCAAATTTCATATTGTATTCCTTGATGCCGCAAAAAATGAATTTATGAATCTGGCCCGCTCTTCATTTAATCAGAATGGTGTCGTTAGTTTCACGAACTGCAGTTTTTCAAGTGAAAAGGGGCTTTCCTATTTGTATGAGCCGGAAGCTTTTTTAAAAGACTGTGAAGCCGCAGATGCCGATATGATCGTACTCAGCGCAGGTGAACATTTGTTCCGCTATAAAAGTATCGATAATTTAAAAAGTTTTTTTTGTAGAACATTCCCTGCATTGGCAGCCAAAGCCACTGGCAAAAAATGCGTCATCATGCCTTCCACATTCGGTCCTTTTGAAGATGTGGAATCTGTAAATGTTATGAAATCGCTGCTTAGTCTAGCAGATTCCTCCGCAACACGAGACACATTCTCCACCAAGCTGCTTACTTCATCTTTTAATGCAACAATGACGCCGGAGTTATTGGATCCTGCTTTTTTTCTAAATTTTACAGCACCAAACCCAACAGCTAAGAAACAAGGTAAAACATTAGGTTTGGTCATGCGTTCAGAAAACTGGGGAATTCGCTTAGTCAATACAGCAAAAAATTCTACGCAACAGGAGAATACCCTGGCTTATCAGTTTGCATTTCAAGTAGGGCGCCTGTATTTAAACAATAAAAACAATAAATTAATCATTTTTATCCAAACTATCGCTGATCAGGAGTTAGCCGAGCTGCTTTTTGAAAACCTTGCAAAAGCAGGCTTTGCCGAACAAATTGAAATGTATCGGCCTTTATCCGTGCAAGATTATTTAGACAAATTAAATTGCACCGATCAAATATTGGCATCGAGATTCCATGCAATTATCTTAGGACTTGTTGTTGGGAAGCAAGTATATGGGACTTATTTTGAAACCCATGGGTACAAGATGCCTGGGTTGTTCGACTTGCTTAAAGCTTCTAGCTACTGTTTAAACCTGTCCTTAATCAATCCTGAAAAAGCGGCTGAGCTAGTGCAGCAAATGCTTTTCAATGCACAACAAACCAACTTGCTAGAAGAAATTAAAATTTTAAAAGAAAAAACCACTGATTGGCTTAAAACAAGTTTAACGCGTCCCTTATCCATCGCACAATTACAATTCTCGGCCAAATCATTTGGCGTTTTTGCTACAAAATTTTTGCTGGATAACCTAAGAAATAGAATAAAAAAACAATACGATGGTATAAAAGCAACTTCTGAAGCCCAGCAAAAAATATTACAGGAAAATATCACACAGCTTGAATTTAAGCTCAGTCAAGCCAATGAACATGTCCACAAACAAGCCTTGGAAAGCTTTAAGGTAATAACAGAACTTAAACAGCATGTATCGGATGTGGCTGCCAATGCCAAGCAACAACATGAAGAACATTTATTAAAAATTTCCACCCTGGAAAAGGAACGCGATGCCCTAACCAACCTCAAAAACAACATGCAACAAATTGAGGACAGATTGCGGCAGACTCAACTCCTTGCCGAACAAAACACGCAAAAATTTTTAAGCGTGCAGGATGACATACAAGATTTTAGAACCAGCGTTCACAATGAGGTTGCTGCAGTAACTGCAGCCGCCCAACGTTTTACTTTGGAAAACACAGAAGTGTTGCAGCAAGATATTTTTTCTGTGAAACAAACTGTTAAAAATACATTACAACAAACTCAACTCCTTGCCGAGCAAAATACGCAAAAATTTTTAAGCGTGCAGGATGATATACAAAATTTCAAAACCAACATCCACCATGAGCTTGAGGAAGTCGCTACAGCGGCTCAACGTTTTACTTTAGAAAACACAAGAGCGTTACAGCAAGATATTTTTTCTGTGAAACAAACTGTTGAAGAAAACAGCCAGGCAATTGGTGATTATGCCGCCTGCTTTGCAAAGCAATGGGCTGAATCCGAGCATCAATTGGCAGACATCAAGACGGAAATTGAAGAGCAGTTAGCAAAAATCAAGCAAGAGAATCAGCAAAATCATGCGCAAAATTGCAATAAAATATTACAACTGGAGCAGCAGATAGCAAATTTGCATGTGCAGCAGACGCAAAACCAAAATGAAGCAAATGAGGTCAAAATAAAATTGACCAAGCTTGAGAAAGCAATAGCCAAGACACAGGCGCAGCTTGCTCTGGAACAAATTAAGCAAAGCTTAAATTTTACTCTTTTACAAAAGCAACATTTGCTTACGCATAAATCTCAAGCAGCAGCTCCTAAAGCCAAATTTAGGAGTTTTTTATTCCCCAGAAAAAATAAAAATTCTGCAAATTACAGCGAAGCTGAATTACAAAAACTGCAAGATTTAGATGCGGAAAAATTGTTCGATGCATATAAGCTTGCGGGCTTGAGCGGTTTTCAAGAAGCACTTTCCGTATTGAACTTACCAGCAGTTGGGGCGGCAAACAGTTATACCAGGCTCGCAAAACAGTTAATCGCAGCCCATCCTGCAGATGCAGCTTCAGCAGCAAAAATGGCTTATGAGCTTGATCCTAAGCCATTTCGGGCAAAATGGCTTGCATTTCGTTTACACGCTTGCGGAGAAACCATGCAAGCCGCGGCTATTTTAAAAAATCTTCCTGAAGATATTGAATATTCCGCTTCTGAACAAATGAAAATTGAAGAAATTTTCATGCAAGAAAGACGTTTGGGCAATCCTAATGCGCGAACAAGTAATGCAGCCGCTGCTTTTGCGCCGGAAACATTAATTGAAACATATCAAAAAGGTGGCTCCACTGCCATGTTGGATTTGTTGCGTGCGCAGGAAATTGAAAATAAAAAAATTGCACTTTCACTCTTACAAGTTGGAAAAGTGCTCTGGGAAGCCGATTTGAAAGAGGCAGAAGTCGAATTGGCAACACTTGCGGTTACACTGGATTACGGCGCCAGCTCTTTAAGAGGTCTTTTTTGGGCGGCACAGCGCGCTATGAAATTGGATGTAGCATGTGACACCATTATGCAACTGGATAAATTATTGGCAAATTCTTCAGAAGAAGGCGAGTTAAAAAAACTTGCAGCCTTAAAAAAATCACCTTCCTATCAACTTGCCACGCTTAAATTAATACCTGCGCATAGGGCAATGGCGATTACTCCCATTAAAAATAGGGTTTGTTATATTTTGCATAACTCGCTGCCCTATTCCTCAGGAGGGTATGCAACCCGTTCGCACGGGGTAGCAGGCGGGCTTGCGGCTGCAGGCTATCAAGTCATCGTATTAACACGTCCTGGCTATCCGCTGGATGTTAACAACACTCTGGATGCAAACGAAATAAATTTGATAGATACGATTGATTCCATCACCTATGTACGCACTCTTTCTCCCAGTCCGAAAAATAAATCTTTTGTTGATTATATTGCTCAGTCTGCCGAAGTCTTGATTGAACAATTCAAAAAATATCATCCCAGCGTGGTCATTGCTGCATCCAATCACCGTGTTGCACTGCCAGCATTGATTGCGGCAAGAACTTTGGGCATACCGTTTATTTATGAAGTGCGCGGCTGGTGGGAAATTACGCGGCTATCGCGCGAGAACACATTTAGCGAAACAGCTTCTTTCCATGTGCAAACCACCCTGGAAAGCGCAACCGCAAAAAATGCCGACTTTGTTTTTACACTGACAGAACCCATGCGGGAAAAATTACTCAATGAGGGAGTCGCTCCTGAAAAATTAGGCTTGCTCCCCAACTCCTGCGATCCTGCTCGTTTTGTACCATGCCAAAAAGACACGGAATTAGCGCAGAAGCTTAATATTCCTGCTAGCATGCCAGTTATCGGGTATGTAGGAACATTTGTGGATTATGAGGGACTGGAAGATTTGGCTGCAGCATGCGGCATCCTTAAGTCGCGCGGTGTGCAATTCCGTCTGTTGCTGGTGGGAAATGAAAATACTTCAGGAAACGACCGCGGTCCAATTACTGAAAAAATCATGCAAAGCGCGGAAGACGGCGAATTTAGCGAATGGCTGATTATGCCAGGGCGGGTTCCGCATGAAGAAGTAGAAAAATACTACTCCTTGATTGATATTGCCCCCTTCCCCAGGAAACCTTGGACTGTATGCGAGATGGTTTCTCCTATGAAGCCTCTGGAAGCCTTGGCGATGGAGAAAGCAGTGGTTGTCTCCAGCGTACGTGCCCTAATTGAAATGATACAACATGAAAAAACCGGACTGGTTTTTGAAAAAGGAAATATTAGTCACTTGGCCGATACGCTGGTTCATTTAATTAACTCCCCCGAATTACGCAAAAACTTGGGCAAACAGGGGCGAATTTGGGTAAAAGAAAATAGGACCTGGAAAAGCATAGGCGAACTTGCAGCAAATATTCTTTCCCCTATAACGAGCGGACCATCATTCCAGGAAGAGGTGAAAACGAATGTCACTGAGCCTGCTTAATTAGTCTGGTTTTAAATGGGGCAAAACGATGAACATTGATGGCAAGACTTTAAGACAAATGGAAAAACAAATTCGATTTCCGGCATTGGCAAAAAAAGCGAATGAAGCGTATCTCATGGCCGAAACTGGAAATTTAAATGAGGCGCTCCATATCTTTCGAGATATCATGACAAAAATAGGAATAGGAGCAGAATCTGCAATTTGGCTGCATCTTATTGAATCTTTGTACACCGCAAATCCCCCGCAAAAAATTCTCGATGCAAAAACCACTGCCTGTTCCACGCAAACATTGCATAAATTGTTGGCAGCAGGCGCTGGCTGGTCGGGTTCCAGCGCTATATTTGACTATTATAGAAATTTTGAAAATGTGCAGGCTATTCACGGAGAATTCATGCACATCAATGGTAAATATGGCTTGCATGGGTTAATTTTTGGCGAAGCCAATAATTTTATGCCTATGCAGGAAACCACTTCTCCTCTGCTAACTCTTCAAGAACTTCGCAATGCCTTCCGCTATTGCTTTTTTGGCATCACCGCCTGTGAAGATCGTACGCAAATCAAGCATTCTAAAAATGCCCGATTATTTCTTATCAATGGGGGAGAAAAATACGCATGCGCAGTGGGACACTTCATTGAAAATGTAATTTCCCATAATTTTGAGCGTAAAGCCATAGGCGACTTTGCAGAAGCGTTTATCGATGCGTGCTGCTATTCACGTATGCCAAATTCTACAGATATTGTGGCTTTGGATAATATTTTACCGGCTTACCGCCTGGAAATGCTTAATTTTTTCTCGAATATGAGGGTGGCGGCCGTCATGCGAGATCCCCGCGATCAGTTTATTGACAATAAGCTGCATAATAAAAACTTTACCCGTACTGCTGAAGCCTTCTCCAGGCGTTATCGGCAAGTGCATGAATATGTGGCGACATATACTGAGCGCTTCCCGGAACGCATTCGCATCGTTAATTTTAATGAATTTGTTTCCTCAAACGAATACCGATACTCGTTTGCACAATGGGCAGGCTTAGCTGACAAAAAAGAAGCGTGGCAATATTTTGTAGCGTCTGATTCACAAAAAAATACGTGTTTATTTAACAAAAATCCAATTTTTGCCGATGAAGTAGCACGCATACAAAAAAAATTGGCAGAGTATTCTGTAGCTACAGCACACACCGTTTCACAAGCCAAGAGCGTGTATCCCAATGAAGAATCACTTCCTTATGCCGATACAAAAGCCTTGCTTACCTCACTGCAGGGAAATAAGCCTAACGGCAACTTGTTATCTGGTCATATTCATAAAAGTACGAAAGAATTAAGAAACGAATTCCAAAATAACCGTTTCTTGATATACCCAACTTTGGGAGAATTTATTACCTTAATACCCCCCATAAATTGGCATCAAGATCCCTTTTCCAACCGTTCCTGGAGCTCCCTCCTACACAGCTTGAAATTTTTGGGAGTAGGCATACAAAGCCAAGATACCAATTTGTTGCGCACGTGCGCAAATATTGCCCTGGATTGGATTGCGCAAAATTCCCCCCGGATAAACAAACTTCCTGTTTTTGCCTGGTCGGATAAAATTGTCGGAGATAGAATTCAAGTCCTTGCTTATCTTTTTCGCATCCTCGCGTCCGAATCGCTCCTTTCCGTTCCACAAGCTGAAACCTTTTTAAACTCGATACGCGAGCATGCAGATTATTTGACCTCAGACAAATTTTATCGGGTCGGCCATAATCATGGCCTTGCGCAAGACGTTGGCCTTTACGTCTGCAGCGTTTATCTTTCTTTTCTACCTGAAGCACAAGCATGGCGCAATACTGCATTTACTCGCTTTTTAACGGGTATAAAAAGCCAGTACAGCCCAGAAGGAATCCATCTGGAACACTCGCCTGGTTACCATTTTCTAGTTTCAAAATGGATTTTTAAAATGCTTGATTTAGCCAAGCATGCAAATGAACCACGCCTTCCAGAACTTGAAGAATTTAAAAATAAAGTAGCTTCAATTTCTCCATGGCTGGTTACCCCGCAGGGCTTTTTTCTGCATGTGGGGGACTCAAAAAAATCGCGCCCGCCGGCTTGGTTATCTCCTGAAAACGCGGCTTATGGCTTACAAGCATTTCTTGCCGGTTATGGGATTTACAAAGATGAATCAACGTATTTATTTTTAACCGCAGGGCACCATAGCCCCGCGCATAAACAATCGGACGATTTGTCGTTTGTATTGGTTGAATCCGGACAAACCATCCTTACAGAAGCAGGACGCTATAGTTATGAAAAAAGAGATAGCGAACGGCGTTATGTGGAATCCGTATGGGGACATAATGTATTGCTTGTCGATGGCAAGGATTTTAACACCAAACTGCGAGCTTCGGCTTACGGCAGTGGTATTCTTGGTGTGGCTTCAGCGGCAGGCTGGCAAGCCATGTGTGCTTATAATCCGGTGCTTTATCATGATTTTCAGGTTGCTCACAAAAGACTTTTGCTGCTTAAACCGCGTGAGCAATTTATTGTTATCGATGTAATGCAAGCAACACAGCCACATACTTATACCAGTATCTTGCATTTTAGCCCTGAGCTTAAAGTTAACCTTGAACAGGGAAAACTTGCATCCCTAATTGCAGGGCAGGAAACTTGGGGTGAATGGTTTTCATCTGTACCAATGCAGACCGAGTTATATTGTGGGTACAACGGAGAACAATTAAAAGGTTGGGTTGCCACAGATTACTTAAAATTGGCACCAGCCCCCACCACAGAAACAACGATCCACGGCAAAAATGCTTTCTTGGGTTTTTCTTTAAATTATTCCGGTCAGCCAAGAAATATAGAAGAATTTCAGGACTTAGGCTCCCACTGGTTGTTGCAATTAAAAGACCCGACATTAATTACTATAAAAATACAAAAAAAACCATTTTCCATTACGGTTTGCCCTTAACAACATGCTGGTGATGAGAGGAGACGGATGATGCATCACGACGACACACTGGATACAAAACAGGACGTAAGAATTTCATCCCTTAGTAAAAAAATAACCAATACTTTATTAAACCGGGTCATTGTGCTAGGCGCAGGCCAGCCCTATCAAGGAGAACAGCACACCGCATTACGCGGTGCCTCCAAACAAGGCAGAGTGCTTGACTGGATACTACATGCGGTTCGCCCTCTCCATCCCGAAATCTATTTTGTGGGAGGGTATCAAATTGAAGAAATTGCGCAACGCTATCCAGGCTTTCATTACATAGTGAACCCCGAGTGGCAAGACACGGGAGCCGCTGCTTCTTTTTTGCAAGCACCGCTTGATGATCATTTTAATTATTTTGTTTCATATGCTGATATTTTATTTCACGATTCAGCTGTAAACCAATTGGCTGAAATTGATGCCGACATCGTCGTGGCAGCTGATACCCGTTGGCGCAAGCGATTTTTTGGCCGCACCGACAAGGATTTAATACGCTGCGAAAAATTAAATCTTCATGGCAATAACGTGACCCGCTTGGGTCCTGATATTGAGCCGGATTTGGCTGAAGCAGAGTTTATTGGCTTGGCCAAATTTTCCGCCCGCGTCATCCATTATCTACATGAGAATAGCAAAGATTTACTCCATCGCTTTCGCCATGCCAATCTCTCACAATTAATAGAAGTCTTGCGCATGCGCGGCTTTAATGTCCGCGCCGTTGATGTAGCCGGAGATTGGGCAGAACTTAATGAAGGACAGGACTTAGTCCATTTTGTTCTGGGTACCAAAGCACAAACCCTGCATCGGTTACGTGATTTAGTAACAAAAAGCCGTATTGAAGATCAGGTTAGCTTCACGGTGGTCGAATGGCAGCAACAGGCAAAGAAAATACTCGAACAAATTTACGCAGCTTTTTCCAACCAACATTTGGTAGTGCGAAGTAGTGCTTTGTCTGAGGACGGGTTCGCCACGGCGAATGCGGGAGCATATACCAGCGTACTTAACGTTAGTGCAAATGATGCAAGATCGCTGCAGAAAGCAGTGGAAAGTGTTATTGCCTCTTATCCCGATGACAATTTAGCCAATCAGGTTTTGGTGCAGCCTATGGTTTTAAACGTAAAAGCAAGCGGCGTTGCTTTTACAAGAACACTGGCTTACGGAGCTCCTTATTTTGTTATCAACTATGATGACTCTTCCAAAAGCACCGAATCCATCACCAGCGGCTCCAGCCAAGAGCATAAAACTTTAATCTTGCATCGCAATTATTCCTATCAAAATGAAAATTTACCCCCGGAAATGCATAATCTTATACCGGCACTTGTTGAGATTGAAGAATTGCTTGAATATGATTCGTTGGATATTGAATTTGCAATCAGTGAAGAAGATTGCGTCCATATCCTGCAAGTTCGGCCCATCGCCGTTAATCATGCCCAATGGAATATCACAGATAAAGAGGTCGAAAGTTTCATTAACGTAGCGCAAGAACGCTTCCAAGCATTACAAGCTTCCTCTCCATTCATCGTAGGCAAAAAAGCCTTTTTCGGTATTATGCCTGACTGGAACCCGGCAGAAATTATTGGCACCAATCCTGGCTGTTTGGCACTGGGACTGTATCGCTATTTAATTATGGATGATGTGTGGGCAACGCAACGCGCTCAATTTGGCTATAGGGACGTGCGTCCGCAACCGTTGCTCATCACTTTTGCGGGTCATCCTTATGTTGATATTCGAGCAAGTTTTAATTCCTTTATTCCCGCTGAATTAGATAATGAATTAGCAGCCCGTTTAGTAGATTTCTACCTAAACTGGCTGGAGCTGCATCCACATTTGCATGATAAAGTAGAGTTTGACGTGGTACCTACTTGCTATGATCTTAATTTTAAACGCTGGGAAAAGCGCCTTACGCAACAAGGGCAATTTTCTGCACATGAAATAAATCAACTAAAGCAAGCACTCAAACAGCTTACACAAAAAGCACTAGCTAATAATAAATTGTATTTTAGTGCCATTGAAAATTTACAATTACGCCGCAAACAAATTCTTGATAAAAAACTTCCTGCTTTAGAGCGGGCTATTTTGCTTCTTGAAGATTGCAAACATTTTGGCACCCTCTCATTTGCACACTTAGCCCGCAATGCTTTTGTAGCTATCTCGTTATTAAAATCTGCAGTTGAAACCAACATCATTTCCCAAGAAGCCATGAATGCCTTCTTAAGTTCCATCCGCACCGTTTCCCATTCTCTTACGGATGATGCGAAATCTACTGCTTTAAAGCAGCTAACCTGGGAAGAATTCGTAGAACGATACGCGCATTTGCGTCCCGGTACCTATGATATTACCTCCCCAAGCTATAAAGAAGATGCAGAGCATTTTCTTCGCCCCATCGTGGAAAAAGCAGAAGAACATCATTCACCCAAGCAAATTGATTTATGTGCATGGAATACTGAAAGAGAACGGTTTGCACGTGCGCTCATGGAGGCGGAAATTGACGCTAATATTGAGCAAATGGAAATTTTCATGCGCGATGCAATTGAGGGTCGCGAATATGCAAAATTTATCTTCAGCCGCAATCTTTCTTTTGCTCTGGATGAATTGGCCGCTTTTGGCAAAAACTTAGGGCTTTCTCGGGAGGAACTTTCCAACATTCCCCTTGACGCGTTTTTCGCATTAAGAACAGGAAGCGTTATAACTGGAAACGTGAGCGAATGGCTACGTGCACGAGCCGGTGAAGGTTCCTCGGCGCGGCAAATATCAAGTGCAGTTGAGCTGCCGCCCTTATTGTTGAGCCCTCAGGATTTGCATTTATTCATGTATCCAAATAATCAACCTAATTATATAGGCAGCAGCCGAGTTACGGCAGATTTATTCAACCTAGATAAAATTAACCTGCTTTCCACCGAGCTGCATGCTAATTTAGCCGGGAAAATTGCCATGATCCCACAAGCTGATCCGGGTTATGATTGGGTTTTTGGACAAGGTATTGTTGGCCTGATCACGATGTATGGGGGAGCTAACTCCCACATGGCCATCCGCTCGGCCGAGTTTGGATTACCTGCCGCTATTGGGATAGGAGAAACTGTCTATCAACGTTTGGCTGGCGCGAGCACGCTGGAATTAAATGCAGGGAACCGGCAAATACGGATTATTCGCTAATGAAAAAAATAGGTATCACCCAGCGCGTAGATCTTATTGATCATTATCAGGAACGTAGGGATTGTCTTGATCAACGTTGGTTTTCTCTATTAGAGTCATCCAATTTGTTACCCGTACCGGTCCCAGGGTGCTTAACCGATGTAAAAAACTGGATTGAATGCATTGGCATCGATGGGTTTATTTTATCGGGTGGAAATGATTTGGCTTATCTGGAAGATGCAAAACAAATTGCCCCCGAAAGAGATCGTACGGAACATAACATATTAACTATTGCAGAAAATAAAAAACTACCTGTTCTTGGCGTATGCCGCGGCTTTCAAATAATGAACGTTTATTTAAGCGGCAACCTCACCCCTGTGGCAGAACATGTAGGAAGCAAGCATACTGTGAATGCTGTTACTGATCACCCACTGTTTTCATTCTATACCAGGGTAAACAGTTATCATGCCTGGGGCATAAACCATGAATCGCTTGCGAGCAAGATGCTTCCAGCCTTGCAAAGCCATGATGGGACGATAGAAGCTGCGTACCATAAAAATTTACCGTGGGTTGGCATCATGTGGCATCCTGAGCGTGAGCACCCTTTTAATGAGCATGATAAAACTTTAATTTCCACGTTATTTCGGAGCTGAAATGCTTACCATTATCCTTGCCGCAGGACAAGGCACCCGCCTGCGCCCTTTTACAAACCATCAACCAAAATGCATGGTTCCTTTAGCCAATAAACCTTTATTACATTGGCAATTTGAAACGCTCCGGCAATGCAATATAGATAGCAACATCATCGTGGTCGGCGGATATCAAATAGAAAATTTGATCGCTGCGAATGCGAAGATACTGCTCAACCCTGACTATGAGCACACCAATATGGTGGCAACACTTTTTTGTGCGCGTGAATACATGAAAGCGGGGATGGATTTATTGATTAGTTACGGGGATATCGTTTTCGAACCCAAAGTCTTACAGGCGGTTTTATGTTCTGATGCGCCGGTTAGCATCGCAGCCGATAAAAATTGGCGCCGGTTATGGAAATTACGCATGGAAGATCCGTTAACCGATGCGGAAACATTTCAAATGGATGCCGAAAATCGAGTCATTGAGTTAGGGAAAAAACCAAATTCATACGATCAAATTAAAGCACAATACATAGGCCTTATCCGCATACGCAAAGATTATATAACCCGACTCCTTAACGTTTACGATGAAATGGATAGAACTGCGTTATTTGATGGAAAAGATTTTAACAATATGTATATGACCAGCTTTTTGCAACATTTAATCAACTTAAACTGGGATGTTCGTGCGTGTTTGATTCAAAATGGTTGGCTTGAAATAGATACAGTCGAAGATAAAAATTTATATGAAAAAATGGTAATTCAAGGCGAGCTCAAATCATACTGCGATCTTGACCGCATTGCTGCAACCACTGCCGTATAAGGATAAATAAATTACTAGGAGTATGCCCAGTGAAAACTGCAGGGGATTTTCATAAGGCCGCGCGCCAATATAGGAATGAAAAACAGCTTTCACAAGCTGAACAACTGCTTGCAGAAGCTTTGACAAAATATCCTGCTCACTTCGGCTGCTTGCTGGAGATGGGATATGTTGCTTATCAGTTAAAAGATTATGCCAAGGCTGAAACTTACCTACGTAAAGCACAAAGTTGCAACACCAAATTATCCGTTTCCTTCTATCGCACTTTGGCCAAGGTATGTATAAAAACAGGAAAACATGACGAGGGAATACAGATTTTACGTTCTGGGTTAAAGCAATATCCCGATGATGAACCCACAAAAAACTTACTTGGCGATTGGGAAAACCCCAATAAAAAAAATATTGTAGATTCACCAATTGAAGAATTTCCCAAAGTGGATTTAAACACTCTAAACAAATTTGTCAATTATGACGAATTTTTAGGCTGGGAGCCCAAACCATCCTATGAAATAGAAGGTATTCCTGCAGAAAAAATGACACGGCGAACCCGGCAAATCGATAAAGACGGTACCCGCTATCAACCGCCTGCGAAACAAGCCCTACAAGGACCAAAGATAGAATTTTTTGGCGATTCCCGCTGTTTTTGTAATGAAGTTAATCCAGATGAAACCTTTCAATATTATCTTGAAAATGATTACGGCATCGGACCTTGCAAAAATTTTGGTGTAGGTAATTATGGTGCTGATCAGGCTTTACTAAGAGCTAACCGGAAATTATCTGGACACGGCAGTATCGCAGTCATCGTAGTCCAAAGCCTTTCTTTATTGAGAATAGGTTCAGTGTATAAACATTACATCGAGCGAGGTAACGTTTGGGCAGTCAAACCCAGATTTACTTTACGTGGCGAGGATTCCCTGCAACTCATCATGAGGCCTTTTATAGAAAAAAGTGAATTATGCAATCTGCAAAATTATTCGGATTTTTTCCATCAATACGATGATCATTACAAAGCCTTTCTAGCAGCCAATTCAGGCAATGAAAATAAGTTATTGAATACCAAATCACAAGAATACTTAGCTAATTTGGCCCGTGGAGAGCAAGGTAAAATATTTGCACTGCTGGGGCGTGAATTTTGTACCTTGGCCAAATCCCGTGGTTGTATCGACGCGTTTATCATTGTAGATCCATATATTCGCGGTGTGCGCGGACGCCAATCTAACCATGAGGAAGTAATGAGACACTTGCACCATTGGTTCGAACAATATGCAGTACCTTTATACGACTTTGGTAATGCCTGGTTCGCTATCTCGGATGAAGAGCGTAAACTCTTTAGTGCAAGTTCTACGCATTTATCTGCTGCAGGGAATCGATTTAAAGCCGATTGGATCGTGCATCTTCTTACCCAGCGTGGATTGTTAAAAAATAAGCGTCGTGCAAAATACACTTATACGAATCAAAATGCACTAATAGTTTGAAAACATTTGATAACAGCTCGTTTAAGGGAAGAAAAATGAATCCATACACTGCACTGGATGATAAAGCATTCTGGAAATTGGCCGTAGCGAATCGCAATCTTTTTGATATATCTAGCCTCTGGGATCCTAAATTCAACATAACTACAAAAGATAAAATTGTTACTTTCGGAAGCTGTTTTGCCCAACATATTGGCCGAGCATTACAAGAAAGAGGGTTTTTGTGGCATAACACAGAACCTGCACCGCGCAATGTTCCTGAGAAAACAGCCAAGCTATTTAACTATAATGTTTTTTCCGCGCGTACAGGCAATATATACACAGCTTCCTTGCTCAAACAATGGGTGGAATGGGCACTTGAGCTTAAACAGCCTCCGGATGAATATTGGGCCATAGCCAATCGATATTACGACCCCTTCAGACCCAATATCGAACCGAATGGATTTCAAGATAAAGAAGAAATGTTGTCATCAAGGCAGCAAACCATTGTTGCTTTCCGTAAAGCCATTACAGATGCTCGCTATTTTATTTTTACCTTGGGTTTAACAGAAAGCTGGGTAAATCAAGCAATGCATGTCGAATACCCCATGTGTCCAGGGACAATAGCGGGAGAATTTTCCTCAGATGTTCATAAATTTCACAATCAAGATTACAATTTCATTTTGAAGAATTTAAATGAAGCCATTCAATTGATGAGGGGAGTTAATTCTAAACTTAAATTTATTCTGACCATTTCCCCGGTACCGTTAACTGCTACTAATTCTGGCCTTCATGTCTTAGTAGCGACCATGGCTTCCAAATCCATTTTACGGGCAGTAGCAGCCAAACTGGTTAGCCGTGCTGCCATCGATTATTTTCCCAGTTATGAAATCATTAACAGTCCTGCCTTTAAAGGAATATTCTTTGAACCTAACCAAAGAAGTGTGAACCCAAGGGGCGTAAGCTTTGTCATGGATTCGTTTTTTAATGCTTTAATTGCAAAATATGATACAGCCATCGTTGTTAACCAGCGCTCTACAAAAGCAGCAAAAAACCACCAAAACCGTCAGGATGTGGTATGCGAAGAAGAAATTCTTAGCGCTTTCGGAGGGAAATAATGAAAATTTGTCTAATCGGTAATTCACACATTGCCTGCATAAAAAAAGCATGGGATTCACTAGCAAGCCAATACCCCTTCACCATCACTTTTTTTGGCTCGCATGCCGATACCTTGTTAAATACTCAAGCACAAGATAAGAAATTCACGCCCACTAACGCTCAGGTAAAACGCAGCTTTAGCATCACATCCGGCGGCCAGGAAGAAGTAGATTTCACTCAATTCGATATATGTATTGTACATGGCATTTTAACGCCCCTGCGAAACTGGTTTCCTTTATGGCGGGATTTAAGGAAAAATATCTTTTACAGCCGCGCATTTATTGACGCCTGCATTGAAACATTTAATCCCATAGTGCAACATTTAATTAAAGAAATTACCGCTTGCACAAAGCTCCCGCTTATTTTCACACCTAAGCCAAACCCGGCAATATTGGAACGGAAACAATTGATTTCGCCGGCCGAGTACAGCGAACTTTGCTCTTTCATGTCCATTCGTTTTAATGCATTAGGGCTACACTATATTCCTCAACCTGACGAAACACTGGCGGATTTCTTTTACACTAAAGCAGAATTTAATAAAAATGGATTGGGACTGGGTAGCGTTCCCAAAAAAGAAGAAAGCTTTGCGCCTGCAGACAATGTCAGGCATATGAATGCGGCGTATGGTGAAATTTATTTAAAGCATGTCTTTAACTACATTAATACCACGGTAATGGATCTTTCGACGCAAAACCGAAAAAAGATTAATGCAACCAATGAGCTGCAAATAGCTTAAATGAGAAACCGGGTTTGTCCCGGCTCCCTTCTACACAACTTCCTGCATGTTTTTGGCATGCTGGTGTTTATATGTAAAACCTGCTGGGTCCAATAATGTCGCCCCTTCAATGTGCTTACTAAAATCACACTCAACGTATGCCATATGAGGCGTTGCAATCAGTAATACTTCGCTCTTGTCTATTACAGCTTGTGCTGAATAGATTTTTTCCACCTCTACCGGAAGATTACCTTTATAGGCATCCAGATAAGGATCTTGCACAAATATATTCAATGGATATTTGGCCAACTCTTCGACAATTAATAAACTCGGTGACTCGCGGAAATCATCTACATCCGGCTTGTAGGTTAAGCCTAATATACCTACTGTAGTTGCATTTTTTTTATTCGCTATTTGTACCAAATTTTGCGCGATATGTTTGGGTTTAAAATCATTGGTTAAGCGGGCCTGGTGGATTAATTTAGCCTGCTCTGGTGCGGCGTGAACGATAAACCATGGATCTACTGGAATGCAATGGCCCCCTACGCCAATTCCCGGCGATAAGATATTAACCCGAGGATGTTTATTGGCAAGGGAAATAAGCTCATGCACATTTATCCCAAACCGCTCACAAATTAAGGAAAGCTCATTGGCAAAAGCAATATTGACATCACGATAACTGTTCTCAACTAATTTGGAAAGCTCCGAAGTCTCTGCGTCTGTAACAATTAATTCGCCCTGGCAAAAAATGCCATAAACATCTCGTGCGCGCAAAGCTGCTTTGCGGGTTAAACCGCCAATATTGCGCGAATTATTAACCAATTCGGCCAAAGCGTTACCTGGTATGATGCGTTCGGGGCAATAAGCCATCAAGACATCCGGATCATCACTGCTTAAATCCAAATCAGGCCGGAGTTTTGCCAAATGTTCAGCTAACATTTTCGTTGAGCCTACAGGGCTTGTAGATTCCAAAATCACCAAATTATTCATTGTCAAATATGGGGCGATTGACGTTGCTGCATTTAATACAAAACGCATATCAGGTGAACTATCAGACAAGATGGGAGTAGGTACAGCAATGATAAAAACATCAGCGGCAACAGGGCTGGTAGCAGCCTGCAACTTACCCTTTTTGACTACTTTTTCCAGTAATGCATCCAAATCCGTTTCTTTTATACAAGCTATGCCCTGATTAATTTTGTTAACAGCCTGCTCGTTAATGTCATATCCATGCACATCAACTCCCTTATCGGCAAGCATAATTGCAGTAGGCAAGCCCACATACCCTAACCCAACTACGCAAACTTTTTTTAGCATAAAATTCCCTTTTTGCTTATAAATTGTAGAATGATTATCATATTAACTTTACATGAATGCAATACTACAAAGCCTGCGGTAAATTCAAATTATTTAATAACATCAAGCATTTGCTCTAAGCGTTGCTCATAGGTATGCTGGCTTAAAATATATTGAGACCCTGCCATAAGCTGCTCACACAGTTTGGGATCATAAGGTTTAGATAATTTAAAAAAAGCTTCTTGCGCTTCTTCCAATGTGTTTACAGTGTAAACATAATCCTTAAAGTAATGCTCTATGGCTAAGGCCGGCGATGAAACGATGGGAGAGGCGCATGCTAGTGTTTCAATAAGCCTCCGTGAAAACATGGTAGGAGAATTCATCACCGTATTGATATTTAGATATGCCTGATATTTCTTAAAAATTTTTCCGGTTTTGGCATGTGAAATTCTTTTCTTCACCGTGGCTTTTATATGGGCAGGTAGCCTGTAATTATCCGATTTAATATAAGAATTTCTATCGTAAATGATTAACCCAAAATCTTGCGCAGCGGCAAATAGCAAATTTTGATATTTAAGGCGCTCAGGATGCCGGTTTTTTGTGTAGCTTCCTACAAAACAAAATTGTTTGAACCGTTCTGCAACAGGGTAAGGATTATGAATTGCAGGCTGGACTGCAAACATTAATAAATTAACAGTGACCGGCTGATGCCTTATACGGCGTTTATATTCAGCGATCATGTTCACGTCAGTAGTAAAAATATGTTCGAATAATAGTGCTTTATCGATAAAATCTTCAAAATGGACACCATCTTCCTTATTCCAGAAAACGGTCGGTATACCGCAAAACTGAGCATATTCCACCACTTGTCGCAGTTTATTCTCATCTGCAGCAGGATTTTTGACTATTTGTTTCCGCCATTTTCTTTTATAGCCATTCCAAGCGGACTCAACCAATAAGAAATCAGGTTTCCACCAGCGGAATACCAATCTATAATTCTGTGGTGTCACCTGAGCGACGCAGCATTCATAAGATAAACAAGGAGCAGTTATCTCATCCGCAATCAGCGCAATCTTTAATTTTTTGAATTTTTTATTTTTCATAAAATTCTATGTGTTCCCACATTTCCTGTAAGAATTGCTGATAAAAGACTGCGGTTCCCTCATGTTGAAGCTTTTTTAAGCGATTAATAATTTTTTTGCGATAAGCATGTTGATATAACCGTTTGGCTACCATGAAATCGCCTCTTCTCATCGCCAGATAAATTAAACTCAAGCGTTGATTTTTATCATAATAAAAATCAATTAAGTGTTCCTCTGGAATTTCTTGCAGCCAAAGATGTATTTTATGCAATTGCTGCGTTGCAGAAGAGGAAAAAATAACGCGCCGCAGAGTAAAACCAAACGGTTTATGCAAAATTATGTAATTGAAATAACGAGAAAACAGATTTGAAGGAAGTTGTTTGTGAAGGGAATTAAACCGTGCGGAAATTATGAAAAATGACGTCAGGATTGAATCTATTTTTTCTATGAAGACATCACCACGGGTATATGAATCACGATGATAGCGATACAATGAGATTGGATAAGGACATTGACTGTAGTTTTTACTGTAAAACATGATCCTGGCCCAAAATTCACTGTCTTCAAAATATACTTTTTCCATAAATAATAAATTGTTTTTTATAAGAAATTGCTTTAAGAATAATTTATTGCATACACTAACATGACTTGTGTAATGTTTGGCCTTTTTATCCTGCTCATGAAAATTTATATTCAAATCCCAACGGCGGAAAAGCGAATCGCGCTTAATTCCTCTGTTTTCTTTTTGCACATAAGAATTGCCTGCGATAACTTCTGAGCGGGTCTTTATCGCAATGGCAAGCAAACGCTTAACGGCATTTTTATATAAATAATCATCTGCATCATGGAATAAAATATATTCTCCCCGTGCGCACAACAATCCTGTATTGCGGGCAGCCCCGGGTCCCTGATTTTCTTGCATTAACACTTTTATCCGTGCATCTTTTTTTGCAAAATCATGCAAAATCATGATGGAACGATCAGATGAACCATCATCCACAAAAACAAATTCCAAATTAAAATAACTTTGTTTGAGCAATGTCGGAATAGTTTTTTTAAGGTGCGCCTCGGCATTGAAAACAGGAATAACAATGCTGACTAGAATATTGTTAGGATACGTGCGGATCAAAAAGAATTTGCAATAATAATAAATGTTTTTAAATAATTTCATGATCTTAAGTGATTCATCCCTACATCTTCAAATCATTAAACGAGTATTAAGATCCTTATGGATAACAAATTCAACTTATCCTTGTCACCAAATTATTACAGGGTTAAAGCTATAAGCCGAATTATATGGTAATTCGGCTTAGCTCGAGCACTCTAGATCCGCATTGCCACGCGGGCTGCAATCGCAAGTTGGTACAGAATGGATGACATCATACCAGTAACTTTTATGCCATTCTCTGTCTCTCTTGGCAGAACAACCAACTGATCGCCGCCCTGGATAGGATAACGGCTCTTCTGCCAATTGGTATTTTTTACAATCTGCACTTGGCCGTTTTGTCGCATCAGCAAAAATTCCTTTTGGTTGGCTGTTTTCTGAAAACCGCCGGCTGCCTCGATGTAATCTATAAGCCTATATTGAGGATTGACGGTTAGGGAAATGGAATTAACTACATCTCCGCTGATAGTAACCACGGATGTTTTAGGAGGAATGTTAATGGTATCATTATTTTCCAGCCTCACTTTCTTCCAATGCGAGCGATCGCCCAGCACTACCTGCCCCTTCGTCTCCACTTGTTTCGCTTCCTGAACAAACCGGGTAATCAACTCAGAGCGGGTGGCTTGTAGCTTGGCATCATCCCCCGTAAGTGTTTCGCCGGTCATCGTTTGACGTTGCAAGCGCGCAAGGCTTGTGTTAAGCGCGTCTTTCTGTTGCCTGGCAACCGAGTCACGGAATAATTGGACATTGTCGATATTGGCATCGTCCGCCAAGGTTAATGTTTTAAGAAATTCATCCAACGTAGTTCCTTGCTTAACAATGTATTGATGCGGACCTTTGACTTGTCCTTTCACCGTAATCAAGGTTTGCTGGATTTCCTTGTCGGCAACAAAAGTAACCCGATCACCGGCCTGAATTTGTATTGGATGGGATTGTTTTATTTCCTGATAAATAAACATTGGTTTCATACCCTGATTACGTTGAATGCGTACATAGGTGGCACTGGGTTCAACATTAACCAGTTTAGCAAGTGTCGCCAGGGAAATATTGGGCGTGGAAATTTCATATTGATAAGGATTTTTCACATCACCAGCCACGGAAATAATATATTTTTGCGGCTTAACAACGATGGTATCCCCTTGATGCAATTGAAACGGATTTATATTTCCCTTTAGCAGAAAATCATATAAATCCACCTGCCTAATTTCTCTGCCCTCACGGATAATATCAATATCGCGGAAACTTCCTTCTTGAAGATTAATGCCGCCGGCAGCACATAGAAAATATATGATGGAATCCGAAGATAAACCATCGTATAAGCCAGGGGAATTCACATAACCGGTTACATAGACTTGTACCGGTTGTGCCGTGACTAAATCAGCATAAACGTTTACGCCTTTCTTAAAGGTTTTTTTAACATGCATCTGTATGATGTTATTTAATTTTTGATTTTCTATTCCTTCTACCTTAACCGGGCCGACCTCGGGAATAAAAATATTTCCCTGGGTATCAACAACAAGCTTTTGCGACAGCTGGTATGCCCCCCACATTTGCACGTTTACCTCATCGCCAACGGTGAGTCTATACTGTGGATTAAAAAATCGCGCTTGATGTAATTTACCGCACTGTGCACCAAATAAATTTTGGCCAAAAACAGGCAACCTATTATTTAAGACATCCCCCATATGAGTGGAAGATTTCATGCGGATGTTAAGATCATCGTCCATCATTTCCGCTATTTTATCGACGCTGTTGCTCGCTGCAGAAAAACCCACTGCCGAAATTTTTGAGCTTTGAGAGTTAGTTTGTGCGGCATGCTCGCTTTCCTTGTCAAAAGAGGAAAAAACTGGTCCTTGCGCTGACGTAGAGTTGGGAGCTGATTCCGCCCTAACCAGTAGCGGGATGATTAAAAAAAAGAAAAGCAGTTTTTTCATCAATCAATATGCTCCTTCACAATAATAATAGCCATCTTAGTCAAAACAAAAAGGATCAACAATACGCATAAATAATTGACTAAATCAAACAAAGGCTTGGGGCTTATCGGCTCATCAGGCAGATTGGGGGGCTCGACTTCAATTACAAGGTTCTGATTTTTTGCCAGGTTAACCGCTGCAGCATCAAATGCCTGTTGTGCGGCTTGATATTCTGCCTGTGCAAATTGCAGTTGCAATTGCACCCACTCAAAATCAGACATGATTTTATTAAGCTTGCCGTTTTTTTCTTTTTGCCCTAATAAGATGCTGGTTTGTCTTTCAATCTGGGCTTTCAACGCCTTGATTTCTTCCTGAAGTGTTACGACTTTATTTGAGTTAGCCTGCATAAAGGACGAATAGGTGATTAATTCTGTTTGTTTTTCTACTAATGTGCCTTTCAACTTGGCCATAACCGAAGAAACGACCTGGGCAGTTTCTTTTGGGTCAAACAAACCATTTTGGTTTTGCCATTCAATTACATTTTTACGAGCTTCAAAGAGTTTTTCCTTGGCAAGATGCAATTTCATTTTGGCAAAGGAATATTGTTTTTTCGCCAACGTATTCGACACTCTGTTTACAAATTCCTTGGTTTGCAGAATGATGGCCGCTAGCAACTGCTTGGCTTTTTGCGCAGTGAATGCGGAAGCTGAAATGATGATTTCATTTGTCTCAGGATCCACCACTGCATTCACTTTTTGCCGGTAATATTTAAGAAAAGAGCTTTGCGTAGCGGATTTATTTAATCGGGATAAAAAATCAACTTGCCTCGATTGGAAATGCTGTTTAATCCCTACTTGCTTTTCTACATTTTCCAGCACTTCGCGTGAAGATACGTGTTCGCGGGCAAGATAAATTTCCGAGGGAGCTGCATGTCCTCCACCTAAAATTCCCATGGAGATGTTCATGGGATCTTTTTCATCCTTCTCAACTAAAATTTTTGCCGTGCTTTGATAAACTGGTGCCTGCAAGAGTAATACATAGAAAGCAGCAATTAGCCAGGGAAAAATTACTAATAGCGAAAGCAGTGTTCTTTTTTTAACAAAATAAATAACGCGCTCTGCCAGAGGATGGGACCTTAACACTAAATACGTTTTGTTTTGCTGAAGTGACTTTAACTCAACCGGTATTAATGCAGTTCCACGTTTGATGATATGCCGAAACTTTCTCAAGTCTTTCATCCATTTATTAATCGAATTCCTACCAATTCGTGCCATGCACTTTTGACTTTAAATATTTCACAGTTCCGCAAAAATGATAAGTGATTTATCTTATAACCACAAGAACATGCTAATTTTCTTCTTTTTGTGGATTTTTAGCCAGCGCTTTGTACAAAGAGATAATTTCATTGATATCATCCGACTGGACGATTTGATTGTTATTCAAAAAAATACCCCGATCACAAAACTGCCGGATGGTACTCTTGCTATGAGATACCATAATAATCCCTTTATTTTCTAGTTTTTCGCTGAATACTTCCTTACACTTCATCTTAAATGCTGTATCGCCCACTGCCAAGGCTTCATCAACGATATAGAAGTCAAAATCAAATGCCATGGATAATCCGAATGCCACACGGGAGCGCATGCCGGAACTGTATGTTTGCATGGGCATATCAAAATAATCCCCAATCTCGGCGAATTCCTTCACAAAACGCAATTTTTCCTTCGTTTCCTCAGGATCGTTCATAAACAAGCGGCAAACAAATTTAACATTCTCCTTTCCGGTTAAATTTGGGATAAAGCCGCCGCCAACGCCTACAGGCCAAGATAAACTGCTGGTGATACTTACAGTACCACTATTTGGCTTTTCTATACCGCATAAAAGTCTTAAGAGTGTGGACTTTCCAGCACCATTTTTACCCATTAAAGCCACTCTTTCGCCGGCGCGAATGGTTAATGACAAATTTTTAAAAATCTGTTTTTTTTTGCCCTGCACGATGTAGTGCTTACTGACATTGATTGCTTCAATCATCGTTGTTCTATCTCAATCATTATTTTCTGACGTAATGACAAATACAAAGCCAAACCAAACGTTAGCACGATTAAAGCACACTTAATCAGATAAATACTTGAAGCATAGGGAATATACGAAAATGCGGGTCTAAAGCATTCGCGGGTTAATTCTATGAATTGAAATATGGGGTTATACAACATCATGTCCCGAATTGCAGGCGGCAACATATCTGCACTAAAAAAAACACCGGAAAACAAATAAATTACCCGCATGCAAATAGTAAGGAAAATTTGAATGAAATTAAGGAAGAAACACGTCACACCAATAATCAAGGACAAACCAAACAAAAAGCCAAGATAAGCAATAATATTAAGCAGCCAAAATAAAAAATCGTAAATATGCCAGTCCACATCGAACCAGCTGAAAATTGCCAGCAATATAATAAATACCAGCGTTTTTATTAATGATTCACTGATAAGCTTTGCTATCAAAGGATCTATCGGTTTAATTTGCCTGAATAAATAAAAATTCTTGTTGGCTTTAATACTGGTTTTGCTGTAGTTAACGATATTCCTGAATAGCAAAAACGGCATGGCACCAAGCAAAATAAATAAAGGCGCGGACATGCTGGAGGAATGCACACTATGCCTGATGACCGTGCGGGCTAACATCCATAAGCCAATATGCAGCATGGGCTCTAAAATAATCCAGATAAACCCAAGGGAACGTTGCGTGTTTACGCTCTTAATAAATTTCTTTTGAATATCACGAATAACAATTGCGAAGACTGATGCATACATGACCTGCCAAGGTGCACGTATTTGGTGTGTCATAGGAAAATCTCGGAATATTCTATGAATAAAGCAGCTACACTGCAGAAATTAGCTGCTTTACTTGGAAAATTAGCTAGCAACAAAATCGTCGTTGTCATCATTTGACTTTGCTGAGACAGCAGCAACGCCTACAATTGTAACAATAGCGATTGCACCTGCAGCTACCCAGCCCACATTACCACCCATAACTGGCTGAGCTAAAGCAGGTGTACTTGACAGAGCAACAAACAATCCTGTTGTATAACGGTTTACTACTTTGGTTATTATTTTTTTCATTTTTTCATCCTTGTATTCCATGGAAAGTTTAGTCTAGAATCAAAAACGACAGGTTGCAAGTATCTATTCTAGCAAGGCTTATATAAAAAGCAAATTGTTAGGTAATTGCATTTTCTTCGCCTGCGAAAGCAAAAATTCTTTGTTTTGGCCGTGCCTGCAAATACGCGCGGCCTATGGCAAATACATTATAAATCATGATTGCAAGCAGCAGGAAATGCAGCCAAGTGACCGTTAAATGAGTAAATAATGGCAAGGTAATAAACACGCCTATGCAACCAAAAAGACTTAAGATTAATGTCTTTTTTAAAGGAATTTTATCATGGCGTAAAAATACCAACGTGGTTAAAGGCTGCTGCAAAGCACCTGCCGTAGTCATTATGGGGAAGGCTACAACGGGGGAAACATTTAGCAGAAACAACACGCCTTGCACCATTACAAACAAACCAATGCCAACGGAAGTCAGAGCGCCACAAATTACCAGGGCAAAAAAACCAATTACAAGCATTCCAAGAATGCAATTCTGCTACATCACCGCCTACGGGCAATAAGCGAAACTGGTGGCAAAGCAGCAAAGCGATAATCATTATGAAGCAGCAAACCATAGCGAGACGGATGGCTTGTTTGCTCAAGCGGCTTACCACAGTTCCTCCAATTAAGCCGCCTATGCACGTTCCTGTGACCAAAGTGAGCAGTGTCGTCAAATCCACATCAATTAACTGCATGAAGAAGAGCGATTCGATAGTACCCGGAATCACTTGTGCACCATTGTTTACCGCAGGCAATTCATCGTCAGGAAACGTTCGCAAAAGTTTGGCCAGTGCCACATTCACAGCAAAACTGCCCACTCCGAGTGTATCCGCCACGAAAGCGACAATGCCGCTCACCCCGAGCTTGACATACTCCAGGGGAGATACGGCCACAGCTGGCTGCTGTTTTAATTTATAAAGCATCACGGCAACGCAAAATAAACTAAATACAAGTATGGCAGCAATAATAAAAATTATAGTCATTACAGTCTCATCAGGTTTACTGAAATAAAATTATTGTTTTATTTCAGTTTTTACTTCTTTTTCTCGGCTAAACGCTTCCAGAAATTTATTTCCATAATAATAAATGCCCAAACCTAGTAAGTTGCTCATGCTTGTCTGCGCTGCATCTTGCACAATCGTTCGGGTCATCTCTTTAACCAAAGCTATCCTTGCCGGTTTAAAGAAGCGCATCATTAAGATCCTTGTAATCTTAAATGCATGAGTGTAGCAGCATACTAAATTTTCAGGCAATTAAAAAGTTTAATTTTCGAGCATATTATACAGAATTGTGCTATTTTATTTTGATCTGCGCGGCTCTACAGCGCTTGCTTCCAACGCATCCTGCTCTTTTTTTACCACCACTGATTTTACTGTTTCGGATTTAAAAAAACCGGGGGAATGGTTTGTTGCAGGAGTTTGCTCTTTTGTTTTGCCCCACTGAATATTGAACTTCGATAAAGGTTCATTTCCAAGCGCTGCCATTAATCCTGAAACAAAAGCAAAGGTTAAGCCCGTGCGTGTCATGCCAAGACTGACAGCTATAAAAAATGCCGGGGTGCGCATGTGGGCAGGAAAACCATGTAAAACGCTAAAAGTGGGCGGGCTACAGAGCTTACCTTCCTGTACCTTGGAACCGCATACCAGTTGATCTCGCCAATAGGTCAACGGAGAAGTAACCAGAGAAGCCGTCATTCCACTTAGGGCACCTGCAAAAAAATGTGAGGAAGCCGAATTATTTTTAAATACATTTTGGGTAAAAAATTCTTCCAGAATGCATAACGCTGAAAAATTTCCGACATTAGCCAAAAAGCGAGGAAAAAATCCCAACCTGCTTAACACTTTTATGTTATGGTAAGTTTTCCAATTAAACTTGGAATCAATAATTCCAGCTTGCCCTAGATACGCCTTCATCGTAAAAAGTTGCGTGAGCCCTGCTTCTCCAAGAGATGCTGAAAAAATAAATCCCACTTCTTGCTTTAATTTTTTCGTTGTTGCTACATTCTCCTTAAGCTCACTTGCCTCATGGGGCAAGGCATTTTCTTCACTCATTGAAGTTTTTTTTGTTCCTGTCACATAGGCCGTGCGAGCACTTTGCCCGGCAAAATTGGAATTTTTATAGCAGCAATTGATAAAGGATAAAATACTGGCTTGCTCACCATTAGCAGCTGCATTGCCCATGCCGGCGGATTTCATTTTTTTGAAAATAATATAGTTAATGGGAGGATGTATAAGCGATATGACCGTGCTGGTGGCAAGTATACTTGTTCCCAGATTCATAAGTTCCCAGGCCGTGGGGAATGGATAATAGGAAGTATTCTTTTGAGTATCATTATTGTTAGACATAAGGAACCAGCAACAAACAACGTGTCGCTGATTCTAGAATAAAAAATATTAAGAAATCATTAAGTATTAGTTAAATAAACGCTTCGCAAGTCCAGCTACATGGCGTCCCTGGGCCCGGGCAATCTGCCGTTCAATATCAGAAGGTGTACGACTGCCATCTGCCCCGGCAATAGTCGCAGCCCCGTAAGGGGAGCCGCCGCGCATAGTGTTGAGATCAGTCAATCCTTTTTCCGAATAAGGTACCCCTACAATAATAAAACCATGGTGAATAAGCGTGTTCCAGAAAGAAGTAATCGTCGTTTCATTACCACCGCCTGTGCCGGTTGAGGTAAATACACTACCTATTTTTCCAATCAAGCTGCCATTCACCCATAATTTTCCAGTCTGATCGAGAAAATTACGCATTTGCGCTGCCATATTACCAAAACGCGTAGGTGTGCCAAAAATAATGGCATCGTAATCTGCCAATTCCTCAGGTTTAGCGATTTCTGCCTCCTGATCCAGTTTCACCCCGGCTTTTTTAGCGATGTCGTCAGGCATAGTTTCGGGCACACGCTTTAAATCCACCGAAACACCATCTATTTCCTTGACCCCTTTCACCACTTCTTTAGCCATGGTTTCCACGTGCCCATAACTTGAATAATACAACACCAAAATTTTTGCCATTACCCTCTCCTTATCTTATTCCGTTGACTCAAACTCACCACAACATGGGTTGTAAACCATAACATTAAGCTCTAAAAGCGATTATTTTGAAAATCATCGATTGCTTGCAAAATTTCTTCGCGTGTATTCATCACAAAAGGACCAGCGCGCTCTACCGGTTCACCAATTCTTGCTGCAGCTAATAGCAAACATCTGCTACTTTGTTCACTTGTTAATGTCAAACAGTCCCCCGTACTCAACCCAGCAAGCATGCCTTGCTCAAGGACTTGATTTTGCTCCCCGTCAAATACCGTTACTGCGCCGGATAACACGAACACAATGCTTTGATGGGAAAGTGGTATGTCTTGAGTAAATTGCTTACCGGCAGAGCATGTTATGTCTAGGAAAATAGGAGCCGTTACAATTCCCTGAATAGGAGCTTCTGTCCCATTATTAGTTTTTCCTGCGATGACTTTAACATGCACGTCAGCCGTTTGTTCCAATGGGAATTGAGCCGAAGTGTATTCCTGATAACGAGGCGGATCGTATTTATGTGCCGCGGGCAGGTTGAGCCAAACTTGCAGGCCGGATAATCGCCCCTGCGATTGCTTTGGCATTTCAGAATGAATGATGCCGCGGCCCGCGGTCATCCATTGCACATCACCTGGACCTATAATGCCATGATGACCATGGTTATCGCGGTGCTCCATTTGCCCCTCAAGCATGTACGTGATGGTTTCAAAACCGCGATGGGGATGCGCAGGAAAACCTGCCAAATAATCCATGGGATCCTCACTGTCAAATACATCAAACAGTAAGATGGGATCAAAATTATTTTTACGATCCATACCTATGTAACGATGCAACTTAACACCCGCGCCCTCCCGCAATAAATTCCCGGCAAGCACATGCTCAACTTTAATTTTTTTCATCATCCCCCCAGAGCAGCAGCCAATTTGCAAAGGCACTGCTTCTATTCTATCCAGACGCTGCCGCAAGCAAAGTTTATGCAAGATTTGCTTTTAGCTGCAGCAAAACATATCTCCATATTGTGCGCCCGTCCGTTAATTCTTGCCACTTTTGACGGAATTAAATTTAATCATGCTAAAATGCATTATTTAAAAGATTTAGGCTAGGTTATGCGAACGCGACACTTTATTCTCACTTGTTTTTTAAGTTTTTTTATCTCGACTACTGTTCAGGCAGAAGTGGTGCTGGAAGATTTACATGGCCAAAAAATTCCTTTCTCAGCCTTGAACGGAAAATGGGTTTTTATCAATTATTGGGCCAGTTGGTGCCAACCATGCATCGAAGAAATTCCCGAGCTTAACGAATTTTATGAACGATATAAAAATGACAATGTAGTTATCTTTGGCGTCAATTATGAAGCATTACCTGTAGCCGAGCAAAAACAACTGGTTAAAGAATATGATATCCGTTACCCTGCCCTAACAAACGATCCCGCTACTCTTTTAAAATTAGGAGATATCCGTGGAGTGCCTGTTACCTTTGTATTTAATCCGCAAGGAGAATTAAGCGGCACATTGTATGGTGGACAAACATCCAGGAGCTTAAGCCAAATAGTTGCCTCCAGATAAAACTGATCTTTCGCATTCGTCTGGCAAAAGCCTTGACGAATGCTTACTGCTTGCGAAACAAACGCTGTTTTTCTTCAGCACTAAGCCGAATAAATAAGCGCCATCCCCCTTCTAATATTTCTTCTTGTAAAACTGCACCCGCAGCGTATAGCTGCGCACGCAATTTTGCCTCATCAGAAGCTATAAAAATTTCTTCTTCAGTGACCGAGCCATGTAATTGTTGTGCAATTACTTCGCGTAGCAATTCAAGGCCCGCCCCTGTGGCAGCAGAGACCCATACCTTGCAATAATCATCTTGGCAATCGATTTGGGGTTGCCAATTTTTTTGTAAATCAATCTTATTAAACACTAAAATGCGTTTAATCTTATCGGCACCAATTTCCTTTAATACAGATTCCACTGCATTCACATGCTCACGCCAGTTGGGATCAGCCACATCGATTACATGCAGCAGCAAATCAGCTTCTTTCGTCTCCTCAAGTGTCGCATGAAAAGCATCCACCAATTGATGCGGCAAGTCGCGGATAAATCCCACTGTATCGGTAAGCATAGCTGCGGCACTGCCCGGCAATTCGAGCTTGCGCATCGTGGGATCCAGCGTCGCAAATAATTTATCCGCTGCATAGATTTCCGCACCAGTCAAAGCATTAAACAGAGAAGATTTACCCGCATTCGTGTATCCGACCAGGGAAATTGTAGGCATAGCTGCCTTTTGTCTTGCCTTCCTGACTTGATCTCTATTTTGGCGCACTTTTTCCAAACGCTTGCGTATGACTTTAATTCTTTCGCGCAATAACCGCCGGTCTGTTTCTAATTGTTTTTCTCCGGGGCCACGCAAGCCTATGCCACCTTTCTGTCTTTCAAGATGAGTCCAACCGCGCACTAATCGAGTTGATAAATGTTGTAACTGTGCAAGTTCTACCTGCAGCTTGCCTTCAAAAGTGCGGGCGCGTTGCGCAAAAATATCGAGGATTAACCCGGTTCTATCTACTACACGGCATTGCAGCAGCCTTTCCAAATTTCGCTCTTGCGAAGGCGAGAGTTCGTGATTTACCAAAACTAAATCTGCAGCATGGGTAAGAACCTGCTCGCTGATTTCTTCAGCCTTGCCAAGTCCAACATAGTATTTGGCTTCGGGCACGGCACGTGTACCGCGCACTGTAGCCACTATTTCAGCATCGGCAGAAGCCGCTAATTCTTTAAACTCTGCAAAAGCTGTTTCTACATTTAAATCAGGGAGAGCAAGCTGCACGATAATAGCTCGCTCCCCACCTTTTGGACGTTCAAACAAAGCAGCGCCTTATTCCAATAAAATGATTCAGTCTGCCATATTTTTGCCCGGTTCGCCATATTGGGTTTTAACAGCACGTGATGGCACAACCGTAGAAATGGCGTGCTTAAAAACCATCTGGGTAACTGAATTTTTTAGCATGATTACCTGCTCATCAAAACTGTCAACGATACCATGTAATTTTATTCCATTGACCAGAAAAACAGATACCGGCATTTTTTCCGCAGCTAATTCCTCAAGAAAGCTTTTTTGTAACTCTCGATTCTCTGACATGGCTACTCCTTGTAATTTTTATTTTGAGCCAGCTCCAAACACTGCTTATTCCCATTATTAAATGTTTTTTTAGAAACAAGCTACTTGAAGTATCGTCCTTGGCAAATAAAACTTTAGCGACAGTCTCGCAACATTTTTGCAACGGAAATTGATTGCTTAACTTGACTTATATGGAATGCAACCTATTGTTTTTATATAGGAGCTTATTTTGCTCTTTTAAATTAAAACCGCGCCGCATGTTCTGAAGGCGTTGCATTGTCGATGAACTAAATAAAGGAATATGAACATGGATAATTTTGAAAAGAAAAAACAATCTTTTGATTCCAGAACAGCGAATGTCACGGATGCTGCCAGCGAATTAATTCAGGAAGGTAAAAAGCTGGCCAGCGAGCTTTATGAAGAAGGGTTGAATAAGGTACAGGACGCTCAAAAAAACGTTAAAGAATATTCAGATGAAGTTCTGGAAAAAGTGCGTAAAAATCCAATGACTTCGGTGCTGATTGCTGCGGGCGTAGGATTCTTATTATCTGCCTTGCTAAGAAAATAAAATGAATGTTCTTGATGAGCTTTTAAGCCTTGTTTCCAGTAAAGTCCACATCGCCAAAGGTGTGCTTAGACTGGTAAAGCTGGAAACAAGGTTGGCTGGGATGAGCATATTCCCGCTTCTGGTAACCCTGGTTCTACTGTTTATCATTGTGATTTCAGCGTGGCTTACTTTAATGGTCATATTGGGTTACGGAGTTACTTATTTGTATGACAGCATCATGGTAGCCCTCTCTTGCGTATTTATATTCAATCTTATTGTGCTGGCCCTTTTGCTGAAATATCTATTATTCAATTTAAAAAATATGAGTTTTGCAAAAACCCGTAAGTTTTTAGCCACTCAGGATGGGGATGATGACGACACGAAAGGAGCTGATCTCAGCTATCGAAAAGCTGGAACAAACCTTGCAACAACAACGACACGAAGCGAATAAGCACAAAGCAGGCGCAATTTATTGGTTTAAGTCAAACCGCGCCTTGTTTCTGGCCCTGCTGATTCCTGCTTTTTTTGTAGGTTGGTCTACGGCTAAAAAAATCAGTGTATTAAAATTATTTAAGCAATTTGGCAGTCTGGTTTTCTTAAGTACCATTGCGACTTTAAAGGTAAAAGTGCAAAAGTCCGTGGTAAAAAGCTTGAGTCGTTTAGGTGTCTAATTGGTTAAAGCTGGTGCTCATCTTTTAGCGAGTCTGTTAATTAATTTTTATTTTTTGAGATATTTCTTACAAAACAATAAGAACTCGCTGTCATGACACACTCTGCAAAAAAGTTATACTTACACCAAGGATTGACAGGGAGAGTCTGACAAGGAGTCACTTAGGGATAGAGCCGCAGTTATACCGCAAGGATGCGGTTTTTTATAAATACCATGCCCTCTTTATCTCTCCCTTACCATAACCTCTTTTATACGTCGATGTTTTCCGCTTCCAATGCATTGGCTTCAATGAATTCACGTCTTGGTTCAACTTGATCGCCCATCAACGTTGTAAAAATTTCATCTGCGCCCACTGCATCTTCAATGGTTACTTGCATCATATTTCTTACGGCAGGATCCATGGTGGTTTCCCATAATTGCTCAGGGTTCATTTCTCCAAGACCTTTATATCTTTGGATGGATTGACCACGTTTTGCTTCTTCCATAAGCCAATGTAGTGCCTCGGCAAAATTTTGGATAGCTTTTACCTTATCGCCGCGCTGGATATAAGCTCCTTCTTCCACAATACTGTGCAAATTACCACCTAATTTTATCAACTCCTTGCAATCTTTGGATAAAAAGAGCTCCATGCTCAATAAAATTTCATGCTCCATTCCATGCTGGATAACCATTACTCTTGGCAAATAATGATCGCTCTCTTGATGAAGACAAACATCTACAGTAAATTTCTGTAATTTTGCATCCGCTTCCTGTAAACGAGCTTGAAGCTGCTTAACCCAATATTCAACCCGTTCACGGTGATTGAAATCTTCCTGGGTGAGCAAAGGCAGGTAAGCAAGATTTTTAAGAATTTCAGGATGATAGCGGCGGGAGAAACGCTTAATAATTTTTTCCATGCGTCTACTTTGTCTAACCAACTCCTCCAAAGCTGCACCTTTAATTGCAGGGGCATGAGCGTTTGGATAAAATTCCGCCCCATCCAGGGCCGTTTGGGTTAAGTAGTCATATAAAGCATCATCGTCTTTAACATAACGCTCCTGCCTGCCATTTTTAACTTTATAAAGTGGTGGTTGCGCAATGTAAATATAACCTCTTTCCAATAATTCAGGCATTTGACGATAAAAAAACGTTAATAATAAAGTACGAATATGTGAACCATCTACATCCGCGTCAGTCATGATGATGATGCGATGATAGCGAATTTTATCAGGATCATATTCATCGGGACCTATACCGCAACCTAGAGCAGTGATTAATGTTGCAACTTCCTGTGAGGAAAGCATTTTATCGAAACGGGCTTTTTCAACATTGAGAATTTTACCTTTAAGAGGCAAAATTGCCTGGAATTTGCGATCACGTCCCTGTTTTGCAGAACCTCCCGCAGAATCACCCTCGACGATATACAATTCCGATAATGCTGGATCTTTTTCCTGGCAGTCTGCTAATTTACCTGGTAATCCAGCCACATCCAATGCCCCTTTACGGCGGGTCATATCGCGAGCGCGGCGTGCTGCCTCGCGGGCACGGGCTGCATCGATTATTTTACCGACAATGGTGCGTGCAATTGTTGGATTTTCCAGTAAGAAATCATGTAATTTTTCCGAAACCAACGATTCGACAACAGGTTTTACTTCGGATGAAACCAACTTATCCTTGGTTTGCGAAGAAAACTTAGGATCGGGAACTTTAACCGATAAGACTGCCGTTAACCCTTCGCGCGCATCATCCCCGGTGGTTGTTATTTTAGCTTTTTTAGCAAAACCCTCTGCTTCGATGTAATTATTCAAAGTACGAGTCAATGCACCGCGAAAACCAGCCAAATGAGTACCACCATCGCGTTGCGGGATATTGTTTGTAAAACAAAAAATATTTTCCTGGTAAGAATCATTCCATTGCAAAGCCAACTCCACACTGACGCCTTCTTTCTCGCCCTGCATAGAAAATACCATGGGAATGATTGGAGTTTTATTACGATTTAAATGCTCCACAAATGCTTTTATACCGCCTTCATAGCGAAACGTATCACGTTTATTAGCACGTTCATCAAACAAATGAATGCATACACCGGAATTCAAGAATGACAATTCGCGCAATCGTTTGGCCAAAATATCATAATGAAATTCAATATTGGTAAATGTATTAGCGCTAGGTTTAAACCAGATTTGTGTCCCAGTTGAATCCGCCTCCCCTGTCACTGCTAATGGCGCATCGGGTACACCGTTACGGTAATGCTGCTCATGCACCTTGCCTGAGCGTCGAATCAACAAGTGCAATTCTTCGGAAAGAGCATTGACTACGGAGACGCCTACACCGTGCAAACCGCCGGAAACCTTATAGGAATTATCATCAAACTTACCTCCCGCATGCAGTACGGTCATGATGACTTCTGCCGCTGAGCGGCCTTCTTCTTTATGGATATCTACCGGAATGCCCCGCCCATCATCTTTTACAGTAATCGATTCATCGGCATGAATGGTCACATGAATTTCCCGGCAATATCCAGCCAGAGCTTCATCAATGGAGTTATCAACTACTTCAAAAACCATATGATGCAAACCGGTACCATCATCGGTATCACCGATATACATCCCCGGTCGTTTTCTAACTGCATCCAATCCTTTTAAAACTTTGATGCTGGTTGAATCGTAGCTGGTTTCAACACTCATAAGGTGACCTCATGCCAAAAATATAGGGCGAAAAATAAATGCATTATATCATCTTTCAGCCAGCGTTTACATGTTTGTATGAGCCGCAGCCAATATGAGCGAGAAAAATGATAACTCTTCTCGAAGGATTGATTCACCAGGGCAGACGAAGGTAAGAAGCCATTTACCTTCGTGCTATTACCAATATGTGACGCTGTGATTCGTTGCAACCGCTAATTTTACATCATGGTGCAGCCCCGATCCGGGATGGAACTCACTGCATCTGCAACGACATTGGATATAGCTTCTACCGTATTCACTAGCTGTACTTCACAAGCTTCCTCATTATAAAAGCGAGCCTTGTCTTGCTCGCCCCAGCTTTGCGAACAAAGCGTAACGAGAGGACGAGTGACCAAACTTAACGTGGATTTTATACAGGTTATTAATCCAAATAATATTGATGCGCCTGCTATAATCAAAGCAACCGCAGCATTTTGGCCAAGTGTTTCATCATTGGCGGGATTAGTTCCTAATGTATAGCCAAGCGCAAGTATCCCTTGCCAAATGGCTATGCCTATTCCTGCAGCAAATGCTCCCAATGCAAGTACAGGCACCACCGTTGCCCCAAGAACTTCATCAAAGTAGTCATATCCATCACGAATTTTGTCAAATACGGAGATGCGTGCGAGCGTTTCATTGGCAAGCATCTTAAATACTTGCTCTAAATTTTCCTGTTCAAATAGTGCGTTTATTTTTTCCTGAAATTCTAGGCTCAAAAATTTTAAATGGTCAGCATAATTCTGGAAAAAATTTTTATTTTTGTCCGGGCATTGTTGCTTAGCGCATGCATTACGCATTTCAGCAAAAAAATTAATTGCAAAAGGCATGTGGCCTCCTTTAAAAACGATATCGGCAATAAGTGGCCAAAATTGTAACACATATGGATATTTTTTCTCTATTGTTCCACGTGAAACACTTTCCCATCATTGAGTGAAAAACAAAGAAAATCTTGCAATGCAGCACCAGCAGAAATTAAGTCTTTACTCGTGGCAGTCAAAAAAAACTGCCCAGGGATGGTTTGCAAACATCGAAACAAACGCTGTGCATGGATGTCATCAAGCTCAGCCATCAAATCATCCATGAGATAAATACAGGATTTACCCAGCAATTGGGCTTGTGCCAATTTAAGCGCAATCAAAATTATTTTTTGCTGTCCACGTGAAAAAGTTTGTTTCACTTTAGCAAAATGAGGATTATTGAAAATGATATCAGCTTGATGTGCACCAGACTGGGTGTATTGACGCAAACAGTCACTTTCAAATTGATTCACTAAAATAGTTGCCAGGGAGACGCCGGTATTTTTTTTATCCCAACCTTTCTGATATTCAATGCTACAGGGTATATCGCTGAGTTGCGCAAGCAATGTTTGAAAATCTTGTGACCATACAGAAAAATACTGGCTGCGCAATTGATGTAGCTGTTCACTTAAGCCCACCAGTTGTTCATCCCAGGGCACACATTGTTGATAGGTAGGCTTTTGTCGTAGCAGTGCATTTCTTTGTTTTAACACTCGCTTATAATCACGCCAAAGCAAATGATACCTTTGTTCCACGTGAAACAATCCCCAATCCAGTAAACTGCGTCGAATGGAAGGCCCTGAATCAATGATTTGGAAAATATCTTGATAAAAAACTTGGCAGGGGAGAAATCGGGCAAGTTCACTATTACTTTTACAAGGTTGTTGATTCAATTTTACCAATGTTGGTCCGGAGACGGATTTTAAAATACTGACCGTTTCTTCATTTACAGTACGCGCAAACACGGTAAGTTTAGACTGCGCATAGTTTATTAATGGTGAAATTTCGCGCGTGCGAAATGAATGCCCTGTCCCTAATAAATAAATGGCTTCAAGCAATGAAGTTTTGCCGCTGCCGTTTGCTCCTATAAAAACATTATAGCGAGGATGAAGATCGAGGCGCAGCAGGGCAATATTGCGCAAAGAGTGAATATGCAATTGTTTTAGAGTCATTCGTTATTGCAATGTAGGCGTGACAACAAGATTCATAATATTATACGCAGTTTAGACCGATCCTGTAGTAAAAAAGCATGCCGTAAAAATTACTGATAATAATCAATACAAAATTGGCTATTGCAGGTAAAAATTAGTAACTTATTTCCACTCTACCTGTAAGCTAACAGACAAGCTAAATCTTCATAGGCATAATGACGTATTGATAATGCTCATCAGTCAAGTCTTCTACTAAAATACTGCTTTCTGTATTGGTCATCGATAAACGCAGCTGGCCATCATTGATATGATTCAGCACATCCAATAAATAACTGGCATTGATGCCAATTTTTAGTTCATCACCTTGCGTCTGTGCTTCCAGAGTTTCAATAGCTTCTTCCTGTTCCTGATTATTGGCAATCAGGGTAAGCTGAGATGATTGGACGTGCAGCAGAACTGCCCGTGATTTTTCATGAGCAAGGATAATAATCCGCGATAAAGCACGTTTTAGCAAATCCCGCTCGATAATGACTTGCTTGTCTTGCTCCCTGGGAATGGCTTTGGCATAGGGAGGAAAACGAGCTTCGATGAGTTTGGATAGAAAAGTATATTGACTGGTTATTAATTTAAAATGGCTTTTCCCTACAGAAATGGAAATTTGCTCATCCGTAATATTATTAAGCAAACGCAACATTTCTTGCACTCCTTTGCGCGGCAACAGCAGACGTTGATGTTGATTGCCGGCAGCACAAGGCAGGCGGCAAATAGCCATACGATGCCCGTCGGTAGCTACTGCAGTAATCATTTGTGCATCCAGCTCCAGCAGCAATCCATTCAAAAATACGCGTACGTCTTGTTGCGACATGGCGAAATGGGTGGATTGCAAGAGATGGATTAATTTAAGACGTGGCAGAGAAAATTCAACTTCGCCTACCTCGTCTTCACTGTTAGGATAAGTATCTGCAGGAAGTGTTGCAAGTTTAAATTGACTGCGGCCTTCTTTAATGGTGACAACACCTGCATCGCAGGCAATGATAGGCTGAGCATTGTCTTCAAGAGAACGAATAATATCCACCATCTTTTTAGCAGGTACCGTGATGGCACCTGCAGCTTCCTTAGACTTACAGGGAATACGTGCCGTGATCTCTATTTCTAAATCCGTGCCGGTCAATAAGAGTTCTTTTTCACCCAACTTGATAAGAATATTAGCCAAAACAGCTAACGATTGCTTTTTATCCACTGCACCCGCAACCGTGAGCAAAGGAGATAATAACTCTTGTTTACTAATAGTCAGTTCAAACATAAATTTCTCAATTTACGAGGATAATGTACGCATCAAATTTTTGTAATCTTCAGCAAAATCACCAGCTTCCTGCACCAGTTCTTTCACCTTGCGGCAAGCATGGATAACGGTTGTGTGATCACGCCCACCGAAATGATCGCCAATCTCTGGCAAACTGTGGTTGGTAAGTTCCTTAGCTAACGCCATAGCCATTTGTCTTGGTCTTGCAATGGAACGGCTGCGCCGTTTAGATAAAAGATCAGCCACTTTGACCTTATAATACTCAGCCACGGTTTTTTGGATGTTTTCTATGGTGACCAATTTATCTTGCAGTGCCAATAGATCACGCAATGCATCGCTTACAAACTCAATCGTAATCGGTTTACCAGTGAAATGGGCATTGGCAATAACCCGCCTTAATGCTCCCTCCAGTTCACGCACATTGGAGCGGATGCGTTTGGCTATGAAGAAGGCAACCTCATATGGCAATTCAATGTTTGCAAGTTCGGCCTTGCTGATGAGAATGGCTACGCGTGTTTCCAATTCAGGAGGTTCCACCGCTACGGTTAATCCCCAACCAAATCGCGATTTAAGCCGTTCCTCAACTCCTTCAATTTCTTTTGGATAACGATCACTGGTTAAAATAATTTGCTGCTGACCTTCCAATAATGCATTAAATGTATGGAAAAATTCTTCTTGCGAACGATCTTTATCTGCAAAAAATTGAATGTCATCAATCAGCAAGGCATTCAAAGAGCGGTAGAAACGTTTGAATTCATTGATGGTATTTGTTTGCAATGCCTTAACCATATCGGCCACAAACCGTTCTGAATGCAGATAAAGAACTTTAGCCTCAGGGTTATTTTTAAGGATGGTATTGCCGATTGCGTGCATCAAATGTGTTTTACCAAGTCCTACCCCACCATAAATAAATAGTGGATTGTAAGCATCTCCTGGCCGTTCAGCTACTTGCAAGGCAGCAGCCTTAGCCAACTGGTTGGAATTTCCTTCAACAAAACTGTCAAATACAAATTTTTTGTTCAAGTAACTGTTTTTATAATGATCCGCAGATTTTTTACTGCCTGCCTTAGGGCTTGCAGCTTCCCTTAAAGCTTCTCCGCTTACTGGAATGGAAGAAGGCATATCACCGCCGGGAAGAGGAGTTGTAGCCACTCTGCTACCAATTTCAATGCTAACCAATTTAATGGCATCAGCACTCAACTGGGATACCAACTCTTTGATACGGGAATAAAAATGTTTTTTCACCCAATCAACCACGAAACGATTAGGAGCTAGAAGCAACAAGGTATTTTCTTCTGCTTCAGCCTGTAATGGACGTAACCATGTATTAAATTGCTGAGCAGGATATTCTTCTTGTAACAACTCCAAACATTTCTGCCAAACATTTGCAGACACAGGTAACTCCTCAAAATTCTAGGCTTTGGCAAAAGGAAACCGTACACCATTTCAAAATGATTTATGCATAGACAAAACTGGGTTTGTTTTTAAAAGCTCAACATGATGGTGCAACAGGTGGGCTTAAATCATTTTGACCGCTATAACCAAGTAACCATCTTAAATAGTGCCATTGAATCGACCTCATGGGCAAGTACAAACCATAACAGTAAATCAATAGCTTTTCTGACTTAAGCAAACCAGCTAAAGAATAATCACAATAAAATTGCAAAGAGAGGATTATAACGAAACAAACTCAACTACGTATAGATAATTCCGTGGATAAGATTGAAATAACAAGTTGGATAACATCAGCATAAATTTGCAAAAACTGCTTGTTGGGCTCTTATGCAGATCTTGTTAGCCACTGAAATCAGGATTTATCAACAGGGAATATTTTTAATTAACTATTTGATTTAAAAATAAATTAAAAACAAATCCACATAAAAAAATTTGCTAATAATCAATATAAATAAAAAATTAAATAATTTTGTTTTAATTATAGGATCTGGAATTTTTCTAAAAATAAGCAGCAGAAAAAAAATTTAAGGCGAAAACATTTCAAATAAGTAAAAACGTATAGTGTTTAATAAAAATTGTGGATAACTCTTCATTAAAGTGTTGTAAAAGACGTGTATATAGGGAGCCATGATGCCAATTTAAAGAACTTTCCCCGATATATTCCCTTCTTAAAACAGAGTTTTCAAACAGCTAACCATTTGTGTAACTTATTTAATTTATTTAGTTTTTTTTACTTATGCACAGAAAAAATCTGCTATATAACAAATAAAAAATAAATCATTTTTTAATTTATTATGATTACGTGCATCCATTTCGATAAAAATTTGTAAAAGAGGATGCGACCTAGCCAATGCAACTTAACGTCGGTACGCATCCAGCTTCTGAGCAGCCATGGCAAGTGTTTGACAGTTGATATAAAGTTTTCTATCATTGCCGCCTTGAAAAAATTAATGACAGGTTCATCATGAAACGTACTTTCCAACCCAGCAATCTTAAGCGCAAACGTGATCACGGCTTTCGTGCCCGTATGGCAACACGGACTGGCCGATTGGTGCTGAAACGCCGCCGTGCAAAAGGCCGTAAACGTTTATCTGCTTAAGGGTGTATTGTTTTAATCAAACACGACGCTTATTGAAAAAAAGCGATTATGATTGTGTTTTTAAACAAGCAAAAAAACTGGTAACGTCTGAATTTATTTTTTTATATTGTGAAAACACAGTGGGTCAGGCGCGGCTTGGGTTGGCACTTTCAAAAAAAGTGGTTGCTAAAGCCCATGACAGAAATCGCTTGAAACGTATTGTACGTGAAACCTTTCGTACCAGGCAGTTACCCGCCATTGACATAGTCGTATTAGGTAGGCATGGTGTTGGCAATGTGGACAATTCAATCATAACCACCAAATTAGGTAAGGCATGGGACAAATTATCCGCTTTATGCAAAACATAATTTGCTTTCCGATTAAGCTTTACCGCTATATTCTAAGTCCATTCTTAAGACCTTGTTGCCGTTTTTATCCAAGTTGTTCTCAATATGCCCTAACGGCTATTGAGACATTTGGCATTGGCAAGGGATTACGGTTAGCCTGCTGGCGTTTGTTAAGATGCAACCCGTGGTCTGCTGGAGGCTACGATCCTGTATTACCTGATAAAGAAGAGAAGTTTTAATGGATATTCGACGCATTATATTATTTTCAGCACTGATATTGGTGCTTTATTCATTGTGGACCAGCTGGCAGGCTGATTATCCACCTCCTGCCGTCCATTCGGCTCCGATTGATGGATTGCAGGGCAATACGGCTAATGATCCGCTGCTTCCCTCCATGCCTGGCAGTGAAGCACAAACCGTTGCAACCTCTCCAGTACAAGACACTGAACAGGGCAAAATCATTAAGGTGAAGACTGATGTCCTTGATTTGGCCATCGATTTGCAACATGGAGATATTGTACATGCACAACTACTGGATTATCCGGTTAGCGTTGAGCAAAAAGATAAGCCGTTTACCTTATTGCAAAATAATCCAGAAGAACGTTATGTGGCTAACAGCAGTCTGTTTACCGTAAGCGGACAAACGATAAAGAATGTGGATTTAAATTTTACTGCTGAAAAACAAGAATACAAAATGTCCCCGGATGAACAGCAACTGACTGTTACTTTGCTGGGGAAAACGTCTGCAGGGTTAGAGGTGAAAAAAGAATTTATTTTCACCAAAGACAGCTACCTTATTGAAGTGCGTTATGAAGTGCAAAACCATTCCGCCGACAGCTGGAAAGGGTATATGAATACCCAATTGTTGCGCAGTTCGCCTAAGGAAGATAAATCCAGCATGTTCCACATAGGATCATTCACCGGCGCATCCTATTCAAGTCCTGGCCAGCATCGTTATCAAAAGGTCACATTTAAGGACATGACTAAAAACAATCTGGATACGGAAGCTCAAGGCGGTTGGATTGCCATGCAGCAACATTATTTTTTAAGTGCCTGGGTACCTGATGCAGCTGGTAAAAACCGCTTTTACACCCGTGCTGCTTCTGGTGATTATACCATTGGTACGGTGAGCCAACCGATCCAGGTGGCATCTGGGGAAAATGCTTCCATAAGTTCTAAACTGTATATAGGTCCTGAAGATACCGCAGTTTTAAAAACCATTTCTCCCGGTCTTGAACTCACGGTAGATTATGGCTGGTTGTGGTTTTTATCTTCACTGCTGTTTTCATTGATGAAAGCAATTTATTCGTTCGTCGGCAATTGGGGCTGGTCTATTGTTTTAGTGACGGTATTGATTAAGCTGGCTTTTTATCGTTTATCAGCTACCAGCTATAAATCGATGGCCAACATGCGAAAATTACAACCTAAGCTAACTGCATTGCGTGAACGTTATGGCGATGATAAAGCAAAATTAAGCCAAGCTACGATGGAGTTGTACCGGCAGGAAAAGGTAAATCCATTAGGCGGTTGTTTACCGATTTTAATCCAAATCCCCGTGTTCATCGCATTGTACTGGGTATTGTTGGAAAGCGTGGAATTACGTCAGGCGCCATTCATTTTATGGATTAATGATTTGGCTGCAGCGGATCCCTACCACGTATTGCCCATCATTATGGGAGCTACGATGTTGGTGCAGCAAAAATTGAACCCTGCACCGCCGGATCCCATGCAAGCCCGGATTATGATGTTTTTACCGGTTTTATTCACGGCTTTATTTTGGAGCTTCCCTGCAGGTTTAGTGTTGTATTGGATTGTGAACAATACGCTGTCCATTCTGCAGCAGTGGTATATCACTCGCAAATACAGTGATGATAAGCCGACTAAAAAACTGGCGGCTGTCAAATCAAAATGATGGTAGATACCATTGTTGCTGTCGCTACTCCGCCCGGACGGGGCGGGGTAGGGATAGTGCGTCTTTCGGGCCCCCTGGCCTGTACGATTGCTCAATCCATTACGAAACAAAAAAACATGCCGCCGCGTCTGGCTGTTTATTGCACATTCCACGACCAATCCAGCCAAATCATTGACCAAGGCATTGCCATTTATTTTAAGGCGCCACATTCCTTTACCGGTGATGATGTAGTGGAGTTACAAGGGCATGGCGCTCCCATTGTATTGGATAAATTGGTTGCCGTGTGTGCCGCATTGGGTGCACGCCTGGCAAAACCCGGAGAATTTTCTGAACGCGCTTTTCTTAATAATAAAATTGATTTGACCCAGGCAGAAGCCATTGCTGATTTGATTCACGCAACTTCCGAAACTGCCGCGCGTTTGGCAATGCGCTCATTGCAAGGAGAATTTTCTGCCAGAATCCATAACTTAAACGAACAATTGATTCAATTACGTCTTTATGTTGAAGCTGCTATTGATTTTCCGGAAGAGGAAATTGATTTCCTAAGCGATGGCAAAATTGCCGCACAGTTGGCAAGAGTAATTCAGGAATTGGTATCCATCAAGAAAAATGCCGCCCAAGGCGTTATTTTGCGCGAAGGTTTATCGGTGGTGATTGCCGGACGCCCGAATGCTGGTAAATCGACATTAATCAATGCGCTTTCGGGGAAGGAAGTTGCCATCGTAACCGATATTGCTGGCACCACCCGCGATGTCATGCGTGAACATGTTTTATTGGATGATATTCCAGTCCATTTAATTGACACAGCCGGGTTGCGCGAGAGTGATGATCCTGTGGAAAAAGAAGGGATCCGGCGCGCCTGGGATGAAGTAGAGCGTGCCGATTGTGTGCTTTTCGTTATCGATGCAAACGAAGTACAGCATGAAGTGGCGCGCTTGGATGCTGAAATCCGCAAGGCTTTGCCGGCACAAGTACCAATTCTTCGCGTTTATAATAAGATTGATCAATCCGGTAAAATTAAAAGCGAGGCTGACGCCGTATATATTTCGGCTAAAACCGGGGAAGGATTGATTGTTCTTAAAGAAAAAATCAAAGAAATGGTCGGCTACCATGCGGAAGAAGGCCAGTTTTTAGCACGCAGGAGGCACTTGCAAGCACTGGATGCAGCGCTTAATTTCTTGTGCACTGGCCAAGAACAACTTACCCTGCATAAGGCCGGGGAATTACTGGCAGAAGATTTACGTTTAGCACACCAGGCCTTGTGTGAAATCACCGGCGAGTTTACCTCCGACGACTTGTTAGGCAAAATTTTCTCAAGCTTTTGTATCGGTAAATAAACAATAATTCAATAAATTATCATTTTCCTGATAAAACATACCGTTCCTGTATTTTTCAATTTGCCTTTATAAAACCACCATGAAAAAAATACACACAAAATCTATTGATCTCATTTACAACTCGCTGTAAGGTATTATTTTTGTCTTTTTGTTAATTTTTTGTTTAATTGGGAGGGGTTATTATGGTTGAGTTTGCGTACCGGCCATATCTCGAAAATAAAAGAGCTTTTTTTACGAATCCGCCACGAGACCTCCCGGCTGCAAAAGAAATGGCCGCTGTGGCCAGTTATGATTTTCTGGCAACCCACCGGTTATTACTCGAGCAAGAATGGAGTAATTTATTAGAAAGCCTTAAAAAAAATTCCAAAAACCGGCAAACTTACTGGTTTTATTGTTATTACTGTTGCGCCATGCTTGAATCTTATTATCAGGCGTACGGTAAGCAAGCCGAAGTGAAAAAATACCAAGCTTTATGTGCACAAATTCAATATTTGAGCGGAGAAAATTCGCCACCACATGTCGTTGAGGAAGAATTTTTTAAAGAATTCAAGAAAAAAATCGGCAGCGATTTATCCGAGTTAATAAGTACCCCTTTGCACATTTCAAAAATAAGAGATTGGGTTGCATTCAGCAACATCACCCGTTTACAGATTACTTTTTCGCGAATTACGGTTGCGCAAACGATTAACTTTGCCCGCAGCATGGAATGGTTTGATAAGTGGGATGCTTTTTTCGGTGGACATACCGATGTCGATGGCATGCTCTCTCGTTTAAATAAAGCCAACCCAGTGTTTAACGTACTAAGCGTAGGTTTGTTTGTGGCACGTTTTGTCATTAATGCCGCGATGATGTGCAAGCACGTGTTTATTCCGGCAGAAGCAGAAAAACGCGGACTATTGGCGCGCTTTCAAGATGAGTTAAAAAAACGGCATGCTGTTTTTCTTAATGATTCTGTATGGGCCATGGTTAATTTGACATCCAATTTTGCCGGTTATTTTAATATTTCAGCTCCTGTAGCCAATTGGCTTACAGCAGGGTTTTTATTTTTTGATGTTGCTTTGCTGGCTTACCGCCGTCATCTGGCCGAACAGGATTATTTGACTAAAAAAGAACAATATCGCCTGGAAATTGAAGAAAACAGTGACGATGAAGCATATTGCATTATGGTAAAGGAACAAGCCGCCCAATTGGAAATCAGTTGGCAGGCGCAGCAGGCGAGCTTTAACTTTAATATTGTTGCTGCAATTTTACTAATGAGTGGTTTTTCTGCTTCCTTGCTTCTTGCAATTCCCGCTGCTACGCCAGTTTGTTTTCTCGTATGCACTCTGGCGATTTCCATGTATCTGTCGGCGGATTTATATGGTTCTTATCAAGAAAAAGTGCTGAAAGCGCAGCAGGTCGATTTGACGGCAGCGCAAAAAAATAAAATGGAAGCCGAGGTCGCTGAGGCGCGCGATGAATTTTTATGGAGCATGGTTAAAAATACTGCCATGCCTTTGTTTATCATGTCTTTATTGGCTATATCCTGGCAAGTTGCCTTGATATTTACCGCGGTTTATATTGCTTACGAATGCAGTAAAGGGTATTTGAACTTGATAAAAACAGGGGAAGCTGAGTCGCAACCCGTGCTTTCTTTATAAGGTCGGGGCTAGGTTCACTTGACCCAACAGAGCCTAGCCTTCATGAGATGTGTGCACAGCCTGCGTAATGGTTGTGTAGTGTGAGTTGCTGGGCTTATAACTGTTGCGGATGGTAAAATGCTCCTGAAAATTTACGGTTAATTGCTGAATTTTAGCAAGCATAAAATTCTTCCATTCCGGCACGCGGGAATTACTTTCCCCACGAATTTGATAGCAATGCAATTGCTCTTTCCCCCCTAACTGTCCGTAATGATACGGTTCTACAGTGCGTGGCTTGCCCTTATAGATGAAAGAAACTGTATTTTTGCTTGCCATAGCTTGCTTAAGTTGGTTTTTCACTAAAAGCATATGCCTATCCTTGGCTTTATTTCTGCTAATTTAAGTATAGGAATGGTTAGGGAGTACGTGACCACTGCAGGGCTATTTTATAGAGCTCATTTTTATTGCCATTGGTGATTTCACATGCCAACTTGACTGCTTGTTTAAGCGGGAGTTCTGCAAGCAGTATCCGTAAAACGTGGTGCTGTACTTCCATATTTTCTATTGTTGCACGAGGCGGAACAATCAAGACAAATTCACCTTTGCAATGGGCAGGATTTTCGGTTAACCAGCGTAAGATTTGCTCGCAGCTTCCTGTGACAAAGGTTTCAAATGTTTTGGTTAATTCTTTCGCTAAAACCAATTCACAAGATGCTCCAAGTACTTGCATGAGATCGGCAACACTGTCTTTAATGCGATGCGTTGATTCATAAAAAACCAATGTATGCGTAAGCTTGCTTAAAGCCGCCAGACGCGCAAGCCTTGCTGTTTGTTTTGCGGGCAAGAATCCTGCAAAAGTAAACGTGTCGCAGGGGACGCCAGCAGCTGAGAGTGCCGCAATTAATGCGCAGGCTCCAGGAATTGGAACCACGGCAATTTGTTTTTCCCGTGCCAAGCGCACTAAAGGAAACCCTGGATCGCTAATTAAGGGAGTGCCTGCATCGCTAATGAGGGCAAATGTTCTGCCGGCAAGTAATTCAGCAACAATGCCTTCGCATTTTTTAGTCTCATTGTGTGCGTGCATGGAAATCAAGGGTTTTTTAATGCCCAGGGTAGCCAGCAATGGTTGTGAATGGCGGGTGTCTTCAGCCAAAATGGCATCAACTGCTTGCAAAACATGCAGGGCATGTACACTGATGTCGTCGCGGTTTCCGATGGGAGTGGCCACCACATAGAGAGTTCCTGGAGTGGTTGCTGAACTGGCGGTCATGGTTTATCCTCTCTATTTTTTATTTATGAGCCCGTATTTTGCATGGTAAGCCATGTCACCTGTGGTTCTTGTAAATATTCAACTAGCCTTGGAAGTTTCATGCGGTCAAATATTCCCTCATTTAAGTTGATTATATTGGTTTGTGTGCTTGCCTTGGCAAATTGCACGCAGGTATCAAACAGTAACCCGCCGCAGGAAACTCTTCAAGAAACCCTGGCAATAGCCAACCCCTACACACTGCCTGCTGACGCATATCTTGCTTTGGGCAAAAATCATGCAGGAGATGAACAGCAATCCTATTATTTAATGGCCGCAGGCCGTTTAATTCATGATGGTCAGTTAAAGCAGGCAAATGCAATTCTAGCACGAATGCACGACACAACGCCCTCATCACAGCGTGAAAGGAACATATTACTGGCGAAAATAGATTTGGCGAAAGATGAGCCACGCTCGGCAATTCGCCGTTTGGCGGCAGTAAGCACGGTAAATTCACTACCTGTCTATTATCAGGCACAATTTCACGATGTATTGGCACAAGCTTATCAATCCAGTGGCAATGCCGTGGAATCGGTAGCAGAACGCATCAAGCTCGGCCAATTACTTCCTGATGTAAAATCGCAGGCTAATAATTTGCGTGCATTATGGCTGACGTTGACGACATTGCCTGTAGCTGAGCTTAACACATTGGCTATAGAAACTGCGGATGGTTCCGAATTAAAAGGGTGGATGCAGCTGGCTTTGATTTCACGCAAGAATTACCGTGATCCGCAGGTTATGGCCGCTGACATAAGGCATTGGCAAGCGCAATACCCAGAGCACCCTGCCAATAGGATTTTTCCCCTACATCGTAGTGAAGAGCGTTTGCTTGCATCGCCAAGACAAGTTGCATTGTTGCTGCCGACCACGGGTCCCTTGGCAGGTCCTGGAAACGCAATTCGGGATGGGTTCATGGCAGCTCACGCGGCAGGGAAGGGACAGAATACAAAAATAAAAGTTTATAACACCCATTCTGCAAACATAACGACGCTTTATGAACAAGCGGTGGATGAAGGAGCAGATTACATCGTCGGCCCTTTGACCAAGGCAGATGTGGCAATAGTAGGGGGGCTTGAGCATCCGGTCCCTACTTTATTGCTGAATGATTACAATGGATCCGCTAAAAATAACGTGTATCAATTCGGACTTTCTCCCAGTAATGAAGCTAAACAAGTGGCAGTTAAAGCCCGAAAACAAGGCCACAGCCGGGCTTTAATCATCGCCCCTGCAGGAACTTGGGGTGATGAAGTATCCTTGGCTTTCATGAACCAATGGCGAGCTAGCGGTGGGCGCGTGGTGGATACCTGGCATTACCAGCCGAAGGAAGATTTAGACAATTCGGTTCGTGAATTTCTACGCATTACCCAGGGAGAGGCGCGGAAAAAAAATTTGCAGCGTTTATTCGGGCGCAACCTTGAAGGAGTACCCATGCGCAGGCAGGATTTTGATATGATTTTTCTCCTGGCTTATCCTAGCAAGGCCCGGCAAATTATGCCCCTGTTAAAATATTACTATGCAGGAGATGTGCCGGTTTATTCGACTTCAAGCGTTTATGCCGGCAGTATCAATGCATTAAAAGATAGGGATTTAAACGGGATCATTTTTTGTGATATGCCTTGGGTTTTTACACACCATTCAGGGAATAAAAACTGGCCGGAACAGTTTAACAGCTACAATCGTTTATATGCCCTAGGCATGGATAGTTATGCTTTAGCCACCCAATTAAATCAATTACTCTTGTTCCCTGCTTTAGGTGTTAACGAAAAAAGCGGGATTTTATATTTAAGCCCCAATCAGCAAATTGCCCGCGTTTTGACCTGGGGGCAGTTTAAACAAGGAATGGCGAAACCACTGGGCGACAAAGTGGTTGCTTGAATAAAGCAGTCTTTTTTTATGGTTGCAGTAGTCAATACAGACTGGCTCCCTCCATGCCGTTAAAGCGGATGATTTGCCTATGTGTGCAGGCGGGCGTTTTGATTTTAGCCTGCCATCACCAATGCGTTCTAATCTATTCGGCAAACGGTACGTAAGGAAGCTTGCTTACCTTTATGGACTGTATCAAACAAATAAACGCCGTAGAATTTTGTTATTAGGCAAAAATGGAGTCAACTTATGCACAATCAGCGCTCTTATCATTTGTCAGCTACAAACTTATTCCGATGGTTGTTTAGAGTTGGGGGTGCAAATAACAAGAGTTACCCAGTGATATCAATACGCTCGAAAAGAGCTAATGTTTTTTCGCAATATTTTTCTAATTTTAATTTCACCAACACAATATTTATTTAAAAGCTTTCCTCCAATAAAATAAGTACCTGTAGCCAAATATCGTTTATTTCTTAAATTAAGCAGAACCACCCCTGCAAAAGAAGTGGCTTCCAAAACACAAAATCATTATCAATATAATTATTAATTGCCGAAGGCTTTTTATTATACATGGTGCCGTCGCTTGAAGTATTGGAACAAGTTATTACAATATTTTCTTTTTTGCATATAGACGTGATGAGCGATCCCTTAGCTACTTTCACTGAATAGCCATCGCCGCTGAGAATTTTACAATCAGTATCTTGCAACCAAATTTCATTTGCTGCAAAACAATTAGAGTATCCAGCAAATATAATTATAAAAAATACTTTCATGATAGCTTGCCCTTCTTAGGCATTATCATAGTGCATGTGTAGTTATATCCTCTATTTTTTGATAATTGCTCCTGTCTCTTGGATAAAACATCGTCGTTAAAAATGGATCAATTTTCAGTTGCGGAGTGGATCATTTCACATTGTAGTTAAGGTTGAAATTCGGATATTCGAATGTGGAAGAGTTGCGGCATATTAACTGTTATAATCGCTTTGCAGTTCAAGCGGCATCAATTCCTGCAGGCGTACGTACAAGCTCATGAGTTGTTCGCAAAATACATGCAGCTGCTGGCGATTTTCCCACAATTGGTAATCTGAACCTTTGCGGAATGCTTGTTGACGGGCAAGCAGCGTGAGCAGCTGCTTTTCTTGTTTGGAAAGACCCAAATGTTGGTTAAGCTCAAGTAATTCCTCTAGGTTTTTAAATTGCTTGCCATTGCGGTGATCGTGCATTAAATAAGCTTTCAGAGTTAACTCAAAAGCAATATGGATTAGGGAAATCACAGGCAATAATGCATCCACGCTTAATTGTTCATCAATGGGAATTTCGCCGTTGCTTTTTAGCAAATATTCAGCGCAATAAGCATGTTGAGTAGCAATGTTTAATAATTCCAGCGGGCTTAAAAATTGTTTTTCCATAAAAACTCCATTACTTAAAAATTACAGCAAATGCCGGCCGCCATCTACGTGCAAGGTTTCACCGGTCACAAAAGGATTTTGCGCCAGTGCGAGTAATGCTTGGGCAATATAGAGAGGTTCTCCATGTTTTTTTAGCGGCGTTTGCGCGATGATTTTTTCTTGTATGGCTTTAGACAGTTGATTCTCGCCTTCCGGCCAAGCAATAGCACCCGGTGCTACAGCATTAACGCGTACATCCGGCGCAAACTCACGTGCCAAAACTTTAGTTTGCATGGCAAAAGCGGCCTTGCTTTGGCAATAGATTGCATAGTCTTTTAAAGGTTTTGTCGCATGCAAATCCGTAATGTTGATGATGCAGCCTTTTTGCTCTGCAAGATAAGGGTATGCACTTTTACTAAGCCAAAATGGAGCGTGCACATTGGCCATAAACAAGTTGTGCCAGTCTTGTTCGTCAGGTTTGGTAATATCTGTGCGCAGAAACAAAGATGCATTGTTTACTAATAAATCCAGCCGTTTTGCCCATGCAATGGTTTCTTGCACTAGTTTCTCGCATACACCCGGATGGGTTAAATCGCCACATAATGCAAACGCACTATTTAACCGTGCTTGATTTAACCGTTGTGTTAGTGCACAAGCGTCCTCTTTTGCATGCCGGTAATGAATCACTACTTGATAACCTGCACCATGCAAATATTCAGCAATGGTGGCTCCAATTCGCCGCGCGCTACCCGTGATTAAAGCGACGGGCGCTTGTGTATTTAGCGGATTCAAGGTATGGTTCTCTCCCTCAATTGTGTTAATTAAAACCAATTATTGTTTTTATTTTAGATAACAATTATGAATTTGCTCGAATCTCTTTGCCAACGTCTACGCCAGCAGGGCGAAATACCTTTTGTTGAATTCATGCAATACGCATTATATGCACCAGGGCAAGGTTATTACAGTTCCGGACTGCAAAAATTTGGCGTAGCGGGAGATTTTATAACCGCGCCTGAATTAACGCCGTTATTCGGACAAACACTGGCGAACCAATGCCAGCAAGTGCTGGATACCTTAGATACTCCTGTCTTATTTGAGTTTGGAGCAGGATCCGGGCGTTTATGCGTGGATATTTTAAAGCATTTGCAACACTTAAACAGTTTGCCTGAAGCTTATTATATTTTGGAGGTAAGCGGTACGCTGCGCCAACGGCAGGAAACATTGATCCATACCGAAATTCCGCATCTGGCTTCCAGGGTGGAGTGGTTGTCGCAATGGCCGCACAAACCGTTTACAGGCGTGATCATTGCCAATGAAGTATTGGACGCCATGCCTGTGCACCGTTTCATGCAAACAGCAGACGGGCTATTGGAAAGTTATATTCGCCTTGATGCAGAAGGCAGGCTTGCTGAGATTTATAAGCCTTGTGAAAATGAGCGTTTGTTGGCGCGTGCCCGTGCTGTTTTGCCGCCTGGCCTGTATCCTTATCAATCGGAGGCGAATTTATTTTTAGACGCTTGGTTTTGCCATTGCTCAGCTATGCTTGCTGCCGGCGCTTTTTTCATTTTTGATTATGGTTTTCCACAGCATGAATATTACCACCCCGAGCGTAGGCAAGGGACTTTAATGTGCCATTACCGGCACCAAGCGCATGCCAACCCATTGGCACATCCGGGCGAGGAAGACATCACGGCGCATGTGGATTTTACCCATGTAGCAGAAGCTGCGTATGCAGCAGGCTTTCACGTGGCAGGCTATACTAATCAGGCATCTTTTTTACTGGCTAACGGTTTGTTAAGCTTGCTTGCTTCTATTCCTGATGAGCGTGCGCGCTTTAAAGCCCAGCAAGCAGCCAAACAATTATTGCAGGAAAGTGAAATGGGGGAATTGTTTAAAGTGATGGCATTAACAAAAAACATGGATATGGATTTGCACGGATTTCAATTGCACGATAAACGAGCGAGTTTGTGATGGGGAAATATTTAACCACCGTGGAATTGCAGAAAGAATCCATGAAATTTTCTGCAGGCCATACTACCATTTTTTCAGCTACCGAGCGCGAACCCTTGCATGGGCATATGTATGGGGTTTATCTGGCACTAACCACTTGGGTTGAAGATAATGGCATGACGTTTGATTACCGTTATTATAAAAAACGCATCCATGAACTCTGCCGCCAACTCAACCAGACTTTTCTGATGCCGCAATTCTCGCCTTTTTTACAGTATGCCGAAGATGATGAATATTATTATTTTACCTTCAATCATAAAAAAATTCCTTTTCTTAAAGAAGACGTCACGCTAATGCCTTTAGCCAATATCACCGTGGAAGAATTATCACGCTGGTTTATTAATGAGTTGATTAAAGATACGGCAGAGTTAGAACGCCACCGTATTGAACGCATAGTGGTCAAAGTATTCTCAGCGCCCGGGCAGTCGGCAAGCCATAGCTGGGAGCGTTAAATTCAGCCTTGAGGCCAAGGTATAGTGCCAGAACCGGATGCTGAATGCATCCGGCCGTAGTTATTCTTAGAGTAAATCCTGGTTTAATTTTGCTGATAGCCTAATTCGCTAGGCAGTGGCGGCTCTTCCTCGTCATTTTTTTTGCGGCCATCAAAAAACTTAGCAGAATAAGAGGGTTTTTCTCTGGTTTGCAGCGAATCCCAGGTTTTATGCTGTGCAAAGACTTCATATTCTTCTTGATTAAACTCAGGAAATTCAGCTTCCTTGGGTTGAAATTGCTTGAGGATGAGCTGTGAGGCAATTGCCAACGCTAACCCCAAGGCCAATACAGCAATTCCTCCCCCCAATGGCAGAAAGGTGAATGAAACAAATACCAGGGGCGGGATGAGTGCATCAATGAAGATTGCACGTATCAATTGCAAGGTTTGATAGCGAACCACGCGGGCTTGATATTCCGTTTCTGCCCGCCTTTCCTTGAGCTCCAGGTAGATGAGTTTTTTACAATCCTCGTCACCCTCCTTAAATTTCTGCATGATGTCTGCAAATTCTTTGTCAGTCGGCGGCTTGCTAAGTTCCCATGCCTTGGCAATGTCGCAGGAACTGGTGATGGCAGCACTGATGACATTAAGGCTGAAACAAAGGGCAGCCCCAACTATGGCAAAAATTAAAGCAGTGGAAGCAGCGATCGCGGTGGGAGGAAACAGGAAAGCAGCAAAGACGATAAACGCAGCCAATAAAGCCACAGAATAAGTCAAACCCGTGGCAAGTTTTATTTTTTCATATTTCCAATTAAATTCGCATGCTTTTTTATCAGCTTTTAATTGGTTAAGTTGTTCTTGAAGAGCGGCATGTTCATTGGTGAATGCTTCATTTTTTAGTTTTTTCTCAATTGCCACTATATCGCGTTGGTAGCGTAATATATTGGCGTTATGCCGCGTGCTTTCTTCGTAAAAGCTCCAGGAAACCAAGGCTGCATCGACTAATAATAAACCTGCAGTGAGCACATTGCCGGCATAACCCGCCATGCCTTTGCCGGTCAGCCAGAAAAAAGTCACTAAATTTACAGTAGCCCAGATTGAATCGTTGAGCAGGGCAAATTTGCGTTGTTCCCACTGCGTTTTAAATAACTCATTAACACTCATTTTTTGTTCTGCGTCACTCATCCAGGGGCCTTTGATGGTGTGTTTCAGCAGCAACCCCAGTTCAATGCCAAAGCGGGTGTAGTATAAAAGCCAGCTCATATAGCCTGTGATGGGCGAAATTTTTGTCAATACTTCTTCAGTCTGCAGCTTGTTGGCAAAATTTGCCGGCAATAAATCAAGCACGGTCCAAAGGAAAGTCCCGCCCCACACCCAATAGAGGCGGCGCTCATTCACGGCACGCATGGCGTCTTTCGTATCTTTGGTGCCGGCATTGCTCAAATCTTCGAGATTTTCCTTAAGCGTTGCTTCCCATTGTGCCTTGGGATTTTTGGTATTGAGTAAATCATCCACTTGCGCGACGATAACAGGGGCGATGTGTGTGAGGCCTAAATATTTTAATAATTTGTCACCATCAGCCGCTTCTTGCAAAATGGTTTCCGGGTTTTTTTTCTCTTTCGCGGCCCGCAGCTTAAAGAGCAAATCCGCACAAAGCTTGATGCGTGCGTAGTGGCTGGCATGATTTTGGCGGCGGTGTTCGGCTTCATCCAAAAAAAACTGCGCGGAGAAAAGATAAAAAGCAAAATTAAGATCCTGTTCTAACGCTTTGCGTTTTGCATCGCTTAGGTAAGGAAAAATAGCAGGGTTTAAACGATTGACCCGGCTTTCGTAAATGTCTATTGAGCCGCGTAGCTCATTTCGTTTGTGGAATACATCTTTCATTGCAAAATCAAGTTTTTCCCCTCTTTCCAATTGCTCGAAAAGACGGCGTACAGCAGCTTGCGCATTTGCATTGAGTGCCCCGTAGGATGTACTTTCTAGTATGCTGCTGGTCGTCATGATATTGCCCGTTAATTGGTTAATGTTAGTTATTCTCAAAAAAGAACAAAGTGTATTTTTTTCTGTCATATATAAAATACATGAATTGCTACCCCAAAGCAATGGGAAAAATATTTGCATATTAATTATAATTTCAACCGATAAACTAATTTTAGTGTAAAATTATTGACTTGATAGATGGGTTGACTTGTTGCCTAAGGTATGGCACGCAAACATAATTTGTTAATTATTAGGCGCACTTTTGCTGCATTATAGGGAAGGGATTCACTATGTTTTTATGGTTTCGCGTTGATACACATCATCAAAACGTATGATGTCATCTTCCCCGAGGTAATCGCCGCTTTGCACTTCAATAACATAAAGAGGTTCAATATCTGGGTTGCTCAGCCGATGCCGTGTTTTTTTCGGGATGTAAGTCGATTGATTGACCGAAAGATTGAGAATGCGTTCATCATTCACCACTTCTGCCTTGCCGCTCACCACTACCCAATGTTCAGCGCGATGCTGGTGCATTTGTAGGGATAATTTCGCTCCCGGTTTAATCATCAAGCGTTTGACTTTGAATGTTTCCCCCTGCGCCAATATTTCATAATAACCCCAGGGACGAAAAACCCGGACATGTTCATCGGCTAGTTGTTCATGCTCCTTGGCCAGAGCATGGACTAAATCCTTAACTTGTTGGGAATAGCGTTTGTCGGCTACCAGCACTGCATCGGAAGTTGCTACAATGATTTGATCGCGGATGCCCAAAGTAGTCACTAACGTGTCTTCACTGCTGATGAGGCAGTCACGGCTGTCTTGTGCAATCACTTTGCCATAAAGGGTATTGCCGTTAGCATCGGCAGGAGTGGCTTCGGCCACAGCAGACCAGCAGCCCAAATCGCTCCAGGGGATGTCAGTAGGGATGAGCATCGCATTGCTGGTCTTTTCCATAACTGCATAGTCAATGGATTCGCTGCGGCATTGTGAAAAGGCATCCAGGTTTAAGCGCAAGTAATTATGATGCTCAAGCCCTTGTTTGACGGCATTTTTACTGGCGGCATAAATATCGGGGGCGAATTTTTCCAGCTCATTAAGGTATGCGTCAGCACGGCAGGCAAACATCCCGCTGTTCCAGTAATAACGGCCATGGGCTATGAATTCCTCAGCCGTTTTTACATCGGGCTTTTCACGAAAACTTTGTACTTTGTATACTTCATCGCTGAAGGATTTCCCTGCTTCAATATAACCATATCCTGTCTTTGCAGCGTTAGGTTTTATTCCGAAGGTAACCAATGCTTCATTTTCTGCAACCTTAAGACCTTGTTGCATGACGGCGGCCCAGGCAGCGTCATCCGCCAGCCAATGATCGGAAGGCAGGATGAGCATGAGTGCATCAGCACCGGCTTTTCCTGTGATATAATGCGCGGCTGCAGCGATAGCCGGTGCTGTATTGCGGGCGCAGGGTTCGAGCAGATAAGTGGGGCTAAAATCTGCCAATTGTTCCTGACAAAGAAAATAGTGGGCTTCGTTGCTGATAATGATCAGCTCTGTATGCGGCAGTTTCATGACGCGTTGCACGGTTTGTTGCAGCAAAGTAGCATCGCTTTGCAAGCGCAAAAACTGTTTAGGAAAATTTTTTCTTGATAAAGGCCATAGACGCGTACCGGAGCCGCCAGCTAATACTACGGGAAAAATTTTCTGCCTCATGGATTTCCAAAACAATTTTATTGCGCAGCATTTTAACAATACCTAAGCCTTTCCCGCAACCTGGAAGTAACTCTTGGCTTGCTTCATGGCATAGCTCATTCTGTATACAAAAGTGAAAAACATCATGGGTTAAATGCAGCCCCCGGGAGCTTCGGTACTAAGTGGCGCGAAAACTGTTGCAGTCTGATTGAAATAGGGTGTAGATTGTGGCTTGCCGGTGGCGCAAAAGCATGGGCGGGTGATGGGGAGGACTAGCTTTGCCTTCGCCATTGCCAAGTATTCTTAACAGAATTCTTATGTTTTTATGTAGACTTGTTTCACAAATTAACAAGGCGTTGATATAATCCACGAGTTTCTTAACCCCAGGAGCAAATTATGTTTTTTAGAAAATATTGGCCGTTGTTTGCAGCAGGCTTATTGGCTTTAGCAGTAGGCTTGATTGCCGGACTGGCACCTTTTGGACCTCTAGCAACTGCCATTCAGGCTCTTGCTTTTGGATTCGGGGCTTTGGGCGCTGCTGCTGTTCCAGTTGCCGCAGCACTTGTAGCGGTTGCCGCGGCTACAGTTACTCTGGCAGCCAGTTTGCTCTTCATCGGGGCGGTGGCTTTGATTGTTAAAGGCATCCAAATGATTGCCGCTAGAGCCAGTGCCACAAGCACAAGCGAGGATTCCCATCCCAGTAATTCTATTATCTTAGAAGACCGCAGCGTGAAGGCTAATGGCTTGCACAACCAGGCAACCCCGCTCTTAGACATTCAGGCAAATGAAGAAAGCGAGGAAGAGGAAGAAGAGGTTAAACAACCTGTTGTAGAAGAACCATCCAGTCCGGTGAAACCAGTGCCTCTTGTGGTAACACAAACGGAAGAAGTTATTGCCCTAGAAGAATCTAGTAACGTAAATGCGAAACAACCAAGCCCTAAAGTCGTAGTGCAGCAACAGCAAGAACCAAAAGAAGATACACAAACTCTTGTGCAGCAAGTTGAAAAACAGCCAGTCGAGGAAGCGATACAGTTGCAATCAATACTGAGAACAGGTGTGGCTATGTTTCAAGTATCCAAAGAGCAGCAATCACAAGAGCAGCAACCAAAGCATGATATCAGCATGAATATGAACAATTCGCAGTAATAACGGTTTAAACGCGGCTTTGCCGCGTTTTTATTCTCCCCATGGTTTTGCCAAATCATTTTCCAAATCAAATAAATTCAAAACCCGTCCTACCGTGTCATTCACCAAATCTTCAATGCTTTGCGGCTTATGATAAAAAGCAGGCACGGGTGGAAAGATAATGCCGCCCATTTGGGTAATGGTGGCCATGTTTTGTAGGTGCATAAGATGCAAGGGTGCCTCGCGCGGCAGAATGACCAGCCGGCGGCGTTCTTTTAACACCACGTCGGCTGCACGAGTCAATAAATTGCCGGTAATGCCATGCGCGATTTCTCCTAAGGTTTTCATGGAGCAGGGCGCAATGATCATTCCCATGGTTTTATAGGAGCCACTGGCTATTGTGGCAGCAATGTCGCTGCATGGATGATAGACGTCAGCCAAGGCTTTAAGCTCGTTTGCACTCAGTGAGGTTTCATAGGCACGTGTCATTTGGCCGGCCTTGGTGATCACCAGATGCGTTTCAACAGGCATGGAACGCAACACTTCAAGCATGCGGATCCCGTAAATGATTCCTGAAGAACCGCTAATACCGATTATTAAACGTGGTTTGTTCATGATATGTCTCAACTAGATACGGACTGGGCATGGCAAGCATTATAACGTATATGCAGCAATCCCTTCATAGATGCGTTATAATTCCGCATTTTCACTGCGTGGATGAGAGTTATGACAACACGGCGTAAAATGCTGGTAACCAGTGCGCTGCCTTATGCCAATGGGCATTTGCATTTGGGGCATTTGGTTGAGCACATACAAACCGACATTTGGGTACGGACGCACAAGATGCTTGGCCATCAATGCGTGAGCGTGTGCGGTGATGATGCACACGGAACCCCCATTATGCTAAAGGCGGAACAACTTGGCATGACGCCGGAAGCCTTAACTCTGGAAATGAAACAAAGCCATGAACGCGATTTTGCTCAGTTCAGCATTGCATACGATTGTTACCATACTACTCATTCCAGAGAAAACCAGGAGCTGGCAAGCGAGATTTATCACAAGTTGCAAGCGCGCGGCGATATCATAAAAAAAGTCATTCGCCAGGCTTACGATCCGGTTAAAGAAATGTTTTTGCCGGATCGTTATGTGAAAGGCACGTGTCCGAAATGCGGCGCCTCAGATCAATATGGGGATAATTGTGAAGCTTGTGGCGCAACTTATGCACCTATTGATCTTTTAAATCCGCTTTCTGCGATTTCAGGGGCGAAGCCTATCGAGAAAGAATCAGAGCATTATTTTTTTGATTTACCCCGCTATGAAGCGTTGCTTAAAGAATGGACGCACCAGGGGCATTTGCAGGAAGAAGTGGCAAACAAACTGGATGAATGGTTTGCAGCCGGCTTGAAACAATGGGATATTTCGCGCGATGCGCCTTATTTTGGTTTCCCCATTCCCGATGCAAAAGATAAATATTTCTATGTTTGGCTGGATGCGCCCATCGGCTATATGGCCAGTTTTAAAAAATATTGCGATACGCACGGTGTATCTTTTGCAGAGTTTTGGGACAAGGATGCAGGCACTGAACTTTATCATTTCGTCGGTAAAGACATTGTTTATTTCCATGCCTTGTTTTGGCCGGCTTTGTTGGCAGGCAGCGGGCATCGTTTACCGACTGCTGTATTTACCCATGGCTTTTTGACGGTGGATGGGCAAAAAATGTCAAAATCCCGCGGCACTTTCATTGAAGCCCGCACTTATCTTGCCCACCTAAACCCCGAATATTTGCGCTATTATTTTGCTGCCAAATTAAATGGGCGGGTGGATGATTTGGATTTGAATTTTGAAGATTTTACCAATCGGGTTAATGCAGACTTGGTGGGTAAAGTCGTCAACATAGCCAGCCGTTGTGCCGGATTTATCAATAAAAAATTTGCTAATCAATTAGCCGATAGCATAAGCGAACCTGCGCTTTATGCTGAACTCTTGGCAGAGCGGCGCCAGGTTATTCAAGCATTCGTGGATCGTGATTATGCACAAGCCATCCGTTTAATCATGGATTTGGCAGGACGCGTTAACCAATACATCGATGCTGAAAAGCCATGGGTTTTGGCCAAGGAGCCTGAGCGCCTGGCAGATGTGCAAGCAGTCTGTACGATGGGGCTTAATTTATTCCGCATCCTCATTACCTACTTAAAACCCGTGCTGCCGCAGATGGCAGCCTCTGCTGAACAATTTTTAAATTGTGAACCATTAACCTGGGACAGTATTGATGAGCCGTTAACAAACCATAAAATCAATAGTTTTGTGCCGCTCATGGTGCGGGTTGAAAAAGATAAAATTGCAGCAATGCTTGAGGCGGGGAAGGCAAGCTGATGGTTGATGTAAAAGATATCGATGCTTTATTGCCACAAACACAATGCGGCGAATGCAGTTATGCCGGTTGTTTACCTTATGCTGAAGCCCTGGCACGCGGACATGCTTCGATTAACCGGTGCCCGCCGGGTGGCGTGAATACATTGCAGGCTTTGGGGCAATTGTTGCGTGTGGATGCTTCTCCCTATATGGCCGACATGGATGCAAATACCAGACAGCCTTCAGTGGCGAGGATACGTGAGGATGAGTGCATTGGTTGCACGAAATGCATTAACGCGTGCCCTGTGGATGCAATCATAGGCAGCGGCAAGCTGCTGCATGCGGTTTTATCCCATGAATGCACGGGCTGTGGCTTGTGTGTGGAACCCTGTCCTGTGGACTGCATTGACCTATTGCCGTTGCCGGAACCTGCCTATAACCCGGAAATTGCACGTGAGCGCCATCATGCACGGCAAGTTCGCCTGTTGCGTGAAGAGCATGAAAAACAGCAAGCTTACCGCGACAAAAAACGCCTCGCCCGGCAGGCTGCCGATAAGGAACAAGATTTGCAGGCTAAAAAAGAATTCATTCTGCAAGCCTTGGCAAGAAAGGCACAAGCGGGATGATATCAGCATGAATAAAGAAAAAAGACGGGAAATCTTTGAGCGGTTTCGCGCCGAAAATCCGCATCCTACTACCGAGCTTTGCTATAAAACCCCATTTGAATTATTAATTGCCGTTATTTTATCAGCACAAGCTACGGACTCCGGGGTAAATAAAGCGACTGCCAAATTATACGCAGTCGCCAATACGCCGAAAGCTATATTGGCTTTGGGTGAAGAAGGCCTTAAAGAGTATGTCAAATCCATCGGCTTATATAATAGCAAGGCCGCTAACATCATAAAAACATGTGAGTTGCTATTGAGCAAATACGACGGCGAGGTTCCGCAAACGCGTGAAGAATTGGAAGCCTTGCCGGGAGTAGGGCGTAAAACGGCAAATGTCATTTTAAATACGCTATATGGTCAGCCAGTAATTCCTGTGGATACGCATGTATTCCGTGTTTCCAACCGTACTGGCATAGCCAAAGGAAAAACTCCCCTGGCTGTAGAGAAAGCTTTGTTGCGACACGTAGACAAGGAATTTTTAGTAAATGCCCACCATTGGCTGGTGCTGCACGGGCGCTACGTTTGTGTTGCCAAAAAGCCGCATTGCCCTGCATGCATTATCCGCGATCTATGTGAATATAAGCATAAGACTATTGAATAACTGTTTGAGCATAAGCCGCTCTTCGTCGGCTTATGCTCAAGTTTCCCGCTTTTTAGGCCTGGCCCAGCCATACACGGTTTTTTGTTTGGCTTCAGTCAGGGTTAACTCCCCCGGCGGAACATTTTTCCGGATGGTGCTGCCAGCGCCGATTGTCGCATTTTCACCTATGGTGACAGGGGCTATCAATTGGGTATCCGAGCCCACAAAAACGCCATCTTCAATGATGGTATGATGTTTATTTGCGCCATCATAATTACAAGTGATGGTTCCCGCGCCGATGTTGACGTTTTTGCCTATGCTGACATCGCCCAGATAACTTAAATGGCTGGCTTTGCTGTTGGCAGCGAAAACCGCATTTTTGGTTTCAACGAAGTTGCCGATTTTGCACTGGACGCCAAGCTGCGTTCCTGGCCTTAAGCGTGCAAAAGGGCCTATATGGCAACCATCCCCTATGATGCAATCTTCAAGAATACTGTTGGCCAATATCTCGCAATTATCGCCTAAGGTCACATTATTCAATAGGCAATTGGGGGCAATTTTACAGTTATTGCCCAGGGTGACCCGGCCCGCAAATACGGTGTTAACATCAATAAATACATCCATGCCACAATGCAATTCGCCACGGATATCGATGCGGGCTGCATCAGCCAGCGTTACCCCTTGTAACATTAAATCTTCTGCGAGCCATGACTGATATACGCGCTCCAATTGCTGTAACTGCAAGCGATTGTTCACGCCGCAGATTTCGCGAAAATCAGCAGTTTCCTGTGAAGCAATGTGCACGCCATCGCTTACTGCCATTTGAATAATTTCCGTTAAATAATATTCGCCCTGCGCATTATCATTATTTAATCGCGGCAGCCAGCGTTGTAACAGGGAAGCATTCGTGCAGCAAATGCCACTGTAAATTTCCTGAATATCGCGCTCCACGGGGGTCGCATCTTTTTCTTCAACGATGGTTTGTATGTATCCGCCATTGCGTATGATGCGCCCAAGGCCGGTAGGGTCGGGTACGGTTGCCAGCAATAGGCTTAACGAAGTTTGCTCCCTGACATTGCCTGCCACCAGCGCTTGCAGAGTAGATTGACGGATTAAAGGGACATCGGCTGATAAAATTAAAACTTGGCTTGCAGCCGGGATAAAAGGCAATGCCTGCATTACGGCATGCCCGGTTCCTAATTGCTGTTCCTGTTTCACCCAATGGATGGGTAATGCATTTAATTTTTGTTGGATTTGTTCACCCTCATGCCCAATGATCACATGGATTTTTTCAGGATTAAGGGTAAGCGCGGTTTCAACTACGCGCTGCAACATCGGTTTTCCGCCAATTTCATGCAATACTTTTGGCGTTTTTGAATGCATGCGTTTTCCCTGACCTGCCGCCAAAACAACAATATGAAGGTTCATGTTTAATTCCTTGATGAATTGCAGACTTAACAAATGCTGCTATGATAAAAAAATTGCCGGGAAAGGAGTAGTGTTATGAGTATTTTTCTTCATTTAATGAAACAATTATTGATTGATGAAATTGCAGAAGCCATTGCAGCTTCAAAAGCAAAAGATCAGTCTTTTCTGAACGGTTTTTTTTCGGCCGTTGGTTTGGGCGGGCGCGATCTTAAATTGTCAGCAGCGAAACGTAAGAAATTAGAAGAGCTCCACAATCAAATCACCAATTTTGTGGCGGGCAAAGATGATGAGGAAAGTTATAAAAAATTATCCACGCTGGTAACGGATTGCAAGACAGAACTCATCAGTTTGTGTTCCAAGCATACCCACCCTACCGGCGAGACTGAAAAATCCTTAAGCGATTTATTGGATTTAATGCTGCTTATCCATAAAAAATTAGAAACGGAAGAATTACTCAATATTGCTTATGATAAAGAGAGCCCTTTGAGCATGTTTCTTTTGAGCGGGGCTGCTTACTATACCCAAAACGTGGTCCGCCTGAAAAAGACTAGTTTTTGGGAAAGAATCCTGAATAACCCGGCTATTTCAAATAATCTGGAAATAAGGCAAGAAAAAGAAGAAATTTTAAAGAATGAAATTAATTCTTGTAAGGAACATTTGAAGACTCTGGACAAGGAAAGTGAAAACTATAACGTAATCACCAATAAAATTGTGCAGCAAGCCATTACTAATTTAAAACATGGTAATCAAGATAAATGTGCCCAGAAGCGCAAACATATAGGTTTCTTTGGCGAGTGTATGGATAATGCGCTGGAGCACATTGAACTGATAAAGAAGCAAGAAAACGAGAGGCGCAGAGAAAAACTCCCTCTACAGTCTAAGATCATTGACAAAAATGCCCAGCAGTCAGGGAGCGGGGTGGTGGAAAAAACGGTTGAACAAAATGAAACCATCCCACCGCTGCAACAGCAAGGGGAAGTGGTGCAAGGCTTGACAAATTCATCCATCATAGAAGAAAACAATGAAGAGGAAGTAAAGAGCCAACACCAAGCACGTACATAGCTAGTGGCTTAATTCCCCGCATAGGTTAGCCTCCATTAACCGTTTAATTTGCTTAATATCGGAAGTTTTGCTCAAAAGATATAAAAGCTTGCAATGGGCAGCTTCCGGCGTCATATCATGCCCGCTGATCAATCCGGCTTCCTTTAAAGTAAAACCGGTCGCATATTGATTCATTTCAACATGCCCGTGTTGGCATTGCGTGCAATTTACAATGACGACGCCGCGATCGCAGGCTTCTTTTAACAAGTGCAGAAAGCGCGGATCATTGTTTTGTGCGTTGCCAGCCCCATAGGTTTCCAGAATTAAACCACGCAAAGGTTGTTGCAAAATATAAGCTAATACTTCGGTGGCAAAACCCGGGAATAAGCGGAAATTGGCTATAAAATGCGGTTCTATGGTTTGTAGACGGAATGGATTATTGTGTACTGGTAGCAACAAGTCTTCGTGAAGTTTGATATCAATTCCTATCGAAGCAAGCGGCGGGAAATTTGGGGAGTCAAACGCAGCGAAACGCTGGGCACTGACTTTTTGCGAGCGGTTTCCCCGTAACAAGCTTTGATTAAAATAAATGCAAACTTCTTTAAGCGATTGATGCGCGCACAACCACAAGGAAGTAATGACGTTATCGATGGCATCATTGCGGATTTCTGACAAAGGTATTTGTGATCCGGTCAAAATAACGGGTTTATGCAAGTTTTCCAGCATAAAAGACAAGGCGGAGGCGGTATACGCCATGGTGTCGGTACCGTGGAAAATAACAAAGCCGTCGAAATTGGCATACTCTTGTGCAATGTCTTTGGCGATACGGTTCCATTCACGTACGGTCATGTTCGAAGAGTCAAGCAGCGGCGTGTATTCTTTAATGACGTATTGCGGCATGTCTTTATGCAGGAAAGCGGGGATTCGTTCCAAGGCTTTTTTTACATAACCTTGCATCGGCGCATACCCATGGCCGGTTTTAATGCTGCTGATGGTTCCACCTGTATTGATAATTAAAATCTTTTTTTTCATGTTTGCTTTGCCTAAAAATGATCATGCAGAATGCTGGCGTGTTCCTCTGCGTAGGCTTGCATCTTAGCAAAGAAATGGCAAAACAAACTAAACTATTTATTAGAAGAGGTGGCGCTATAGGTTTATTTGCCAAAGTCTTGCATTTTATGAAAAAATCAGCGTATTAATGGTTAATGTAAGCAGTAAACATGATAGTTGATCGTGCCGGCTACCGGTTAAATGTTGGAATTATTCTAGTCAATGAATCCGGCCGCGTGTTTTGGGGAAGACGACATGGTCACGATGCCTGGCAATTTCCTCAGGGTGGATTGGCCAGCGGTGAAACCGCATTGGAAGCCATGTTTCGTGAGTTGCGCGAAGAAATAGGCTTGGAACGTGAAGATATTGAAGTCTTGGGTTCTACCAAGCGCTGGCTTAAATATCGCCTTCCCAAACAATATTTGCGCCACGGCAGCGAACCTTTGGTTATTGGCCAGAAGCAGAAATGGTATTTGTTACGATTAGTAGCCAGCGAACAAAAAGTCCGTTTGGATTTAAGTGATTCCCCAGAGTTTGATAGCTGGCGCTGGATCGATTACTACGAGCCTCAGGAACAAGTTATTTTTTTTAAAAAACAAGTCTATATGCAGGCTTTAAAAGAACTCGAATATTTCTTGAAAAGACGGCGTAATCCTTATGGGCTACGCCGCAAACGAGGCAATCATGGTCGTTAAATGTTAAAGATATTAAAACGCATAGTACAAGACGTAACCACAGCCAGTCGTTTATCGGATGCACTCGGTATTTTGGTGCAGCGAGTAAAAAAAGCCATCGTCGCAGAAGCTGTCTCTGTTTTCCTCATTGATAATAAATACGCGGAATATGTATTGATTGCTACTGATGGCTTAAATAAAAAAGCCGAGCAAAGGGTGCGCGTCACGCTTGACCGGGGATTAATTGGCCTGGTAGGACGCCGTGAAGAACCCATCAATATTGACAATGCGCCGGCGCATCCTGAATTTTATCAAAATCCCCTGTTGGGAGAAGAAAATTACCAGGCATTCCTAGGTGTTCCCATCATTCAACACCGCAAATTGTATGGAGTTTTGGTGGCACAAAGAGCGGAGCTGCGTTTTTTTGATGACACGGAAGAAGCATTTCTCATCACACTGGCGGCGCAATTGGGTGGAGTCATTGCCAATGCAGAAGCCAGTGGTGAACTCATGCAATTAACACAACCACACCCGGTAGGGTTGGCGCGCCCTGAAGTCACGCAGATTGCTTTAACTGGTATTGGCAGTGTGCCAGGCGTTGGCATCGGTACCGCTTTGGTCGTCTACCCTCCTGCCGATATCGATGCGGTTCCGCGACTTATCGTGGATGATCCAGCTGAGGAAATCGCTGTATTTTATCAGGCACTGCAGGCCGCGCGCGACAATATGCATCGCTTAAGCCGGCGCATGAAAACAAGCGTTGCCGAAAATGAGCATGCTTTATTCGACGTGTATTTGCGCATGCTTGATGATGATAACTTAGGCGCTGAGGTAGTTGAAGTCATCAAAGCGGAAAAGCTCAGCGCACAAGCCGCCCTGGCTGCCGTGATAAAAAAACACGTATTGCAGTTTGAAAGCGTGAAAGATGAATATTTGCGTGAACGGGCAAGTGATTTTCACGATCTCGGCCGCCGTGTGCTGGCTGAGCTGCAATCGTCGCAACAGGAGGAAATCGTCTATCCGCGCCGCACTATTTTGGTAGGTGAAGAAATCACGGCAGCGGCTTTGGCAGAAGTGCCTGAAGGACAATTGGCCGGGGTAGTAGCCGCCAAAGGTTCGAACAATTCGCATGTCGCCATTTTGGCGCGTGCCATGGGTGTGCCGACGGTAATGGGGGTGCGTGGCCTTCATGTCGAGCAATTATCGCGCCGTGCTGTCATTGTGGATGGTTACTACGGTCATGTGTTTATCTCCCCGGCAAAACCCTTGCTTGCCGAATATAAAAAACTGGCGCAAGAAGAAGATGAATTAAATCAAAGTTTAGTCAGCTTACGGGACAAGCCTGCAGAAACTACGGATAATTACCGCGTATCCCTGCAGGTCAATACCGGACTTGCCATGGACGCTGGTTTATCCATGAGCGTTGGCGCAGAAGGCGTTGGACTTTATCGTTCAGAAGTACCTTTCATGAGCCGCGATTGTTTTCCTTCGGAAGATGAACAATACATCATTTACCGCCAAATTCTCAAAGCATTTGCCCCGCATCCGGTTACCATGCGCACCTTGGACATAGGTGGCGATAAGGTGCTTTCTTATTTCCCGGTTGAAGAAGACAATCCTTACCTTGGCTGGCGCGGTATCCGCGTCACCCTGGATCATCCGGATGTTTTTTTATTGCAGGTAAGGGCGATGATGCGTGCCAACGAACATTTAAATAATTTACGCATCATGCTGCCTATGGTTACTGCTTTAAACGAAGTGGATGAGGCCGTCTCACTGATCGAGCAAGCTTACAGTGAATTGCTGGAAGAAGGGTGCGCCATTGAAAAACCGCAAATAGGGGTGATGATTGAAGTTCCGGCTGCAGTTTACCAAGCGCGCGAATTGGCAAGGCGGGTAAATTTCCTCTCCGTCGGCACCAATGACTTAACCCAATATCTTTTAGCAGTCGATCGCAACAATGCCCGTGTTGCAGCACTTTACGATCCCTTGCACCCGGCCTTGCTGCGTACCCTGCTCAAAGTGGTTGAAGGCGGGCATGCCGCAGGTGTAGAAGTGAGTATTTGCGGTGAAATGGCAAGTGATCCCCTGGCGGTCATTTTGCTATTGGCTATGGGTTTTGATACGTTGAGCATGAATTCGTTCAGCTTGCCGCGCATAAAGTGGGTTATCCGCAGTTTTTCGATAACCCATGCCCGCAAAATTCTTGCCGATGTTTTGGAATTTGAGCATTCCGATGAAATCCGTTTGTATTTGCAAAAAGCGCTTACCGATGAAGGATTAGGTGGTTTAATCCGTCCCGGTAAATCATAATGGTTTTTTGGTCTTTAAAATTCATGCTTTAAAACGTAAGATTATAATTTTAATAAGGGTTTTATAACCATGCGCATACTGGTTTTTCCTCATATTGATCCGGTGGCCTTCTCGTTAGGCCCTCTGCGAGTCCATTGGTACGGCTTGATGTATTTACTGGGTTTTATCAGCGCTTGGTTGCTGGCACATTGGCGGGTGAAGCGTTACCAGCTTAACTGGACATCCGAGCAAATCGGGGATTTAATTTTCTTCGCTGCGTTAGGTGTTATCCTGGGCGGGCGTTTGGGATATATGCTATTTTATAGCACAGCACAATTCCTGCAGCAGCCATGGGTTTTATTTAAAATCTGGGAAGGCGGCATGTCTTTTCATGGTGGCTTATTAGGCGTCGCGCTCGCTTTATATCTCTTTTCCTATAAAGTGAAAAAACCTTTTTTGGCCGTGACGGATTTTATTGCACCCTTGGTGCCTTTAGGCTTGGCATTTGGGCGGCTGGGCAATTTTATCAATGGTGAATTATGGGGCAAACCTACTTCTACATCCTGGGGGATGATATTTCCGCATGTGGATGGGCAAACCCGCCATCCTTCACAACTTTATGAATTAGGGCTTGAGGGTATTGTCTTATTTATTTTAGTATGGTGGTATGCAGCCAAACCGCGTCCAGCCGGTTGTGTTTCTGCTATTTTTTTAATTGGATATTCCTTGTCACGCTTAATCGTAGAATTTTTCCGCGAGCCCGACATGCAACTTGGGTATGTGGCATTTAATTGGCTTACCATGGGACAATTGCTGTCTATCCCGATGCTTCTCATCGGCCTGGTACTTTGGTGGGTAAAACGCAATGAAAACATACCTTCAACTCATTGAGCATATCTTAAAACATGGTATAGAAAAAACTGACCGCACGGGTACCGGCACGCTGTCGGTATTTGCCTACCAGATGCGCTTTGATTTATCCCGGGGCTTTCCGCTGGTAACGACCAAGAAATTGCACACGCGCAGCATTGTTCATGAATTGTTATGGTTTTTGCGCGGTGATACCAATATTGCTTATCTTAAAGAGCATGGCGTGACTATTTGGGATGAGTGGGCGGATAAGAATGGCGATTTAGGGCCAGTATATGGGAAGCAGTGGCGCAGTTGGGCTACCGCAGATGGGCAGAGCATCGACCAATTAGCGGAAATATTAAACCAGATTAAAGCTAGCCCCGATTCCAGGCGTTTGTTGGTAAGTGCTTGGAATGTGGGTGAATTGGATAAAATGGCTTTGGCGCCTTGCCATGCCCTGTTTCAATTTTACGTGGCAAATAATCGCTTGTCTTGCCAGTTATATCAGCGTTCGGCAGATGTGTTTTTAGGCGTACCATTTAATATCGCTTCTTATTCCTTGTTAACCTGCATGATTGCGCAACAGTGTAATTTACAACCCGGCGAATTTATTTGGACTGGGGGCGATTGTCATTTATATTTAAATCATCTGGAACAAGCGCGCACCCAGCTTGAGCGCAAGCCATTTCCCTTGCCGCAATTGCATATCAAGCGCAAACCCGCCTCATTATTTGATTACGTATTTGAAGATTTTGAATTTGTTAATTATCAATGTCATCCGGCTATTAAAGCACCTATAGCAGTCTAATGCATACCCATGCAGGCACAAATGGATGCCTGCATTATTAACGGAAAGGATAGACATGAATATTGTGGCTCAAGAATCAATTTTTATACACAAAGCTTTTTGATTTTTAGCAAGGAGCCAATTCCGTAAGATTGCCGGCAAGGATGGTGGTGTTAATGTGCAATTTACATCAGGTAGCGCTGTATCATTCTAACAATTGCTCAATGCCTTGGGTGCCGCGCATTTGCGCCATCGATGAAGCTGAACCACAGCACCTCATTAGGAATTTAAAATGAAAAAAGCAGTTTTTTTAGTCACGTTATTGTTAACTTCTGCCGTATTTGCGTATACAGATTATAAACTTGGTGGGCAATATGATTGTGAAGGAAACGAAATCGGCACCGGCAATGTATTTAAGTGTACGCTAACCATTAAAAAGACAGGCGAAACTTATGCTTCAATGGCGATATGTGATAATGGTAATGCTTATACCGGAACTGGTATTTACGATGCCAATACGCATTTTTTGTCTTCAGGTTTTATTAATCCTAAAAAATTGGATGAAACAGGGATTGCCATGAGCCACGTGAAACGTGATGGCAGCATGGAAAGCACCTGGACTTATATTAATAAAACGACTATAGCGCGCACACGCTGTATTCCGCATGAGAAAGCTAAATAAGGTTTGAGTAAGCGCAGCAAGTGTGATGGAACTGCAGAGACTTAATATTAAAATTCAAATACCTCCCCTTTTCTTACAAACCCCTTAAATCCCTGGGCTTGTGCAGCGGGTAAGGGAAGTGCCGGATAATGGTAAAGCCACATTTTGGCTTTTATTGCCGGGGGCAAAGTAAGCAGTTTGGCATAATTTGCATGCACTTCGCTGCCCGGATTGCTCAAATCACAATCATGAAATATCACGTCAGCTTTATTAAAATATTCCATGTAAGCTTCAGGATCGAATTGCGTATCCGTAGTGATGAATACATTTTTTTTGCCGTTGGTAAAAAACAAGCCAAAACTTGGCACCAGATTGCCGTTATCATACACGTGCTTGGTTTTAACCAATTTAAAATTGATTTTTTCCCATGTGAACGTCGTTTCGTTTTGTAAATTCTGCAAGTCAAAATAAGTATGGATGCTGACATTTTCGTCTGCAATTGAACGCAAGCCACCGGATAGCACATGATTCCATAAGGTTTCTACCATGGAAGGATGAATAAACAATTTTGGTTTTTTGGCAGGCACAGAAAACTTGCAGGTGAAGGCAAGCCATTCCAAGCCGCCTACATGATCGGCATGAAAATGGCTGATGTATACGGCATCGATATCCTGGTGAGTGAGATCATAACTGTGCAGCGAATGGCGGATGTCCGTGCCGCAATCGATCAGCAATCGTTTGCCTGAATCGCTTTCCAAGATCATATTGGACTGGAAATTTTCAGTTATGGGTACAAAAGCCGAGCCTGAGCCGAGAAATTTTAATTTCATGCTAAACCTGATAATCGGCGTTGCCTTATATTAAAATTGTTGAGCAAAACTTGTTTTTTAGCAAGGTTTGCCCCATCGTTTTTTATTTTTACTGAACTTATTGTTAAATTTAAAGCTTTTATGCTTTAATGTTGCTATTATTGTTGCTTATTTTATCTTTATGAAAAAATTTATTATTCTTTTTCTGACCTTATTTTGTTTATCAACAGCCTATGGCAGTAAGCTCAGTAAATTTTTAAACAAGCTGGAGGCAGAGGAAAAGGCAGAACAACAGCGGGAACGGCAGCAAGATATGAACTTTAGCGATTTTGAATTTCGTTTTGAAAGACGGTATACGGACTCGTATGGCAAGCGTTGTCGCGAATATGAATTTCGTTCACGTTCAAACCCTTATCGCCATGGTCAGTATACCGTTTGCGATGATCGTTAGGATGCTAAATTTGATAATCCAATGCGGCGTAATCGGCTTGGCTAGTGGCATTTAGGGCAGTCTGTGCGTTGCTAAATAAGCCAAGAAGTTCAAGTTTATTTTCATGCGTGGAGAATGGTGAAAATTTATATAATTTTCCGTTGCAAGCGTTGAGCACGAGGTTACCTTTTTCATCGAAAATCGTAAAATGTTGCTCTTCATGCAATGATTCAGCCGTGCCTAATGAAGCTTTTCGCGGACAAATGACTGCTGCGTGAAAAATTTTTTCCCACAAGGAAAACGCGGGGAGATGCATGAAGTTTTTGCAGTATGTTTGTACTATTTGCGGTAACGTTGCGGCACTGCCGGCTAATTTATTCGGATCCGATTTCAAAACGAATTTACTTTTTTGTTTTAAAATAGGTAACTCTCCCAGCTTATATTCTCCATCGCACAAACCCGTTGGGCCTAAAGCATCGGTAATTACCATGATGCGGTTGGGCAGCAAATTGCTTAATGTGCTCACAAATGTTGCAGAAAGATGCTGCTCATCGCAAATCAATTCTGCAAAAAACTCAGACTTTTGTGCATTTTTCATCACCCAGCGTACAACATTGCTGGTCGATTGTTGCGGCTCAAAATTCTTGTTTCTCGCAGCTTGCTCTTGATTGGCATTTCCCAAATGGGTAAAACCGATGGCTCCTGCTGCAAGCGCTTGTTCTATGCATTTTTCGGCAGCATTGCTATGCCCAATAAAGACATGCACGAACACTTGGCGGTTATCCACTGTAAAATTTCTAGTCTGTTTAATGAATTCGATAGCACCTTTTAATTCAGGTGCAAGGGTAATTTTCCAGTTTTGTACATGCGGAGCCAGGCGCACAATTTTTGAAAAAGCTTCCACGTTAATTTCTTCTTGTAAAACCTGGGCGTCATGCGCGCCTTTGCATTCTTTGGAGATGAAGGGGCCTTCTAAATGCACGCCAACAATAATAGCCGCACCTGCAGTGGGCGTTTTATTTTGCTCAGCAATGTACTGATCAATGGCTGTTAGTGCAATTTTTAATTTCTCAAAAGACAAAGAGACTAGGGTGGCTACACAATAAGAGACGCCAGCTTCGCCCAGGCCCCGGGTGATGGTTTTAATATTATCTCCGTCTGCAAAATCAGAGCCGTTATATCCGTGGATATGCGCATCCATCATTCCCGGCATCAAGGCATACTTTCCTTTTGCATCCATCACCACGCTGTTTGGTTCAAGGTGTTCAGGCTGTATGTGTATTTTGCCTGCAGAGGTAATGTTGACCGTTTGTAAACCTGCTTGACCGTAGCCAAATACGTGTATGTTTTTAATAATCATCCCTATCCCTAGATGTTAGTTTAAAGCGTAAGCATACTGCACCTTAGTGGAGAGCAACAGCCTAACTCATCGTTAACTTTGCAATAAATGCTCTTATTGTCCAATTATTGTCTATAATCATGGTATTGGCTGTCCACAATATCATCGCTATGCCCAAGACTTATCTCGATCAACATGCTTACATGGATTCCTGGCTTCAGGAGCAATTTTCTTTTTTTACAAAGAGCAATCACGTAGTGGCAGATGAAGGCTTAAAGGAAAAATACCAATATTGCGAATGGGTTTTAGAAAAAGACAATGCCGAGCCTGCATTAAAGATTCGTTCTTTTGCTACAGATTCTTACAATGGTCCGCGGCTTGAAGATTTTTTAGATCGCCTAGAAGCTGTTTCCAAAACGGCAGCGACCATCATAGAACAATCGCAATTGCCCAATGAAGAAAAAGAAAAGCGTTTGTCAGCCATTGACGCTTATAAAGCAAAAGCAGAACGTGGGTTGAAGAAACATTGTGGCATCCCAGCTATTGCACTCGCCGAGATAGGAAACAGCGAAACAGAAGAGAAAGTTATCCAGCAAATTAATGAAGCAGGCAAACATTTACGGTTTTTCTTGGCTCATGCCTTGCCTATTGTTTATCCGGAAGAGAAGCGTAAGGCAGCATTGCAGTTATTTCAAAATGAGGAAGCGAAATGGACGGCTGCACAAGGCAGGCCTAACTTTATCAACCAATATGACCTAGGCGGTGATGTTACCCGCATCAGCGCACAACGTGTAGTAGGCCCAAGCATCATACCGAGTACAAAACGGGATGAAGGCAAGCTTGCAAACTTTGTCGAAGTGGCTATTGGCAGTAAAGGTAACCAAGGCAACGAACTGGATTTTACTGGATTTCGCCACAGTTCCTATCCTCCCATAAAAGAAAAAGACAAGATCAAACGAAGAGCCATGGCGTGTGAAGCGGTAAAAGACATGTTCCGAGAGCTCGCCAGAAAATCCATGGAAAGAGGGAGAACTTATAGCGAAGCATCTCCTTTGGAAATTAATTTATCTTCCATGGGGCTTTTATCACCCATTATGGGTGATAAAAGAATCATGAAGGCGGAAGAATCTGAATTGCGTCAATTGAAAGAATCGCAATATGCCTTGATGATGTATAACCAGCGGCCTTTAGAGTTGGAAATAGATGGCCAGAAGATAGTTGTGAAACCGAATGTAAACTTAATGAATGATCCGGCTAATCTGCATGGTTTACTGGTCAAGCAAACGTCGCAAAAGGTTATGAAATTTTTATCCAAGTTTCATTTGCCTATCCCTGCCAGCTTGGATGAAACGATTAACACACGCGGCATTTACCATTTTGTGAAAGATGGCAGGGAGCATATTGCCAATGAATTAAGAGATTTGGGTGCTGTAGATAAAGCGGCGGAAGACATCATTAGGATTTACAGGGAAATACCTCATGCGAGTAAACAGTTGCAAAAGGCAGAAAAAAATCTGGAGGAATTATTAAAAAAAGGAGATCTCGCGGCTTCTTATCAAGAGCTTGAAAATCGGCAGCAAGCATATCTAAAAGACAGCACGCCCTTTAATGAAAAAAAATATTATGAACAAGTGGATAAAATTCGTTCCCTAGAAGGGAGAATGCAGCAAGCGTATAAAAAAGTTGTCGATGAGCGCGCCAAGTTGTATGAAAAAAACAAGGAAAGTTATGCAGCATTAGAAAAAAAAATAGTAGCTTATTTATCTGACCCTGAAAATCAAGAAAAGCTGCAGGGACAAGACGGCGAAAAATTAAGGAAACTGTTGCAATTTATGCAATTGTTCCAGCAAAGCGAGGCGCTTTATTACGGGGGCAATACTGAACCACATGAATTTCCGGCCCGCTATTTAATCCTCAACCAAATGATGGGCACTGCCGTGGATTGGTTTTGCAAAAGCGGTGAAGACAGGACAGGTCGTGAGCAAAATTTTATTGAAGAATTATATGCATTTTTATCTTTACACAAACATTTTCCGCAGTTTGATTTCAAACAACAGGGAATTTTACAAAAAGATCGTGCCCTGCAACAGGAATTGGCAAAAACTGTCGTGGAGTTTTCCGTAAGCCGTGATATTTGCGGTGAAAATGCACATGGCGCACGTGGTTTACAGCAAACGGATTCCGGTATGGAAGTGAATAAAGGATTGCCCAATGCATCCGGGTATGCACTGGCGAAGCTCGCTAAGAGCAACTTGTATAATGAAAAAAAATTAAAGCAAATAAAAACCGTACCGTTAGAAGCTGTTGAACAAGAAAATGCCCAAATTCAAAAATCACAGCAAGCCGCATATGCTGAAGAAATACCTTTTACTGCTTTACCGATAGAGGAGGAACAGGACATAGATGCTGTTCCTCCTGAAGAAGTGGTTTCAATTGAGATAACAGATGAATTGGCTTTAGATGATTTAAAACATATCAGCCAAGAGCTGGATGCCGCAGCGCAGGATATTCTGCAAGCATTTGGCAGTACCCAGGCGAAAAAAAGCAAGAAAAAATATGATGGCTTGCCGGAACAAATTCATGAGAAAGTCAAAACAATACAAGCGCAAATCCATGCAGCAACTGCAGGCGCCAAAGGTAATCTTTCTGCCTTTAAAGAAAACTTCATTGTAACTTTGGGGGAAGCTTTTGAGGAAATCCAACAGCTTAAACAGCAGCTGGATAAAAAAACGGAAGATAAGCAGAAAAAAAGTGTGCTCGATAAGAATGTACAAATCTTGCAGGCTAATATCCAAGATGCGGCCGCTATTATTCATGATTCCTTAAACCAAAAAACGGCGATAATTAAGGAAGAAAATCTCTTGCGCAGCGGCGAAAGCGGAAAATTGCATGAACAGGTGGCAAACCTGCATAAAGCCTTTGTGGAAAAACACACGCTTTCCGGTGTGAGCGTGCGCAAGCGTTATGCACAAGCCGTCAATGATATCCAAGAATCAATAAACCGTTTGGAGCAATTACATGGGCAATTAAAAGAAGGTGTGCAAACAACACCCGAACGTTTGTTAGCACGGGCTTTGCAATTGGAAGCCGCTGCAATGAAGGCCTTGCAAAAATTGGCAGAACAAACTCATGATGAAAAAAAACAAGCAGTTTTTACTAAAGCCAGTAATATCATTATGCCAGCACTGACGCGTGCAGTTAAAGAAATCGAATTAAGAGAATGGAAAGATGAGCGCGTGCGCGTTGAGCAAGAAATAAAAACTTCGCTTCATGATAAAGACGCAAAAATTATTTTGCGCGAGCCGCCTTTACAAGAAAAAACCGTGCAGGAAATGACGAAGTTTTTACGGCAATTTGCTGAAAAAAATCCTAACGCTGCTGCCACGATAAATATAATTTTAAGCGGCTTACAAAAAGATTTCGAAAAAATGCAAATTCTAACCCAGACAGGTTTGCCACCCAAAGACGTCGAAGCTCTAAGCCTTGGTATAAATATGTATACGCAAAGCTTGTCCATGTTGGGTAGGTGGGCAGAAAATAAAGAGGAAACCCGTCAGCTCAACCAAACTATTCCAGGCTTTGTGCGTGAAATTACTCAAGCGGTTACCGCTTTGGAAAAAGGTATCCTTGAGCATGAAATCCAAGGGTATAAAGATTATGCTGAAGCACAGAAAGTTGAAATGCAGAAACAACAGGAAACGCAGCCTCTACCTGTTGAAGCTGAGGAAGTGGTTGTTCAGCCCATGCTCGAAGAGACAAACCCCGTGGCCATGCAGGAAGAAAACAAGGCAACTTCTTTATACGATGCGCTGCAAGAGCCCGTAGTAGAAAATCCGTCTACCCCGAATCTTAAATCGGCGCCACCATTTAATGAAGCAGAAATAGTAGCCGTTGTTGATGAAAAAACGCAGCAAGAAGACGAAGTTGCGGGAAGTGAGAACTTGCAGCATGGTTTTTCTGCAATACAAGAGGAGACACAACCACAACATGTTCCTTATGTCGAAGAGCCGAACCAATTTGCCAAAGAAAAAGAGCAAGTAGAGATAGGCAACCTTGCCAAAGAATCATCCCCCCAGCAATTTCAGCCATCACCCGTGTTGGAAACAGTAAACACTCAAGAGGTGAACGAAGAGCAGGAAGAATTTGTAATCCCGGTCGCTGCTTTAAATGATGAGGATGCAAAAGATGAAGAGGTATCTGAGGAGATAGTGGCTAGTCAGGAAGCCATTGCAGAAAATGAGGTGAGGGCAGAAGAAAATTCTAACCCGCATGTAGAAAAAACAAGATTTAACGAAGAGCAATTGCAAGAAATGGCAGGGCTTTTACAGAAATTAAAATCAATTAGCGAAGATTATCAACAATCATTAGAGGAAATTAAAAAGCCTACCGAGGTGCAGGCACATAATAAATCCCTGGTTAAAAATTTAATGGAAATTTTAAATGATCCAGCCGGTTCTCCGGATAAGAAATTGGAAAAATTTTATGGTAAGTTGTTGGAAGGACCTATGCCAGAATTTAAAAATTTAAAAAATGCGGCCACCAATATGGATGCACTCTGTGCAGATAAAAGTCGCGCCACAGCCAAAATTGCCTTAGGGTTGCTGGTCGTTGCCGCTACTTTGGTTAGCACAGGAGTTTTTGGAGCTGCAATTTTGTATTTACTCGATAAGCATGCCCCGGGCATATCGCCCCTAAATTTACTAAGGCCGAACGAACAAAACAAATTTGTTAAGAATTTATTGAATACCAATGATGCCGTTCTACAGAATATTGATTCCGCCCAAGAAACGATAAACCGCTTTAAAGCGGAATTGCCCAAACCCTGCGGGGAAGGCAACGATAACGCTGAGGAGCGGTCGATTAAGCCCGGCAACTCAGGATAAATCAATCGGATCAACGTCAATATTCCAGCGTATACCGCCCCCAAATTCATTTGCCGTGAGTCTTTTTTGCAAAGCCGTTAAGGCTGATTGTAATTTTTTTCTGGAAGCCGATTTAATTAATAACTGCAAGCGATGCTGATTGGCTTTCCTCGCCAGCGGTGCTGGTGCAGGCCCCAGGGTTGCCAGGTTATCCTGGTGTAGAAATTGTTGTAAAGTGGATAAAAATTGCACCACTTGCTCTTGTATTTTTCCTTGGGCCCGGATTACCGCGAGAAAATGATAGGGAGGTAATTGCGCTTCCTGCCGCTGCTGCAGCAAAGCATGCGCAAAGGATTGATATCCTTCCTGTATCAACAAATTCAGTAAAGGATGTTGCGGTAAATGCGTTTGGATCAGAACTTGCCCGGGCAGATGCGCCCTGCCTGCCCGCCCGGCAACTTGGATGAGCAATTGCCCCAGGCGTTCCAAAGCACGAAAGTCTTGATTATAAAAACCATGGTCAGCATCCACAATCACTACTAAAGTCAGGCGTGGGAAATGATGGCCTTTTGCCAGCATCTGGGTACCGACAATAAGTTGCACTTCACCTTGTTCGATCTGCTGCAATCCTGTCGCCAAAGCTTCTTTGCCACTGACCTCATCGCGGTCAATGCGTAAAATACGGGTAGTAGGAAATTGTGTCGCCAGGAATTCATGAATGCGCTGTGTACCTGCTCCAATCGGCAATAATTCCGTGGCAGAGCATTGCGCACAATGGGTAGGTATGGCTTGTAATAAACCGCAGTGATGGCATATGAGCCTGTTTGATTTGCGATGTACAGTCATGTGACTGTCGCAGGCACGGCAATCCGCCATCCAGCCGCATTGATGGCACAAAAGGACTGGGGCGAAGCCGCGACGGTTGATGAATACTAAGACTTGATTTTGTTGCTGTAAATGCTCGGCAATCAGTTGCAGGGCAGGCTGTGCCAACCCATGTTGCAAGGCTTGATTGCGGAGGTCTAAAATTCGGTAGTGCAGAGGTTGGTTAGTCAATGCCTTTTGCGTAAGCTGTAACAAGATATATTTATTAATCTGACAGTTATGCAAACTTTCCAGACTTGGGGTCGCTGAGCCAAGGATAATTGGGATATTGCCCTGACAAGCGCGCCACTGAGCTGTGTCTCGCGCCGAATAGCGCACTCCGTCCATTTGTTTTAACGAGGGGTCGTGCTCTTCATCGATGATGATTAAGCCTAAATCTGGGAGGGGCGTAAAAATCGCAGTGCGGGTCCCAATCACAATTCTCGCTTCACCTGTTTTGGCAAGTTGCCAGCCGATTTGCCGCTCTGTATCTGATAAATTGGAGTGAAGCACGGCCATGGGGCTGGTAAAACGTGCGCGAAAGCGCGCCACGAGTTGCGGGGTTAAGCCAATTTCAGGTACCAAGACCAGCGCTTGCCTACCCATAGCCAAAACTTGGGCAATGATTTGTAGATACACTTCTGTTTTTCCGCTTCCAGTCACCCCCTGCAACAAAAAGCTGCGATAAATATGCAAGTTGCTGGAAATTATGGCGACTGCATGTGCTTGTTCTGTATTCAGCATGGGGGGCATGCCGTTTGGTGCAGTGGCAGGTTCTTGCTCCCGGATTGATAAAATCCCATGCCGGCTTAATGAATTAAGTTGCGATGCCGTGAATCCAGCGGCTAACAAATCTTTTTTGCTTTTGGGTACAGTGTTTTCTGCAAAATAATCGACTAAAGCATGCTGGCGATGGGCTCTTTGAGGCAGGCGTGCATGTGCTTGTTCTTTAGTAAGCTTTAGGGAATAACAATGATACACCGGCACGACTGCATCGTGTCCTTCGCGATATTTTTTTGGTAATGCCAGAGGAAGCACTTCTGAAAGCGGCGATTGATAATAACGGCTGACCCAACTGCACAAGGCAAGAATATCTCTGCTCAGCAAGGGTTCTGCATCAATCACGCTATGAATGGTTTTTATATTGGCAGCAAGGTTCTCAGGCGCTCCTGTACCGACAACAATCCCCAAGCGGGTTTGTTTACGGAAAGGTACCCAAACGCGTGTGCCGATAGCCGGGACAACATCATTTGCATAATAATCAAAAAAATCACGGCGCGTATGGGGAAGACAAATTTTAAGTACAATCCCCACGGTTGTCTCCAAATTTCAAGCTGTTTCTTGCAGGATTGCAGAATGGCATCCGCGGCTCCCTTTACGATGCACTGGATGCCTGGGAAGCCGTATTGTAAAGACAGGAATCAGCTCTTTCAAGGTCAATAACCTTGGGCATGCTGCCAAAAAAGTGTATAATTGATGACTTTTTAATCCAAACACACCGTTATGATTCTTGATAAATACTATGACGTCATCGTCGTTGGCGGTGGTCATGCAGGCACTGAAGCTGCTTTGGCTGCAGCGCGTATGGGGGCGGATACGTTACTGCTCACCCACAATATGGATTTGCTTGGTCAAATGTCTTGCAATCCTGCCATAGGCGGAATAGGCAAAGGCCATTTGGTCAAGGAAATCGATGCGCTGGATGGCATCATGGCACGTGCGGCTGACCAAGCCGGCATTCAATTTCGCATGCTGAATGCATCGAAAGGGCCAGCGGTGCGCGCTACCCGTGCTCAAGCTGATCGCGTTCTTTACCGTCAAGCTATTCGCGAAGCCTTGCAAAAGCAAGACAATTTAACCCTGTTCCAGCAAGCGGTAGAGGACGTACTCTTAGAGGGGGAGCGCGTTGTTGGGGTGCGTACGCAAATTGGCTTGATATTGCGCGCCCGTGCGATCGTGCTCACGGTGGGGACATTTCTTGGTGGCAAGATTCATATTGGCATGAATCAATATGCGGGAGGCCGGGCAGGTGATCCGCCTGCCCTCGCACTTGCACAGTGCTTGCGGGAGTTAGAGCTGCCTGTCGGGCGCTTGAAAACCGGTACGCCGCCACGTATTGACGGTCGTTCTTTAGATTACAGTCAAATGACTATACAGCCTGGAGATACACCAGTCCCTGTGTTTTCTTATTTAGGCACGCCTGCGGATCATCCCAAACAAGTGCCCTGCTACATTACCCATACTACAGCCACCACTCATGAAATTATTCGCGACAATTTGCATCAATCCCCTATGTATTCAGGGGTCATCGAGGGTGTCGGGCCACGGTATTGCCCATCCATTGAAGATAAAGTGGTGCGTTTTGCCGATAAGCTGTCACACCAGATTTTTGTTGAACCAGAAGGTTTAACCACAGACGAAATTTATCCCAATGGCATTTCCACCAGCCTGCCTTTTGAAGTGCAAGTGCAATTTGTGCGCACGATTAAAGGCTTTGAAAACGCGCATATCACGCGCCCGGGATATGCTATCGAATACGATTATTTTGATCCGCGGGGACTGACTCCTTTTCTGCAAACCAAGCCATTACCCAATTTATTTTTTGCCGGGCAAATCAATGGGACTACCGGCTATGAAGAAGCGGCTGCCCAGGGAATCATTGCCGGGATGAATGCAGCTTTGCAGGTTCAGGATAAAGCGATGTGGAGCCCAAGACGAGACGAGGCTTATATTGGGGTTTTACTGGATGATTTAATTACCTGCGGAACCCAGGAACCTTATCGTATGTTTACCTCGCGTGCGGAATACCGCTTATTATTGCGTGAGGATAATGCGGATTTGCGGTTAACCAGCAAAGGGCGGGAGCTTGGTTTGGTAGGGGAAACTCGCTGGCGGGCATTTTGCGAAAAACAAGAGCAAATTGCAAAAACACAGCAACGATTGAAAGATACCTGGGTGCGCGTGCACCATAATGAAGCTTTGCAACACGTGTTGGAAACTCCCTTGCAACATGATTGCCGCGGCTTGGATTTGTTAAAGCGGCCTGAAATTGCCTATTCACATCTGCAAGCCGTTGCTGAACTGGATCTGCCGCAGCTACCGGAAGAAATTGCCGAGCAAGTTGAAATTCAAAGCAAATATGCAGGCTATATAGAACGGCAACAGCAGGATATCGCTCGTTTGCACAAGCATGAAAATACACGCATACCTGAGGATTTGGATTACAGCCAAGTTTCGGGGTTATCGACGGAAGTCATGCAAAAACTGACGCGTATTCGCCCTGCTTCTATCGCGCAAGCTGCTCGGATTTCTGGCGTAACCCCGGCTGCCTTGTCTTTATTATTGATCCATCTTAAAAAACAGCGGTTGCTGGCATGAATGAGCACAGTTCAATTGCAAAAAAATTAAAAGATGGCATGCAGCAGCTTGGCATAAACGCATCCGCTGAACCTTTACTGCATTACCTGCAACTCTTGCAGAAATGGAACAAGGCTTATAATCTGACGGCTATTCAGGATTTATCTGCGATGGTTACTCGCCACGTTCTGGACAGTCTCGCGGTTGTCCCCTGGGTAAAAGGCACACGCGTTCTGGACGTGGGCAGCGGTGCTGGGCTGCCAGGTATTCCTCTAGCCTTGGTACGGCCGGAACTTGAAGTGGTTTTGCTGGACAGCAATGGCAAGAAAACCCGCTTTTTGCATGAAGTAAAGCGTGTTTTATCCTTGCACAATGTTGACATCGTGCAAACCCGAGTGGAGAGCTACCACCCCGCCCAAGGTTTTGATACAGTTATTAGTCGGGCATTTAGTGATTTGCAGCAAATGATTAAATGGACCCATCACCTGGTTGCCGAGGATGGTATCTGGTTGGCAATGAAGGGACGTCGGCCCGAAGCTGAATTGACAGCCATCCCCTATGCGTACCAGGTTGAATCCTACAAGATTGCGGGAATGGATGGTGAACGCTGCTGCGTTATCATTAGTAAATAATCAGATTTCTGGAGACGGCTGTTTAAAATGCAGATGTCAGTCTTGCAACGTTAAGTAAGAAGGAATGATCATGGCGAAAGTCATAGCCATAGCCAATCAAAAAGGCGGGGTGGGCAAAACTACCACGGCAATCAATTTATCGGCTTCACTTGCTGCCAATAAAAAACAAGTGCTGCTCGTTGACCTGGATCCGCAGGGAAATGCCACCATGGGGTGCGGCGTGGATAAAAATTCACTGGTGCACACCAGCAATGACGTTTTGCTGCGCGATTGTTTGGCAGAACAGGCATCCTTGTCTACCCGCGCTGGGTTCGATTTAATTCCAGCCAATGGTGATCTGACAGTTGCTGAAGTCAGTTTGATGGAGCGGGATCATCGTGAAACCTTTTTATTTAAGGCATTGCAATCTTTGCAAAGCACCTATGATTTCATTCTGATTGACTGTCCGCCCGCATTAAATACGCTTACCATCAATGCCTTGGTTGCTGCTGATTCGGTTTTAATCCCTATTCAATGTGAGTATTATGCATTGGAGGGTTTGGCGGCTTTGCTAACTACCATTGAACAGATTAAGGCTTCCGTAAACCCCCGCTTGCAGATTGAGGGAATATTAAGAACCATGTATGACGGAAGAAATCGCCTGTGTTCTGAAGTTGCAAAACAATTGCTGGAGCATTTTAACCGCAAGGTATATCGCACGGTGGTGCCGCGCAATGTACGTTTAGCGGAAGCGCCAAGCCACGGCATGCCTGCCTTGCAGTACGATAAAACATCACCTGGAGCTGCGGCATATATGGTATTGGCATCCGAACTCATTAGTAAACAAACCGTTGCTGCGTAAGACGGATAATTGCGTGCACCAGTAAGCGCGGGTGGGTCAATGATCATCAATTGAGGTATTTGTAATGGTAAAAAAAGGGGGATTGGGCCGCAGTCTATCGGCCTTATTGAGCCATACGGAAAGCGCTACACCAACGGTCAATGAAAATTCTCACCAGGTTGAACTTTCCGTGCATTGTTTACAACCCGGAAAGTATCAACCTCGCGGCGAGATAGATGAAATATCGCTCGCTGAATTGGCTGACTCCATTAAGAAACAGGGGCTTTTGCAGCCGCTCGTAGTCCGCGAAGTGGCTGCGGGACAGTATGAAATCATTGCTGGCGAAAGACGGTGGCGGGCTTGTCAATTGGCAGGCATGGAGCAAGTACCGGTAACGATCCGGCAAGTGGATGATGAAACGGCTATGGCCATGGCTTTGGTGGAAAACTTACAGCGTGAAGATTTGAATGTGATGGATCATGCACGCGCTTTGCAGCGGCTGACCACCGAATTTGCACTCACTCATCAACAAGTTGCTGAAGTCATCGGCAAGTCGCGCACGGCTGTCAGCAATTATCTGCGTTTGCTTAATTTAAACCCCGCTGTTCGGCGCATGTTGGAGAATGGCGATTTGGACATGGGGCATGCGCGCTGTTTACTGGTTTTGGATGAAACCCAGCAAAGTGACGTAGCAAAACTTATTGTCGCGAGGAATTTATCCGTACGCGAAACTGAAGCATTGGTTGCAAGGGTGAAAACGGGTGCTTACCGGAAAGATACTGCAGAAAAAAAGCCGCTGCCGCCTGTGTGTTCGGAACAATTACAATCCCTGGCGCAACATTTGCAAACGAAAGTAAGCTTAAAGCAGGGCAAATCTGGTAAAGGCACCCTGGTTCTTCATTATCAAGATGTGCATGCGTTGGAAAAAATGATGGATTTGTTAATGAGTAATTAGCAGCCTTGATAAGGACACAAGTCGTCATGTCGCAAGAAATTGGTTTTGCTGCCGAAGCCCATACTCGCCGGTATCTTCATCAACAGGGATTGCAATGGATAACAAGCAATTACCGTTGTCGTTTTGGCGAAATTGATTTAATCATGCGGGATGAGGAATACTTGGTATTTATTGAAGTGCGCGCCCGCTCAGGCAATGCGTTTGGAGGCGCGGCAGCAAGTGTCACTTACAGCAAAAAGCAAAAAATAATTAAAACTGCATCTTTTTATTTAGCGGCAAATAAATTGCAAGACAAGCAAGCTGTCCGTTTTGACTTGGTAAGCCTTGAAGGGATGCCAGCAAAGCTTACCTGGATAAAGAATGCATTTGGGTTAGATTTTTAGAGGCGAACCATATGGCACAAATGGAAGAGCGAGTCCGGCATCTTTTTGGTGTCAGTATTGAAACAAAAATCGCGGTAGCGGATGGCATGGCAACTGTGATTGCGAAAGCCGGATTGCGTTTGGTAAATTGTTTATTAAATGATGGCAAAATCTTTTTGTGCGGCAATGGGGGGTCGGCGGCAAACTGTTTGCATTTTGCCACAGCGATGACCAACCATTTTGAAGTAGAGCGCCCGCCTCTGCCAGTAGTTACTTTATGCACGGATCCTGCAGTATTGACTGCCATTGGTAATGACGGCCATTACGATCAAATTTTTGCCCGTCAAATTCAAGCCTTAGGACAGGAAGGGGATGTTTTACTGGCCCTAACTACTTCCGGCAATTCTGACAACGTATTGCAAGCGGTTCATGCTGCTAATGATCGTGGCATGGATACCATAGCCCTTTGCGGACGCGATGGGGGCGTACTTGCCAACCATTTGGGGCCAGAAGATATCGAATTGCGTGTACCAGGGGATAATGCGGCTCGCATACGCGAGATGCATTTATTTATTTTGCATTGTTTTTGCGATTTAATCGATCAATCCTTGTTCGGTCAAATGTTGGGGTAAGTATGAAACTTAAGATTTATATTTTTATATTGCTCACGTCGTTGTTAACCAGTTGCGTCGCTTTGCTCGTGGCCGGCGGTGCAGCAGCAGGTGGTTTGATTGTGTACGATCGACGCAGTGTACCGGTAATGGAGGCAGACACGCGTATTTTTTATCAAATAAACCGCACCATAGCCAATGATCCTTTGTTTCGCAATTCACGCATTGCCGTCAGCAGTTTTAATCAGACTGTATTGCTTGTTGGGCAAACACCGACTGCTTCCTTACGTGTTTTGGCAGAAAAAATTGCAAAAAGAGGCGGGGGGGTGCGTGGCGTTTATAACCAAATCAGCATTCAAAGCCCCATCCCCTTTGCGCAAAGAAGCACAGATACTTGGATAACCAGCCAAGTGCGTGGGTTAATGTTGGCAAGAAAAGGTTTGCAATCTGGTTCAATGCGAGTTGTAACAGAAAATGGCGTAGTCTATCTAATGGGAATAGTCAGCCGCCAGCAAGCCAATTTGGCAGTGAATGAAGCAAGGCAAGTACAGGGTGTACGCAAGGTTGTCAAAGTTTTCCGCTATATTAATTAAAATGCATCGCCACAGCATCCTGATGCTGTTAGCGTGCGGAATATTTTCTTTAACTGGCTGCTTGAATGCATTATGGACCAGTGCCAATTTGTTTTATGATCGCCATGACGTCTACAAGCAAGCATGGGATATGCGGCTGGCAGCAGAAGCTAGCCACGCACTTTATTTTAAAGATAAAAAATTCAAGTGCAGCAGTTGTTATATCGATCTGGCAGTTTTCAACCGCGACATTTTACTCGCAGGCCATGTGCCTAGTGCACGCTTGCGCGAAGAAGCGCAGCAGCGATTGGCACGCTTACATGGTTATCGTCGTTTATTCAATCAATTAGGGATTAGTCCGCGGCAAAAAGAAACGTTGGCAGATGCGTGGCTTACAGCTAAAATCCGCAGCCGCATTCTGGCAGATCCTGCCATTGACCCTGATCAATTTAAAATCGTTACAGTAGATCAAATTGTTTATTTAATGGGGGATGTGATTCCGGCACAAGCTCGCCGGGTGATAAAGATTTCCCGGGAATGCAGCGGGGTTAAACGCGTTGTAAAATTGTTAAAATATTATAATTTGAGCGATCAAGCGCTTACTTGATTAAAAATAAAACAAATTAAGCAAAATAAAAAAGGCCTGAACAAATTCAGGCCTCTTGCTGCTATTCCCAAATCAGGAAAGTGGCCAACCTGATGTGGATACTTATACTTTATCAATGGTAGCGCTCTTTATCCAGTTGTTTGTAGAATTTTCGTTATTTTACATTTAGGACATTGATAATTCGTAAGAATTTTTATACGAATACTGAATAAGTCAAGGTTAAAGGAGGCCTGAGTTCTCGCTCAGGCCATTTGCTGCTATTCCCAAACCAGGAAAGTGGCCAACCTGATGTGGATGTTTATACTTTATCAATGGAAGCGACCTTTATCCAGTCGTTTGCGAACTTTTCGCAAGTTATATGTTCTTATAAGGCCTGTGGAAGTATTTTCTTCATTACTCCCGTCTAACCCATTTTGGGTGTTGGCTGGATGGGTTTTGTAATGGTGTCGATAGGAGAGGTGGCATTTGTCGTGTTTGTGGTGTAAGCCGTCGCCGTAGCGATTGTTCATTTTTTCCCGCATATGAGCTGCGTTGCGCTGTTGTTTTTCAGACATAACGTTTTTCCTCTTGCTAGGTTGGACGTTCAGCTTGGTACTGCAATCCGTTAATTTTATCCTGGATTTGCCAGCAAGCCTGAAACCGAGCGTTTATGCTCTATTTAAATTATAGATGAAATAATCCCCTTGTTGGCGTTGCTTATCCATATTGTTTACTTTATAATCCGCGCCAAAGATAGGTGGGAATCGTGAAAAATCAGCTGGGTTTACGCGGGGCAAAGCGGTTAATTGCATGGCAACTCGGGATAACCTTAATAATTGCTGGATTCTGCTTATTGTTTTTCGGCAAAAACAGTGCTTTTTCCGCCTTGTTAGGCGGTTTGGTAAGTGCTTTGCCAAATATTTATTTTGCCAGGAAATTATTTAAATATCACGGCGCAAGAGCGGCAAAACAAATCGTCAACAGCTTTTATAAGGCTGAGGCATTGAAAATTGTTTTGTCTGTTATATTATTTGCGCTGGTTTTTATTTTTGTAAATGTTGTTCCCATTATATTTTTTGCCACATACATTGTGGCGCAAATGGTATTTTGGTTTGCTCCCTTGATTATAGATAATAAACTGAATAGGCCAGAAAGTGACTGAAATGGTATCAAACACCGACTATATCAAACACCACCTGACATACCTGACTTATAACGTAAAGACCATGAGTCTGGGGTCAAATGGGGGATTCTGGACGCTGAATTTGGACACCTTGTTCTTTTCGGTAGTGCTTGGGGCAATCGCCTTATTACTCATGTACTTAGGTGCGCGCCGTGTCAGTACGGGTGTTCCAGGTAAATTGCAGAATTTCGCAGAAATTATGCTGACATTTGCCGATAATCAGGTAAAAGATTGTTTTCATGGCCGCAATAAAGTCATCGGTCCTTTGGCATTGACCATATTCATCTGGGTGTTTTTGATGAATTTTATGGATATCGTGCCTGTAGACGTACTGCCCATGTTGGCGGGAATGTTTGGTTTCCATTATTTGAAGGTCGTACCCACAAATGATTTAAACCTAACCTTTGCCTTGTCGTTATCGGTATTCATTCTTATCATTTACTACAGTTTGAAGGTCAAAGGTCCGAAAGGGTTTATCAAAGAATTGACCTTGCAACCTTTTAACAATCCAATTTTTATCCCGTTTAATCTTTTGCTTGAATTGGTAGGCTTGATTGCAAAACCAATTTCATTAGCACTTCGTTTATTCGGAAACTTGTATGCGGGTGAATTAATTTTCATCCTGATAGCTCTACTGACATTGAACGCAGCTACATCCTCGGCGCTAAGCAACGCTACCTTGGGTGTTGCCCAGTTCTTGTTGGCTCTTGCCTGGTCGATTTTCCATATTTTGGTTATTACCCTGCAAGCATTTATCTTTATGGTGCTGACCATCGTATATCTAAGTTTGGCCCATGAAGATCATTAATCGGTTTTAGTGACTATTTTTTATTTCATCATTATCCATTAAGGGGAATTCTATGCAAGCTGCAAATTTAATAGCACAAGTTCAAGGCATGACTGTTATTGCGGTCGCGTTATTGATTGGTCTGGGTGCGCTCGGTACTGCTATTGGCTTTGGATTGTTGGGCGGAAAATTTTTGGAAGGTTCAGCCCGTCAACCTGAAATGGTTCCTATGTTACAGGTAAAAATGTTTATCGTTGCTGGTTTGCTTGATGCGGTAACCATGATTGGTGTAGGTATTGCATTGTTCTTTACTTTCGCAAATCCCTTCCTCAGCAACTTGGGTTCTTGATAACAGGTGCTAAGGGTTAAACGCCCGGATGTTACAGGAGAAAAGCCTTGGATATTAACTTGACGTTGGTCGTACAAATGCTGGTTTTCGCAGCGTTTGTATGGTTCACCATGAAATTTGTTTGGCCGCCTCTGGTTAGAGCATTGGAAGAAAGGCAAGACAAAATTGCTGATGGTTTGGCCTCAGCTGAGCGCGGTCGGCGTGAGCTTGAGCTGGCACAGCATCGTATAAAAGATGAAATGAAGCAAGCCAAAGCGCAGGCAGTTGACATTGTAGAAAAAGCCAATCGCCGTGCTGCTCAAATCGTTGAAGAAGCTAAAAACGAAGCTCGTCTTGAAGCTCAGAAGATTGCCAAAATTGCGCAAGAACAAATTGCGCAAGAAGTAAACCAGGCCAAAGAAACTTTGCGCAAGCAAGTTGCTGCCTTGGCAGTGGTTGGTGCTGAAAAAATCTTGATGCGCGAAATTGACGAAAAAGCAAACAGCGCATTGCTGGATAATTTGATCGAAGAGATTTGATATGTCCGAAACAATTGCCCGACCTTATGCCAAAGCCATCTTTGAACATGCTCTTGCTGCCAAGCAGTTGGTATTATGGTCGACAGTACTTAAAGAGTTGGCATTAGCGGTACAAGAACCGGATGCCAAGAAATTTGTTAGCAATCCAACGACTTCGGCAGAGCTGAAAACTAAGCTGCTGCTATCTATTTTTGCTCAGGCTGATTATCAAGGTGAGATGAACTTTGTACAAAGCTTCATTGCCTTGCTGGCTGAAAATAAACGCTTAATGGTGTTGCCTGATATCAGTGCATTGTATGAAGCATTGCGTGCCGAGCAGGAAAAAACGTTGGTGGTGCAAGTTCTTAGTTTTTCAGAGCTGACCCCTGTGCAACAGGAGCGCTTAGTCAAATCATTAAGCCAGCGTTTGCATAGGCAAATTGCCCTGGATATAAAGATTGATAAATCTTTGCTTGGGGGGGCTATCGTACGCGCCGGAGACCTGGTGATAGATGGCTCAGTGCGAGGCAAGCTGAATAAACTCGGCACCAATTTGGCTGCATAATTGAGAGGATAAAAGTCCATGTCAGAACAAAGAGCGTTAAATCCATCTGAAATTAGCGAATTAATCAGAAATAAAATTGAACAGTTTAAAGTAGTATCGGAAGCCCGTAATGAAGGTACTGTCGTCAGTGTACAAGACGGTATTGTGCGCGTACACGGCTTGGCTGAAGTCATGCAAGGGGAAATGATTGAATTTCCTGGCAATGTGTATGGTTTGGCTTTAAACCTTGAACGTGATTCGGTTGGGGTGGTAGTTTTGGGTGATGCCAGCACCTTGTCTGAAGGTCAAAAAGCCAAGTGTACCGGCCGTATTTTGGAAGTGCCTGTGGGCCGTGGCTTGTTAGGTCGTGTAGTTGACGCTTTGGGTAACCCTCTTGATGGGAAAGGCCCGATTCAAGCTGACAAAACATCTCCAATCGAAAAAGTAGCGCCTGGCGTAATTGCACGTAAATCCGTAGATCAACCTGTACAAACTGGCTTAAAAGCCATCGATGCCATGACTCCGGTAGGCCGCGGTCAGCGTGAATTAATCATTGGTGACCGACAAACTGGAAAAACAGCCATTGCCATTGATGCAATCATTAATCAAAAAGGCACTGGCATTAAATGTATTTACGTGGCAATTGGGCAAAAAGCGTCTTCCGTTGCAGCGATTGTACGCAAGCTTGAAGAGCAGGGTGCAATGGAACATACCATCGTGGTAGTCGCCGGTGCTGCAGATTCCGCTGCGCTGCAATTCATAGCTCCCTATGCGGGCTGCACCATGGGTGAATACTTCATGGAGCGCGGTGAAGATGCTTTAATCGTATATGACGATTTAACCAAGCAAGCTTGGGCATACCGGCAAATTTCTTTGCTGTTGCGTCGTCCGCCGGGCCGTGAAGCGTATCCGGGAGATGTGTTCTACCTGCACTCTCGTTTGCTGGAAAGGGCTGCACGTATCAATGCTCAAGAAGTTGAGCGCTTGACCAATGGTGAAGTTAAAGGAAAGACAGGATCATTGACTGCATTGCCGATCATCGAAACGCAAGCAGGAGACGTTTCTGCATTCGTGCCAACCAACGTAATTTCTATTACCGATGGACAAATTTTCTTGGATGTGGATTTATTCAACGCGGGTATCCGTCCTGCGATTAACTCAGGCTTGTCTGTATCCCGTGTGGGCGGTGCTGCGCAAACGAAAATCATGAAAAAACTAGGTGGTGGTACGCGTTTGGCGTTAGCGCAATTCCGAGAGCTGGAAGCATTTTCGCAGTTTGCTTCCGACTTAGATGAAGCCACCCGTAAGCAGCTTGAGCGTGGGCAACGTATTACTGAATTAATGAAGCAGAAGCAATATGCTCCTTTTTCCGTTGCGCAAATGGCATTGTCTTTATTTGTGGTCGAAAAAGGTTACTTGGATGACGTCCCGGTTGCTGAAGTCAGTGCTTTTGAAGCAGCATTGCAAGGCCACATGGCCGGCTCTTATGCTGCATTGATGCAAAAAATCAATGAAACCGGTGCTTATGACGGTGAGATTGAGTCGCAATTGAAAGACGCGGTGGAAGAATTTAAGCGCACAGGCAGCTGGTAAGCAGCCTGTTTCTACATAGGTGATCATTTGTAAATAGCATCCGTACAAGCATGCGGGTGCTCCAACAAAGGCGAAGCAAGATATGGCTGGAGCGAGAGAGATTCGTTCGAAAATTACGAGTATTAAAAAGACGCAAAAAATTACGCGTGCGATGGAAATGGTTGCCGCCAGTAAGATGCGTAAAACGCAAGAAAGAATGCGTGCTTCAAAACCATACGCTACTAAAATTTATGAAGTAGTTAAACACATAGCCCGCGCTACTTCAGAATATCGTCATCCTTTCATGGATAGCCGTGAAGTGAAGCGTGTAGGCATCATTGTTGTGACAACTGATCGCGGTTTGTGCGGTGGTTTGAATTCAAATTTGTTGCGTGAAACGATTGGATTTATGCGCTCGTTGACTGCAGAAGGGAAGGAAAGCGATCTTTGCGTAATCGGTCGGAAAGGCCAAGCGTTTTTTAAACGCGCAGGTGGTCGGGTTCTTGCTTCCGTTGATCATTTGGGCGACACGCCTGGCATCAAGGATTTAATCGGTATAGTGAAAGTGATGCTGGATGCTTTTTACCGCGGTGAAATTGACGCATTGCACATTGTCTACAACGAATTTGTAAACACCATGTCGCAGAAGCCAACCGTCAAACAATTATTGCCATTGCCGAAGTCGGAAGATGACAGCAAGGCCATGAGCCACCACTGGGATTACATTTACGAGCCGGATGCTAAAGAATTACTGGATGGTTTGTTGGAGCGGTACATCGAGTTACAAGTGTATCAAGCTGTGGTGGAAAATATTGCCAGCGAGCAAGCTGCGAAGATGATTGCAATGAAAAGTGCAACCGATAACGCAGGTGAGTTAATTAAAGAATTTCAGTTGGCTTATAACAAAGCCCGGCAAGCCGCGATTACGCAAGAATTGGCGGAAATTGTCGGTGGTGCAGACGCTTTATAAGAGGGTAAGAGATGAGCTTAGGAACCGTAGTGCAAGTAATTGGCGCCGTTGTAGACGTGGAATTTCCACGCGACGATGTGCCTCGAGTGAATGATGCATTGAAACTGGTAGATGGTGATCTGGTTTTTGAAGTACAGCAACAATTGGGTGATGGCGTAGTACGTACTATTGCTATGGGCTCGACTGAAGGTTTGCCACGCGGCAAGAAAGCTGAAAATACCCGCAAGCCCATCCAAGTTCCAGTAGGTAAGAAAACCCTGGGACGAATTATGGATGTATTGGGCAGGCCCGTAGATGATGCAGGCCCTATTGAAGCGGAAGAAGTTTGGTCGATCCATCGCATGGCGCCCAGCTATGAAGAACAAGCCAGTAGCCAGGAAATTTTAGAAACCGGTATTAAAGTAATCGATTTGCTCTGTCCATTTGCCAAAGGTGGAAAGGTAGGCTTGTTCGGCGGTGCCGGTGTGGGCAAAACCGTAAATATGATGGAATTGATCCGTAATATTGCCATTGAACACAGTGGATACTCGGTATTTGCCGGGGTAGGGGAGCGTACTCGTGAAGGTAACGACTTCTATCACGAAATGAAAGATTCCAACGTATTGGATAAAGTGTCGCTGGTATACGGGCAAATGAATGAGCCACCGGGCAACCGTTTACGCGTTGCTTTGACCGGTTTGACCATGGCGGAAAAATTCCGTGATGAAGGCCGTGATGTCTTATTGTTCATTGACAATATTTATCGTTATACCTTGGCTGGAGTGGAAGTATCCGCACTGTTGGGCCGCATGCCTTCTGCAGTGGGTTATCAGCCTACATTGGCTGAAGAAATGGGTATGCTGCAAGAGCGTATTACCTCTACAAAAACAGGTTCGATCACCTCGATCCAGGCTGTATACGTGCCTGCAGACGATTTGACTGACCCATCGCCAGCGACAACATTCGCGCATTTGGATGCTACCGTTGTATTATCGCGACAAATTGCCGAGCTTGGTATTTATCCGGCAGTGGATCCGCTTGATTCTACTTCACGGCAGTTGGATCCTTTGATCGTAGGGCAAGAGCATTATGATACGGCGCGCCGTGTGCAGCAAACCCTGCAACGCTACAAAGAATTGAAGGACATCATCGCCATTTTGGGTATGGATGAATTGTCTGAAGATGACAAGCGTGTGGTTTCCCGCGCGCGTAAGATTCAGCGTTTCTTATCGCAACCTTTCTTCGTCGCCGAGGTATTTACGGGTTCTCCTGGAAAATACGTTTCCTTGAAAGATACCATTAAAGGCTTCCAGGGCATTCTTGCAGGTGAATATGATGACTTGCCTGAGCAAGCCTTCTATATGGTTGGAAATATTGACGAAGCAGTTGCCAAAGCTAAAACATTATGAGGCAGTCTGACATGGCTATAACAACGCACTTGGATATCGTCAGTGCCGAACGGGAAATATTTTCCGGCATCGTTGAGATGGTGGTAGCTACTGGCGAAATAGGCGAGCTTGGAATTGTTCCAGGCCACGCCCCTTTGCTTACCCTGTTAAAACCGGGTGAGGTTCGTGTGACATTGCCAGGCGGGGAGCAGGAAGTATATTACATTTCCGGCGGCATGCTGGAAGTACAACCGTATTACGTTACGGTGCTTGCAGATGCAGTCGAGCGCGCTGACAGCCTGGATGAAGCAGCTGCCTTGGCGGCTAAGGCACGTGCTGAAGAAGCCATCGCTAATAAAGATGCAGACATCGATTACTCCGTTGCTGCTGCTGAATTGGCTCGCGCTGTGGCCCAAATCCGGGCAATCCAAAAAGTTAGAAAGAAAATGAAATGATTTCAATCCATTCTCTGCGGAGAATGGATTGCTTTTGCTTGTTTCGCCTATCCAATATCTCCCACTGCTACTAATTAACGGCAAACGCTGTGACCATTATGAATGGCAGCATAGCCATGAAAAAAGTTACTGAGGATGCAATTGCCGTGACTAGTGTTTATTCAACAGCTTTCTCTAGTTAAACATCTACCATTGCGTATGCAGGGAATAAACAATGCGACTCATTCCTGAGAGCACTTATACATCCAGCTGCCATTTTCCTAATAAAAATAAAACGTTCCCCGCTCCTTTTGCACCTGGGATGTAGGTGGCAGCCAGCGAAGCCCGCCGGTATGTTAAAGAAGCCATGGGTAAGGCACCCGGGAAGGGAATATTGTGAAATATATCTGAGCGGGCCGTAATGAATGCCGTTACTCCAGCCCCAAGGCGGATATTTTCAGTGAGACGGGCCATTTTAAAATATGCATAACCTGCGATGGGCTCAATGTTTTTATGCGAATCAAGAAATGCAAAAGCATAGAGGCCATGTAAGTTGCCTTTTTCATCATAAAGGCTTTTACCCATGCCGCCCCCCCAGGCAGTTTCATTATATTGCGCTATTTTTTCTTTTGCATAGGTATGGCGGTTATGCCAGGCATACCCGGTAAAATATAAATCCCTATCGCCTTCGTTCCAAATTTGCTGCAGACGGTGGCAAATTGTCTGTAGCCAGGACGGCCCGTGGCTATAAGTTTCAGTGACTTCTGCCCATGAGTTTTGTACAACCAGCAGTAATAAACAAATTCGAAAATAATTCATGGATTGAGTTAGTCATCCCTATGAAATAGGGATGCAATATTGGCTGTTAAGTGATATGGTTTATGAATATAACACAGATTTTGCTTAACATTTAAATGTAAAGGACGAGCGTATTAACATGGACTTGTTTCGTAAAAAAGGTATTCATGAATCCATTGAAAATGGCGATCGCCTGCAGCAGTGTCTATCGGCTTTCGACTTAACTTTTTTGGGTATAGGCGCCATTATTGGTGCTGGTATCTTCGTGCTCACCGGCATTGTGGCGGCAACGCAAGCTGGCCCGGCTATAGTTTTTTCCTATGTGATGGCAGGGCTTGCCTGCGCATTTTCTGCACTTTCCTATGCTGAATTGGCAGCAGCAATTGGCGGCTGTGGCAGCGCTTATGGCTATGCTTATGCAGGTTTTGGTGAATTGGTAGCATGGATAGTAGGATGGGATTTGCTGTTGGAATATTCCATTGCTGTTTCTGCAGTTTCTGTGGGATGGAGTAGTTATTTTAATGATCTTTTATTGGCATTGAACATTCATATTCCTACTTATTTGTTGCATGCCCCTGCCAATGGTGGCATAGGCAACATTCTTGCTCTGGGAATCATCTTTATTTTGTGTCTTTTATTGATCATGGGAGCTAAATCAAGTTCCCGCATTAATAATGCGATGGTGCTGGTTAAATTATTGGTGATTGCTATTTTTATCATAATGGCAGTGCATGAAGTAAAACCGGAAAACTGGCAGCCATTTTTCCCGTTTGGCTGGAGTGGCGTAATGCAAGGTGCTTCTCTCATTTTTTTCGCTTATGTGGGGTTTGATGCAGTATCCACTGCAGCCGAGGAAGCCATCCACCCACAACGCGATCTTCCCATCGGCATTTTGGGATCATTGGTGATTTGTACCCTCATTTACATTCTGGTTTCCGCTTTGCTAACGGGCATGGTGCATTACAGTACGCTAAACGTTGCTTCCCCAATAAGCCATGCGCTGTTAACGCTGGGTTATAAGGCAGCTGCAGGTTTGGTGGGCGTTGGGGCTATAGCAGGATTGACCACGGTGATGCTGGTGCTTTTTTACGGATTAAGCCGCGTATTTTATGCCATGGCACGCGATGGCTTATTACCTCGTTTTTTTGCAGTCATTAATAAAACAACGCACACACCGGTGCGTATTATCATTGTATGCGGTTTATTAATGGCATCGGTTTCCGCATTAGTACCCATCGATGATTTGGCAGAACTGGTTAATATAGGAACGTTATTTGCCTTTATGATCGTTTGCAGTGGTGTGTTGATTTTACGCTACACGCATCCTGAGCTTCCGCGTCCTTTCAAAACGCCCTTCATGCCTTATGTACCTATATTGGGAGTGATAAGCTGCATGTATCTTATTATCAATTTACCTTTAGTGACCATGTTGCGTTTTATAATTTGGATGCTGGTCGGCATTGTGGTTTATTTTTCCTTTAGCCGTTTAAATAGTGAATTGGAATACAAAGGCAAGGAAAACCCTTCCAATTAATGTACCAAAAGAATAATTCCTGCGGCAATTATACCTGAGGCAGGCAGCGTGAGTAACCAGGACAGGTAAATAATTCTAAGCATCCGCCAGTTAGTGCCTTTCAAGCCGCTTATCAATCCCACGCCAGCAATGGCGCCGGTTACGGTTTGCGTTGTTGAAACTGGGACGCCATATTCTGTTGAGGCAAAAATAACTGCGGCGGCTCCAGTTTCCGCCATACAACCGCTTAAGGTGTTTAGTTGCGTGATTTTACTGCCCATTGTGTGCACAATACGCCAGCCACCAACCAAGGTTCCTAAGCTGATTACGGCATGACAGGAAATGACTACCCATAAAGGAATATAAAATTCACCATCAAGCCAGGATGCGGAAAAAAGCAAAATGGCAATAATACCCATCGTTTTTTGCGCATCATTACCGCCGTGCGTCAGGCTTAATAAAGCAGAAGAAGCCAATTGCAAGGCTTTATACATTTTTTTGAACCGCTCGCTGTCTTTAGGTTGCAACAGTTTTATAAATACATAGGCAAGCAGCAAGCTTGCTGCTAATCCCATTACCGGAGAAATAAAAATACCGATGGCAACTTTAGTAAATCCACTCCATTTTAAGGTGGTTAACCCACCTCGTGCGACAGCAGCTCCTGCCAAACCTCCGATTAAAGCATGGGAAGAGCTGGAAGGCAGTCCCAAATACCAGGTTAAAAGATTCCAGGAAATGGCGCCGAAAAGAGCGGCAAGAATCAGTTTCGGGTCGATGATACTCGTGGCAATCAGATCGTGGCCAATGGTCTTGGCAACCATCAGATTAAAAAACAAAAAAGCAATGAAATTAAAAAAAGCCGCCCATAATACGGCTTGCCTTGGGGTCAACACCCCGGTGCTCACGATGGTGGCAATCGAGTTTGCGGCATCATGAAAGCCGTTTATAAAATCAAAAAGATAGGCTATCAAAATAACGCATAGAATAAAGAACATGCCTTGTTCCATGTTGTTTCCTAGGTGTTTATTCCGGGCAACCGCCTCCCATTAATGCCATGGGAGGGAGGCAACTTGCGAAGAGAAAAGAATATATTTATATATAATAACTGCTCTTTGTCATTAATTTGGATACTTTGCCCATCACATATTTAACAACTCCGGGCAGCTCGGCAGCACCGGCAGTCATTGCCGTTTGCCTATGTAATTCTTCATCTTCCCGCATTTGCGTTAAAATTGCCCTGGTTTTTTCATCCTGAGCAGGAATATTACTTAAATGATTTTGCAAGTGTGCTGTGACTTGACGTTCGGTTTCAGCGACAAAACCAAGACTCCAGTGATCGCCTGCAAGTCCTGCCAGTGCCCCGATAAGAAAAGAACCGCCGTACCATAACGGATTCAACCAACTGGGCCGCTCACTCAATTCAGCTAATCGTTGCTCACACCAAGCCAAATGGTCTTCTTCTTCCTTAGCCGCCTGGGCCATTTGCGTTTTTACATGATCTAATTTTGCAGTAAGGGCTTGGCCTTGGTAGAGTGCTTGCGCGCATACTTCCCCGGCATGATTGACCCGCATTAAGCCTGCAACGTGTTGTTTTTCAGCACGAGTCAAAAGCGGCTCCTCAATATGCTCGCCCGGGGTAGCGCGATCACAGGGACGGTTTTGTGGTATGAATAATGTCCGTAAAGTGGTGTCTAACTCACTTAATATTTTATCAAATAAGTTTAATTGGCGCATGGGATCACTCGATGATATGGGATTTTTCTGACTATTATGCAGAGAATAGCAACATTTGGGTTTATAAATAATATGCGATCTCTGCTCGCCTGTCACTTAAGTCTATACGGGGCTAAAATCCAAGGGCTAGCAAGGTTGTCGCTATTATAAAATTGTTGTGCCTGTTGCTTATCCATCGGCCCATTCATGGGCAAGGGAGAGGCAAAAAATCCCCGTTTTGCAGTAAAAAACCAGTGGAGCCGGGGCTTGCGGTATGATTTAGAGCGAATGCCTTGTCGAACTTAATTTCATTGGGATCCTGTTGTAAAAAAAGGGTTTATTGTTGAGGGTATGGCCAGGATATTTTCTATGAGTGTGTGCCAGGGTTGTGCTGGCAAATTTCGTGCATGCGTTTGTCAGCGGCTAGCGGCTGCCTGATTGCCAAGCGGCTGCATCTTGGCTCGTTCTGCTTGAGTAAATCAGAAGAGACATGTTGATTGCCGCAAGAATTATAAGTGGAAATATTTACATGGTTTCGGGTTAACTAAATTAAGATTCAGTTCTCTGCCCGGGGTAAATATGAATAAGCCGCAGGTTTGATCGCCGCGGGTGATAAGGGGCAGGCATGCTGGTTGCAGTTGGTTCGTTGGGATGTTTTGTGGAATAAAGGGAGTTGTATCCAATTGTGGGCAGGTTACAGCATTTCCTAATGCCTGCAAAAGAGCAGCGAAATACAGGTTATCTTGAACTGTGATAGTTTCTGTACCACAGTGATGTGGATGGCCGAAACAATGCTAAAGGCTGGTGTTAATGTTGCAGGAAAGGCGTCCAGTTATGCAAAAAATTCAGCAAAATTTATTGATCGTGGACCAATAGTTGTTTTTCGGGCTGTGGGGGTTTAGCTTGCAATGAGAACAATGGAGCAAGGTTTGTATCATTCGGGTTTTGATAATTTGCCTCGCTGATTGGAGTAAATACGTCTACTATGGAAAATTCAGCCAATGCAGGTGTTAAGTTAGCTTCAGGATGTGGTTGCGTAAGAAAATTACAAGGAATGGATGGCGCAACCTGTACTCGCTGGAAAAATTATTTTCGTGATTAACCCTCATTCACTGCTTGAGAAAGATGATGTGGAAAAATAATAAGAAGTATTATTTTTCATAAGATTACATTAAAAATGAATAATTGTATTCATTGCACCATGATAGCGATAAATTGATTAAATGGGCGATCTAAATACAGTCGGAGGGTAATTCGTAAAGCAATAGAGCAGAGTAGCATAGGTTCTATTGCAAGAAAAAATGGACACTGCGAGAATGATTAGCTGGATATGATTTCTAGCGTTGGCAAACAGGAGTTTTGGCTCTGGGACAATATCTTTTACCGCCGGCAGCGCAGCTGGTTATAGCATTTGTACTGTTACTGGTTATTGCAGCAATAACCATGGCGGCGTGCTCACGCCAAAAATGGCGTTTTACCATTGCATTGGTGGGGATTGGTTTACTTATTGGCCATTTGGAGCGGCAGGGTATTGGTTGGCTTCGTTTTTTTAATATTTATCAATTGCGTCCTGATTTCATTTTTTATCTATGTTTGCCGACCTTACTTTTTGAATCCGCTTACCACATCGACATTCGCCAGCTTAAACGCAATCTCGCGCAAATTCTGGTGCTTGCCATCCCCGGGGTATTGATTTCAACGCTGCTCATGGGATTTATTGTGCATCAATTTACCTCATTGAACTGGTTGTTAGCCTTACTATTAGGCGCTATTTTAAGCGCTATTGAACCCATTGCAGTGCTTTCTCTTTTCCAAAGTTTAGGCGCACCTAAAAAATTAAGGATATTGGTCGAGGGAGAAAGTTTGTTCAGTGACGCCACAGCGGTTATTCTTGCCAAAACATTTGGAATTATGCTCGCCATAGGCATGCTCGATGCACCGGGCATTGCAGAGGGTGGGATGCAGTTTTTGCTTAAATTTTTAGGCGGGCTGCTCTTTGGTTGGCTTTTTGCCCATTTAATGGGAAGTATATTAAGCTTGCTGAAATCGCAGCCACAAATTGAGATTTCCTTAACGACTGTTTTAGCTTATTCATCTTTTATTATCGCTGAACAAGTTTTAATGGTGAGCGGGGCATTAGCTGTGGTCGCGGCGGGATTAACCATGGGAAATTGGGGGCAAACCAAAATATCTCCCGACGTAACAAATTATCTGGAGAAATTTTGGGGATTTGCAGCTTATGCGGTAAATGCTCTTCTTTTCTTATTAGTCGGTTTGAATATCAATATCTCTCACACTTGGCACGTGCTGGCAGAATGGCTAGTGGTGGTTGTTGCCATGTTAATTTCGCGCGCTGTCGTTGTGTTTGGATTAATTCCTGTTTCTCGCCTTTTCCCCTTATCCACCAAAGTAAACTGGCGTTACCAAACGGTAATTTTTTGGGGAGGATTGCGTGGGGGAGTCTCTTTAGCCACGGTGTTTGGATTGCAGCATTTTCATGGACAAACTCTGCTCATTGATTTGGTGGCAGGGGCGGTTCTATTCACCTTATTTGCACAGGGTCTCACGATTGAGCGGGTTATTGCCTGGTTAGGGCTTAATAAAATACCCGTGATCGACCAGTTAATGAAACTGGATGGGTTAATTGTTATTAAAAAACAGGCACTTCAGCGATTAAAACAATTAAAGCAAGCCGGTCTGGTTTCTTTGCATACGGCTAATGAATTAAAAAATAAGCATGCCTATGAACTAAAGGAGGCAGAAGAATCTCTGGCACGCCTTAAAGATCATGCGTTTAATCCTAAAAGGCAAGAGCAATTTCTGTTAAATCACATGCTCGGGCGCGAATTAAAAGCCTTGTTTCTCTGGTTTACACAAGGCCTCATTTCAGAAACCGTTTACCGAAACTTAAGAGATACGATCCACACGCAATTAGATGCTGTGCGCCATGGCGGTGGGTGGTTGGCAGTTAGCAAAATTCTTAAAGTTCCTTCGCGATTGGATAATTTTTTAATTCGTTTTATCGAGCCTTTACCTGGCATGCATTGGCTAAGGGGACGTTTGCAAGCTACACGCATTGCACGCCAATATGAGGAGATATGGGCTTTGCATGAGGGAACTAAAATTTTGCAAAATGCACTTGAAGAACTGCAGCTGCATATTAAGTTTGACGAAAAAATAACGTCTTATCTTACGGTGCAAATTACCCATTGGGAATATGTCACCCAGCAACAATTAGAGCAAATGCTGCATGATTTTCCAACGGTCATCCAATCCTTGCAAGAGCGTTTGCACGAACACATGATTTTAACTGCAGAAATTGAATTGTTAAAAGAAGAAGTGAGGGCGGGAAAGTTGCCTGCCACCATTGCCGCTGAAATTATCCAAGAATGCGAGCAACAAATGCATGTTCTTAAACATAAGCCCATGGAACGCGTGCAATTGGATGCTTATGATTTTCTGCGCAATTTTTATTTGTTTGAGACTTTAAAAGACAAAGAATTTTCCCTGCTTTATCAAAAATTTCGTTCTTACACGGTACCGATTGGCCATGAAGTGATAAAAGAAGGAGATACGGGACGTTCTCTCTTTTTTATTGCCCGTGGAATAATCCACGTCGTACGTAAAAAAGATCAAGAAACCGAGCTGCTGGCCACCTTAAGCGAAGGAGATTTTATTGGGGAGATTAGTCTAATAGAGGATAAACCCCGCAATGCCACTTGCCGCGCCGCGTCCCCATGTGTGCTCTATGAACTGCGTTTTAAAGATTTTGCCGAATTTAAGAAGGACCACCCGGAAATCATTGCAAAGATTAAACAAGTCGCAGCAAAGCGAGGGCTATAACCGGGCTGAATGTGCAAAACTTCAGTAAAGAATATGTGAGATATTATCCATAATAGCCAACCACGCAGTCACTTGCTCATCGCTTTCAGAGTCGTGTCTTGGATCGGAGCAATTAAGGGTGGTTTATTACCCGAATGGCTCCAACCCAGGGTCAGCATTTTATCCTTATTATTTTGGATATCGGGGAGAATTTTTATGATTTTCCCCAGTATTATTCATTCTTTTAGGTAGTGCAAACAACCCGCAATGGTTGGGCAATACAGCCATTGGACGCAGGCATGGTGGCTTCTTGCAGATTGCTTTGCGCGAGCATGGCTTGCATGTCGGAACCATCGGGTGATGGGATGGGACGTTTTTGCCGTTTAGCGGGCTTGGCTTCCACTGGATGATTGCCACCACGCCTTCTTGCATGTAAGACATTTATATTTTCCCTGAAGGTTGCTGAAATCGTTTTCCAGAATACACTCCTGGTGCACGTTAAACCTTTGCAGGACATAACCGCGGTTGCATTTATTGGCATGGAGGATTTTATTTGCAAATGCAGGCAGGCGCATTAAACTAATGCTAAGGAAATCAATAAGGGATATGCATGCAAGGTTTGAAGATCAATCATGTAACCGATATGGACAATGGTACCGGTGCTTCAATCTTTTTATTTGAGCAAGGTGCGATCGGTTCTTACCTCATTGTAGGCTCAGCTTGTGCTACACATGAAGTGGCAGTGCTCGAGCCTGAACACAGCGTCCCTTGCGTGCATGGTTTGATGTTGGCAGGTGGCAGCACCTTCGGGTTATTTGCTGTTCAAGGCATGGTGCGCTATTTGCATGAAAAGGAAATTGGTTTTCATGCTCCCAATGCCATTGTCCCGTTAGTTCCAGCCGCGGCTTTATATGATTTAAGTTACAAGCACCCCGTGCCCCCAAGTGCAAATGAGGTATATCAGGCTTGTTTTAAAGCATCTGAGCATAATGAAGACCGCGGTATACTCGGCGCAGGTACAGGTGCTACGGTGGGTAAATTGATTGCTTCGGCTTCGCCAATGAAAAGCGGCATGGGGCGCGCTGCCATCAAGCTAGACTCAGGTCTTGAAGTTATTGCTTATGCTGCCGTTAATGCAGTAGGCGATGTTCATGATAAAGGCAATATCGTGGCAGGAGCGCGTTTTGCCGATGGCAGCTGGGCCGACACAGAAAAACGTTTGCTTGCCGGTGAGTCTGAACAAAATCTATTTGCAAATGCCAATACCACCTTAATTGCTGTTTTTACCAATGCCAAAGGTGATAAAGCTTCCCTAAAACGCATGGCAAAAATGACTGCTGCGGGTTTTTCCCAAGCCATCTCGCCGATATTCTCTCCTTACGATGGCGATATAATTTTTTGCTTTTCCCTGGGAAATCTTGAAGTAAGCGAGCTTATGCTGGGCACGATTGCGGCAGAGCAAGTGAGGCTTGCCATTTTGGATGCGGTAAAAAATTCTTTGTAACGGCATTACAAGCATGAAGTGACGGACTCATTTTTAGGCTAGGTGCTTTTTTGCAAAAGATGATGGTTTACCCGTCCATTTTAACCACGATTTCCCGCGCATCCGATAAACCGTGATCATCCACCACGCGCACGATAAACTTCCCAGGTTTCGCGGTCCAGAAAATGGGTTTGTCTGGACGTGTTTTTGCGAAATAGCTGCCGTTGATAAACCAGTGTATGGCTGCAATATCGGCATCGGTGACTGCAATCAATGGGATTTTAGTTTTTTCGATGGCATTGACTCTGACGATGTAACTTAATTCAGTTTGCGGGGAGACGATCTGTGGACTCAAGCCCTTGGCGGCAGTCAGTGCACAATCTGGTGCATAAGGCGGCGGGGTGCGTCTTTGTATGCCCGCTTGCTTGAAAATTTTGGCCAAGTCTGTAGGCCAGAATTCATAAATTTCAAAACGGGTATCTGCATCAAAATGGCAAGCGCGCAATCCAGTTTTTTTATCAATGGCTACTTCGCGATAAATCGTATCTGATTTGATTGGTGATTTACCCGGAATAAACCAGGTGAGTTCTGTATCTTGGCAATAACGGGTAGGCAGCAAGCCGGATGCTTTGCAGACTGGGATTTTTTCTAAATTCATAAGTTCCGGATGCTTTGCCAAGGCTGCAAGATTTTTTCCCTGCTCTTGTTCAATAGCGCTGACCAATTCAAAAAATAACGGAGCTGCGATGTCTTTGCCTATGAAAGCCGGATTGCTTTTATTATCGAAATTGCCTATCCACACCGTTAACACATAAGGGCCAAACGCCCCGATAGTCCAGGCATCGCGGTAACCCGATGACGTGCCTGTTTTCCACGATACCGGTAGATGGGACTGCAGCGAAGTAGACGAAGCTGACCGCGGGCGGGAAGTGTTGGTTAAAATATCCAGCACTAAAAAACTTGCTTCTTTGCTCAATAAACGCTTTCCCCAAACTGTATCCACATCTTTCCGCATGCGCAAAGGGCGCCACATGCCGTCGTTAACCAACATGGCATAAAGACTGGTCAATTCTTGCATGCTAATTTCCGCCCCCCCTAGACTTAAGGCAAGCCCGTAATAAGATTCGGATTTCAAGTTGCTGACAGCCGCTTCTTCCAAAAGTTGGTATAAAGTTGGATTTTTTAGTTGGTTTGCTAAATAAATAGCGGGAATATTGCGGCTTAATACCAAGGCATCCTTGGCTTTGACAGGACCCATAAAATCATAATCAAAATTCTCAGGGTTATAGCTGCCGAAACTGTGCGGGACATCTTTTAAGACAGTATTGGGATGAATGATCCCTTGTTCAAAAGCTAGCGCATAAATCAAAGGTTTTAGGGTGGAGCCGGGCGAGCGTTTGGCTTCGGTCCCGTTTATTTGTCCCTGGATATCCCGGTTGAAAAAATCAACGGAGCCTATGAGCGCTTTAACGCCCATATCACGGGTATCTACCAGTAAAACCGCGGCATTATGAACGCCTAAGTTTTTTTTGCGTTGTATATAATTGCGGGTCATGCGCAGTAAAATGGTTTGCATACGCGCATCCAGCGTCGTGGTGATTTCTTGCGGCTTTAAGGAAGGATTTTGCAAAATACCATTGACCATATGCGGTGCAATAAATGGCATGTCCTGCAATTTACGCATTTGCAAAGGTAAATTAATAAAAATTTTTTTATTTGCATCTTCTGGGTGTTCTTTTATCCAGCGTGCGAATAGTTTATTGCGGATCTCCCGAAGCGCTTGATTATGGGGCGTGCGCTTATTGGGATTTTGCGGGATAATACTCAGGGTTAATGCTTCAGGCAAGCTGATTTTCCCTGCTTTTTTATTAAAATAAATCAGGCTTGCAGCACCTACTCCCTCAATGTTATTGCCGTAAGGCGCGAGGTTTAAATAAGCTTCCAGGATTTGATTCTTGCTGTAATGCATTTCAAGTTGTATAGCCCGTATAATTTGCAAGATTTTCCCTGACAAAAACTTGGAATTAATGCCAAAACGGATGCGCGCCAGTTGCATGGTAATAGTGGATGCACCCAAGCGATGCCGTTTGGCAATGTAAGTTTCCCACCCAGCTTTCAAGGTAGCAAAAGGATTGATGCCATAATGCCAGTAAAAAAACTGATCTTCTTGCAATAGAGTCGCTTCAATGAGCTCTGGGGAAATTTTATGCAAAGGGGTGAACAACCGATATTTCTCGTCACGGCTTAATGTTAACCGCAATAAGTGCTGTTGTTCATCATACACCGCAGTCGAGAAATGGGTACTGGCCAATAAGGATGGCACGGGTAAGAAAAATAATATGGTTGCGCCACTGACAAAAAGGAAAACCAGAGTTATGCTAAGTAGCTTTATAAATGCTTTCATGATGACTGAATCATGCGCGCGGCTTTAAACATGGTTTCGGTGGTTAAAACTATCACGGAACGGGCAGTGTTTTACAGCAAATTGGATTATATATGAATAAAAAATCATTGGTTTCCGAATTGTTTTCACGCATGGGCGCTTTTTTTGCAATGATTGTAGGCCGTATGCATTGGAGCAGTCCGCCCTGGATGATTTTTTTACGCCGCCAAGCTGCTGCCAGGCCGGCTGCTTTTTGGACGGTTATGGTTGCTACTCTTTGTCTATTGGTTGCCGCAATTTATGGTTATTGCTGGTATAAAAATCTTCCTAAGCCGAAATTACCTACAGCATACATAACGGCACCTAAAATTACGCCATTACGTGAAGAAGCCCTAATTCCAGACGATTTGATCATTGATTTCGGCAGTAAGGATGCGGAAGGCGAGTTGCTGCCGAAATCGGTTGCCCCACTGCAATTGATCGGCAAAAATGTGCCACAAGGTATTGAATTATCGCCCGCGCTAGAGGGGGAGTGGTATTGGCAAAGCGACAGCCGCTTGATTTTTACCCCAGCGAAAGATTGGCCAGCGGGGCAGGATTATACGGTCCGCTTTGGCGAAGGCGTTTTAGCTGAACCTATTCGCTTGCAAAATCCGGCCTATTCCTTCTCTACGCAGCCGTTTACGGCAGAAATCAGCCAATTTAAATTGCATCAAGACCCCACCCAGCCCAAATTATTACAAGCGGTAGCCACCATCCATTTCAATTATCCCGTCGAGGTTAACAGTCTTGAAGGTAATTTATCCTTATTGTTGCAGACCTTGCATAAAGGCAAACTGGATAAGGAAGCAAAACATTATAAATTCACCTTGGATTATGATCAGCATAAACGGATTGCTTACTTGCGCTCCGAGCCATTATCACTGACGGATACTCCGCAATATTTGGTGCTGGTCATTGGTGAGGGAGTGCGTTCAGTCACAGGGCCGGGCATGATCCGGCATACTGTTTCCAAAAATCTTTTGCTTCCTGATATGGGCAGTTATTTCAAGGTGGCCGCCGCCACGGCTGCTATCGTACGCAATGAGCAAGATCGCCCCGAACAAATCCTGGCCCTGGAGACCTCAGCCGGGATAAGTGAAACCGAGCTTAAAAAGGCATTGCATGTGTATTTGCTACCGCAAAATTATCCGGCAACTGCCCACGCAGAAGAAAAAAAGAATTATGAATGGCAAAATCCCGGGGAAGTAACTTCTAACATTCTGCAATTAGCCACCCCACTTAAGATGGAAGCCATCCCTGCCGAGCATAATTATGCAACCCTGCACAGCTTTAAGTTTAATGCGCAAACGCCGCGTTATATTTATCTTAAACTGGACAAAGGCGCGCGTGCCTTGGGTGATTTCGTACTGACGCAAGATTACACTGCCATCATCAAAGTGCCACCGTACCCGCAAGAAATCAGTTTCCTACATAAAGGGGCGTTACTTGCGTTAAGCGGTGAGAGGAAGCTTTCGGTGTTAATCCGGGGATTGCCGGCTGTAAAATTCGAGTTTGCCCGCGTATTGCCTGACAACATCAATCAACTCGTTACGCAGACTGAAGGAGATTTTAATAATCCATATTTCATTAACCAAAGCTTTGATCAAAAAAATATCAGTGAAATCTTCTCCGAAATTCAGCAATTTGATGCTTCTGATTTAACCAAACAACAATATACGGCTTTGGATTTTACTAAATATTTGGCCAATGCAGCCAATACAGGAGGCCCGCAAGGTTTATTCTTGCTGCAGGCGCAAGGCTGGAATCAGGAAACTCAAGAGCCGTTGGATGTACGTGCCAATCGTTTAGTGCTGGTGACCGACATGGGATTGGTCGTTAAGGACAATCAAGACGGCAGCCATGATGTATTTGTGCAATCCATCACTACGGGCACGCCGCTGCCCAATGTAAATGTGACGGTTTTGGGCAAAAATGGTTTACCCTTGCTTTCCTATGCAAGCAATGAACAGGGACAAGCGCATTTTCCGGTGCTGACTGATTTTGTGAATGAGCGCGAGCCTGTGGTTTATTTGGCAAGTCTGGGTGCTGATGTATCCTTTATTCCCTATAATAATGTGAACCGCCAATTAAATTACTCACGCTATGACGTAGGTGGTATATATAGCGCGGGGCAGGAACAACATAGTTTAAGCGCCTATGTATTTTCTGACCGCGGCATTTATCGCCCTGGCGATGAAGTGCATGTCGGGGTTATTGTTAAGCAAGCGTATGCGCAACCGCAGCCCCCCGGCTTTATTGTACAGGCTACCGTTTCTGATCCGCGTGGCATGACGGTGTTTGATAAAAAATTTACCGTTGATGCCCTCGGCTATTTAAGCTTTGATTTTCCAACGCATGCGGCTTCTCCTACCGGCGATTATTTTATCAGTTTATATATTGTTAAAGATCAACACCCTGAAAGCCTGCTGGGATCGTCAAGTATTCGCGTGGCTGAGTTTCTGCCGGATAGGATGCGTATTAAAGCAAATATTCTGCCGCAATCGATTAATGGCTGGGTTTCTCCAACCAATTTAAAAGCTAAGGTGCAATTGTGGAATTTGTATGGAGCGCCTGCTGCTGAGCGCCGTATTAGCGGCAAAATTTTACTTGAACCCAAAGCGGTGGAGTTTAAAAATTATCCTGATTATGTCTTTGCCGATCCCCTCCTTGATCCTAAAAAGCCGGCTAAAGTGTTTACCGATAATTTGGCTGATGCAAAAACCGACATGCAAGGTGTCGCTGAATTTCCTTTGCAGCTTGAGCGTTTCGATAAAGCCACTTATCAGCTGACGTTTTTTGCCGAGGGGTTTGAAGCCGACGGTGGGCGCAGTGTGGCTACACGCGCTACCACTTTGGTCAGCCCTTTGCCTTATTTTGTGGGGTACAAGGCGGATGGCGATCTAAACTACATCAAGCAAAACAGCCAGCGCAGCGTGAATTTTATTGCGATAAATCCCAAGCTGCAACAACAAGCACTTGGCGGCATGACATTGCAATTAGTGGCCTTGCAGCCTGTATCCACGCTGATAAAAAATGACAATGGCACGTATCAATACCAATCCATAATTCAAACGAAAGTGCTTGCGACCAAGCCATTTGCCATTGCTGCAAAAGGCAGTGCTTTTGATTTGCCTACTGAGCAAATTGGTGACTTTGCGATTAACGTGCTGGACAAAGACGATACTGAGCTTAGCCATCTTAAATTTAGTGTGGTAGGAGCCAGCCAGAAACCTTTGGCAAAAAATGCTGAATTGAGCGTGAAGCTTGACCGCACGGATTATAAAGCTGGCGAGGAAATCGAGTTGCAAATTACTGCTCCTTATACCGGCTCTGGTTTAATTACCATAGAGCGGGACAAAGTTTATGCAGTGCAGTGGTTTAAAACCGGTACCAGCAGTTCTGTACAAAAAATTCGTATCCCTAGCGATTTTCAGGGGAATGGTTATGTAAATGTTGCTTTCGTGCGCGATTGGAATTCGCCGGATATTTTCATAAGTCCGCTAAGCTATAGCGTGGTGCCGTTTAATGTCGATCATGACCAGCACGCCATGCACATCAATTTGCACGTGCCTGAAACAGCAAGACCGGGCGAACCTTATAAAATGGAATATTACAGTGATAAACCGGGAAAAATTATTGTATTTGCTGTGGATGAAGGCATTTTACAGGTGGCTCGCTTCACCACTCCCGACCCGCTAGGGTTTTTCTTCCAAAAACGCGCTCTGGAGGTATTAACCCAGCAAACGGTAGATCAAATTTTACCGCGCTACATCCGCGAGCGGGAACTTTCGGCAGCAGGAGGTGATGGTGGTGAAGACTTGTTATCACAATATTTAAATCCTTTTAAACGCAAAACGGATCTGCCTGTTGCTTTCTGGTCTGGCATAGTTGACACCGACTCCAGCGTGCGTCAACTGGTGTATGAGATACCGGATTATTTTAACGGGACGTTGCATGTCATGGCGGTGGCTGTGGCATTAGACGCGGTGGGATCTGCAGAAAAGACTTCGGAAATCAAAGGCGATTTTATCATCAACCCAAACACGCCTACTTTTGTAGCCCCTGGCGATGAGTTTGTAGTAACTGCCAGTGTTGCTAACAACATCAAGGGTGCTGGCAATAGCGGTAAAGTTGCAGTAGAGCTTAAAGTAAGCCCTGAACTTGAAATCATTGGTTCGGATAATGAATTATTGATGATTGAAGAAGGGCGCGAGAAAACGGTGCAGTTCAAATTGCGGGCTACTACCTCTGCCTTAGGTTCTGCACGCATGACATTTACCGCCAGTCTGGGCGGCAAAGCCAGTGAAATGGATGCTACCGTAAGCATACGCCCTGCCACTCATTTTTCCACCACGGTTACAAGCGGCAGCAGCAATGGCGTTGAAAAAACCATTGCTGTTGATCGCAATTTATACCCGCAATACCGCCAAGTCGATGCAGCCATGTCAAGCAGTCCGTTAATTCTGCTCGCTGGTTTGCAACGTTATCTGGATAATTTTCCATATGGCTGCACGGAACAGTTAGTCAGTAAAGCATTCCCACTGTTAGCTATCGGTGCACATCCCTGGTTGGTGGATGATGCACAAAAGGCAACGGAAAAAATTACAACAACCATTCAAATGTTAGGCCAACGCCAAATGGTGAACGGCGGTTTCAGTTATTGGCCTGGCTTGGGGGAAAATGACAGCAATACCTTTGCTTCCGTGTATGCCATGCATTTTCTGACTGAGGCAAAAGAACAGGGTTATCGCATCCCTGATGATTTATATAATGGCGGTCTTTCCTCCCTTAAAGATTTAGCGGCACGCAATGCGTCTGATGTGGATATGGCGCGGTTGCAGGCTTATGCTATTTATGTGTTAACCCGCAATGAAATGGTCACCACGAATTATTTGACCAATTTGCAGCTGTATCTGGATAAGGCAGCTCCGCAAAAATGGCAACATGAGTTAACCGGCGCATACATTGCGGCTAGCTATAAAATGCTAAAAAATACAAGTGAAGCCGAACAGTTGATTCGGCAATATGAAGCTGACAGGCAAATGCGCGATCGTTTTGCTTTTTATGATAACCACGTCGCCAATGCACAATACCTTTATCTAATCGCCCAGCATTTCCCTGAGCGTTTACCTGAAGTAGGAAATAATCTTCTCAAAGGTTTGGTTTCCGCTGTAAATACAGATGACATCAATACGATTCTTTCTGCCTATACAAGTCTTGCATTAAGCGCTTACGCAAAGACACAGCAAAATAATGCAGAGGGGTTGGTGATCCGCGCTGTATTGGCAAACAAAGAGCAGGAAACGTTGGCTACTCTTAAAGATACTTATGCGAAGGTCAGTGTGCATGAGGAGGTAAAATCGATTATTTTTGCCAATCCGGAAAAGCACACTTATTTTTATCAACTCAGCCAAGCTGGATTTGATAAAAGCTTGCCCACTGAGGCTCGCCAACAAGGATTGGAAATCCATCGTGAATACCGTGACAGCCAGGGTAATATCATAGCCAGTGTGGCGTTGGGGGATGAGGTTGAAGTGCATATCCAGGTGCGCAGTTTGAATGATCAATTTATCCTCAATGGAGCCATTGTTGATTTATTACCAGGTGGTTTTGAGGTACTCCGTGAATCCATCCAGGGGATGTATTTTGATTATGTTGATATTCGTGAAGATCGCGTGGTATTTTTTGACAGTTTTGATTCTGCAGCGAAAGAATTAGTATACCGCATGAAAGCAACAAACGCTGGCAAATACACGGTGCCGCCGCTTTATGCGGAAGCCATGTATGAACCCAGCATAAAAGCAAATACTGCAGCTGGCAAAATAACGGTAACCAAACCTTAAGCTTAATGTGCTTGTATTCAAATTATTTGAATACAAGCTTTAACTTGCAGTTATTCAACAGAATTGGTGCGAAAACTTTTAACTCTTTCCTTTGTTTCATTATCGACAATATAACCGTAAAAATGCCCTGTCTTTCCATGAGCTTGGGATAGCATCCAAATATAAAGTTCTTCCATGTCATTCCCAGTTTTCCTCGCGATTTCTTGCGAATCAATGGATAAAACAGCTGTGTATGTAAACATCTTTTTCCTTTGCCGGATAAATCAAACCTGTGATGCCTGATTGATAAGCAATTCATGATTATAAAAGGTAAATAGCTTATGCCAGGTCATCTTAATTATGGCACATTTTTATACAAGTGCAGGGGCATTCTAAAAATAAAAAAATGTGCACAAGCCTTGTGCACATTGAGGATTAGAAAGTTAGGCGTTGGCCTTGTTTTGGAATTATAAAGTGAATGCCTAAATTATTTTTTTCTTGTAATTGCTGCAAAATTTGGTTTGCAAGCTGGTTAGCCTCATTGCTTTGCTTGATGTGGGTTACAATTACATTTAAACCGGAAACAGCACCTTGCGGGTGTTTAGGGTTGACGAGGTGAGCAAGAATATCTAATTCTTTCATCAGCCATTTTGGTGTCATATGCCCAAATAGCAGTGTATCAGGACGTTCGTTTGCATAGGAAGATTCAATGAATAATGCAAGCAGCTTCTTTTTCTGCAGCAAAGGCGTAATTTTTTCCCATAATGCCCTTAATTTATTGCCATGCTCCACCGCATCAGGACCTGTATCACCCAAATAGAGCAGGTAATAACCTGCTGCCTCCAGCAAAAATGCAGTAGATGGATGATTCCCATGATTCAATGGAAAAGCTTGTACACGCATTGCGGTGTTTGGTATGGCTACGGTTACGCCTTCCTGCAAGCGTTGATAATGATATTTTTTAAGGAGGGGAGGGATGCCTTCATTTGCAAAGTTAGGCCAAATTTTCCAATTGAACAAATGATCACGTAAATGATTGATGGTTACATCCGTGCCTAAAATAGTTTTCCCGGTGTCCATTGTTGAGCAAATGATAAAGCCGCTGATGTGATCTAAATGTGCGTGCGAAACGAGCAGCGCAGCAATATAATCTTTAAATTTAATTTTTTTTATCTGACTGCAAAAAGTGCCTGCGTCCAAGGCGACCCAGTTATGGGAATTCACTGGGGCAACGAGATAGGCGGATAAATTGTCTTCAAGTTCACCACCTCCAGTGCCTAAGGGAATAACTTGGAAATGCATGCTTGTGCCACCAAGTGGCCAAGCCTGGTTGGCAAAAGTCCATAATAAAACTAAAAGTTGTGCAAAAACTTTCATAATTTACTCAAAAATTTGCGGTTAGCATGGCAAATGTATTTAAGAATATTGAATAATGTACTTACAGTTGGCTTATTTTTATTGCAGTTCATAGCCATTTTTTCTTTTTAAAATACCGGAAAGGCAGCCACGCTGAAAAAAACATTAAAATCAGAGAAACCGGATAGCCGATGTAAGATTTCAATTCCGGGATATGCTGAAAGTTCATGCCATAAATACTGGCAATTAAGGTAGGGGGCAGGAAAATGACAGCGGCTACTGAGAAAATTTTAATGATGCTATTTTGTTCAATATTAATAAGACCTAACGTTGCATCGAGAAGAAAGTTGTATTTAGTAGAAAGGAAGGAAGCGTAATCGCTCAATGCAATGACGTCTTTGCTAATGATGTTTAGAGCAGGGCGGATGCTGGTAGCGAGTGTGAAATGGGTCTGCTCCAGAAAAGAGATAAGGCGGGTAAATGAGATTAAACTTTCACGGACTTTGGTCAGTAAATCGCCACTGGTGCCGATGTTTTGCAAAACTTGCTTATAGTCTACATCCTGAATGATGGCATGGTTTTGCTGCTGCCGGAACACATAGGCAGATGTTTCATCAAATTTATGGCTAATTTTCTCTAAAATATCGGCCAGGCGATCAATCGTTGCCTCCAGCAAGCCAACTAATAAAGCTTCCCCATTTTGTTCTTTTTTCGAGCGAAGCAAGTGAGCTGAAAATAACTTGAAGGCGTTTAATTCGATGTAGCGTACGGTAATGAGTTTTTGTTCAGTGAGAATAAAAGTAACAACGTCTGTTTTCACTCCAGGGGATTCGGAATAAGCCACCATGGTTGCCGTCATGAATAAGGCATTGTTTTCAAAATATAAGCGGCTGGATGGCTCGATTTCTTCAACTTCTTTTTTAGTAGGATATCGAGCTTTAAGTATTGTTCAAGAGCATGTTCCTCTTCCGGCGTCGGATGAATCAAGTCAATCCAGACTGCGCTTTCAAGCTTTTCTGTGTCTTGCAAAGACAATTCTTCAGCTTGAATCCCTGCTTGTGTTTGCAAATAAATAACTACCATGCCGTTTACTCAATTATTCATGAAATAACGAGTATGCGCTTTCAAAAGAACGCCGTAAATACTTTGCCATTCTTTGCTGTGATGCCCATGTTTTATCAAGCATTAAACCAATAACTGCAGCGCGCAAGAAGAGTTTGTATGCCTATTTTACCCTCTACAACAGGCGTGCCTTGGCCAGTGCCGGTACCGCAGCTTGGACAGGTAAGCGTCTTATTAAATTTTATTTGGGAATAATCATACCCTATACCAATAGAGAAATGGGGGGTGAGTTTGCGATCCACTCCGGCGCCCAACACCCAACCAGGCCGCCAGCTGCGTGAGCTCGATGCACTAATGCCCACGAGGGTGTCTCTAAGCGTTAATTTAACATTTGCAATGGCTAGTCCGCCATTGACGTTAAAAAGCCATTCGTCATACGCATAGCCGAAACGTCCTTTTAAGGTTCCCAAAGCATTGAGGTCGGAAGTGTAGCGATCGATCGCAAAGAAAGGGCTGACACGCGTTGGATTTAAATCTGCAGCCATTAAAGCGCCTTCAATCCCAACAAACCAATCGTTTGGCTGATAATTATAGCCAAGGTTAACACCCCCAAGAACGCTTTTAGAATTGAAAGAAAAATCTGTTCCTATCAGCATGGGGCCCAACGTATTAAAATAATTAAGATTGGTATAATTCCAATCTTGTTCGCCCCAGGCTCCGCCTAGAAGTCCACTGGCGTAAAAGCCGTCCCAAGGAGCAATTGGTGGCAGACTGCCCATCATGCCGGCTTGTGCTTGCATGCAGACTAGAGTAAGCAAGCTTGAAAAAAAGATACGGGGGCCAAACTTGGAATAGGTCTTCTGATACATCTTTTCTCCTTAAAATCCATGTAAAATTCCTGAACCCGATGGACAGCCACGTTTGCATATTTGCAGGCCTTAATGCCATGGCTAAGCCAGGCTCAAATCATGGTGTGCGCCATACGTTTTGGGTAAGTATTTTAAAGCCATAACAAACGATATGAAGGCACATGCCATCACATAATAAGCAATCATTAAATTGTCGCTAAAATGATTGATTAACCAGGTATTCAATGCAGGGGAAAAGCCGCCGGCGGTTGCCATGCACAGATTGTATGCAAGGGAAATGCCCGTATAACGGCCTTTGCCAGGAAACATTTCAACAATAACCACCGGCATTACGGCTTGCTCGGCACTATAAAAAATCACCAGGGGAAGCAAAACCCACCATAATGGCGTGGATTGCAAGAACCAAAAACAAGGGACAGCAAACAGCAAATAACCTGTTGTGGCAAATATCAGCACAGTTTTGCGCCCATATCTGTCAGCAAGAAGCGCAAAAAATGGTAGAAAAATCAAAGATAAAAGAATAAATAAAATTTGCATGTGATAAGCCGTATGCATGGATACGTTCAAATAGGTATACATATAAGTAGAAAGGTACCCCATCAGGGTATAGCTTCCGCACGCGCTGATGACCAATAGTAAAATGACATGCAGCATGCGCTTGCGTTGATGCTTAATAACATACGTTACCGGATGATAAGGTTCTGTGATATTTTTTTGCAGAGTTTGAAACGTTTCGGATTCAGGCAAGTCGCGCCGCAACCACAGCCCGGTTAAACCCAATACCCCACCTGAAATAAACAAAGCTCGCCAGCCATACGCCAGAATATTGGATTCTGACAGGCAATGAGTAAGCAGCGCACAGGCAACCACGGCGATTAAAACGCCGATATTACAGCCATTATTCGTCATGCTGCTGATGTAAGCGCGTTGCTTATTTTGCGCTGCTTCGGATAAATAAATCATTGAACCTGCGAATTCACCTCCGATGCAGAAGCCTTGCAGCAAGCGGCAGATAACCAATAGGATGGGGGCAAGTATTCCTATTTGCTGAAATGTAGGTATTAATCCGGTAAGTACAGAAGAAATCGACATTAAGAAGATCGTAAGCTTTAAAGTTTTTGCACGGCCAAAACGATCGCCCAAATATCCTAAAATAATAGAACCCAGCGGACGGATGACAAATCCTGCGGCGAATACCAGTAAAGTGGATAATAAGCCTACGCCGGGATTTTGTGTGGGGAAAAATAATTGGGCAATGATTGGGGACAAGTAAGCGAATAAACTAAATTCATACCATTCAAGCACATTGCCGATGATGCAGGCAGTAATATTGCGATTCAAGCGCATGGTTGGGTCCCCTGATAAAACGGACCCATTTTATTTTTAAATGTTGTGAAAAACAATGCAAAATGTAGGGGAATAAAATTTACCAGTGATTTTTTCTTTTAGGGCTCATTATGATTGCAAGCATTGATGCTTCTGCCAGGAAAGTTGTGAAGGTATTCAATATTGAAAGCAGCTGCAGGTTTCCCTGCCAATTTAATACATATAGTGTATAATATTTTTCTACTATGTAAGTATTTATATTTTTTTGTTAATTTAACATACTAAAATTTTTTATTTATTTATGAACCATATCACATTTTTCAATAAATCTTCGCGTAAACTGACATTTCAACAGAAGCTAAAAATTGCAGTTAAATCAATCAGGGAAAAAAAATCATTCATTGCCGAAAAAGTTTATGAAGCCATCAAGACTAAACAAGTTTCGCTTCACTCGTTTAAGCAATTATCAGCAGAGCACTTTTTAGAAGTCAGGAAAGCCATTGCAGAAAGTAGTGAAATTGAACTTCCTGAACAATACCCGCCCGCAGAGGAAACCTTGAACATCATAGAGAACAAACTGGGAGGGTTTATCGTTCATGATTGCATTTACTTATGCTCCCGCGGCTCCTCAAGGCGGATTGCTTTAACCATTGTTCATGAAGTTACTCATTATCTAAATACCGACATTTGGGAAGAAGAATTGACAACCAAACAATGCGAAATAGCATGCTATCGTGACGAAGTACGTTCATTTTTGGCTGAAGAAGCATTCGCCAAGGGGTTTTGTTTGACGCGCAATGATGTAAAAAAAGTCCATGAAAAAGTTACAAGATTGTATCCAGAATATGTAGCCGCGGGTGAAAACACCAAAGCCATAGGATATGTTTTTTCAAGTTTTGATACGCCTAGACTTTAATTCTGGCATGGTTTCAAGAGTTGAAACAAGCGGTTTCAACCTGTAATTCCCAGGTATTCAACATGCATCCACAATATTCTAATAATTTTTTTAAGGCGGCTGCCACTGCTAATTTCTTCGAAAAATTAACTTCAGCACTCACAGTGATTAAAAACAATAAATCGTTGATTGCTGGTAAAGTATATAGCGCCATCGTATCGGGCGAAGTGGCGCTTAAGCCATTCGCTGAAATGACAGAAAGGGATTTTTTTCATATAAAAAAGGGTTTGCAGATTCTCAGAAATATCGAGCTTCCTGACTTATTTCCTCCGGCTGCAGACACGGTAAAACAAATAGAATCCATGGCCCAAGGCGTTTTGCTAACCCCTAATATTTATTTAAATTCAGAAATGAGTACAGCTGATCTGGCTCTGACCATTGTGCACGAGGTCGCCCACTATTTAAACACAGCATGCTATGAGACAGAAATAGAAAAAGCCAGGGCGATTGCTCCTTACTTGAATGAAGTGCGCTCCGTTATGGCGGAGAAAATGTTTAGCAAACAATTTTGCCTTACGCGAAGCGACATAAAAAGAGTGCATGAAAAAGTGTGTGCTATTTACCCACAATTTGTATTGCCCAAGCAAAATATGGCAGAAATTGGTTATGTTTTTTCGAGTTACGATGCACCGAGAATCTAACCTGGATATTGGGTACCTTGCATTCCTTGTTTAATCACGTTTTTACAGCAAGAATTTGCAGGCACCAAAAACTGACTGGTATAGCATCTGCAGCACAACCGGCTTGTTGGCAGTAGGCAGTTACAAAATCATTTAGGAATTCGCTTTTCCGCTCGGCAGGAACTTGTTTAATATGCGCCCCGGCAGCACTAAAAAAGCGCTCCAGCTCGTTTTTTGAATGACACACCCTGCCTCCACCATATCGGCGATTTTTTTAGTGATTACCCCATCACCACAGCCGATGTCTAATATTCTTGCTTTAGTATCGAAAGAAATTTTGCTTAAAGTTTTCATGGCAAAATGATATTGAAGCGAATTATTCTGGCTGTATTTATCCGGATTTTGATATATATGGGCATTCATAGTGGTTTTTTTATCTGAAAAGCAGCAATTATTGCATAAAATTTGCAGCGTACCCTATGCTTATCATGTTTGTTTTTAGAGCAGAAAAATTTTTCCCTGATGAAGATAATTTATTGATTTTAAGATAATATGTTAAAAATTTTTTATGGATAAAAAGATGAAATTGCAAAGGATTACTACAGCTTTCATGTTGTTTTTTTGTTCTTCTGCTTTTGCACTGGGTGACTGGTATGATGATTGGAGCAGCTCATTTACCCGGGTGATCACGCTTACAGGAGGAGTAGCACTGGCTAACCCTGGGCAAAATCAGACATTTTATTTATCACGAGTTGAAAATATTCCCATTATTGGCGTCAGCAGTACTGGCGCCCCCGTTATTATTGGTTCGATACCGGTTACGAATACGTTTTCAAATACTTACAATGCGCATAAAAAAACAGAAGTAATGGGTACGGGGGAAGTTTTTTTTGCCCTGCAATGGCCCTTTCCTAATGGTGTGCTCAACCAGCTTGGGGTCGCTTTTGGCGGCGCAAGTGATGCCAATATAAAAGGCACGGTGAGTGTAAATGCCGTTCCCACCGGCTCAAGCTATCAATACAATGTGAATCATGGAAAAGCAGTCATTCGCGATAAATTAATTTTTGCTCCTTTTTGGAATTCAGTGCAACCGTTTTTAACAGGTTCCTTGGGGGCTTCATTTAATAAATCACACGGTTTCAGTACAGCGCCTACAGTCGATCCCAATTTTTCAGCCACTTGGTTTGAGAATAATACGCAATCGTTCAGTTTCACCTACAGCGTGGGCCTTGGTTTGCAAAAATGCCTCAATAATAACTGGAATATATCGCTAGGTTATGAGTTTGAAGATTGGGGGAGAAGCAGCTTAGGGCAGGGGATTGTTGGCACACAGCAGAGTATTGTTGTATCGGGAACTTCGTTTGTAATTTCTCAACCGATTACGTATAACGGACCAAGTTTATCGCATCTTTATACGCATAATATTTTATTAAGCATTAGCTATTTATTTTAAAGCAAGAGACTAATATTAAGAATGCAACATTTACTTGGACGCTTCTAGGTGCTTATGTCAAATTAATTCGGGGATATTTATGAAAGCCTTAATTTATACCACAGCTACTTGCCCCTACTGCGTGCGGGCCAAGCAGCTTTTGCAGGCAAAAGGGATACCTTACACAGAAATTCGCGTGGATTTGGATGACGCGGAGCGTGAAAACATGATAGCCCGTTCCGGGCGGCGTACCGTACCGCAAATCTTTTTTGATGAAGAGCATATTGGCGGTTGCGATGACTTGTTTGCCTATTTTAAGCAGTCTGGGCAGTAGAATTCTTTTTAAGGTTGATTTGCCTGCATGCTCAGAAAATTTCGGCCTCTTATATTGAGGCCGAAAGCTCTACCGACGCGTTAACTGGTTGGAAGGCTCTCCACAGTTAATCGTTTTCTTTTGTACTGGCACGGGTGTAAAAAAACGACCAGTAAAGCTCGCCTGATTTGACAGTTGCTGCGTTTCAGCAGAGTGATTCAATGCATTGTTTGCCAGTTCTTCATGCATTCGGTATACCCTGTGTTCCGTTTCTGGGTTATGCCGCGGTGCTACTCCCGCTCGTGCATTAGCAGTGCTGGCTGCGGCGGCTGGCGATGCATAAGATGCGAATGATGCTTGTAAAGCTGGATGTGCAAGGGTTTTAAAGTCTGCTTGCGCAGGCAGGTAGCTAACCCCTGTCTGATTGGGAAAGGGAACTTGCATTGGCGGCGGATTAACTGTAGTTGGCGTGGAAGCCGGCATGGGCAATATGGGGTTTGGGAAACCAGTTGGAAATGGGCAGCGCTGCGGCAGAAAAGGGCCTAGGATTTCCTCAGGGCTTGGTCTTGGATTTGGCTTTCCTGGCCAATAAGGTGGTAGATTAAGAAAATCCTGTGAAAAATAAGAAGTTAGTGGATTAGTTTCTGTCTGCGGCAACTGTGGCTGCCCTTGATATCCGGCATTTATATTTTGTTTCATAATGTCTTAAATGAATGGGTTGGGAATTTGGCAATTATATGAGAACAACAGGGAAAAGCATATGAGAAAGCGGATACCTGATAAAATATTGCAAGCCTACCGGTTAACAAGTTTATAAATAATACAATATTATTAAGATAGGATTTGTATTCTGTTGTATAATTATCCTTATTGCTTTGATAATTGATAGTATGCAACAGCCTGAATCTCTCAAAGCGGCAGTCCCGTGGCTATTCAGAGCCAGTAAAGATGAAAAACAGATTTTAATTTTGGGTACCTGCCATGCTCATACCCTGGATGTATTTTCCCCGCAAATTCAAAGTTTATTATGTAAACCCAAGAAATTATTAATGGAAAGAATAAACTTCTCGGTACCGGAAATGGTAAAGGATTTTATAAAATTACCGCTTAAGATTTATAAAAGGAAGGTTGCCGAAGAAAGCAGGTTTTTAAAGTTATCTTCTGCAGAGCAAACCTTTATTAAGGAAAAAATTTTACATCATTTACAATTTGAATTAAGGCAAATAGGTGAAGATCTTGCCAATGTAAAGGATGAGCTTATATTCGGGATGATTCATGGAATTTATACCCAGACAGATGGCATAAATTCCATGGATGTACAATTAAGGGAAGAATATAAAAAGGCGGGGAAGGCCATCGTCGGTCTTGAAGAAAGCAGCGATCTTTTCTCACAAATCTTACATTTCTATGCACGTAATTTTGCACAAAGCACAGATAGCTTAAGTACGGTGTTGCAAACACTGGTGCAAAGGGTAGGTGCTGCCCGGAAAAATTATCTTAAAAAGGATTTTTTGTGTGAAACCAGCAGTATTCCTGTGGCTAAAAGAAACCAAAATTGGTTTTATCGAATCCTGCAAGAGCTTGCTGAAGATAGTAATATGTTGCTTGCCGTGGGTTTGGCACATTTAACCGAAAAAACAGCAGGATTGTTAAGCTGGTTTAAAAGTCAGGGTTATGCGATTGAATTAGCTGATAATGAGGGAAATTTTCGCGTATTTTCCATGCAGGTTTATTCTGCAGGAGCAGAGGTTGGCATAATGATCTCGCAAAATTTTTTTTCCCTGCCCGCATATGAGCCTTATCAGTTTACTGGCAAGCTCGAAGAAGCATCTGATTTACAGTTACAAATTTTGGTTACTAAAAACCAGATTAATCCTGCTTATATTATGGCCATAGCTGCCGAGGCAATTAAAAGAGCTCAGGCGAGCCCTGAAAAAGTTTGGATTGTCCACAATGTCATTGGCCATTGCGCCAATCCAGAATTAAAAGAAGAAATTGAAAACCGCTTTAAGCAAATTGCCAGCTATAAGCCCTATTAATCTATGGGGCATACCCGAATAATATGGCCGTCAGGATCTTTCGCGAGGAAAGTGCGGCCAAACACTTCAGTAGATGGTTCTTGCATGATATGCATATCGGGAAGTTTGCACCAGATTGCAAATAAATTGTCTACGTCTGCATTTGTAGGCAGCATGATTCCTATTTCCGAAAAGCGCTCGCTACTTGTGTTTGGCGGTGTTCCCCCAGTCCAAATAGCAAATAATGCCTCATTTCCGGCAGCGAATGCTACGTAGCGCGGGCTTGAAAATACGGGCTCAGCATTGAAAATTGTTTTGTAAAAAAGAGTGGAACGTGCGATATCTGAAACGTAAATCAATTGTAAATTGGCTTTAGGGGAAAGGGACATTTTTAAGCTCCTGTGGATTGATGATGGCTTAAGCTTAAGGGATGCTGCTGCCAGTTTTTGTCAGTAGCCTGATGTATTTATTGTTGCGGAATGTTGTTAAGCGCTCGCCATTTCTTTAACAAAGTTTGCCGGCGTTGCGGATAACGTATATCTACAAGCTCCAATTGCAGGAACCGATCCGTGCGAAAGTGGCGAAAATCCTGCCTTAACTCACACCATGCAACCATCAGTTGGATTTCATCAAAAAAACCAAGTGCGATGGGCCATAAAATGCGCTCGGAATAGTTGCCTTGTAAATCTTGATAGTACAGTTTTAATTTGCGTTCGCGCCGGATCGCTTGACGGATAAGAATCAAATCAGTGTCTTTGCTTTTCTGGTGTTGTCCGGGAGGAACCAAAAGACTTGAGGTTTCCAGCTGGGTTTGTAATTCTGCAGGCAAGATGGCTGCGATTTTTGCCAATACGTTTTGCGCCGCAAATTTTAATTGCGAGTCAGCGCGCTTGGTAACCCAACGCGCTCCCAGAACAATCGCTTCAATTTCATCTTCTGAAAACATTAAAGGGGGTAGCATAAATCCTGGCTTCAAGACATAGCCCATGCCAGGCTCGCCTTCGATAGGAGCACCAAAAACTTGCAAGGTAGCAATGTCCCGGTAAAGCGTACGCAGGCTTACGCCTAATCGCTCAGCAAGAATTGCCCCACTCACTGGAAGCCGGTGACAGCGTAAAAGTTGAATTAAAGCAAATAATCGTTCAGTTCGAGACACAGACTGCCATTGTAATAATGTTGGGGTGGCCACAATAAGGAACTGGCATTTTAAATGAAATTGCCGGCTTTCGCACTTTTCTTTAATTGCAGGCAGGTTATGAAAATTATCATGAAGCTTTGGCAAAGATCGCTTTGAAATAGCGTTTTAGAATAATTTTTTATTGATAAACGATAATTTTTATTTATAATACGGTGGTGTTTAATTTAAAGGAATTGCCATGAAAAAAATACAACGGACCAGCCGCCTTTTGCGTCTTTTCTTTACCTTCATTTGTTGGGCTATCCCTCTGACTTCCGCTTATTTTATTCTTTTTCACCTAGAGCGTATCATTGAGTGGGGAGCCTGGTCGCCGATGATATCATCCAAGCATATACAAGGTACTTCTCATTACTCCCTCATCCATCGCTTTATCATTTTAATGATTCAATTATTGCCCTTGTCGATCACCGTACTCATTTGCAATAAGTTGGCCAAATTATTTGGCTTGTATGAAAGAGGAGAGTTGTTTGAAGAAGAAAATATAAAATTAATCAGAGCGATAGGAATTTACATGATACTGGGGGAGCTGGTGCAATTAATTTATCAACCCATGCTTACGGCGGCACTGAGTTTTAATAATCAGACAGGCGAGCGGGTTATAAGCGTAACGCTGGGCACCACCAATATTGCTACTTTGTTAACGGCTTGTATTATTTTGGTAGCCTCCTGGATCATTAAAGAAGCCAATCAATTAAAAACTGATTCTCAGTTAACAATTTAAGGATGTGTCATGCCAATAATTGTTAATTTAGACGTGATGATGGCCAAGCGGAAATGTCGCCTGAAAGAATTGGCAGAAGCCATAGGAATTACCGAAGCTAATTTATCCATTCTAAAAAATGGCAAGGCAAAAGCGCTGCGTTTTTCGACACTGGAAGCAATTTGCGCTCATTTAAATTGCCAGCCCGGCGATATCATTGCCTATATGATGGATGAACATGACTCGTCGCTGTAAGCGAGTTTAATGCACTTTTGCCCAAGGTGAATTGTGCCTGTATGCTTATGGGCACAAACTTTGTTTCTTGCCTCTTGCTCACCATCTTGCAAAAACCAGCCATGTATTGGCTGCAAAAAGTAAAATCACTCCCCTTTAGATTTTTGCAGCACTGGGCTTATCCGCTATTGTGTGCTTATAATTCCACATTTTGAATACTGGCAACTGTAAGAAGATATTTTTAGTTAAAACAAGCGGTTAAGCATGCATTGCTTACGGAAAAAGGGTTAATGCTTGCATCTTAGTAAATAGATGGCGGAATGAAAAGAATAAAACTTGATACGTGCAACGATAAAGCAAAGCTTTGCCAGCTGAAAATTTAAGTTAGCCGCGTTTGCTTGCTTTTGGCAGGCATGAAGGAATTGCTTTTGACGAATAGGGAAAAATATATGGTACAAACTGTGCTTGCTGATTTTGAGGTTACTACTTCTATTCCCAAGAAGGATTTACAAATGGAAGAAGTGCATTCACAAATTCACAACATAAAAAAGCATCTTGATGCAATGATCGATACTACTTACCATAATTCCAGCATGATAGGCAGGTGGGCCAATTTTTGGGGAGGTGAGGTGCCTCTTTGGCAAAAAATTCTGGCTGGGGTTGGTTTTTTCGGGACTTTGCTGGCATTGGGAGTTTTGGGGCATTTGTTGCCGCTCATTTTGATCACCGTGGTTTCTGCAGTGGCATATGGGATTATCAGTTATATCTTTGATGAGCACTATGAAAGCGCGAGGATATCCAAAGACAGTCTTAAGAAAGGCATTTTTGGATTAGTAGGAGTTTTAGGTGGGATTATTGAAAATTTACAACAGCTTAAAATACAACTGAGCCAGGAAGTTGAGCAATTTAAGCGGGAAAATGAAAAGTTAAACTGTTCCACTGCAGAATTAACGCAACAAGTGCAGTTGCTGTCGCAAGACGTGCAGGGCTTGGCTGAAGTTCAGGGTGAATTTACGCAATTAAAAATAGCATATTCACAGTCATTGGCAAGATTGGAAGAATTTAAAACAAAAACAGCGAAGCAAATTGAAAATTTAAAGGAAATAAACAGTCAATTGAGGGGGATTGCGGGTGAGATATCGGATGCTTACATCCAAGATAATGAGCATAAACAAATGTTTGTTATGCAATTGCAGCAATTTGTAAACCATGGTACGGAAGAAGCAATTAAAAAATCTGAAGAATATATTTTGCTTAAACAAGAATTGGCAGTAATCAAAAAACAGTTGCAAGAGAGTGGGACACTTTATGAGCAGTTAAATTCAAATCATGAAACATTTCTTAAGAAATACCATGAAGAATTAAAACAATTGCAGGCATTAAAGCCAAATGATAACCCTGTTTCCCAGGTACAGCCTTTCAGCTTTATGCAAGCCCCCAGCCCAAGACTACTGCAAATGTGTGCTGAAAAAGAAGACGAAACCGTTATTTCCCTTAACATATAAGCTTGGCAAGAGATGAAAAATTATTGTACATCTAACCAGAGGATTCTTTTTCAAGGATTTTAATCTTCTACTCACAGAGTTATACACAGATTTTGTGGATAACCATTTTCCCCAATGAAAAAAGAAAATACGCCATGCCCCTTGTATTTACTGAGGGTTTAAAAATTTAAAACAAGGTGTTTTGCAGAAAGCGCGGCATGAGAAAAAAATTATCCACAAATAAATTCATACGGATCTCTTTTCGCAGAGCGTAGATGGTAACTAAATAAAAACAAAAAAAACAGTCTTGACGAAGTAACAAAATATATGATGTGAGCAGCGAACGAAGTTTTTTATTGGTTAGTTCTTATATGAATTATTTGTAAAAGCTTACCTGCAAATAACTTAAGCCTGCTAGTTTTAATAGCCATGACAGGCACAAAGGCTGCGCAAGTCAATCCACTACAATGACTGCAGCTCCGGTAAACCGGCCATGGCGAAGATCATCGAGAGCTTCATTGGCATGCAGCAAAGGGTAAAGATGGATTTCTGTCTTCACCGGAATCGATGGCGCCAAGGTTAAAAATTCTTTACCATCTTTTATCGTTAAATTGGCTACAGAGCATAAAGTGCGCTCACCCCACAAAATGGCGTATGGGAAGCTTGGAATATCACTCATGTGAATCCCCGCACAAACGACAGTACCGCCTTTTACAATATTGCGCAGAGCCAAAGGGACAAGCTTCCCTGCCGGGGCAAAAATAATGGCAGCATCCAAAGGTTTCGCAAGTATTGTCTCAGCAGCGCCAGCCCATTTAGCACCCAATTGATAAGCAAAAGTTTGCGCGGCTTTATCTCCCAGGCGCGTAAATGCGTAAATTTCCCGCCCCTGTTTGCGGGCTATTTGGATTAAGATATGAGCTGCTGCACCAAATCCATAAATGCCTAATCGTTGCGCATCTCCTGCCTTTAGCAGGGCACGATACCCAATTAAACCGGCACAGAATAAAGGAGCCGCCTGATAATCAGAATAGCCTTCTGGTATGGGAAAACAAAAACGATAATTGGCAACTGTATATTGTGCAAAACCTCCGTTTATTTGATAACCCGTAAAACGGGCAGCATCACAAAGATTTTCCCGCCCGCTGCGGCAAAATCTGCACACCCCGCAACTTCCACCAAGCCATGGCACACCGACGCGTTGCCCGACGCTAAAACCAGTCACTTTATTTCCCATCTTCGCAATGGTTCCAACGATCTGATGGCCAGGAATAAGGGGCAAGGCTGGCTGATTTAATTCTCCATCGACCACATGCAGATCCGTGCGGCAAATGCCGCATGCACTGACTTTAATCAGAATTTCATCTTCTTTTGCTTCCGGTCTTTCCACCTCAGCATACTTTAATTTTTGCCGGGGTGCTTCCAGTATCATCGCCTGCATAGACCTGGCCTTACATTCATAAAAGATAATACTTTGAGCATAGATTATTATTGTGCAAGAGAGGATTGCCGCAGTTTCGGTATATTTGCCAAAGATATTAACCATTTATTCTTTGGCTATTGGGACAGGCAAATTGGAGCGCTCAGAATATTTAAATAGGCAATTCATGTTCAAGCCATTGGTAACAGCGAATCTTAATTTGCTCTGCCAGTGGTTTGTGAAGCCGCATGGAATAAAATGGTGGCCAGATGCACTTGCACCCGATGGTCCTGCTAGATTAAGTTTGAGTTTCAGCAATGATGCTAGAAAAGAGGTATATGAATGAATGCAAATGGCAATGCTTTAATAAAAAAGGTTTCTGCTGGTATAGATATGCAAATGTGATTTGCTAGTCGGCATCAAGTATTTGTAGAAAGGTAACACGTCCCCATTCCTGAGGAAGTCGATGGGCTCGATTTAAGTAGCGTTCATTACCTCTTGCTTTTAACCAGCAACCTATAGGTACCACGCGTGTTCGTTACCCAGAGGATTTTGCTAAAATTGAACGAGTGGCTATTCTAGAAGCGCTACTTCCTCTACTGTATGCCCAGGTTTTTTTCGTACTAATCCTGCTGCCAAAATGCAAGCGACGATAATTGCTCCACTGATCAACCATGCTACAGGCCTTATTGAGCCATTGAATGCATGCATACCAAGCCCAACCATTACAGCGATGACGACGTAACGTAATGCATTACTCATACCTGTTGCAATGCCACGCATTTCCGGGTACACATTCGCAGATTGTATCCCGTAAATAGAGGCAGCTAAGGTAATACCGGCGCTTAAAATAACCATTGCTACACAAATTAAAAATGGATTGGACGTTGTATAGCAGGCAAGCAGTAATAATATTGCGCCTAGACTGCTAGTGATTAGCCCCATATATTTTGTTTTATTCATCCCGTATTTTTCAATGATCCCAATGCTTAAGAATGAAAATAAGGCAAAAGATCCCGGCGCCATGGCTTGATAAAAACCGTAACTAGTCTTAGAAACTCCCAAAAAGTCGATAAAAATAAGAGAAAGATTTGCAGTAAATAAAATAAGCGTACTAAAAAGGATATAACATACTAACGCAGCACCCATATAAGGGAAACTGCTTAGCACGATACCATAGCTTTTGAGAATGCTGGGGATGGATAGGGCGCTGCGTTCACCACTCGGAAGGGTTTCATCAATGAAAAGTATACTCCCAACCAGAGAGGCAGTGGTGAGAATGGCAATCAGTAAAAAAGTGGATTGCCAACCGAAATAAATGTTCAAAAAGGAGCCCAAAATCGGAGCTGCTGCCATGACACCAGCAATAAAAAGATTCATGCCCGCACACAATTGAGCGACCTTTTGCGGAGGGTATGATTCCAGTAGCATGGCAAAAGTAACTACCATCGGCGCTGCAGCCCCGATTCCTTGTCCTAAACGGCAGAGAAGAAAAATATCAAAATCGGTTGTGCAAAGACAACCCCAGCTGGCTAAGGTTAATAATCCAAGCCCAAGTTGTAGTATGCCTTTTCGCTCAAACACATCGGAAAGAGGGCCAAACAGCAGGCTACCAATAAAAATACCCACAAAATTGATGCTTAATACGTTTTGAATAGCATCCGCAGTACTATGGAAAAAGAGTTTCATGTCTGGGAAAGCAGGTACATAAATGTCGGTTTCCATGCATACTGTTGTATACATAATGGCGACCATCACCAATAGCATGAGATTTTTTTTATCAATCATGTGGGACCTTGTTTCATAATCTAGACGCATATTGCCACACTGTAGAGTAATGGCAATGATTTAATCAAAGGAATAGATTGTAAGTATTTTTTAATTATTCACTGGGAAAGAAGCGTTTTCCGCATTGCGATAATCAGGGAAAGAGCAGTGTGTATGTGCAATTTTCCAAACACCATCTTCTTTTTCAGCAATCAACGTACCTCGTAAATGTGCAAAAGTATGTTTGGTACCATCAATGGTTATGTGAGCATTGCAAATTGCGGCAGTCCATAAAGCATCCTGTGGGGTAGGGACAAATTTTATGATTTCAATTTCACCATTTTCTGACTGGCTCCAATCCCTGAGTAATTGCATTTCAATTTCCTCTAAGCCTTCGCGGTATTCATCAAGCCCGGAACCCCATAGATTTGCGTTTTTGGTAAATAAGCTCAATAAAAAAGACAAATCACGCTTTTTATAACCTTCGCAAAATTGTCTAAACAGTTGTTCAGTAGGCTTTTCTGTTATTTTCATAATGACATCTCCATATTAATAAAAGTTGAGGTGATTATAAAAGGTTTTAGAAGGTGAATCTGTCCGTAATATGCCCGGACATTAAGGGTGCATCATCCTTTCAAGTTCAGCATAAGATACGTAACCAGTGCGTTGTTTTACTCTGCTAAGGTAGGTTTCTACCGTTCGTGAGGAGATTTCTAGTATGTGCGCAATTTGTTTATAGGAAAAGCCCTGCAAAACAAATTGTAGGCAGGCCAATTCTTGTGTTGTCAGATAAGTGGTTCCTGCTTTGCCTGTAACTTTAATTTTTCCCTGGCTTAAGCACATGCCTTGATAATTTACATCCCTATAGGCTTTCGGTAGAGCAATAGCACTCTTGTCCATAATGTGCAGTAAATCTTTGTTTTGTTTATCAAAGTCATAAATGAATTGTTCTATGACTTTTAGTTTGTTTAGATAAAACGAACCAGGATTGAAATGTTCATGCGGTAAGGCGACAGCGATCATATCATAATAATTTTTAGTACGTCGCACCAAGGTTAAGCCATTATGAAAATTAAATTTCTCTCTGGCCAGTTGTAAGGGTGCTGTTGGAGGTAATGCTTCATCCCATAGAAACCAGTAGAAAGGCACATTTTCATGCTCTTCTTCAAAAGAAGAAAAGACAATGGGTTGATCATGATAGTCTTTAGTATGTGCAAACAAGCCTGGATTATTCGTTAAACAGTTTATTGAACCATCCGCATAACAACGAAGATATTGAAAATAATTAAACCCAAAGGTTTCCAATAAGAAAGAACTCGCTTCTTCTACTTTGTCTTTCAAAATAAAAATGGGATGGTCTAAATCTATTTTAATAGGCATCTAGAGTCCGAATTCCCCAACAGAAGCGACATTAATTTCGTTTAAGTGTGCCCAGAGAAATGATGAAGAATTTTTGAATTTTTACTATACCAGCTGAGCTTGGCTCCTTTGGGCAATCTTAGAACTTTTTTCATCGCTCCATCAAGTGAAATTATTAAATATTTTTGGTTTGGTGAATAAAACTCAAAATATTGCTTTATATTAAAGTCATGCAATTTACCTGGTAGCTTGTAAACATCCTAAGTAATTGTATTTCTGCTTAAAATCATCCAAGCTTGCCTAAATTCCTAAGTATTAAATGTTGCAGTTGTAACCCTCCCGTAAAATAGCACCATTTAAAACTAGAGTTTCTCCGGCATAATAGGCAAGAGGAGGAGAAACGATGAAACGCAGCCGATTTACAGAGCATCAGATATTAAATATTTTAAA
>NZ_RZGS01000010.1 GCF_003989745.1 Legionella septentrionalis
CTGGCGACTATAGCCGTTTGGAACCACCTGATACCATCTCGAACTCAGAAGTGAAACAAACTCGCGCCGATGATAGTGTGGGGTCTCCCCATGTGAAAGTAGGTCATCGCCAGGGCTTTTTTTAAATGAAATAGTCAAAAATCTAGAAGTTGGCTAAAAGAGCATGCTAACAAATGATTGACAAAGAGATAATAAATGCTTCTTAAATAGAAGCATTTTTATTACCTGAAATTTGTTAACAGCTTATTGTTTTTGCTGGCATAGCTCAGCAGGTAGAGCAACTGATTTGTAATCAGTAGGTCCCGGGTTCGACTCCTGGTGCCAGCACCATCTAGATAATACCTCAGATCAAGCTATTGACTTTAGTTGTTCCATGAAAGAAAATGGCGTTTTTTTGGAGGGGTTCCCGAGCGGTCAAAGGGATCAGACTGTAAATCTGACGGCTCAGCCTTCGAAGGTTCGAATCCTTCCCCCTCCACCAATGTTTGTGGATAGGAGTTTTGTAGCGAAAAGCATGGCTTGAAGCTGTATAAACACCATGTAGCGGGTGTAGTTCAATGGTAGAACCTCAGCCTTCCAAGCTGATGGTGTGGGTTCGATTCCCATCACCCGCTCCAATTTATAAGCAAAGGATAGTTTTAAAACGATAATACATAGTCTGCTGTGTAACTGCCCACATAGCTCAGGCGGTAGAGCACTTCCTTGGTAAGGAAGAGGTCGCTGGTTCGAGTCCAGTTGTGGGCACCATAAAATGATTAACTAATGAAACGGGGGAGATTTTCCGATGGCGAAGGAAAAGTTTGAACGTACGAAGCCGCACGTGAACGTGGGAACGATTGGTCACGTAGACCATGGCAAGACGACACTGACGGCGGCGATCACTACGGTTATGGCGAAGAAATTTGGTGGTACTGCCAAAGCATATGATCAAATTGATGCGGCACCGGAAGAGAGAGAGCGTGGTATTACAATTTCTACTGCCCACGTTGAATATGAATCATCCAACCGACACTATGCTCATGTGGATTGCCCTGGACACGCGGATTATGTGAAGAACATGATCACTGGTGCGGCGCAGATGGATGGCGCGATTTTGGTTGTATCTGCTGCGGATGGTCCGATGCCACAAACTCGCGAGCACATTTTGCTGGCTCGTCAGGTAGGGGTACCATACATTGTTGTTTACTTAAACAAAGCAGACATGGTTGACGACGCTGAGTTGCTGGAACTGGTGGAGATGGAAGTCCGTGATTTGTTGAGCTCATATGAGTTTCCTGGCGATGACATTCCGATTATTGTTGGTTCAGCACTGAAAGCTTTGGAAGGGGATACCAGTGAAATTGGTGTGCCTTCAGTTGAGAAGCTGGTTGACACGATGGATTCTTACATACCTGAGCCAGTTCGTAACATTGACAAGAGCTTCTTGTTGCCGATTGAAGACGTATTTTCTATTTCTGGACGTGGTACTGTGGTTACCGGCCGTGTTGAGAGTGGAATTGTCAAAGTTGGTGAAGAAGTTGAGATTGTTGGTATACGTGACACAGTTAAGACGACTTGTACTGGTGTTGAGATGTTCCGCAAGCTTCTGGATGAAGGTCGAGCTGGGGACAACGTAGGTGTGTTGCTGCGTGGTACGAAGCGTGATGAAGTTGAGCGTGGCCAGGTATTAGCTAAGCCAGGCACCATCAAGCCACATACGAAGTTTGAAGCGGAAGTTTATGTGTTGTCTAAAGATGAAGGTGGTCGCCATACACCATTTTTCAATGGTTATCGCCCACAGTTTTACTTTAGGACAACCGACGTAACAGGCACCTGTGATTTACCGGAAGGTATTGAGATGGTGATGCCAGGTGATAACGTTCAAATGACTGTTAGCTTGCATTCTCCAATTGCTATGGACGAAGGTTTGCGTTTCGCTATCCGCGAAGGTGGTCGTACCGTAGGCGCTGGTGTTGTTGCTAAAATTATTGAATAAAACAACACTATTTGTTTTCATACTTCCTGCCCAACAGGAAGTATGAATGATTGTTAGGCCAGTAGCTCAATTGGCAGAGCGGCGGTCTCCAAAACCGCAGGTTGGGGGTTCGATTCCCTCCTGGCCTGCCAACTAACCATACAAATATGAAAGAAATAAATAAGTCTAGAATACAGCCTCATGAAATAGCTTCCTGGATTGGCATTGTTTTAGTGACAGTAGCTGCCTTTTTTGGCACCTACTATTTTCATTTTTCTGGTCCGATTAAAGCATTGATTTGGGTGGGTTGGTTGGTCTTGATATTTGCCTTGGCTTTTTTTACATCGCAGGGGCAAAAAGTATTTTCTTTTTCTAAAGAAGCAAAAACTGAATTACAAAAAGTAGTGTGGCCTACTCGGCAAGAAACAGTGCAAACCACATCGATAGTAATGATCATGGTGGCAGTTACAGGGTTCATCCTTTGGGGTATTGACACCGGGATGATGTGGGTAATTGGAAAAATAACACATTTGGGTTGATAATGGTGGAAGAGCAAAAAACAAAACAATGGTACGTTGTGCATGCTCAATCTGGGAGAGAAAGATATGTTATGGACGAGATTAAATCTCGTGCTGCACACCATCATCTAGAACATAAGATCGGCGAAGTCGTAGTTCCCTCTGAAGAAGTAGTAGAAATGCGCGCTGGCCAAAAGCGAAAGAGTACAAGAAAATTTTTTCCAGGTTACGTGTTAGTCAATATGGTGATGGATGATGAAACCTGGCATATGATCCGTGCAATCCCGCGCGTTCTTGGTTTTATCGGCGGAACCAGTCAAACACCTACTCCAATTTCAGATAAAGAAGCCAATGCAATTTTACAACGCGTTGAAGAAGGAGTAACCAAACCCAAACCTAAAGTACTGTTCGAACCAGGTGAAGTGGTGCGCGTTAAAGAAGGTCCGTTTGTTGATTTCAACGGAGTAGTCGAAGAAGTAAATTACGAGAAAAACCGCTTGCGGGTTGCTGTCCTTATTTTTGGACGTTCTACCCCTGTAGAACTTGAATTCAGTCAAGTTGAAAAGACTTAAAATTGTGTGTGGGACTTAATGAGTCCTGATTAACCGGGGAGCCAAAGTAAACTTTGTTGAAATGGCGTTAAACCCAAATTGAGGTGTAATATGGCTAAAAAAGTAGAAGCATATATTAAGTTACAAATTCCTGCCGGTAAAGCAAACCCAAGTCCACCAGTTGGACCTGCATTGGGTCAGCGCGGTGTTAATATTATGGAATTTTGTAAAGCGTTTAACGCAGCTACCCAATCTATGGAACAAGGATTACCAACTCCAGTTGTAATTACTGTTTATAGTGATCGTAGTTTTACATTCGTTACCAAAACTCCACCTGCTTCTGTATTGCTCAGAAAAGCAGCTGGAATTCAAAAAGGCAGTGGCAGACCCAATACCAATAAAGTCGCTAAGCTTAATCGCGAACAGCTTGAAGCAATCGCAAAGACTAAAGAGCCTGATTTGAGCGCTGCTAGCTTGGCAGCTGCTGTTCGTTGCATTGCTGGTACAGCACGCAGCATGGGTATCGAAGTAGAAGGTTTGGAGTAAGCATTATGCCTAAGATAAGTAAAAAGCGACAAAAAATTAGAGAAAAAATACAGACAAACCGTTTGTATAAAGCTGATGAAGCCATTCAATTATTACAAGAATTTGCGAGTAAAAAATTTGTTGAAGGCTTGGATATCGCCGTTAATTTAGGTGTTGATCCACGTAAATCTGATCAGGTTGTGCGTGCATCCACCACGCTTCCTAAAGGTACCGGAAAAACCGTGCGCGTCGCAGTTTTTGCTCAGGGTGACAATGCCAAGAAAGCAAAAGACGCTGGAGCAGATATCGTTGGTTTTGAAGATTTGGCTGAGCAAATCAAAGCAGGTGAAATGAACTTTGATGTTGTCATCGCTACGCCTGATGCAATGCGCATCGTGGGGCAACTCGGTCAAATTCTTGGCCCACGTGGTTTAATGCCAAACCCTAAAGTAGGCACGGTTACTACCAACGTTGAAGCTGCAGTAAAAGATGCCAAGGGCGGTCAGGTTCGTTATCGAACCGATAAGATGGGTATAATTCATTGCACCGTCGGCAAAATTAATTTTTCTGCTGCTGACTTAATTGAAAACATACAGACATTAATTGCTGATTTGAAAAAAGCAAAGCCCGCTTCATCAAAAGGTATTTACATTAAGAAAATTACCTTGTCTTCGACCATGGGTCCAGGCTTGCCTATTGATCCAGCATCAATTGCTGTGTAGAATATTCACCCACTTTAAAGATTTCACGGCATAGACTTCGGTTCATGCCGTCGAAGACCGCAGGTGCTAACGCTTAATATCCTGCGCAGACGGTGAACCGGCTCTGGGATCCATGACTCTGAGACGGCCACCATAACTGGCAAATCCTCGATTTGCGCATTTAGGAGGTCAGTAACGTGACATTAAACTTAGCTGGAAAAAAAGCTGTAGTTGAAGAAGTAACCGCTGTTGCTTCCAAAGCTATTTCAGCAGTTGTTGCTGATTATCGCGGTTTGACTGTTAATCAAATGACCCAACTACGTGCTGAAGCGCGTAAGGCAGGGGTATATCTTCGCGTAGTGAGGAACACCTTAACCCGCAGGGCATTTGAAAATACAGAATTTGCTTGTCTGAGCGACATGTTGGTTGGTCCTTTATTTATCGCCTTGTCACTGGATGCACCCAGTGACGCTGCAAGATTATTAAAGGAATTTAACAAAACATTCGAAAAGCTTGAAGTCAAAGCCTTATCAGTCGGTGGTAGAGTGTATGGTGCTGAACAGCTCGATGCTGTCGCTAGCTTGCCAACCAAAGATGAAGCGATTGCTAAGCTGATGTATGTAATGAAAGCACCAATCGAGAAATTCGTTCGCACGCTGGCAGAGCCACATGCCAAATTGGTCAGGCTGCTTGCTGCGGTTAAAGACAAAAAAGCAAGTTAATCGCTAATCTTAACTAATTATTAAACTTAGGAGCTAGAAATGGCTGTAAACAAAAATGAGATCCTAGAAGCTATATCCAACATGTCTGTTATGGAAGTAGTAGATTTAATCGAAGCAATGGAAGAGAAATTTAACGTTTCTGCTGCAGCTGCTGCTGTTGCCGTTGCTGCACCTGCTGCTGCCGCTACTGCTGCTGAAGAGAAAACAGAGTTTGACGTTGTTATGACAAGCTTTGGCGATAACAAAGTTGGTGTTATTAAAACTATCCGTACCATCACTGGTCTTGGTTTGAAAGAAGCTAAGGATTTGGTAGAAGGTACTCCATCAACTGTCAAGGAAGGCGTATCTAAAGCAGAAGCTGCTGACATTAAGAAACAACTTGAAGAAGCTGGTGCTTCTGTCGAAGTTAAGTAACTCCGATAAGTCAAAAATTGATGACCCAGCCATGATTCATGGCTGGGTTTACTTGTTTAAAGATTTCAATATTTTATAGAGGAACCACCATGGCCGAAGCAGTTGCTAACAATCAATATTCGCATGCTGAGAAAAAACGATTTCGCAAGAGCTTTGGTAGACAAACTGAAAGGATGGCAATCCCTAACCTCCTGGAGATTCAGTTAAAGTCGTATAATGATTTCCTGCACCCCAATCCATCAGAACAATATAAAACAGGATTGCATGCAGCATTCTCATCCGTATTTCCAATTCACAGCTTTTCAGGTAACGCCAGACTTGAATACGTAAGTTACAGCTTAGGCGAGCCAGCTTTTGATGTGCGTGAATGCAAATTGCGTGGATTAACTTATTCTGCGCCGCTGCGCGTCAAGATTCGTTTGGTTGTTTTAGATAAAGATGCGACGGGTGAGCCAAAACCAATTAAAGACATTCGTGAACAAGATGTGTTCATGGGCGAAATCCCCTTGATGACCGATGTAGGTACTTTCGTAGTAAATGGTACAGAACGCGTTGTCGTATCGCAGTTGCATCGCTCCCCAGGTGTTATATTTGAGCATGATCGCGGTAAAACTCACTCATCTGGAAAATTATTATATTCCGCACGAATTATTCCTTACCGTGGTTCATGGCTAGATTTTGAATTTGATCCAAAAGATGCCGTGTTTGTACGAATCGATCGACGTCGCAAATTGCCGGTAAGCATTTTATTGCGCGCACTTGGTTTGGATGCTGAAGCCATTTTGGCCGAATTTTTTGAAACCACTGGTTGCCATATTAAAAATGGTGAATTCCACATTGATTTGGTTCCTTCCCGTTTACGTGGCGAAATAGCTTCATTTACCATTACAGTTCCTGAAACTGGTGAAGTCATCGTGGAAGAAGGCCGTCGCATCACGGCGCGCCATATCAAAATGATGGAAAAAAGCAATATGACCGTTCTTGTAGTTCCCCGCGATTACTTGATCGGCAAGGTATTGGCTAAAAATATTGTAGATACATCTACCGGTGAATCCATTGCGCAAGCAAACGATGAAATTACCAGCGAATTATTGGATTCCATCATTGATCATGGCATTCATGATTTTGAATTGATTTATACCAATGACTTGGATCATGGTTCTTATATATCAGACACGCTTCGCATTGATCCCACTTCTTGCCAATTGGAAGCGCTGGTCGAAATTTATCGCATGATGCGTCCTGGCGAACCACCGACTAAAGAAGCTGCAGAAGCTTTATTTAAAAATTTGTTCTTCACTGAAGAGCGTTATGATTTATCTGCCGTCGGTCGTATGAAATTTAATCGCCGCGTTGGCCGGAAGGATGATCATGGCCCTGGCACGTTAACAAAAGAAGACATTCTGGCTGTTATCAAGACTTTAATCGATATCCGCAATGGTATTGGCATGGTTGATGATATTGACCACTTGGGTAACCGTCGGGTACGCAGCGTTGGTGAAATGGCAGAAAACCAATTCCGCGTTGGTTTAGTGCGCGTCGAGCGAGCTGTAAAAGAACGTTTAAGCCTGGCCGAATCCGAAAATTTAATGCCGCAGGATTTGATTAATGCCAAGCCAGTTTCGGCAGCAGTAAAAGAATTCTTTGGCTCAAGCCAATTGTCCCAATTTATGGACCAAGTTAATCCATTGTCTGGAGTAACGCATAAGCGCCGTGTATCGGCTTTAGGGCCCGGTGGTTTAACCCGTGAGCGTGCCGGTTTTGAAGTACGCGACGTACATACGACTCATTATGGCCGTGTCTGTCCAATTGAAACTCCGGAAGGTCCAAACATCGGACTTATCAACTCATTGTCTGTATATGCACGTACAAATGAATATGGTTTCATTGAAACACCTTGCCGGAAAGTCATAGATGGACGGGTAACTGATGAAATTGAATACATATCTGCCATCGAAGAAGTAGACATGTATATTGCTCAATCTACGGTTCCTGTCGATAAAGAAGGGAATATTCTGGCTGATTTGGTGCCATGTCGTCACCAAAATGAGTTTTCATTAACAACGCCGGATAAAATCAATTATATGGACGTGTCGCCAAAACAGATCGTGTCCGTAGCTGCCTCATTAATCCCATTCTTAGAGCATGATGATGCGAACCGTGCACTGATGGGTTCAAACATGCAGCGCCAAGCCGTTCCTACCTTGCGTGCTGAAAAGCCACTAGTTGGAACTGGTATGGAGCGCACGGTGGCTTCTGATTCCGGCGTGTGCGTCGTTGCTAAGCGTGGTGGTGTGATTGATTTGGTCGATGCTGCACGTATTGTGGTTCGCGTTAATGATGATGAAACTTCCGCCGGTGAAACAGGTGTGGATATTTACAACTTAACTAAGTATTTCCGCTCAAACCAAGATACTTGCATCAACCAAATTCCGATTGTTGCAAAAGGCGATCGCATTAACCGCGGCGATATATTAGCTGATGGCCCTTGTACTGATATGGGTGAACTGGCTTTAGGCCAAAATATGCTAGTGGCTTTCATGCCTTGGAATGGCTACAACTTTGAGGACTCCATCCTCATCTCTGAGCGTGTCGTACAGGAAGATCGATTTACTACCATTCACATCGAAGAATTGACTTGTATTGCTCGCGATACCAAATTAGGCACAGAAGAAATTACCGCTGATATTCCCAATGTAGGTGAGTCGGCTCTTGCTAATCTGGATGAGTCCGGTGTGGTTTACATCGGTGCGGAAGTAAGCGCTGGCGATATTCTGGTGGGTAAAGTTACTCCTAAAGGCGAGACACAGCTTACCCCGGAAGAAAAATTATTACGCGCTATTTTCGGCGAAAAAGCTTCTGACGTTAAGGATACGTCGTTGCGCGTGCCTTCAGGTATGAATGGTACCGTAATTGACGTACAAATTTTTACCCGTGATGGTCTTGAAAAAGATGAGCGCGCGAAGAGCATTGAAGAAGAATATCTGGCTCGGGTTCGTAAGGATTTAATTGATGAGCGCCGCATCCGGGAAGAAGATATCTATCACCGTGTTTATAACTTGCTTATTGATAAAGTGGCCACTGGTGGTCCTAGCAGTTTAAAGCCAGGATCGAAAGTGACTGCAAGCTATCTTGAAAAAACTGATCGTGAAAAGTGGTTTGATGTGCGCTTGGAAGACGATGCTAGCAGTCAACAGCTAGAGCAACTGTCCAAACAAATGGAATCCTTGGCACAGGAAATAGAAAAACGTTTCAATGACAATCGCAAAAAAATCACCCAGGGCGATGATTTAGCTCCAGGTGTTTTAAAAATTGTAAAAGTTTATCTGGCGGTGAAACGACGTATCCAGCCCGGTGATAAAATGGCGGGTCGCCATGGAAACAAAGGGGTAATTTCAATTGTAGTACCAGTGGAAGATATGCCTTATATGGAAGATGGGACTCCAGTCGATATCGTATTGAACCCATTAGGCGTGCCTTCGCGAATGAACATTGGTCAAGTACTTGAAACCCACTTGGGGCTTGCTGCCAAAGGCTTGGGCCACCGTATTGGTGAGTTACTGGACAGCAGACGTTCTATTGCAGAAGTCAAAGAATATTTGCACACCATCTACAACCATGATGAACAAAAGCGAGTCGCACTGGATCGATTGAGTGATGAAGAACTCCTCTTGCTGGCAAATAACTTGCGGGCAGGGGTTCCCATGGCTACCCCAGTATTCGACGGTGCAAGTGAAGCTGAAATTAAGTCCATGCTTAAGCTGGCTGGCTTACCTTTAGACGGCAAAACAACATTGATTGATGGTCGAACTGGTAGAAAATTCGACAACCCGGTTACTGTTGGATACATGTATATGCTGAAGTTGAACCACTTGGTGGATGACAAGATGCATGCCCGTTCCACGGGTTCATACAGCTTGGTTACCCAACAACCATTAGGGGGTAAAGCCCAGTTCGGAGGCCAGCGTTTCGGGGAGATGGAAGTTTGGGCCTTGGAAGCTTATGGTGCTGCTTATACTCTGCAGGAAATGTTAACTGTTAAATCGGATGACGTGAGCGGTCGAACCAAGATATACAAAAATATTGTGGATGGCGACCACCGTATGGATGCCGGCATGCCTGAATCCTTTAACGTGTTGTTAAAGGAAATCCGCGCATTGGGCATTGATATTGAGTTAGAACACGACTAACTGTATTTATTCGACTGTAACGAGCACGGCAATCGCTTGTCTGTGCTCAATGATGTTACTTCTGACTGACCATTTTTGGAGGCATTAACTTGGCTAATCTAGGCAACGAATCGATGAAGAAAACACCTGTAATGAGTGATTTGCTAGGCATGCTCAAACAACAAGGCCAAAGTGAAGAATTTGATGCAATTAAAATTGCGTTAGCTTCTCCTGAATTAATTCGTTCATGGTCTTATGGTGAAGTCAAAAAACCTGAAACCATTAATTACCGCACGTTTAAACCAGAACGCGATGGATTATTTTGCGCCAAAATTTTTGGCCCTATCAAAGATTATGAATGCTTATGCGGAAAATATAAGCGTTTAAAACACCGTGGTGTAATTTGTGAAAAGTGTGGTGTTGAGCTTGCGCTGACCAAAGTAAGACGTGAGCGCATGGGGCATATTGAATTGGCAAGTCCTGTAGCCCACATTTGGTTTTTAAAATCTCTGCCTTCCCGCATCGGTCTGTTATTGGATATGACTTTAAGAGATATTGAGCGTGTACTTTACTTTGAAGCATTCGTAGTGGTTGACCCAGGAATGACTGAGCTTGAGCGCGGGCAACTGCTCAATGATGAAGCATATCTCGAAGCGATGGAAGAATATGGCGATGAGTTTGACGCACGCATGGGTGCTGAAGCAATCCGTGACTTGTTGCGTCAAATCGATTTGGAAGAGGAAATTAAATCGCTACGTGAGGAATTGCCGACTACCAATTCTGAGACAAAAATTAAAAAAATCACCAAACGTCTCAAATTACTTGAGGCATTTTATGATTCAGGAAATAAACCGGAATGGATGATTATGAATGTCCTTCCTGTTTTGCCACCGGATTTAAGACCTTTGGTTCCTTTGGATGGCGGTCGCTTTGCTACCTCTGATCTCAATGACTTGTACCGTCGCGTTATTAACCGTAATAATCGTTTGAAACGCCTGTTGGATTTAAATGCTCCGGATATTATTGTCCGTAATGAAAAGCGCATGCTGCAAGAATCAGTAGATGCTTTATTGGACAATGGTCGCAGGGGTCGTGCCATTACAGGAACGAATAAGCGTCCATTAAAATCTTTGGCTGACATGATCAAAGGTAAGCAAGGTCGCTTCCGCCAAAACTTATTGGGTAAGCGTGTCGATTATTCAGGCCGTTCGGTTATTGTAGTAGGTCCTACACTACGTTTGCATCAATGCGGGTTACCTAAAAAGATGGCTTTGGAATTGTTTAAGCCATTCATATTCAGCAAGCTGGAATTTCGTGGTTTAGCGACTACGATTAAAGCGGCTAAAAAAATGGTAGAACGTGAAGAGCCCGTGGTTTGGGATATTCTTGAAGACGTAATACGTGAACATCCGATTCTCTTAAACCGTGCTCCAACACTCCACCGTTTGGGGATTCAGGCATTCGAACCCGTTCTCATCGAAGGCAAGGCAATTCAATTGCACCCGCTGGTGTGTACAGCATACAACGCAGACTTTGATGGTGACCAAATGGCTGTGCACGTGCCACTGACCATTGAAGCGCAGTTGGAAGCTCGTTCATTAATGATGTCTACCAATAATATCTTGTCGCCAGCAAACGGCGAACCCATTATTGTTCCTAGCCAGGATGTGGTACTGGGCTTGTATTATTTAACCCGCGAACGCGTAAATGCTTTAGGCGAAGGTAAAATATTTGCCAATATTCAAGAAGCACAGAATTTTTATGAAGATGGTTATGTTGATATCCATGCCAAGGTAAAAATTCGCATGCCCGTAGACAAATCGGTTCATCCTTCTGGTTATCAGTTGGTTGATACCACGGTTGGAAGAGCAATTCTTGCTGACATCCTTCCTAAAGGCATGCCGTTTTCCAACATCAACAAGCCGATGACTAAAAAAGCCATATCCAGGGTCGTCGATAGCTGTTACCGAAACTTTGGCTTAAAGGAAACCGTCATATTTGCAGACCAATTGATGTATATGGGCTTTAAATATGCCACCCGTGCCGGTGCATCCATCGGTATTGAAGATATGGAAATTCCGGATGATAAAGCAGATATTATCGAGCAAGCTGACAATGAAGTTCGGGAAATTGAATCACAATATCGTTCTGGTCTGGTAACCAATGGTGAGCGTTATAACAAAGTCATCGACATTTGGTCGCGTACCAATGAGATGGTCGCCAAATCGATGATGACCAAAATTGCGACCGAAGAAGTAGTCAATGCCGAAGGAAAAGCAGTTCGGCAGGATTCATTTAACCCAATCTTTATGATGGCTGACTCAGGAGCGCGGGGTTCGGCGGCCCAGATCAGACAGTTAGCCGGGATGCGCGGATTGATGGCGGCTCCGGACGGCTCTATTATTGAAACCCCGATTACTGCGAATTTCCGCGAGGGATTAAATGTATTCCAGTACTTTATTTCGACCCACGGTGCGCGCAAAGGTCTTGCTGATACAGCATTGAAGACAGCAAACTCCGGTTATTTGACCCGGCGCCTCGTAGACGTAGCGCAGGATGTCGTGATTACTGAAGATGATTGCGGTACGGAAAAAGGCATTTTAATGCAGCCGTTAATTGAGGGTGGTGACGTAGTAGAGCCTTTGCAAGAGCGCGTTTTAGGGCGCGTGGTAGCTACCGACGTGTATGTGCCTCACCAAAGTGAACCCATCGTCACGGCAGGAACATTGCTGGATGAAGAATGGGTTGAGCGTTTGGAAAAGATAGGTGTTGACCAAGTTTATGTCCGTTCACCTATCACTTGTGAAACGCGTTTTGGCTTGTGTGCTAAATGCTATGGTCGCGATTTGGCACGTGGGCATTTGGTAAACACTGGGGAAGCAGTAGGGATTATTGCTGCGCAATCCATTGGTGAACCGGGTACACAGTTAACCATGCGTACTTTCCACATTGGAGGTGCTGCATCACGGGCCACTGCTGCTAATAATATCCAAGTTAAAAACAAGGGTATAATCAGGCTGCATAATATTAAGACCGTAACCCATGAAAATAATAATTTAGTTGCTGTATCCCGCTCTGGGGAAGTAACCATTGCTGATGAGTTTGGCCGTGAGCGTGAGCGTTACAAGCTGCCATATGGTGCCGTATTATCTGTGCGTGATAACTCACCGGTTGAAGCAGGGCAAGTCATTGCCACTTGGGATCCGCACACCCATCCAGTCATTTCAGAAGTGGCCGGAAAATTGAAGTTCGTCGATTTGATTGAAGGTTTGACCATGAATCGTCAAACCGATGAGCTGACCGGGCTTAGCAACATTGTTGTCATTGATGCCAAACAGCGTGGTATCGCCGGGCGTGATTTACGTCCTATGGTTAAGCTGGTATCTGATGAGGGTGATGATATTTTCTTGGCAGGTACCAATGTTCCTGCTCAATACTACCTGCCTGTTGATGCCATCATCAACTTTGAAGATGGCAGTCGCGTTGGCGTGGGTGATGTTATTGCCCGTATTCCGCAAGAGCGCTCGAAGACCCGTGATATCACCGGGGGCTTGCCGCGTGTAGCAGACTTGTTTGAAGCCCGCAAGCCAAAAGATTCGGCAGTCATGGCGGAAATATCTGGAATTGTTAGCTTTGGTAAAGAAACCAAGGGTAAACGCCGCCTGATCATTACAGGAGCCGATAATCAAATTCATGAAGAATTGATACCAAAATGGCGACATATTTCTGTGTTTGAAGGTGAACATGTAGAAAAAGGGGAAATCATTGCCGATGGTCCTCCAAATCCGCATGATATATTACGTCTTTTGGGAGTCGGTGCATTAGCGAATTACATCGTCAATGAAGTTCAGGATGTGTACAGACTGCAAGGCGTAAAAATTAACGATAAGCACATTGAAACCATCGTGCGGCAAATGTTGCGGAAAAGAACCATTGCATTCGCTGGCGACTCCAAATTCTTGGTGGGTGAGCAAGTGGAAGAGACGGCTATGCTCCAGGAAAACGATAAACTGGTTGCAGACAATAAAATGCCTGCAGATGGTACGCCGATACTCCTTGGAATCACTAAAGCTTCATTGGCTACCGAGTCGTTTATTTCAGCGGCGTCATTCCAGGAAACGACACGTGTATTGACTGAAGCGGCGGTAAGCGGAAAAGTTGACGATTTGCGTGGTCTTAAAGAAAACGTCATGGTGGGACGATTGATTCCAGCAGGTACTGGATATGCTTATCATCAAGGACGTAAAGCCAAGCGCAGGTCGCTTATGGAACAATCTTCGCACACAGTTACTGCAAGCGATGTTGAGCATGCATTAAGCGAAGCATTGAATGCAGATAATCGCGATGAGGGAACAGGGTTCTAAGATTGATAATTTTGGGAGTTTTTAATTAAATTTTCGTGAGCGGTTTTGCTGCCTTACATGCAAATGTCAGGCAGCAAAGTATCATGTGTATCCATGCAATAAACAGCGAGCTCAAAATTTAGCTTTGCTTTAGCGATTAAGGCAAAGTTGAAACTCAAAATTTAATAATCTGAAACCAGGTGCATACAGGTTAGGCTTGACAAACCGGCTGGAGCTATATAGAATCCGGCCTCCTTATGCATACGAAAATAATCTAAAGATAAAGTTCGGAGTTAACAATAAATGGCTACTATTAATCAGCTGGTGAGAAAGCCACGTCGGGATGTTAAAAGAAAAAGTAACGTTCCAGCGTTAGAATCTTGCCCACAACGCAGAGGGGTATGTACCCGCGTTTATACAACAACACCTAAAAAGCCTAACTCAGCTATGCGTAAGGTGGCGCGTGTACGGTTAACAAATGGCTATGAAGTAACCTCCTATATCGGCGGCGAAGGTCATAACCTTCAAGAGCATTCTGTTGTTCTCATCCGTGGGGGCCGGGTTAAAGACTTGCCTGGTGTGCGCTATCACACGGTTCGCGGTAGCTTGGATACGTCAGGTGTTAATGATCGTAAACAAGGCCGCTCTAAATATGGAACCAAAAAACCAAAAGATAAGAAATAATCTTAGATTAGGAATTTAGACATGCCAAGAAGAAGAGAAGTCCCCAAAAGAGAAATTTTGCCTGATCCAAAATATCATAGTGAATTGTTGGCAAAATTTATTAACGTTTTAATGATCAGCGGTAAGAAATCAACTGCTGAAAAAATCATTTATGGTGCCTTATCCATCCTGGAAGAGCGCCTGAAGAAAGTTAAAAAATCGGATGAAGACGAAGGCGATGCTGGCAGCAGTTCTGCTACAGGCGTTTTACGTTATTTTGAACAAGCATTGGATAACGTTCGCCCTACCGTTGAAGTTCGTTCACGCCGTGTTGGTGGTGCAACTTATCAAGTTCCGGTGGAAGTCCGATTGGATCGCAGCATTGCATTAGGTATGCGCTGGATTGTTCAAGCTGCACGTTCACGCGGTGAGAAGGGCATGATGTTGCGCCTGGCGGGTGAACTGCTTGATGCATTTGAAAGCAAAGGTTCAGCCGTGAAAAAACGTGAAGAGACCCACAGAATGGCAAAAGCTAACCAAGCCTTTGCGCATTTCAGATGGAATTAATGAGAGAGGTTATCCGTGTCAACTACACCTTTAGAATTATATAGAAATATTGGCATCGCCGCACACGTTGATGCGGGAAAGACCACCACCACAGAACGCGTTCTTTTTTATACTGGTCGTTCTCATAAGCTGGGTGAAGTGCATGAGGGTGCTGCGACTATGGATTGGATGCCCCAAGAACAAGAGCGGGGAATCACCATTACATCAGCAGCAACTACTTGCTACTGGTCTGGCATGGATAACCAATTCAAGCGCCATCGCGTTAACATCATTGATACCCCTGGACACGTTGACTTCATGATTGAGGTAGAGCGTTCTCTACGCGTTTTGGACGGTGCGGTTGTCGTATTCGACTCAGTATCTGGCGTAGAGCCGCAATCCGAAACCGTGTGGCGGCAAGCAGACAAATATGGTGTGCCACGCATTGTTTTCGTAAATAAAATGGATCGCATGGGTGCTAATTTCATTCGTGTGGTCAAGCAAATTAAAGAACGTCTGGGCTCTAATCCGGTGGTTGTGCAATTACCTATTGGTGCTGAAGAAACCTTCAAAGGGGTAATTGACCTCGTAAAAATGAAAGCAATTCACTGGGATGAAGAAAGCAAGGGTATGAAATTTGAATACCATGAAATCCCTGCTGAATTAAGAGCACAGTGCGAAGAATTGCGTAGTCAAATAGTTGAAGCTGCTGCCGAAGATTCTGAAGCGTTGATGGAAAAATACCTCGAAGGCGAAGAACTTTCCGAAGAAGAAATTAAGGCTGCATTACGCCGCAGAACGATCAATAATGAAATCGTCCCCGTTTTTTGTGGCTCTGCCTTCAAAAACAAAGGCGTACAAGCCGTGTTGGACGGCGTGGTTGATTATTTACCTTCTCCACTCGATATTCCTCCTGTACGGGGTGTTGATGAAGATGGTGAAGAAGCTTTCCGTAAAACATCTTATGATGAGCCTTTTTCGGCATTGGCGTTTAAAATTGCTACCGATCCATTTGTAGGTACGTTAACTTATTTCCGTGTTTACTCTGGGGTATTGAAGTCAGGTGATACGGTTTATAACCCAGTTAAAGACAAAAAAGAACGAATTGGCCGCTTGTTGCAAATGCATGCTAACTCTCGCGAAGAAATCAAAGAAGTTAGGGCAGGAGACATAGCCGCAGCCGTTGGATTGAAAACAGTAACCACAGGGGACACTTTGTGTGATACTAATTCAATCATCACCTTAGAGCGTATGGACTTTCCAGATCCAGTAATTGCTGTTGCCGTTGAACCTAAGACAAAAGCTGACCAGGAAAAAATGTCGATTGCATTAGGTAAGCTGGCACAGGAAGACCCTTCGTTCCGAGTGCATACCGATGAAGAGTCAGGACAAACAATCATTCAAGGTATGGGTGAATTACACCTTGAAATTATCATCGATAGAATGCGCCGCGAATTTTTGGTTGAAGCAAATGTAGGTAAGCCGCAGGTTGCTTATCGTGAAACTTTAAAATCCGCTGTGGAACAAGAGGGCAAATTCGTACGTCAGTCAGGCGGTCGTGGTCAATATGGTCACGTTTGGCTTAAAATCGAGCCTAAGGCGCGTGGTGAAGGTTACGAATTCGTTAATGCAATTGTCGGCGGTGTTATTCCAAAAGAATATATTCCTGCTGTTGATAAAGGTGTACAAGAGCAATTGCAAAACGGTGTTATTGCTGGTTATCCAGTGGTAGACGTGAAGGTAACATTGTTTGACGGTTCTTTCCACGAAGTTGACTCAAGTGAAATGGCATTTAAAATTGCCGGTTCGCAATGTTTCAAACAAGGTGCATTAAAGGCAACCCCTATATTGCTTGAGCCAATTATGAAAGTGGAAGTAGTTACCCCTGAAGATTACATGGGTGATGTAATGGGTGACTTAAGCCGCCGCAGAGGTGTATTACAAGGTATGGATGAGTCTCCAGCTGGTCGTGTTATTCGTGCAGAAGTACCACTTGCTGAGATGTTTGGTTATTCCACTGATTTACGCTCTGCAACCCAAGGACGAGCTACGTATACCATGGAATTTGCTAAGTACGCAGAAGCGCCAGCAAATATTGCTGAAGCGATCATCAAGAAACAATAAAAGTTAACGAGGTACAAGATGGCGAAGGAAAAGTTTGAACGTACGAAGCCGCACGTGAACGTGGGAACGATTGGTCACGTAGACCATGGCAAGACGACACTGACGGCGGCGATCACTACGGTTATGGCGAAGAAATTTGGTGGTACTGCCAAAGCATATGATCAAATTGATGCGGCACCGGAAGAGAGAGAGCGTGGTATTACAATTTCTACTGCCCACGTTGAATATGAATCATCCAACCGACACTATGCTCATGTGGATTGCCCTGGACACGCGGATTATGTGAAGAACATGATCACTGGTGCGGCGCAGATGGATGGCGCGATTTTGGTTGTATCTGCTGCGGATGGTCCGATGCCACAAACTCGCGAGCACATTTTGCTGGCTCGTCAGGTAGGGGTACCATACATTGTTGTTTACTTAAACAAAGCAGACATGGTTGACGACGCTGAGTTGCTGGAACTGGTGGAGATGGAAGTCCGTGATTTGTTGAGCTCATATGAGTTTCCTGGCGATGACATTCCGATTATTGTTGGTTCAGCACTGAAAGCTTTGGAAGGGGATACCAGTGAAATTGGTGTGCCTTCAGTTGAGAAGCTGGTTGACACGATGGATTCTTACATACCTGAGCCAGTTCGTAACATTGACAAGAGCTTCTTGTTGCCGATTGAAGACGTATTTTCTATTTCTGGACGTGGTACTGTGGTTACCGGCCGTGTTGAGAGTGGAATTGTCAAAGTTGGTGAAGAAGTTGAGATTGTTGGTATACGTGACACAGTTAAGACGACTTGTACTGGTGTTGAGATGTTCCGCAAGCTTCTGGATGAAGGTCGAGCTGGGGACAACGTAGGTGTGTTGCTGCGTGGTACGAAGCGTGATGAAGTTGAGCGTGGCCAGGTATTAGCTAAGCCAGGCACCATCAAGCCACATACGAAGTTTGAAGCGGAAGTTTATGTGTTGTCTAAAGATGAAGGTGGTCGCCATACACCATTTTTCAATGGTTATCGCCCACAGTTTTACTTTAGGACAACCGACGTAACAGGCACCTGTGATTTACCGGAAGGTATTGAGATGGTGATGCCAGGTGATAACGTTCAAATGACTGTTAGCTTGCATTCTCCAATTGCTATGGACGAAGGTTTGCGTTTCGCTATCCGCGAAGGTGGCCGTACCGTAGGCGCTGGTGTTGTCGCTAAAATTATTGAGTAAGAGAAAATGAGCAATAATCAAAACATTAAAATTCGTCTCAAATCATTCGACCACCGAATGATTGATGCCTCAACACGTGAAATTGTTGATACTGCCAAGCGTACAGGCGCACAAATTCGTGGTCCTATTCCTCTTCCCATGAAGAAGGAAAAATTTACTGTGCTCACTTCTCCGCATGTGAATAAAGATGCACGGGATCAATACGAGTTGCGTACCCACAAGCGTTTAGTCGTTATTGTTAATCCAACTGAAAAAACAGTGGATGCATTAATGAAGCTAGATTTGGCTGCCGGTGTGGATGTTCAAATTAGTCTTGATGATTAGCTAAGTGGACACAGGATATTTAAAGAGGTGTTAAAATGACGACGATCGGTTTATTAGGCCGTAAAATCGGTATGACGCGAGTTTTTACAACAGAAGGAAAATCTATTCCTGTGTCTGTAGTGGAAGTTTACGCCAATCGCGTTTCACAATTGAAAAATGTCGATGTTGATGGGTATACAGCTGTACAGTTAGTAGCTGGCACAAAAAAAACGAGCCGAGTTAACAAAGCTATGGCAGGTCACTTTGCAAAGGCACAAGTTGAAGCAGGAGATATGCTGTGCGAGTTCCGCTTGGATGATATTGACCAGTACACACTGGGACAAAGCTTGACTGTTGCCGATGTATTTAACGAAGGTCAATTCGTAGATGTGTCTGCAATTTCCAAAGGTAAAGGATTTGCCGGTACGGTTAAGCGTCATAACTTCCGCACACAAGACGCTACGCATGGTAATTCACGTTCACACCGTGTCCCAGGTTCAATTGGACAAAACCAGACCCCTGGCCGTGTATTCAAAGGCAAAAAGATGGCTGGGCAAATGGGTAACAAACGCTGCACCATACAATCGCTGGAAGTAGTAAAAGTTGATAACGAGCGTAATTTGCTTTTAATTAAAGGCGCTATTCCTGGTGCTCCGGGAGCCCGAGTCGAAGTTAAGCCCGCAACTAAAAAGCAAGTAAGGGGCCAATGATGCAATTAGAAACAAGAGATACAAACGCAAAGTTTGACGTTAGTGAGGCAATATTTGCCTATGACTACAATGAAAGTTTGGTTCACCAAGCTGTTGTAACGTTCATGAATAATGCACGTAGTGGTAATAGTGCGCAAAAAACCCGTTCAGAAGTTCGTGGCGGCGGTAAAAAACCTTGGAATCAAAAAGGCACTGGCCGCGCTCGTGCCGGGACGATCCGCAGCCCTTTGTGGCGTAGTGGTGGTGTTACCTTCGCTTCCAAAAAGCGTGATTATTCACAGAAATTAAACCGCAAAATGTATAAGCGTGCCATGCGCAGTATCCTTTCTGAGCTGCAGCGTACAGAAAATTTAATAGTGGTTAGCGATTTTCAGTGCCCTTCATTGAAAACTAAAGATTTTATGCAAAAAATGAAGGAACTTAATTTAGAAAATGCGTTAATTGTCATGGATGAAATCGGTGAAAATGAATACTTGGCTTCACGTAATCTCATTCAATATGAAGTATGTGATGTTGTCGGATTAGATCCGGTAAACTTACTGCGCTTTGAAAAGGTTTTAATTACTAAAGATGCCATCAAGAAATTAGAGGAGCAGTTACAATGAATGCTGAACGATTAATGATGGTTCTAAGAGAGCCGCATACCTCTGAGAAAACAACTGTTATGGCTGAGCATTTTAAGCAGTTTACTTTTAAAGTGCTTAAAAATGCTACTAAGAATGAAATTAAACAAGCTGTTGAACATATTTTTAACGTAAAAGTTAAAAACGTATCTGTGGTGAATGTGAAAGGCAAACAAAAACGCTTCAGACAGATGCTCGGTAAGCGTAGTGACTGGAAAAAAGCGTTTGTTACTTTACAGTCAGGCTACGATATCGACTTCAGCGTAACAGAATAAAAGGCAGATTAAGATGGCATTATTAAAATCAAAACCTACGTCACCTGGAAAGCGCAGTGAGCTGCGGGTTGTTCACCATCATATCCATAAAGGCAAACCGCACGCAGCATTGACAGAAAAGCTGAATAAAACCGGTGGGCGCAACAACCAAGGTCGAATTACGGTACGCCATATTGGCGGCGGTATTCGCGGACAATACCGTTTAATCGACTTTAAGCGCAATAAAGATGGGATTGAAGCCAAGGTTGAACGAATAGAATATGATCCAAATCGTTCTGCATTAATTGCTTTAGTTGTTTACAAAGATGGCGAACGGCGGTACATTATTGCCCCATCCCATTTGAAGCAAGGGGATGTGATTGTAAGTGGGGATGATTCTCCGATCAGCAATGGAAATTGCCTGCCTTTAAAAAATATTCCGGTAGGTACAACCATTCACTGTGTTGAACTCAAGCCTGGCAAAGGTGCACAAATGTTACGCAGTGCTGGTTGCAGTGGACAGATCGTTGCAAAAGAAGGTGCTTACGCAACTATTAAACTTCGCTCTGGCGAAATGAGGAAAGTTCTAATTGCTTGTCGCGCTACTGTTGGTGAAGTAAGCAATAGTGAACACAGTCTTCGCTCTTTGGGTAAAGCCGGCGCAAAGAGATGGCGTGGTGTACGACCGACCGTCCGTGGTGTTGCAATGAACCCAGTTGACCATCCTCATGGAGGTGGTGAGGGAAGAACTTCTGGTGGCCGTCATCCTGTGACTCCTTGGGGTGTACCAACCAAAGGTTATAAAACAAGAAGTAATAAACGGACTGACAAGTTTATTGTAAGAAGACGCAAGAAAAAATAATTCGTTAAGAGGATATAAAAGTGGCACGTTCTGTTAGAAAAGGTCCATTTGTTGATCATCACCTGCTTACCAAAGTGGAGGCGGCTGTTGAGTCTAAATCTAAAAAGCCGATTAAGACTTGGTCAAGACGTTCTACAATCATTCCAGAAATGATTGATTTAACCATAGCCGTCCATAACGGCAAAGATCATGTTCCTGTGTTCATTACGGATAACATGGTTGGTCATAAGTTAGGCGAATTTGCCATGACTCGCACATTCAAGGGCCATGCTGGTGACAGAAAGGCCAAAGGTAAGTAAAGAGGGCAATGATGGAAGTTACAGCTAGATTAAAAAATGCACCATTATCTGCTCAGAAAGGCAGATTGGTTGCTGACATGATTCGTAATATGAACGTTTCAGGGGCAGTGGAAGTACTAAGGTTTACCCCTAAAAAAGGGGCGCAGTTAATGCTGAAATTATTAGAATCTGCTATTGCTAATGCAGAAAATAATAATGGCGCGGATATTGACGAACTGAAAGTAGGTATGGTGTGCGTAGACGAAGGGGTTACATTAAAACGTATTAGCCCTCGTGCAAAAGGCCGCGCAAATCGTATAAGCAAGCGTACTTGCCACATCACCATTAAAGTGTCTGACGAGGAATAGCAATGGGACAAAAAGTAAATCCAATCGGTATACGCCTTGGCATTATTAAAGATTGGAACTCAAAATGGTACGCAAGCAAAAATTATGCACAGTTATTGAATCAAGATATCAATTTGCGTAAACAATTAAAAAAGAAATTGATGGCAGCTGCCATCAGCCGCATCCAGATTGAGCGTCCTGCTAATAATGCAGTAGTAACCATCCATAGCGCTCGTCCTGGTGTTTTAATTGGTAAAAAAGGTGGCGGTATTGAGTCTTTACGCAGTGAAATTTCTGCTGAGCTTGGTGTGCCGGTACATTTAAACATTGAAGAAGTTCGCAAACCCGAACTGGATTCGACGCTTGTTGCTGAGAGCATTGCTCAACAGTTGGAACAACGTGTTATGTTCCGCCGTGCAATGAAGCGTGCTGTTACGTCTGCGTTAAAAGCTGGTGCCAAAGGTATTAAAATTTGCGTAAGCGGTCGTTTGGGTGGTGCAGAGATTGCGCGAAGTGAATGGTATCGAGAAGGCCGAGTTCCTTTGCATACTTTCCGTGCTGATATTGATTATGGCACTGCTGAGTCTAAAACAACCTACGGTATTATTGGCGTCAAAGTTTGGATCTTTAAGGGTGAGACTGTTACACAAAAAACCCGTAGTGCTGACAGCGATAAGAAGTGAGGATTTGAATTATGTTACAGCCAAAACGAACAAAATATCGTAAGCAAATGAAAGGCCGAAATCGTGGTCTGGCACTAAGAGGTTCCAAGATCAGCTTTGGCGAATTTGGTTTGAAAGCGGTAGAACGAGGCCGTTTGACGGCAAGACAAATTGAAGCAGCACGTCGTGCCATGACTCGTCATGTCAAGCGTGGTGGCAAAATTTGGATCCGCGTTTTCCCTGACAAACCAATTACACAAAAACCTTTAGAAGTCCGGCAAGGTAAGGGTAAAGGTAACGTTGAGTACTGGGTTGCTCAAATTCAGCCTGGCAAAGTTCTTTTTGAAATGGAAGGTGTGAGTAAAGAACTTGCAATGGAAGCATTTGATTTAGCTAAAGCAAAGCTACCATTCAAAGTTGTATTTGAAGAGCGCAAGGTGATGTGATGAAAAGTATAAATGAACTGAAAAACATGACGATTGATGAATTGCAGACTGAGTTGCTCTCTTTACGTAAAGAACAGTTTAACTTACGCATGAAAAAGGCTAATGGCACACTGGATAAGACACATTTAGTTTCCAAAGTAAGAAGATTGATTGCCAGAATTAAAACACTTATGACTGAAAAGGCAGGTAATTAATATGTCAAACAGTGAATCAAATGCCAGAACAATGATTGGTAAAGTAGTTAGTGACAAGATGCAAAAAACCATAGTTGTCATGGTTGAACGTACGGTTAAGCATCCAAAATATGGAAAAATCATGAAGCGTAGAACCAAATTACACGCTCATGATGAAAATCAAATATGTAAAATTGGTAATATTGTGAAAATTCGTGAATCCAGACCTCTGTCAAAACTGAAAAGCTGGGTCCTAGTCGAAGTAATTTCTTAATATTCATAATTTGATTACTTTTAAAAAACCAAGAAGGCTGATATAATCAGCAGCCTTTTTCTGGTCGAATTTAGAGCTGGAGAATAGAATGATACAAATGCAGACCGTGCTCGATGTCGCAGATAATAGTGGCGCGCGCAAAGTAATGTGTATCAAAGTGCTTGGCGGATCGCATAGGCGTTATGCACGCATTGGTGATATTATCAAAGTCAGTGTTAAAGAAGCCATTCCACGCAGCAAAGTTAAAAAAGGTGCTGTGATGAATGCAGTTGTAGTGCGTACAAGCCAAGGTGTGCGTCGCGATGACGGATCTTTAATCCGCTTTGACGGAAATGCTGCCGTACTTTTAAACAACCAGTATGAGCCTATTGGTACCCGTATTTTCGGGCCAGTAACTCGCGAGCTAAGAGAGCGATTCATGAAAATTATTTCTCTTGCCGCTGAAGTATTGTGAGGATTGTTTATGAAACGCATTAAAAAAGGCGATACAGTCATTGTGACAGCCGGAAAAAGTAAGAATCACGTAGGCAAGGTACTGCGTGTGGTTGGGGAAAAGCTGGTAGTTGAAGGCGCTAATGTCGTTAAGAAACACGTCAAGCCAAATCCTCAAATAAACCAAAAGGGTGGAATTATAGCAAAAGAAGCTCCATTAGACGCTTCAAATGTAGCTTTATATAATCCTGCCACGAAAAAAGCCGATAAAGTTGGGTTCAAGTTTCTTGAGAAAGACGGTAATCGATACAAGGTAAGATACTTCAAATCAAATGATGAAGTAATCGACCTTGTTTAATTAGGTGATGGAAATGGCTAGACTGAAAGAATTTTATAAAAAAGATGTAGTCGAAATGATGATGAAAAAATTTGGCTACAAAAGTGTCATGCAAGTCCCCAAAATTGAAAAAATCACCCTGAATATGGGGGTTGGTGAAGCAGTGGGCGACAAAAAAGTAATGAACTTTGCAATCGAAGACATGACAAGAATCTCTGGTCAAAAGCCAGTTGTTACGCGTGCAAAAAAATCCATCGCCGGTTTTAAAATTCGCGAAGGCTGGCCTATTGGATGTAAAGTTACTCTGCGTAAAGACCGCATGTATGAATTTTTAGATAGATTGATTACTGTAGCTTTGCCACGGGTGCGTGATTTTAGGGGTTTAAATCCTAAATCATTTGACGGAACCGGCAATTACAGCATGGGGATACAAGAGCAAATCGTATTCCCTGAAATCGATTTTGATAAAATTGATGGTATTCGTGGGCTTGATATTTGCATCACGACCAGCGCAAAAACGAATGAAGAAGCTAAAGCTTTATTAGAGGCCTTTAATCTTCCATTAAAAGATAAAGATAGAAAATAAGAAGGGTATAACTGTGGCTAAAAAATCTATAATAGAACGTGAGAATCAAAAAGCTCATCTAGTAGAAAAATATAGAGCTCGACGAGCTGAATTAAAAGACCTCATTAAGTCATCTACTGATTTTGATGAAATCATGTCAGCTCAGGCGAAGCTAGCCAAGTTACCGGTTAACTCGAATCCTGTTCGTCTTAGTACACGTTGTCAACAATGTGGCCGTCCTCATGCTGTATACCGTAAATTTGGACTCTGCAGAATTTGCCTACGCCAGCAGTTGATGAGTGGAAACGTTACTGGCGGCAGAAAGTCCAGCTGGTAAGAACATTTATTCATTGGAGAAAGATTGTGAGTATGCATGATCCCGTTGCTGATATGCTGACTAGAATTAGGAATGGCCAGCAAGCAAAGCATCAGTATGTGACGTTAGTTTCGTCAAACTTAAAGGAAGCAATTGCAAAAGTGCTAAAAGATGAAGGATACATAGCAGACTACGCTGTTGAGTCCTTGGATAATAACCTTAAGAAAATTACTTTGCAGCTTAAGTATTATCACGGGCGCCCGGTTATTGAGCGAATTAAGCGTATCAGCCGACCTGGATTGCGGATTTATAAATCAGCAAAACAATTGTCTGCTGTACCAGGGTTCGGTATCGCTATTTTATCAACCTCTGAAGGCGTGATGTCGCACATTAAGGCAAAAAAGAGTGGTGTAGGCGGCGAAGTTATTTGTGAAGTCGCGTAATAAAGAACGAGGATAGATATGTCTAGAGTAGCAAAAGCCCCTATTGTTCTGCCGGCCAATGTTGAATTGACAGTCGATAAAGATACAGTAACAGTAAAAGGGCCCAAAGGTTCATTAACCCAGCATCGCAATCGACTGGTTGATGTACAAACGACTGAAGAAAATGGTAAAAAAGTTATTTTTAAACCTGCTTCAAATGACCCAAATGCTTGGGCACAAGCTGGAACAGCACGTGCTTTAGTAAATAATATGGTAAAAGGTGTTACCGACGGTTTCGAAATGACTCTTGAACTGGTAGGCGTAGGTTATCGTGCGCAAGCTAAAGGCAAATCTGTTTCATTATCGCTTGGTTATTCTCATAACATTGATTACAACCTGCCTGAAGGTGTGGTTGTAGAGACGCCTAACAACACGACCGTCATCCTGAAAGGTATTAATAACCAGCTTTTAGGACAAGTTGCAGCCGAGATTCGTGCTTTCCGTCCACCTGAGCCATATAAAGGGAAAGGTGTTAAATACGCTGGTGAAGTGATTATTCGCAAAGAAGCGAAAAAGAAATAAGGTGTAAATCATGACAAAATTGAAAGCCCGTGAACGGAGAGCTGCTAAAGCAAAAGCTGTTATTAAAAGCTCCCGCTCTAACCGTCCTAGACTGGTAGTTCGTCGCAGTGCATCGCATATTTATGCACTCATTGTAGAAAAAGGCTTAAATGGCGATCAAGTGCTTGCATCTTCATCTACTGTAGATAAAGAATTGAAAGCCACTTTGAAAGGCAATAAGTGCGAGCAAGCACAGCAGGTTGGCAAATTATTGGCGCAGCGTGCCAAAGAGAAAAACATATCTCAAGTAGCGTTTGACCGAGCAGGTTATAAATATCATGGCCGAGTTAAAGCGCTGGCAGATGGTGCTCGTGAAGCGGGCTTGGATTTTTAAGGAACGGTTATGGCATTAGATGAATCAACAAAAACTGATGGCTACCAAGAGAAATTAGTATCCGTAACGCGTACTGCTAAAGTAGTAAAAGGCGGTCGGGTTTTTGGATTTGCAGTTTTGGTAGTAATTGGTGATGGTAAGGGTAAGGTTGGCTTTGGTCGTGGTAAAGCTCGTGAAGTTCCGATTGCTATTCAAAAGGCAATGGATCAAGCACGTAAAAACATGGTGTATGTCCCTCTTGCAGGTACAACCATTCATCATGAAATAACTTGGAACTATGGTGCCTCTAAAGTATTTATGAAGCCTGCCAGTGAAGGTACAGGAATTATTGCCGGTGGTGCAATGCGGGCTGTTCTTGAAGTTTTGGGCGTACAAAACATTTTAGCTAAAAGCATTGGTTCCACCAATCCAAGCAATATTGTCCGTGCGACAGTTGGTGCGCTGACCAACATTGGTACACCGGATTACGTCGCTGCCAAGCGCGGTAAGACCGTTGAAGAAATTACGGCAGGTTAATCATGAACAATAACAAAATTAAAATCACACTCGTTAAAAGTTTGATTGGCCGACTGCCCAAACATATTGAAATTGCTCGGCAGCTAGGCTTACGTAAAATGAACCATTCAGCTATACATCAAGATATTCCACAAATTAGAGGTTTAGTGAATGTAATTAGCTACTTGGTTAAGGTTGAGGAGAGCGCATAATGAAGTTAAATACACTTTCTCCTGCACCAGGCGCACGCACTAGCCGTAAGCGTTTAGGGCGCGGTATAGGCTCCGGACTTGGTAAAACAAGCGGAAAAGGTCACAAAGGACAAAAAGCCAGAGCTGGTGGCTATCACAAAATCAATTTCGAAGGCGGTCAGATGCCTATCCAACGCCGTTTGCCCAAAATGGGATTTAAATCGCGCGTTGCTAAGACAATTGATGAAGTTACTTTAGGCGAACTGGCTAAGTTGGATGCAGAAGTAATTGATTTGGCTGCCTTAAAAGCTGCTGGATTAATTAATAAGTCCATATTGGATGTCAAAGTCATTTTGTCTGGTGAATTAACCACTGCTATCAAGCTTAGAGGCCTTCGTGTAACCCAGGGTGCACGTAAAGCAATTACTGATCTGGGTGGAAGCATAGAAGAGTGACTATGAAAAACCAGAAACAAGCAACATCCGGTCTAGCTCGTGGTGGCTTGGCTGAGCTAAAGTCAAGATTGCTATTTGTGGTTATTGGGATTTTGGTATACAGACTTGGAGCGCATATACCTGTTCCAGGTCTGGATCCGCAAAAGCTAGCAAATTTCTTTAACGAACAACAAAATACTATTTTTGGCTTGTTCAATATGTTTTCTGGTGGCGCATTATCACGAGTCACTGTATTTGCTATCGGGATCATGCCATATATTTCTGCTTCCATCATGATTCAGTTATTTTCAGTTGTCGTTCCATCGTTGGAACAATTGAAAAAAGAAGGCGAATCGGGCCGGCGGAAATTAAATCAGTACACGCGCTATTTAACCTTATTCTTGGCTATATTCCAGTCATTGGGAATGGCAAGATGGTTAGCCAGCCAGCAGATTGCATTGCAACCGGATTTATTTTTTTATTTTACGGCTGTAGTCACTTTAGTTACTGGTACAATGTTTCTTATGTGGCTTGGTGAGCAAATTACCGAAAAAGGGATAGGAAATGGCATTTCTCTTATCATTTTTTCTGGGATTGTATCAAGCATGCCTAGTGCAATTGCTTCTGTTTTGCAACAAGTAAAAGAAGGGCAAATGCAGGCATTAACCTTGATATTAATAGCAGTAATCGTTGTGTTGGTAACTGGGTTTGTTGTGTTTATAGAGCGCGCACAACGGCGAATTCGTGTAAACTATGCGCAAAGAACGCAAGGGCGCAAAGTTTATGCAGCGCAATCAAGCCATTTACCTTTGAAAATTAATATGGCTGGAGTTATTCCACCTATATTTGCATCAAGTATTATTTTGTTGCCTGCAACGTTGGCTCAATTTTTTGCTCGCGGCAAGGGAATGGATTGGTTGGCTGACATTGGCATGGCTTTATCACCCGGACAACCATTGTACTTAATTGTATATGCTGTTGCGATTTTGTTTTTTGCATTTTTCTATACAGCGTTGGTATTTAATCCGAAAGATACAGCTGACAATTTAAAGAAGTCTGGTGCTTATATTCCTGGAATTAGACCAGGAGAACAAACGTCAAGATACATTGATCAGGTCATGACACGCTTGACATTAGTTGGTGCAATATACTTGGTTTTAGTTTGTTTGTTGCCCCAGCTGCTAATGTATACATGGCATGTTCCTTTTTATTTTGGTGGTACTTCATTATTGATTATTGTTGTCGTAATTATGGATTTTGTTGCACAAATACAAGCCCATTTGATGACCCAGCAATATGATTCATTAATGAAAAAAGCCAATTTTAAAGGCACGAAATTGCCGGGTCTGTTATGATTTTATTTGGAGTTAATAAGAATGAAAGTTAGAGCGTCAGTAAAGCGAATTTGCCGCAACTGTAAAATTATTAAGCGCAGTGGATCTGTGCGAGTAATCTGTAAAGATGCCCGGCATAAGCAAAAGCAAGGCTAACAAGCTTGATTTTAATTAATGAAACTAGTATTCTTCTGTCCCTTTCGGCAGAGCAAATAACGATCGGAGAAATTAATGGCTCGTATTGCAGGTGTGAACATACCGGATAATAAACACATAGTAATTGCACTTACATCGATCTACGGTATTGGAAAGCCAACATCTCTTAAATTATGCCAACAAGTTGGTATTGATCCTGCGACAAAAGTGTCGCAATTGAGTGATGACCAACTGGAATTGTTCAGAAATGAGATTGCAAAAATAACAGTTGAGGGCGATTTACGCCGTGTAATTAGCATGAATATTAAGCGTCTGATGGATCTTGGTTGTTACCGAGGTTTACGTCACCGTAGAGGTTTGCCACTGAGAGGCCAGCGTACGAAGACAAATGCTAGAACACGAAAAGGTCGACGTAAAGGCACTGTGGTTTGATTTTTCACGTAGGAAATTAAGATGGCTAAGGCAAAACAACAAAGGGTAAGAAAAAAGGTTAAACGTGTAGTATCAGATGGTATTGTTCACGTACATGCCTCCTTTAACAATACAATCATTACTTTTACTGATCGCCAGGGTAATGCGCTGTGTTGGGCTACCGCGGGTGGTTCGGGCTTCCGTGGCTCACGTAAAAGTACACCTTATGCAGCCCAGGTTGCTACTGAAAGAGCAGCAGCTACTGCCAAAGAATATGGCATGAAGTCTGTAGCTGTTTTTGTACATGGTCCGGGACCTGGCCGTGAATCAACTATTCGTGAATTGATAGCGCAGGATTTTAAAATCGTAGAAATAACCGATGTAACGGGTATACCTCATAATGGTTGTAAACCGCCTAAAAAACGTCGTGTATAAAGACTCAGGAGTATTCAATGGCTAAATATCTTGGTCCAAAGTGTAAATTGTCACGTAGAGAAGGGACCGATTTATTCCTTAAAAGTGGTGTTCGTGATTATAAATCAAAATGCAAAGCTGAGAAGTTGCCTGGTCAACACGGTGATAAGCGCCCACGTTTAAGCGATTATGGTTTGCAATTACGTGAAAAGCAAAAAATTAGACGTTTGTATGGCGTGCTAGAAAAGCAATTCCGTAACTATTATAAGCTGGCTAGCCGGCAAAAAGGTGCCACGGGCGAAAACCTGATGATTGCTTTGGAGCGACGTCTAGATAACGTTGTGTACCGTATGGGATTTGCCAGCACACGTGCTGAGGCAAGACAATTGGTTTCACACCGAGCTATTTTGGTCAATGACAAAATTGTTGATATAGCGTCATATTTAGTTAAGGCAGGCGATGTTGTGTCAATTCGGCAAAGAGCAAAAGATCAGGGCCGTATTCAAGCTGCAATCGCATTGTCTGAACAGCGTGCACCTTGTGCCTGGTTGAATGTAGATGCAAATTCTTTGAAAGGTACATTTACGTCATTGCCAACATTGAATGATCTACCTGCTGATTTTAACGTTAACTTGGTGGTAGAACTTTACTCTAAGTAAAACTGGAGGCATAGCCGAATGTATACTGATATTAATGAAATGCTGACCCCTAAGGTTTTAAAAGTGCAGTCTGAGACGCCTAATCACTCAAGAATTGTACTCGAACCCTTAGAGCGTGGGTTTGGGCATACTCTTGGTAATGCATTGAGACGAATTTTAATTTCTTCCATGCCAGGCAGTGCTATCACCGAAGCTACAATTGAAGGCGTGCTGCATGAATACAGCACGATTGAAGGCGTACAAGAAGACGTAGTGAATATTCTTCTAAATCTGAAGGAAGTTGCTGTTAAAATTTCCGTCGGACATGAAGCTACCTTGACTTTGAACAAGCAAGGTCCTTGCCAAGTTACTGCCGGTGATATTCAGCTGACTCACGGTGTTGAAATATTAAATCCAGACTTTGTCATTGCTAACTTGAATGAGAATGGAAAACTCAATATGACTTTAAAGGTCGAAAAAGGAGTAGGTTTCCGCTCTACTGAAACATTCGCTCACTATGCTCTGGATGAAGAAGTACAAAAGAAATCTGTAGGCAAGTTAAAAATTGACAGTATTTTTTCACCCGTACGTAAAGTTGCTTATTTTGTCGATAATGCGCGTGTGGAAAATCGTACTGACTTGGACAAGTTAACTATTGATTTACAAACGAACGGTACTCTGGATCCGGAAGAAGCCATTCGAATTTCAGCCAGCATCCTGCAACGTCAGTTGCATGCGTTTGTTGATATGAAGTTTGAAGAGTCACGCCTTGATCATAAAGAGCGTAATGAATTCGACCCCATACTGTTACGCCCTGTGGATGATCTGGAGCTAACTGTACGTTCAGCAAACTGCTTAAAAGCTGAAAATATTTACTACATCGGTGATTTGGTGCAGAAAACAGAAAATGAATTGTTGAAGACACCAAATTTGGGTAAAAAATCACTGACCGAAATCAAGGATGTTCTGGCTTCCCGCTCTTTATCATTAGGGATGAAACTTGAGAATTGGCCGCCAGAGAACCTTGGCGAATAAATTTAGGAGTTTTTGTTATGCGTCATCGTAATATCGGACGTAAATTAAGTCGTACAAGCAGCCATAGAGAAGCGATGTTTTCAAACATGTGCTGTTCTTTAATCAAGCATGAGTTGATTAAGACGACATTGCCGAAAGCAAAAGAATTACGTCGTTACATTGAGCCATTGATTACTACTGGAAAATCCGATTCAGTAGCAAGCCGAAGACAAGCTTTTGCTTCTTTACGTTGCAAAGAATCAGTTGGCAAATTGTTTACAACCCTAGGGCCAAGATATGCAAAGCGTCCCGGTGGTTATGTTCGTGTGTTAAAATGCGGTTTTCGTCCAGGCGACAATGCCCCTATGGCAATTGTTGAATTGGTAGACAGAGCAGAAGCTACTGAGGAATAAAAATCAGTAGTAAAAAGCCAGGCTTGTCCTGGCTTTTTTGTTTTTTTATAAATCGTTTTAAGTTTCTTTTGTAAAGCCTGCGTTCAGAAGCTGGTACAGCAACATTGGAACATGCCGCTTCTGTCACCCAAGTAAGTTCAACTGTTATCTCCTTGCCTTTTATTATGATTGCGATGTGGTGTAGCCAAAGGAATATGCTTAACATCATCCATTGAAAAGTTGCTTAGACTAAAGCTTATTATGTGAGGCGTATCGGGTTGGATCTGCTATGCCTGCTTCGGCAAAACCTTTCTTGCGATACGTGCAGCTGTCGCAATACCCGCATGCCGAAAAATCAGAAGGATTGGCATTGTAGCATGATACGGTGAAAGCATAATCCACACCATTTGCAATCCCGAGCTTGATGGTTTCTGCTTTGCTTAAATAGAGCAATGGAGCATGCACAGTTATTTTTTTACCCTCCACCGCATCTTTGGTAGCCAGGTTGGCTAGTTTTTCAAAGGCTTGTAGGTATTCAGGTCTGCAATCTGGATAACCCGAATAATCAACATGGCTGATGCCCAGAAAAATATCCTGAGCACCGATGCTTTCCGCATAGCCCAAAGCGATAGAGAGGAAAATGGTATTTCTCGCGGGCACATAAGTAATAGGAATGCTGGATGCACGGTCTTCTTTGTAGGCAGGTACAGTAATTGTATCTTCTGTCAATGCCGATGCGCCGAACATATTTGGTGAAAGTTCAATGATTTTGTGCTGCTTGATGTCAAAATGCCGGAGAATATTTTTAGCTGCCTGTAACTCAATCGAATGCTTTTGCCCATAATTAAAACTGATGGGATAACAATCAAAATTCTGATTTTTAGCGAAAGCCAGAACTGTGGTTGAATCGAGCCCTCCAGAGAAAAGAATAACCGCTTTTTTCATAAATAAATGCTCTCGTGTTTACTGCGCGTACCTAATGACAGGCATGCATGTTTGCATAGCTATTGATGATTATTTTTGAATGCATTCCATCCAACGGCAAAAAACATTCATAACATCTGGCCATGCAATGATTGAAAATTAAATGAAAGTTTATTCAGAAATCATATTCTAGCGAAAATAATCATTTTTATAAAATTTCATCATTGTAAATAAATGCGTTGGCGATTTGTGTAATAAATTCTATAAAAGTCGAATTAATAGAGATTGTTTACTGCTCATATGTGGCTTTCTTGTCATGTTTTGATAGCAAATACCTGCAAGCTTATATTTGTAATTTTATACTATTTTTAAAATAAAAAGCCCAAATCCATGGGCTTATAAAATAATTAAACTTTACTCAGGCTTTTAGAATGGGATATCGTCATCCAGCTCATCAAATGCTTCTTGTGCGGTTTTTTGTGACGGTTTTACCGGGGTGTGAGAATTTTCATGGTGCATGGGAGGTGCTTCACTATAATTGTTTGCTCCCGCACCTGGACTCTTGCTGTCCAGCATTTGGATATCAGCAGCTACGATTTCAGTAGTGTAGCGATCTTGGCCTTGCTGATCTTGCCATTTTCGTGTGCGCAAGCTGCCTTCCACATAGAGTTTGGCGCCTTTGCGAATGTATTCGCCTGCTATTTCACCCAGACGATTAAAGCATACTACCCGGTGCCATTCGGTGCGTTCTTGTTTTTCGCCAGTTTGTTTATCTTTCCATGTTTCACTGGTTGCAACCGATAAAGTAGCGACCGCATTGCCGTTTGGCATGTAGCGGATTTCAGGATCCGTGCCGACATTACCTACCAATATAACTTTGTTAATCCCGCGAGCCATTGAATTCTCCATTATGCGATAGTTAGCAAGCCATTATACTGAATATTTATGCCCTTGCGTAGAGTAAGAAGACGCAGGACAACGACTAAATCAAGCCTTAAATAAGTTTTCCGCGCTGCCTGGTTTATAGAGGGATTTATCAATTCGCAAATAAATGATGCGTTCATCTGACGCCAAGGTAACCTGGTGCACACCTGGAATTTTGCCTAGCTTTGCGATTAAATCATTGCTTATTTTTTCATCAGGGAAAGGCACAAGCAAGGTAGTTTGATACAAGTTAGGCTGCATGGGCAATGCCACTATAAACCAGATGCAAGCCAGCAAAGTATTAATGAAGAATATGCCATTAATGCCTGCCCATTGAAATATGAAACCGGCCAGGGCACCACCAACAAAAATTCCCAGAAACTGACTGCTGGAGTAAATACCCATGGCGGTGCCTTTGCTTTCGGGATTCGCTTGTTTGGAAACGAGCGAAGGCAGGCTGGCTTCAAGCAAATTGAATACGACAAAGTATAAAAAAATTACCGTACAGAAGGCAAACCATGAGGTATGCAATGGAATGAGTATGCTTTGACATAATGCCGTTAATATCACAGCAGCTAAAAAAATCATTTTAAATTTATGTTTGCGTTCAGCAAAAACAATAAATGGGATCATGGCGATGAATGAGAATAGCATCAGCGGTAAATAAAAATGCCAGGATTGTGTTAAGTGGCCTTGCGCAATATGTTCTTGCAACAGCAAAGGGAGTACGAAAAAAGTAGAGGTTAAAATAAAATGTTGGGAAAAAATGCCTACGTTTAAACGTTGTAAGTGCGGGTTACTGATAACGGTTTTGAATAATTTAGGATTAGTTTCACTGTCGATATGAAACGGTTCCTTCTTGGGAGTTGGTATGACGACATGCAACAAGAATAAGCCTAGAAAAGCCAGGATTGCTGTGAAATAAAATATGCCCGATAAGCCAAAATAACGCGTGATGGCGGGGCTTATGACCATGGCGAGCGTAAATGATAAACCGATGGTCGCACCGATTACCGCCATCGCTTTGGTGCGTTCTTCATCCAGTGTCAAATCAGCCAGCAGCGCCACCAGTACACTGCCAATTGCTCCCATTCCTTGTAAAATACGTGCCGCAATCATGCCGTAGATGGAAGTAGTTAATGCGCCCCATAAGCTTCCTAAAATAAAGAGTGTCAGGCCCAGGGTTAGCATAGGTTTTCTTCCCAAGCGATCGGACAACAAGCCAAAAGGTATTTGTAAAATGCCCTGGCTTAGACCATAACTTCCCAATGCTATACCAATTAAAGCGGGGGTTGCCGCTTGCAAAGTCGGGGCGTAGATAGTAAATACTGGAATTAGCATGAATAAGCCAAGCATGCGGAAGGAAAATATAGCCGCAATGGGGAAAACGCTTCGGGACCAAGTTTGTTTCATTACCGCGGTTCACACTAGCAAAACATGGCATGATGGTACAAAGATAGGTATGTAGAAACAAGCATAATCTTAAGGTTACCCAATAGTGAGCCACGTGTGAATAGTTTAATTGCAACGCTTGCAATGATAATAAATTATTCAATTTTGTGCAGATGATGAAAAATTACAGCTAAATAAATCGCTTGCAAAATATATTGCATAAATAAAATCTAGCTTGCATTTAATTCAAGGAATTGATTCTTAATTTTTCTTCATTCTCGTTTGAGGCTATTTTCTTCTCACTCTTTGTTTTTCACGTTCAGCTTTAAGTGAGTTATTGCTTTTTTCATGCGTTGTGACGTGCTGTTTGACAAAATTTTTACTGCTGCTGGAGTCCAGCCATAAGATCCATAGCTTCAGTTTTGCTAAATGCGCTCATGATTATGCTCAGATAATGCAAAGAATACATTAATTATAGGCAAACGCGCAGCAGCTAAAATCGAAAAATTACTGTAAGAACAAACTTTATTGACAGATGCATTGAATCGCGTTAGCTTGTGCATTTTTCTTGCAGAGATTGACTGATGAACCAGCTATTTGCCGATAGGGTTGCTTTAATTACCGGTGGGGCACGGGGTATAGGCCGGGCAACTGCCTTAAAATTAGCTAAAGCAGGCTGCGACATAGCCATTGTGTATTACAATAGCTCCGATAGTGCGCAAGCCTTAGTGGGCGAAATTCAGGCATTAGGCCGGCGGGCATTAGCCATTCAAGGCAATGTGGCGGATCATGCTTCCGTAAAGGAATTGATGGGGCAATTTCGCCAACATTTTTCCCGGCTGGATTTCTTAATCAGCAATGCGGCTAGCGGCGTGTTAAAGCCCGCCATGAAAATGTCCACCAAACATTGGCGCTGGTGCCTGGAAACCAATGCTTTGGCATTGAACCATTTAGCAAGCGAAGCGCGCGCCATGATGCCGCGCGGTGGACGTATTATTGCCTTATCAAGCTTGGGTGCGTCGCGTGCTATCCCCAATTATGCCTTTATCGGTGCTTCAAAAGCTGCGCTGGAAGCTTTGGTGCGCTCGCTTAGCCTTGAACTGGCGGAAGATGGCATCAGCGTCAATACCGTTTCTGCTGGCGTAGTCGATACGGATGCTTTAAAGCATTTTCCAAACCGTGAGCAATTACTGGATGAATACCAAGCGCATTCATTGGCAGGCCGCCCTTTATTGCCGGAAGACGTGGCCAATACCATTTATTTATTGTGTTTGCCGGAAGCGGAAATGATTAAAGGACAAATCATTTATGTGGATGCTGGATACAATATCATAGGCTAGACTTTCTTGCGTTATGATAGCTGCACTCATGAAACTTATGATATACTCCCGAGATTTGAAGATTAGTAAGCTCAGAGGTATAACATGAATGTAGAAAGCGTTTATCCCAAAGTTCGGGAAATTATCGCTGATGTGTTGGTCATTGACGAAGATGAAATTTCCTTAACCAGCCGCTTAATTGGTGATTTAGGGGCAGAGTCTATTGATTTCCTTGATTTGGTCTTTCAATTAGAAAAAGAATTTGACATTAAGATCCCTCGCGGTCAATTGGAAAAAAATGCCCGTGGTGATTTGGCGGAAGACGAATTTGAGAAAGGCGGTGTCCTCACCGAGCCCGGTATGAATGCTTTAAAAAATTATTTAAGCGAAGTTCCGGCTGATCATTTTAAACCCAACATGAAAGTCAGTGAAATTCCTCTGCTGTTTACCGTGGAAACTTTTTGTAAATTAATCGTGGTTGCGGTGCAAGAGCAAAAAACTCGTGAACATGTGGCCTAATGCGTTTCTTATTTGTTGACAGAATATTGCAATTATCCCCTGCTGAATATGTATGTGGAATAAAGCATGTTACCTTTGACGACCATTACCTTTGCCAAGACGGTGAGGGTAAATGGTGTTTTATCCCATCCCTGATTGGCGAAACTTTGGGGCAGTTGGCGGCATGGAATGTCATGCTGCACAACGATTTTACCTCACGGCCTGTGGCAGGCGTAGTGGCGAGCGCTCATTTGCATCGTTCTGTGTACGTCGGGGAAACCCTGCTGCTGGAATCCTTTATCGATGCTTTGGATGATGCTGCGGTGCGCTACCATAGCGTGGCACGCGTGGGTGATGAAATCGTATTTCGTATCGAAAATGCCTTAGGCCCGTTGCTGCCGATGGAGGATTTTATTGCTCCGGAGTGCGTTCGCAGGCAGTTTGCGGAAATCAACAGGCCTGGCCACTGGCCCCTTGTTGCGCCGGCGGGGATTGAAATATTGCCTGCGGCGCCTGCACAAATTTCGTGCGCGAACATGTCTTTTGACCGCATTGTTAGCAGCACGCCTGGCGAGCAATTATGTGCCGAGAAATTCATTAACCGCGCCGCCTCTTATTTTCCTGATCATTTTCCCAATAAGCCGGTGCTGCCCATGACGGTATTGCTTGAGTGCAAGCTAAACCTGGCCCGCGAATTCCTTGCACGTGCCCAATTTACACAAGGCTATCAGGTTCGGGAAATGCGCAAGATCAAAATGAATGATTTCGTTCAGCCAGGTGATGTTATTGCTTGTCAGCTGAGCGTGAAGCAACGTGATGAAGAAGAACTCATCCTTGCGTTTCGCAGCGAAGTGGCAGGCAAGCGAGTTTGCGTTTTGGAAATGGTATTGACTGCAGAGGTGTAGTATGAAAAAAAGACGAGTTGCGATTACGGGCCTCGGCGTGGTATCCCCTTTAGGTAATGATGTCGTTTCTACCTGGAACAATTTAATGGCTAGGCAATCCGGCATCGCTGAAATAAAGCAATTTGATGCTTCTTGTTTTCCTGCCCGCATTGCCGCGGAAGTAAAAAATTTTTCTCCATCGCCCGAGTTAACCGGTAAGCACACACGTTTTGCCATGTCGTTTACCCATTTTGCTTTGGATGCAGCATTGCAGGCATTCAACGACGCGGGTGTTTTACCTACCGAACAAACGGCTTGCCGCTGGGGAGTAGTAACTGGCAGTGGCATGATGACGGCAGAATACGATTATCTGCATCGTTTCCAAGAAGCATGTGCAGCAACCGGTGAAATCGATTGGCAGCGCTTGCATCAGGAATCCCGGGAATTCCATAAGCTCACCGATTTTGGCAAAACCACGTCCAATTCAGGGTTGTCACTCTTGATCCAGCAGTTTGGTATCAAGGGTTATGCAAGTTCCGTGCATACGGCATGCGCTTCTGGCGGGCAAGCGTTAGGTCTTGCCATGCAAGTTATCCGGCGTGGCGATGCTGATTTTATGTTGGCCGGCGGCTTTGACTCCATGATAAATCCCTTAGGCTTATCCAGTTTCTGCTTATTGGGTGCCTTGTCTACGTTTAATGATACACCGCAAACGGCAAGCCGCCCCTTCGATGGCACACGCAATGGATTTGTTTTGGGTGAGGGAGCTGCCTTTTTAATCCTGGAAGCGTGGGAAAAAGCAAAAGCGCGTGGGGCACATATTTACGCGGAATTAGCCGGAGAGGGCAATACGCTCAGTTCCTACCGCATTACAGATTCCCATCCCAATGGCGATGGCGCCAGACAAGCAATAGAGCAAGCGTTGCGGGATGGCGGGGTTCGCCCGGCGGATGTGGATTACATTAACGCGCACGGTACTTCTACCAAAATGAATGATTTAAGTGAAACCAATGCAATAAAAGCAGTATTTGGCGAAACGGCATATCGCTTGCCGGTTAGTTCAACTAAAAGCCAGACAGGGCATTTAATTGCAGCAGCAGGAGCTCTTGAAGCCGTTTTATCCGTCTTAGCGATTAAACATGCACACGTGCCTATGACAGCAAATTTAACCACGCCTGATGCTGAATGCGATTTGGATTATGTTACAGAAGGCCCCCGTGAAAAATCCTTGGGCGTGGTATTGTCCAACTCCTTTGGTTTTGGCGGCTCCAACAGCTGTCTGTTGTTTAAGCATCCTGAATTTGAGGGAGCGTCCCATGAATAATACGCGACGTGTCTTTATTACAGGGTTGGGTGCGCTTACCGCTTCAGGGGCGACCTTGGAGCAAACCTGGAATGCCATTTTAACAGGCAAGCAAGGCATCGGTGACATCAAACAATGGGATTTATCTTCCTGGACCCATCGCATTGGTGGTGAGCTACAGAATTTCCAACCGGCAAAGATGCTTCCTGATCGTAAATTAATAAAAGTCATTTCCCGGCAGGATGTCATCGGCTTGAATGCTGCCATCCAAGCTGTGGAACATAGCGGTTTATTAACTTATCGCGACAGCCTGGAGGATGCGGAGCAATTTAATGATGAAACAGGAATTTATGTAGGTTCCCCAGGTAATAAATATTGCCAGCAATATGATTTCTTATCGTTAGTGAGTAAGTCTGGCAAGGACATGCAAAAATTTGCAAGCCAACTTTTCGGGGAAGTGCATCCCATGTGGTTATTGCGCATTTTACCGAATAATGTCTTGGCTTATACCGGTATCACCTATGGTTTTAAAGGCCCCAACCATAACATCACCAATCATGCGGTCGGCGGCATGCAAGCTATTCTGGAAGCATATCATGCAATCAAAAGCGGGCAGGCGGAACGCGCTGTAGTTGTTGCTTATGATTTGGGAACCGAACCCCAGGGCTTATTTTATTATGAAAAATTAGGCTTATTAAGCGCACGTCATTTAAAGCCTTTTGATAGCGATCATGATGGGACCTTGCTATCAGAAGGCGCCGCTGCATTAGTTTTGGAAAGCGAGCAAAGTGCTCGTGCGCGTTCGGCATCTTGCTATGCCGAGATCATGGGTGGCAAAGGGGCAACCGAGGCATCCGGATTATTTGCCCTGGAAGCGGAAGGCAAGCATTTGGCGGCTATGATGGAAGCTGCACTCGCCGAACAGGAAATCCGTAAAGAAGAGGTTGGCCTTTTGATTGCTCACGGTAATGGCAATAAACAATCCGATGTTAGCGAAGCGCATGCGCTCCAAAATGTTTTTGCTGATTACCATATTCCACTGACTTCTTTTAAGTGGTCCATGGGGCATACTCTCAGTGCTGCCGGCGTATTGGATACTGCATTGGCAACGTATGCTTTGCACACCCAATGTATCCCCGGTATAGCGAATTTTGCCTCGCCCGCAAAAGGCTGTGAAGGCCTCAACATTTGCAAAGAACACCGTACCTTGGCGCCCACAAAACCCTATGCTGTGGTAGTCAACAGAGGGTTTGCAAGCATTAATACTTGTTTGGTGATAAAAGCTTGTGTCTGAATTAGTAAATTATATTAATCACTTGCCGGTCTCTTGGGCCGGCAGGCTAATTTATCATTGTTTACCTTATCGCCGGCAAGTGATTTTAAACAATATCAATCAGGCATTTGGCAAGATTTTAGACGAGCAGCAGCGAATTCATCTGGCAAAGGCGTTCTATTCACACCTTGCAACATCCCTTAAAGAAATGTGTGTGCTTCGCTTTATGTCTGAGGAAAAATTACGTGAAAAAGTTGAAGTGCGTGGCCATGAGCGTGTATTGAGCATTGCTGAAGCGGGGAAAGGCGTTTTAATTCTAACCGGGCATTTTGGTAATTGGGAATTTGCTCCATTGGGCGGAATTTTAAACTTTAAGCAGTTTAAAGGACAGTTCCATTTCATCCGTCGTACGTTAGGCAGCAAGACAATAGAAAGAATTTTGTTCAGGCGGTATTACCGCGCTGGCCTTCATGTCATTCCTAAAAAAAATTCTCTGCAGCAAGTATGTACTGCCCTGGAAGAAAAGCATGCTGTCGTTTTCGTGCTCGATCAGCATGCTTCGCTGGCAAACCGTGACGGTATCGCAGTGGAATTTTTTGGTAAAAAAGCGGGCACTTATCGCAGCCTTGCCAGTCTCGCACGACATACCAATTTGCCTATCATTCCTGCGGCAAGTTACCGCTTACCCGATGGCCGCCACGTATTGGAATTTTTTGAACCCATTCCCTGGCAGGATTATGCAACCACCCAAGAATCCATTTACCGTAACACGCTGGCTTACAATCAAGCTTTGGAGCGCATGATTTTAGCCCATCCTGAGCAATGGATGTGGCTACATAAGCGTTGGAAATTAAAAGAACCGCATTAAGTTTTTACTGGCATTCGCTGGTAGATTACAGTTATAAATGTTAAACCTTACCCCGATAAAGCCGCGAAGCATCAAGCTATGCCAGCCTGGCTTCCCTAATTCCCTTATTTTTGCCAGAATGCCCGAGTAAATAAAATGAGTAAAGAAAATATCTCCAGCCGACCCGCCAGCATAGCAAAAATCAACAGCCACTTGCTCTGGAGGTTCAAATCGGTAAATGTAACGCTTAATGCTCCAATGCCTGCGCCCGCATTAGCAAGGCTTGCGACTATTGCAGAAAAAGCAGTGGTGAAATCATTTCCAAACGCCATAAAAACAATCATTAAGAATAAAAACAAGGCGATAAACACGGAAAGAAATCCCCACATGGATTGTAGAACGGGTTCTGCCAGTTGATGTTTGCCGAATTTTATCGGAATGATGGCGTGCGGATGCACCAAACGGATCATTTCACGACGGCTTTGTTTAAAAAGTAACAAGGTTCGCAATATTTTCACACCGCCACTCGTCGACGCAGCACAGCCCCCAATGATGGCAAGGAGGAGTATGAAAATGGGCAGGAAAGAGGGCCATGTACTAAAAGGTGCCGAGATAAACCCGGTAGTAGTTGCCAGGGAAATGACATTAAACAAACTGGTTATGAAGGCATGATGATCCGCTTTATAAAATTTGTAGGCAATGAGGCTTACCATTACTACAAGGCTTGAGATGAATAAAATAAGTATATACCAGCGGAATTCTTCGTCTTCCCAATAATGCTTAAGGTTGCGTTTCTTAAATGCCATAAAATGCAAGGCAAAATTGGTTCCGCCAAGCAACATGAACACGCAGGCGATCAATTCAATTGTATCGCTTTGATAAAATGCAAAACTAGCATCGTGCACAGAGAACCCCCCGGTGGATACTGTGGCGAAGCTTTCTCCCAAAGCATCAAACCAGTGCATGCCGGCGGCCCAATAGCACAGCATGCACAATAAAGTGAGTAAAAAATAAATAAACCACAAGGCTTTTGCCGTTTGCGCGATGCGAGGGGTAAGCTTCGTTTCTTTCATAGGACCTGGGGTTTCAGCCTGAAATAGTTGCATGCCTCCGACGCCCAGCATCGGCAGGATCGCTACAGCTAATACTACAATTCCCATACCACCCAAAAATTGCAATTGTTGTCGGTAAAATAACAGTGCATGCGGCAAACCCTCCAATTGGGTGATAATGGTGGCGCCGGTTGTCGTAAACCCTGAAACCGATTCAAACAAGGCATCTGTTAAGCCATGCGTATGGTCATCAATAGCAAATAAAAATGGCAGCGCGGCAAAGAAACATAAAACAAACCAAAATAATACAACGATGAGGAAGCCATCGCGTATTTTTAATTCCTGATGGTGTTTTCGGCAGCAAAACCAAAGCAATGTTCCTGTTCCCCAAGTAACAGTAAACGCTGCAACAAAAGGCATCCAAAATGCCTCATGAAAGATAAAATTAAAAATTAAAGGGGTAAGCATGCTTAAGCTGAAAATCATCAGCAGTAAGCCGATTAAGCGCAGAATGGTTTTAATTTGCATACAATTATAAACTTTTGTTGCTGCAGCTAAACCCAGTGTTAGCTGACAAAGCTTAAATTTACCTGAAAAAGTGCTTCTACATGGCGGACATAACGTTTTTTTAATAGCAGCAAAATAACATGATCCCCTGTTTCGAGCACCAATTCTTTGCTGGCAATGTACACTTTTTCCTCACGTACGATCGCGGCCAGGATGCAGGTAGGCGGCAATGCAATTTCATCAAGCCGGCGGCCAATGACTTGCGAAGTCTGCTTATCGCCGTGCACGACCAGCTCAATGGCTTCCGCCTCATCATGCAGGCGGTGGACTTTAATCATATTACCGCGCCGCAGCTTGGTAAGAATGCTGCCGATAGTAATGAGTTGCGGCGATATGGCATGGTCAATCGTGCTGTCGTCAATCAAATCAACATAAGCATTCCGGTTTACCAAAGCCATTGCGTGGCGTGTTCCCAACCTTTTGGCCTGCAGACAAGACATGATATTTGCTTCATCATCATTAGTAACCGCGCAAAACACATCGGTAAATTCAATATTTTCATTAACCAATAAATCCCGATCGGCGATGTCTCCTTGCAAAATGGTGGATTTATGCAAATGTGAAGCCAGGAAATTGGCCCGTTCAGCATTGTGTTCGATGATTTTAATACGATAGCGCGTCTCCAATGTCTGAGCGAGTTTTGTGCCTATATGGCCGCCTCCGGCAATAATAATTCTGCGATTAGGGTGTATGTAACGGCCAAAAGCAATCAAGGTTTGTTGAATGGCCTGGGGTGATGCGACAAATAAGACATCGTCTCCTTTCATTATCATACAGTCCGTTTCTATAGGAATTGCGGCGTTATTGCGAAATATTCCCACCACGCCCGCTTCTATGGCGCTTAGATATTGATCCAGTTCGCCTATGGTTTTGCCAACCATCATACTTTCTGCTTGTGTTTTAATGGTGACCAGTAAGACGCGTCCTTCGGAAAAATCAATGACCTGCGAGGCACCTGGATATTCAATTAAATTTACTATGTGCTCGGTAACCAATTGCTCAGGGCTAATGCAAGCATCCACCGGGATGTGATCATTGTGAAAAATTTCCGGGTATTGATAATATTGGTGTGAGCGGATGCGGGCGATTTTATTTGGGGTGCGGAATAAACTGTAGGCAATTTGGCAGCCCATCATATTAATTTCATCACTGTCGGTGACAGCAATCAACATGTCGGCTTGTTCGATACCGGCCTCAATTAATACGTTGGGATGCGAAGCACTGCCTTGTACTGTTTTTATGTCGAGGCGGTGCTGTAAATCGCGCAAGCGCTCGCCATTGATATCCACCAAGGTAATATCATTATCTTCATGTACCAGATTGTAAGCCAGGGTGCCTCCCACTTGTCCGGCGCCTAAGATCACGATACGCATGAGCATTCCTTTCCTAATGTCAGCATAATATCTTACCTTCATAAACGAATGCGGCCGGGCCAGTCAAAAAGATGTCTTTTTGCACATCAGGCCAAAAGACAAGCAGACTGCCTCCAGGTAGGTCCACTTTGACGGTTTCACCCAAACCATGGTAGAGCCGGCCCACAGCGGCGGCAGCTACTGCACCGCTACCGCAAGCACGCGTCTCCCCGCACCCGCGTTCATAAACCCGCAATGCGATCGATTCCGCGTTTTGGATTTGCATGAAGCCGACATTGGTTTGTTCAGGAAACAAGGGATGTTCACAAATAAATCGCCCCAAATCAGTTACCGGTGCTTCGGCAATGTGGTCGGTTATAAGCACAGCATGTGGATTGCCAACATTGATTGCATGAAATTCACATGTGCTTTCATTATCCAGAGGGAGAGAATAAACTGGTTGCAGGGCCATCCTGTTTAAAGGGATTTTTTCAGGAAGTAACTGCGGCTTTCCCATGTTTACTGTGACCGTATCATCGGGATTAATATGAAGTTGCATACGGGTAGTTTTGGTAGCAACTGTAATGGCTTTTTTATCAGTCAGTTGATAATAATGAACAAAGCGTGCCAGACAGCGAGCCCCATTTCCACATTGCCCCACTTCTTGTCCGTCTGCATTGAATATACGGTAAAAAAAATCGCAATCTGCAGCGCGACTCGCTTCAATCAACAAACATTGATCAAATCCGATACCAGTATCTCGCTTGCTAAGCATGGCGATGCGTGCTCGGGTCAGGTTAACGGACTGGCGGATGGCGTCAATCACGATGAAGTCATTCCCCAGTCCATGCATTTTTGTAAAATATAAAGTCATTGCTGTTTAGCTTCATGGTTAGTTTGGGAGTCAGGCAAATACAATGGGCCTTTTTGTCCACATGCAGTCAAAAAAATAAACAATAATACACTTAGAAATAAGACGGGCTTGTTTTTTTTCATCTTCGCTCTCTGGCGTCACAGCAGGGATTAGAGTTTCGAAACTTTATGCATCATTGAGCAAGAAGTATATACCATAATTCAAATAGCTCCCAATGCCTTACCTGTATATCGAGAAATGCCTATGGCTGCATGGTTATTGCCTTGCTATGCGAGCATCTATTAGCGATAATTTGAGCTTTTGTCGGAGAGATGGTTGGACGCATACATAAAAGAGCAGGCAAATCCCAAAGCTTGTGTAATTTGGATGCATGGGTTGGGTGCTGATGCACAAGATATGGCGGGATTGACCGAGCAATTATCGATAAATATTCCTGTACGGCATATATGTGTGAATGCGGCGGTACGGCCGGTCACGATGAATAATAATTTTCCCATGCGCGCCTGGTTTGACATTGCCAATTTGGATTTTAATGAATTTGGTGAGCCAGCAGGAATATTCGATTCCGAACGCATGATCCAAGAAATCATTGCAAACCAAATTGGGCAAGGGTTAACTCACGAGCAAATTTTCTTAGCAGGGTTTTCCCAAGGAGGGGCCATGGCTTTATTTGCCGGATTGCGCAGCTCAACCCCTTTGGGAGGAATCATCGCGCTGTCAAGTTTTTTACCCAATGTATTGCAGGTGCAGCAAATGCATAAAAACATACCTGTTTTTATGGCGGCCGGCATTTACGATCAAATCGTTTTACCTGTGTGGACGAAAGCCAGTATGAATTGGCTGCAAGCGCAAGGATTTGCCAATATTACTTACCGCGAATATCCGCTTGAACATTCGATTTCAATGCAGGAAATACAAGATTTATCCCATTGGTTTAATCAACAATTGCCAGTAGTAAGTGGAGGAGCCCGATGACCATAGTAAAGAAATCCCGGGTAGTGTCTTATTCATGCGAACAAATGTATGATTTAGTGAATGATGTAGAGCGTTATGCTGAATTTCTACCTTATTTTTCCAAGACCTTGGTTCACCATCGTGATGCAGACGAGGTACAAGCGACTCTGGTGATTGCGGCGGCGGGCATGAGTAAATCATTTACAACTCGCAACCGTCTGCAAGCAAATAAAATGATTGAAATTCGTTTAGTGGATGGGCCTTTTAGCCACTTGGAGGGATTTTGGCGTTTTGACGAGGTTCCGGAAGGCTGCCACGTTTCATTTGATCTGGAGTTTGATTTTGCCGGCCGTATGCTTTCCATGTTATTGGGTCCTATTTTTGAGCAAATTACTGACAAAATGGTAGACGCTTTCTGTAACCGTGCCCAGGTTTTATATGGAAACGGTTGAATTGGTATACATTCCTCTTAATGGCGAGCCTGTACACCTGCATTTGCAGGTGCCAACCGGCACCACCGCCAAAGAGGCAATTCATAGAACGGGTTTGCAGGAAAAATATCCTGAAGTTGCCTCTTTGCCAATTGGAATTTTTTCCAAACCGATATCGCCCGATACGGTGCTAAAAACCGGGGACCGGATTGAAATCTACCGGCCACTGTTGGTTGATCCTAAAGAAAAAAGACGGCAACGAGCACGCCGCAACGGGTAAACCAGTTATATGGCTCTTCTTTAAAAGCCATATAACTTTGTTTTATGTAAGAGCTTAGGGGTTATGCTGTATACGCACTAATTGTCCATGTCTGAAATATAAAACCAGGTTGCGCTGCTGCATTGGGCCGTTGCCCCGCCGCCAAGTATACGCATAATCCCAGCGGTCTTGCGTGAATAATGGGCTGATTAAACTTGTGCCCATCAAGATGGCAACGTCTTCTTTGCTCATGCCAACATGCAGGCGTTCTATTTTAGATTGGGGCAACAAATTTCCTTGTTGCACCGCCCGTCGTGAAAAATCATAAGAGGCACAGCTGGGTAGGGTCAATACAAAAGCAACACTGATGAGAATGGTTTTAATCCGCATTTTTTTGCCTAGGAGAAAAATCCGCCATCATACCACGGCAGATTGGGAAAGACACTAGGACTATAAATTGCAAGCGTTTCCGCGCTTTGTTAAAGTTAGCCAACTTGTTTGGATAAGTTTTGTCATGAGTAGTATGACTAGGAGTGTTTGTGGAAGAAAGCCAGCAATTGAAAGATGCCGGACTTAAAATTACCATCCCGCGTTTGAAAATTTTACAAATTTTGGAGCGTTCTTCTCAACATCATTTAAGTGCTGAAGACGTCTATAAAACGTTAAAAGATATGGGAGAAGAAGTTGGCTTGGCTACGGTTTATCGGGTGCTTGCACAATTTGAAACAGCGGGTTTGATTAATCGTCATAATTTCGAAGGCGGATATTCCGTGTTTGAGTTAAGGCAAGATGAACATCATGACCATTTAGTTTGTATTAAATGTGGCCGAGTGGAAGAATTTTTCGATGAAATTATTGAAAAAAGGCAGAAGCTTATCGCTGAAAAAGCACAATTTGAAATGACGGATCATGCTTTAAATATCTATGGAATATGCCCGGAATGCCAAGCGCTTGCACTGCGAGAATTAAAATAAATCGCGTTCAACTAAGGCGGGTAAATTCTTGGCTTGTTCGATCCAGGATTCTAGATGTGTTACATTGGGCAGCTTTTTTACCAAATTATTTTGCTCATTAATTTGTTGCATATGGCTAAGCAGCTTCTTGGAGTTGCTTTGTGCCAGGGCTGGCACGGAATCAATGCGAACTTGCAGCAGTAATTCAGCATAATCGTCGCCAATGCCGCTAATCCTTGCTAAATCGGCTTGTTGTGTCCATTTTAATAATAATTTTGCATTGATGCCTAATTGTTTTGCCAATGCCTGACGCTCTTTGCGTGGACCGCAGCGGGCTAATAATTGCTCCTGATTTTCAATGCCAACCTGCTTTAACAATTCCGTAAATTTGACACCGATACTCTCCAGATTGGCTATTTTTTGCATGTACTGCTCCATCTTTTGATGCGGGCAATTAAAGTATAGTTGAGCTTCAAAAGATTATTCATAAAACTTGTAGCAAATCTTTTAAGCTTGCCGACAAAACATGGAGCAATTGTGAGAATAAATATTCATGGTCTATCAAGGCTTGATTGCTTTCCACTTCAATTCCTAGGTATTCTTTTTCAGAATATTGTTTACGCAAAGCGCTGGTGAAGCCATCGCTGTCGCCGCGATAGGGATAATTCATGCGGATTCTGTAAGCAGGGGTTTGTTCTAGCAATAATCCTCGCCAGATGCGGGCCACTTCTTTTTCTGCATGCCGCTGATAATCGTACAATAGGGAAATGGCAGCATTACGGATGACTCCTTTAAGTTCGGGCACAAAAGAGTGGATGGATAAATGCAATACTTGATGCCCTAGAGCAATATGTTGTTGGATTAAACTTTCCAATTTCCGACGGTAAGGTAAATAGTAAGCGTCAATTAAGACTTGTTTTTCAGCTCTGCTTAGCTTTTTAGTAAATTCTGAAAAGCATTTAGGGTGATTTAAACTACGGTTGCAATCAATTAACAGGCGGGTAATGGTCGTGTACACAAAGTCACAGGAAAATTTTTGTTGTAAATACTCAGCAATGGCCAGTGAGCCTGCATCATAGGCTCGGTGCGTTGCTAGGATTTCCGCATTATCTTTGAATAATAGTGCGTATTGGGGGGGCACATCATTGCCCCCATGCTCACAGCTTATGACGAGGATAGTTGGTTTCATAAAGCACTGAATAATCGGTTTTCTAATAAACAATCGCCCAATTGGCGGTATACGTGCATTAACGTTTTTCGGCTGGTATCATCACCGCAAGCGCGTATGATGCGCTCGCTCAGATTGCCATGCCGCAGTATGTGTTCCAGTGTTATTTGCGTGGTGGCATCCAATTGGCTGCTGACCCGCTCAAGCAATTGCGACCAGGCTTCACGCATTTTCATAGTGCGTTTTGGCAATTGCCAATGCTCAAGTACCTGTGAATCGGTTATCTCAACATCTAAGCCTTCCTTAATGCTTGCATCGTAAAGAGCTTTAAGACATGAAGTTTCACAACGCTTATCGATGCGCAATGGGGATTTTTCATGCCAGTCCTTGAGGATGGCATGGATGGCATAAGCGATGGCAAGATCCGCGCTGACGCATTCCTGGGAATCAAGAATACGAATTTCAATGGCATTGTATGCAAATTTTGCAATGGCGGCCCGTGAATTAAGCCATTCATGTTGCAAGATGCCTTTAGGGTCCAGCGGACTTATTTCTTTATACATGGGGTTTAGTATTTTTTGCTCGTATTCTGCCCGAGAACAGATGAATTCAGGAATAATATCGCCGCTTATGGATGGGATACGCTGCTGATTTTTGCCATAAAAAAACAAGCGTGAATCTAAAAGTCCTGTTTTTTTCCCCTCCAGAAAAGGCGTGCTGGCTGCTAAAGCAGGCAAAAGTGGCAGGAGCAGGCGTATGGAATTATGTAATTGGCAGAATTCATCGTCGTTCGCAAAAGGTAAATTGACGTGCATGCTTTGTAAATTTGACCATCCATGGCCTTGGCAATTAAAAATCTCGTCATACTGCTGGTAAATTTCCCGATTGCCATGTGGCCAGCGTCTGGTTTCTTGGTGTGGATTCATCCAAGGATGTGCGCCAGTGGGCAATAATTGCAGGTTATGTTGTTCCAGCACAGGTTGTATCTGCAGGATGGCCTGTTGGAACTGCGCAAGCACCTGCGGGGAGGGTGATTTCGGCCCATGGTTTTTAAATTCCAAAACGTGCAGCACCAATTCATTGCTGATGGCTATTTCACCTAAAACGGTTTCATTGGTGAGCTCGCCTGCCAGCAATTTAAGAATCAAGTCGCTTTGCGGTTGCACATCGAGAGTGGTTTTATTAACCAGCATGTATTCAATTTCAATACCAAGAACAGATAATAGCGGATAATTAGACATAACCATGCTTCCTGCGAATGCGTTGTAGGAAAATCCCCATGATTTGCTGATACAACGTTTCGCCAAGAATTTCATCTTCTATGCCGAAATCAATGTTGGGGTTATCGTTTACCTCGATTACGTAATGCTTGTCTCCATGGCTTTTGATGTCGACCCCATAAAGGCTGTCACCGATTAGGCGTGTGGCTTTCAAAGCAGTCTTGATAATTGCTTCAGGAACTTGGGATAACGGAACGGATTCGCAACGCCCCTCGCGCTCGAATTTAGAATCCCAGTTATAAATTTGCCAGTGGTTTTTAGCCATAAAATAGCGGCAAGCATATAAAGGTTTGTTGTCGAGAACACCAATTCGCCAGTCAAAATCAGTTGGAATAAATGGTTGGATGAGAATCAAATCGGATGTTTTAAAAAATTGTGCCAAGGATTTTTGTAAATCTTTTTCATCATCTAATTTTATTACCCCATGCGAAAAAGCACTATCCGGTTTTTTTAGCACGCAAGGGAATTTGATATCAGGGAGCGCTGTATCGTATTTGCTGATGAATAATGTTTCGGGAGTTAGGATTTGATGGCTTTGCAAAAGTTCTGCCAAATACACTTTATTTGTACATTTCACAATGGATTGCGGGTCATCAATCACGACTATATTTTCCTGGGCGGCACGGCGGGCAAAACGGTAGGTATAATGATCAACGGCTGTGGTGGCACGAATAAACAGTGCATCATATTCAGCAATCGAGCGGCTATCATTTTTATCAATAAAATCAATGTTAAGCCCCATTTCTTCCCCAGCATTGACAAAAGAATCCAATGCTTTTTTATTAGAAGGAGGATTTGGTTCTTGAGCATCGATTAAGATGGCTAAGTCATGGAAGCGTTGTTTTTTCCGCCACTGATGAAATCTTTTTTTGGAAAAATAACTTTCAGCGGCTTGTCGCATAAATTCATCATGGTGTGCCGGAATATCGCCTAGCGATAGGGTTTGTAATTTTTTTATACTCCAATGCTTTTTTTTCTCCAGGGTAAAACGAAGCAGCGGTAAAGGAAATAATCCATGCAATTTTTTTGCTAAAACTGCATGCCGTTTGGCCATGTTTTGCCCAAAATACAAACTTAAAACGAATTCATTCCCTTTGATGTCATGCAAGCTGTGCTGGATTTCTTCATCAATTTCTTGCGAGATTTGCTTGGATAAACTGGCATTAAGGACATCTTGAATGCTTAAGACGGAAGGGATGGCTTTATGATCGCGTGCATGCGCAAGCAGGGAAACATAATACCCAATAGTTTGATAATTGTAAGATTGGCATAAGTTGATGATGCGCATGGATTTGCTTTGATGGTAATTTTCATTGGACAAGTAATCGAAAGCATGAACCACTGGAGCTAAATGACTTAAAAATTCCCAACTTTGTACATTATCAGTTACTAATATCGTTTGCATGCAAATCCCTTTTCGGTCGTATGATTAATAAATTGGCATCATAAGTCAGCACCCCTAACATAATGGCATTGATTAGATTGGTGCTTCCTACCTTGTAGTAGTTATCATGCGATAGAGGATTCTCGCGGTGCGGATCGGCGACGACAATATGTCTTTTTTTATCGTCATAGCCGCACAGCACTACAAAATGGCCGCAAGGCGTACCCCGAATATCATCATAGTAAGCTATCCCCTCAGTGGTATAAATTTCCCGTGCACTGCGATAAAGATAAGTAGCACTCAACCCGGTCAAAATAGGAATTTTTTGCTGGAAATACTCTTTTAGCAGGGAAACGCTTAACGTACTGAAACGTACTTTGCCGCCCAATTCCAGATATTCTTGATAAGCCGTGCTGGATTGCACAATGCCAATGTCGATTTTGTGCTTTAATTGCGCGTCGAGTTTCGCCATGAGCACCTCGCGCTCGGATTCGCCGTCTGGTGCAAACCAGGTGGGATCAAATACATCCAAATTATTCACATAAATGGTGGTTTCAAAGCCATGGGTTAATGCATGTTTCCCAAGCATAGGCGCCAAGGTCCCGCCGGATAAAGAGCGTTCGACGTCGCGTACCACATCTTCCAGCTTAATCATGAGCCCATAATAAGTATAAATTGCATGCAAACACGTGGGACCGCAGCTCTCATCATCGGGTTGTGTGTGCATGTGAAGATTAATCATGGGCGTTGTATTTTCAAAAGAAAAGCAATGAGTGTGACTACTAATACTAAAATTAGAATTGTATGCCGGGTTTGTCAATTACGGTTTTTTTTACTTGTACAACTTTTATGGAGAGTTCCAGGATAAAGGATGCTACTTCTGTTGCGGAGGCGGGATAATTTACATAAGCTTTGACTGGAAGTTTTTCGTGCAGACGCAAGCCGTTTTTCCGAGATTGCTGAATCATGTTTTTTACGGTTTTACCTTTGTCGCAGATGAAATATACATCTGATTCAGGTCTTTGCAGAAATTCTGCCTGGAAGGATTTAAATGCCAGTGAAATTTTTACCCCTTCCTGTTCTGCATGATAGAAACCATGCAAGCCTCCTGCGATGTCGGCGCCCACCGCCAAGGCTCCGAAGTACATTGAATGCAAATGATTACGGGTGCGGCGGTGCAGCGGAATTTTAACTACTATTTTTTCTGCATCAAGTTCTACTAATCGTGGCCTTACATACCCAATCATCGGGATTTTATAGTGGCTAAAATACCACAGGAAAAATCTAAATCGGGTTAAGGCTTTCATTAAGCATCATCCTTCTTGATTTCCAGATGAGAAATGATTTTCCTAACCCCGCGAATGGCGCTTACCCGCTTTAAGATAGCTGCAATGGCTTTATCATTTTGGATAGAGCCTGATAAGGTAACTATGCCATTGGTCGTTGATGCTTTAACCCCGACTAAAGGAATGGATTCGTCATCCAAAACCTTGGCTTTAAATATGGCCGCTTCTACCCGGGCCGTAATATAAGCATCGGTTAAGGCTAAATTTACAACTTTAATATCCAAGCCTTCTGCATCAACGTTTTTAACACCTTTAGTGTTTCTTGCCAGTTTTAATGCCTCCATGAAGGCTTGTTGATCCTTAACGTGGCCATGCAAAGTGACCAAGCCATTTTCAGTTGAGACGGAAATTTTTAAAGGATTTAAGTTCCTGTTTTTAGTAAATTTGGCTTTTATTTTTGCAGTGATGACGGAATCACTAATTTCTTGCTCGATTTCTTTTATATCCTTACCTAAAGCGGTCGCATGTAAAGGAGCGAAGAAACAGCAGAAAATTGCAATTAGGATGAGATGCTTGCTACGCTGCATATACCCCTCCAAATATAAATAAAAACAAGTATATCCATCTATTATGGATATACAAGAATTTTGGCAGGGAATACACAGAGATATCCACAGATTTTGTGGATATCTTTCGCGTAAGTTAGATTGGCGTTAAGCTCAGAACTTAATATTCAATGATAAGGGAAATTCTCCTGCAGTAATTCGCTCAAGAATATTATCGATGACTTCAACTTTTACATGCTGCGGATTGCCGGCCCCATATACTCTAAAAATGGAGTAAGGTTTGCTTTTTTGCTGGTAGCGAATTATTTTTTGAAATTCGCCATTGGAAATAGTGGCATAATGCTCTGCATGAGCGGTAGTGGTTTTAACTTCCAGGCGCTGTTTCTCGGTAATGGCTCCGTTTATGGTGATTTCAACTCCGAAATCCTTGCTTTTATAACTCTCAGCGTCTTTATTGTACCAAATGATTTCAATTTTATTTTTATTGTTACTGGCATCGGTCAATGCAAAGCCGCGGGTTGTGAGAGTAAAGACGTGATTAGGATATACTGTTTGATAATATTTTTGTAAAAGATGGAATACATGTTCTTCTCCCCAACGCCCTATTTTTTTAAGCGCTTCCTCACTAAACGAAGTTTGCTCAATTTCTGTTTGTGAAGATTTTTCCTCGTTGTGTTCAATATTGCTTTTCCTCGGGGATTGTTTGCTTGCTGCAGGGGAGTCTCGCCGTTGCCTTTCTTTTTTAAAAAATTGAATACTCTGATAATCCATGTCGCGCGGTTCGATGGCAGGTATAAATTCACGTAATTTGGTCCGGATCACTTGCTCTGGGGGTTGTGCTGGCGTGGGTGGCTCATTGGCAGTTTGTAAAAAAACTTTGGCATTGGATTCTTCGGCAGGAAAATCACGCTTGCGCTTATGGGTTAGGGGATGAGGCCCGCTGAAATGTGGAGATAGGCTTTCTGATATCTCCAGCGATTGTTCTTGCCTTAAAGACACTTGTTGCAGAGGCGGCGTTACCTGGGCTTGAGCTTTTGTATTTGCATCGGTAGCATTATCATCAGTGGATGTTTCGGGTGAATCCGTTACCAGATATTTATGCCGCCTGGCATTGGATTTTACAGGCACAGCCAATTTAATCGGACTCGCGTTCTTGCTTGTCCCTGCGGATTGTTTGTGTTCTTCAAGAAGCCGATCAGCGTATTCCTTGGCTAAGCTGTAATGAGGGTTCGCCATAAAAGCCGCCAAGTATTTGGCGCATGCGTTTTTTTTCTTTAAATCAACCTCAACAGGTTTGTCTAGTGGCGCTAGACCATGCTCATAGGCTAAGCCTAAATTGAACAAATCAGACGCAGCCTTCTCGCGCGCGCGCATTTCCAAATCTTTAAAAGCGTCTTCTTTCATAGTTGAAAGAAGGGAAGATTTTGGATCATAAACAAGAGTATCCAGGGTCAAATCATGCAGATCGCGGACGCTATCTGCCTCCATCGGAGTTAATTCCTGATTGGCAATGTAGCTTTTAAATGTTTTGATTTCAAAGCCAGTATATTGTACAGATTCTTGAATATCTTCATCGGTAATCGCAATACTTCCATGTTTTTGGTGCATCATAATCAAGTGTAAGATGGCTAGCGAATCTTTAAGTGCCGCACCGTCAGCCAATAATATTTTCGCAATTTTAAGATGAGGTGCGTGTGGATCGCCATGGAGATTTTCTTTGTAAATAATCCCTAAAGCATTGATGGCAGCGCGATCCATTCGAGACGCTGCAAGCCGTAAGAAAGACAGGGCTAGGGGAATATCCTTTTTAAGGTATGTTCCAAAGAAAAGCATTAATCCTACCAGGTATAGGCGGCTATTTTTTAGATTGGCATTATGTAACACCCATTTCGTGGTTAATATTTTTTGTAAAGCTTCGGGCGAATGATGTGTTGCTAAAAGATCCAGTTCTTTTTTATCGGACTTGCTGAGGGCTTCATCAATTAATGTGCTATTTATCATGGTTTTTATTGGTGTTTTTTCACTAGCTTATAACATGGTTTTACCGATATGTGCAATTTTATTGCATTTTTGCCCGCATTTATTAAATTTAGGGCTATACTAAGCGTTAGTTCCAGACCATATCTAGGCTGGTAATAACAAATTTATTTTCTGTAGTTCGAATAATAAGCAATGTAAATATAATATTCTTGTCTACTTCAGGAATTGCTACGGCTTGTTGCACGCGCCAGAATCGGATGCCTGTAAAAAAATTGCTGTGTTGTACTGTCCCTGATTGCACAAGGTTGCCAGGACCATCTAAAAGCGGATGCAGTGTTAAATTTTGCGCACGGGTTTGTCGTATGAGGCTGTTTAAGAAGGTATTGAGGGCATTCCAAGCGTTCAAGGAATAATTTGATGTCAATTTTGGATCAATTTTTCCATCGATGGATAGTGTTTCAACCAAAGTTTGTCGTGCCCAACTCATCACTTCATCATCATTTGCATGGCTTGGCAGGGGGAAAATAAAAATTGCGGTCAGAATAATTAAAAAGAGGGTTGAAACCACTTTTTGTTTCATAACAGGTCCTTCTGTGATCTCTTGTATGGCAATTTGTTTTATCAGTATAGCAAAGATATAATTTGTATTTTTTTAATTCAAGGCATTTAAATCCTTATGATTAGCATACGCGGGGCTAGAACCCACAATTTAAAGAATATCAATATAGATTTACCACGGGATCAATTAATTGTGATTACCGGGCTTTCCGGTTCGGGTAAATCATCGCTTGCATTTGATACGCTGTATGCGGAAGGACAGCGCCGATATGTTGAATCGCTATCTGCTTATGCTCGTCAATTCTTATCGATGATGGAGAAACCTGACGTTGACTCCATTGATGGCTTATCTCCTGCCATTTCTATCGAGCAAAAAGCCACTTCCCATAATCCCCGCTCTACCGTGGGTACTATCACTGAAATTTATGATTATTTAAGGTTATTATTTGCACGCGTGGGGGAGCCACGCTGTCCTACGCACGGGGTCAGCCTGCATGCACAAACCATAAGCCAAATGGTCGATCAGGTGCTAGCACTTCCTGACGAAAGCAAAGCCATGATTCTGGCGCCTGTTGTTCGCGAGCGAAAGGGGGAGCATGTGCAGCTTTTGCAGCAGTTGCAAGCGCAAGGGTATGTGCGCGCCCGTATTAATGGGGAAATTTATGAATTGGACGATCCGCCTAAATTGGAGTTGCGTAAAAAACACACCATTGAGGTGGTCGTTGACCGCTTTAAAGTACGTCCCGATATTGCACAGCGTTTGAGCGAATCGTTTGAAAATGCTTTAAATCTGGCGGATGGGGTTGCAATGGTAGCTTCTGTAGATGACGCATTTGTGGAAATAACATTTTCTTCAAAATTTGCTTGCACAGAATGCGGCTACAGTTTGAGTGAACTCGAGCCCCGGCTTTTCTCGTTTAATAATCCCATGGGAGCTTGCCCTTCCTGTGATGGATTGGGGGTGGATCAATTTTTCGATCCAGAGCGGATCATCCATGATGAAAGCTTAAATTTAGCAGAAGGCGCTATCCGTGGCTGGGATAAACGTACAGTTTATTACCACACGTTACTGGAATCCTTGGCACAACATTATGATTTTGACATCAATACACCCTTTTGTGATTTACCGCCATCTATACGCAATTTGGTTTTATATGGCAGTGGCAACGACATCATCGAATTCCGTTATCAACGCCCGCACGGTGGTTTTTTATTAAAAAAACATGCGTTTGAAGGGATCATTCCAAATATGCAGCGCCGTTATCGCGAATCAGATTCGGATATGGTGCGTGAGGAATTGTCAAAATATTTATCATCACGCCCATGCCCAGCTTGCCAAGGTACGCGTTTGCGGGAGGCTGCGCGCCATGTATTCGTTGCCGATACAAATTTGCCGGAAATAGCTGCCTATTCGATTGAAGAAGCGTATGCTTTTTTCAAGGCATTGCAACTGCCGGGCTATCGCGGCGAGATTGCCAAAAAGATAAATAAAGAAATTGTCGAACGCCTTGGCTTTCTGGTGAATGTGGGTTTGGATTATTTGTCTTTGGCCCGCAGTGCGGAAACACTTTCGGGAGGAGAGGCACAACGCATTCGCTTGGCCAGCCAAATTGGTTCCGGTCTCGTCGGGGTGATGTATATTTTGGATGAACCTTCAATTGGTTTGCATCAGCGCGATAATGATCGTTTGTTGAAAACATTGCTGCATTTACGTGATCTGGGAAATACCGTCATCGTCGTGGAACATGATGAAGATGCCATACGTACCGCCAATTATGTATTGGATATTGGTCCAGGCGCTGGCGTGCACGGTGGAGAGATTGTCGCTTTTGGCCCGCCGGAAGCCATAATGACTAATCCCAACTCCTTAACCGGCCAGTATCTTTCCGGAAAAAAATGCATTGCAGTGCCGCAAGAGCGGTTGCCAGTGGATAAAGCACGCGTCATTTCCTTAAAAGGAGTTAACTGCAATAATTTACAAAATGTTGAGGTAACCATCCCTTTAGGTGTAATGACTTGCATTACCGGCGTTTCAGGCTCGGGAAAATCGAGCCTGATTAATGATACCTTGTTTCCGCTTGCGGCAAACAAACTAAACCGTGCCAGTATGCAAATGGTCGGGAAAGTTCAAGAAATTCAAGGTTTGGAGTTATGTGATAAAGTCATCGATATTGATCAAAGCCCGATAGGGCGTACTCCCCGCTCAAATCCTGCAACCTATACCGGATTGTTTACACCTATCCGTGAATTATTTGCCAACACGCCAGAGGCACGATCGCGCGGCTATCAGCCCGGGCGGTTTAGTTTTAATGTGCGTGGGGGGCGTTGTGAAGCTTGCCAGGGCGACGGGCTTATCAAAGTCGAGATGCATTTTCTGCCGGACATTTATGTCACTTGTGACGCGTGTAAAGGTAAGCGCTACAATCGCGAGACATTAGAAATTCTCTATAAAGGAAAAAATATTCACGAAGTGTTGGATATGACGGTAGAAGATGCGTGTTCATTCTTTGCCGCTATTCCCGTGTTAGCACGCAAATGCCAGACGTTAATTGACGTGGGATTGTCTTATATTCGTTTAGGGCAGAGTGCCACGACTTTATCAGGCGGCGAGGCGCAACGAATAAAACTGGCACGTGAATTATCCAAACGTGGTACTGGCAATACCCTATACATCCTGGATGAACCCACGACCGGTTTGCATTTTCATGACACCCAGCAATTGTTAAACGTATTGACTTGCTTACGCGATCAGGGAAATACGATCGTCGTCATCGAGCACAACCTTGATGTCATTAAAACGGCCGACTGGATCATCGATTTGGGTCCAGAAGGCGGCAGTAAGGGAGGAAAAATTATTGCCGTGGGCACGCCTGAAGATATTGCCGCCTGCCAGCATTCTTATACTGGCCAATTTTTGCGCCCTTTGCTTGCGTTTGCCGATGACTTATGCTTATAACTTAACTAAGGTACACTCTTTTTAAAGGATTAGATATGGGAACTTTTCTCATAGTATTATTAATTATTGTGGTACTGGGTTTTGTGTGGGGCATCGGTACTTATAACAAGTTAATCGGCCTAATTGAGGCAATTAACAATAACAAGCGACAGATTGACATCCAGCTTGATCGCCGTTTCAAAGTATTTCAGTCCTTGATTGAAGCTGTAAAAAAATACATGGATTACGAACAGACTACATTAAAGGATGTAGTCGCTTTGCGCAATCAAGCACAGGCAGCCAAGGAAGCGGGTGATGAAAAAGCAAGAATTGCTGCTGAAGAAGGGATTTCTCGCATTGCTTCCGGTCTGAACGTCGTGTTTGAGCAGTATCCTGATTTAAAAGCCAGCCAAAATGTGGTGCAACTGCAGGAAGAAATTGTCAATACAGAAAACAAATTATCTTATGCCAAACAAGCATATAATGATGGCGTTGAGCGTTATTATGCCAAGAAAAAATCGTTTTTTGAGGCCATGCTGGTGGGGTTATTTCCAGATAAATTGGATAAACAATTTGAGTATTGGGCTTTGCCTGAAGGACAAATCCAGGCTCATGAGGATTATACAGTTAAATTTTAAGGTCTGTACCCATGAGCTTATCCGATTATCATGCAAGTACTGGCAACTGGCGAGAGCAGCTTAAACGAAATGAGCGCCGTACCCGCTGGGTTATTTTTAGCTTCATTTTTATTTATGCTTGCATCGGGTTGCTGGTGGATGTCTTTATGCTTGCGTCAGCTTATCCGAATGCAGACTTGGGCCAATACCTGTATGCTTTATTGACCTTCAAAGCAGTGCCCTATGCTACCTTACTCTTAGGGGGAATTGCCGTAATATCCATTTTGATCACTTATTCGATGTACGATCGCCTCATGTTATTAGGGACTGAATACCGGGAAATCACGCCAGAAACGGCGCAAAATTTGCGGGAAAGACAATTATATAATGTTGTTGAAGAAATGAAGGTAGCGGCCGGATTGCAATATATGCCGAAGGTATATCTTATCGAGGCCGATTATATGAATGCTTTTGCAAGCGGTTATAGCGAGAAGTCCGCCATGGTCGCCATCACTCGTGGTTTAATGGAAAAATTAGACCGAGCCGAGATGCAGGCAGTGATGGCCCATGAATTGAGCCATATACGCCATAAAGACATTAAGCTCACCCTCATGGTGGCGATTCTTAGCAATATTCTATTGATTGTAATTGATATATTGTTTTATGCAGCTTTGTACAAGCGCGATCGCCGCCAGGATAACCGCTTACTCAGCATTATTATCCTCTTGCGCTATATCCTACCTTTCATAACGCTGATTTTGGCTTTATTTTTAAGCCGTACGCGCGAATACATGGCAGATGCTGGTTCCGTTGAACTCATGCGTGATAATGAACCCATGGCGCGTGCCTTGTTAAAAATCCATCGCGACCATGAGCAGCATGCTGAAGAGTATGCTGCTGCGTATGGGCGAACTGCTCATGAAGAAGTTCGGCAAGCTTCTTATTTATTTGACCCTTCCATCCTCGATCCGATTAAGTCATTAAACAATGCTTTTTCTACACATCCTAGTATTGAAAAGCGATTGGAAGCTTTGGGATTTAGGCAAAAAACGAAATCCTGAGCAGTAATTTGGATGTAGCCTTATAGCCACAGGCGTTGGTAATGGGGTTTCTATGCATACTGAACGTTTTGAACACATTAAAAACCAATTAAAATCCAATTTTCTTTTCTCTGGTCTGACGGAGCAAGAATTGGAAACCTTAGCTTCTCTAGCAAAAGAATATGAGTTTTCTGCTGCCGAATTTATCATTGAAGAAGATGAAGCAATCCCCGAAAAACTTTATTTGATTGAAGCAGGTGTTGTTGAAATCTTAAAAAAATCGGCCAAGGATGAACAAGGTGATTTTTATCGTATTACCACGCTTGCCAGTGGAGAAATTATAGGAGAAGTGGCTTTATTGGAAGATGCAAAGCGCACTGCTTCAGCTCGTGCGGTGACTCCGACTAAAGTGATTGCCTTACCTTTGCAAGAGCTTAAAAATCTCTCCACATCGGGAAATAAAACGTCTTTTAAACGCTTTCTTAAGCCGTTGCGAAGACAAGTCAATGAGCCATCGGTGCATACCAAGCTCATTCAAAACCTTGCTAAAAATTTAAGCCGGCGCCTAGCGAATACCAATGCCGTGACGGCGGAGAGCTTAAGAGCGGAATTAAAATTATCACAAATGCGAATTAGTATGGGGCGGTTTTTAATTGGCACCCTCAGTGCGCTTTCCATTTATACGTATTGCCTATCGTTTATTGCTACCTACAGCAACACCTTGCCATCCACTACCATCGTGGCAGTGCCTTTGATGCTGTTTTTTAGTGGAGTAATATTTTATTTTATGATGAAAAGCGGCTATCCATTGGCTTTTTTTGGTTTAACGCTGCAATACTGGCGGGGAGCAGTGCTTGAAAGCGTGGGGTGGACTTTTCCAGTAATGGGATTGATTGTTCTTGCCAAATGGTTATTTATAGAATTTGCACAGCTGCATATCCCCTTATTTGAGGGGTACCATGCCAGTTTTCGCGGAGGCAATACGGCATTGATAATTGCTTCAATTATTACTTATCTTATCATGGTGCCATTGCAGGAATTAATTATGCGTGGTGCAGTCCAAGGCTCATTGCAACACTTTTTTACCGGGAAGCATGCTAAGCTGAGTGCTATTTTGGTTTCTAATCTTATTTTTGGCGCTACCCACTTGCACATTTCTTTAATCATGGGAGTGCTGGTAATGATATTTGGTATATTTTGGGGGATTATGTACGCTCGGCAAGGGAATTTGGTTGGCGTGTCAGTATCTCACTTGATGATTGGTTACTGGGCTTTTTTTGTAGTAGGTATAGAAAATATTCTTGACTAATTGTGTGCATTATTCTTAAGTGCGCAGCCCCGTACAGCTTTAACGGAATCTTTGCTTTTTAAAAGTGGCATGATGGTTTCCTTTGTTCTAGTATTAGACTATAGACAGTAGTCATTGTACAGCCAACACCACGGTATGCGGAAACCAGATAGCGAGTGTGGTGAGCAAGCTTAGTCAAACTAAGAAGCCAAAAGCATTCCTGAGGTATCCACTTTTTTAGAACCGACTGTTGCAATATTACTGTCTATTTTCATATACAACTGCAAAGACCCGCCGCGACACAGTAAATTGCCCAGAAAATTTTTCCAATGCTTGGGCACGCATGTACTCTGCATGTTGAGACAAGTATTGTTCCAAAGCATGCAGCGATTCAACATAATAATGAACAGTAAAATAATGCAGATTTTTTACGTCTGATTTTATTTCTTTGAGGATGCTGACTTCTTTAAAGCCTGAAAAACTCAACATTTGTTGCGTATGTTCCCTAAGCCATGAGTAATATTCATCGGCAATATCCGCATGAGTACATACATTCACTTCATAAATTATGTTGTCTTGATTAATCACGTATACCTGTCCCTTTCTTTAGAAGAATGAGATTAAATAAAAGCAATAAGGCCAAAATGGCGCAGATGATGCTCATCGCCAGCGTCATGTTGACATCGCGCTGTCCTGTCATCGCGTGCCGAAGAGCATTGACCATGTATAAAATAGGATTGAAATAACTAACTTTTTGCCAAAATGTTGGCAGCATGGTAGTTAAATAAAATATCCCGCCCAAATAAGTCAATGGGGTGAGAATGAAGGTAGGGACGATGGCCACGTCATCAAAATTGCGAGCCAGTATACCGTTAGTGAAACCTGCCAGAGAAAATAAAGCGGCAACCAGGACAATGATGATGATGGTCAAAGGCAAATTTACAATGGGAATATAAATGAAGAAGGAAGCTACTGAGTAAACCAGAATGGCTACCAAGACTCCGCGCAGCATCCCTCCTAAAATAAATCCCAGCAACATTAGTCCGGGATAGATGGGGCTTATTAATTTTTCTTCAATATTTTTTTGAAAGCGTTCGGTGAATACCGAGGTGGATACATTGGAATAAGCATTAATAATCACACTCATCATGATAAGGCCTGGCGCTATAAACAGCGTATAAGGCATGCCTTGGATAGGGCCAATGCGTTGGCCGATAATTGAGCCAAAAATCAGGAAATACAACATGGTGGTAATGACTGGCGGGAAGAAGACTTGGCTAAAAATGCGGAACATACGTACCAGTTCGCGGCGAACTAAAGTGTACAGTGCGATAAGCTGTTGTTTAATGGTCATGGTTGATGAGATCCAGGAATAGTTCTTCCAAGCGGTTGGTTTTATTACGCATACTATGCACTCTTATGTGGTTGCGGGTGAGTACCGCAAACACATCGTTTAACGACCATTTGTTATCAATACGGATCTCCAAAGTATATGGGTCAATTTTCATGCCTGTAAATGGCTCAAGGGATGGGAGGGTATCAATAGGATCAAGCGTATTTAAAATAAACGTTTGATGCCGCAAGGTTTTTAACAAGGATTTAATGGATGTGTTTTCAATGATTTCGCCTTTATGAATAATGGCAATGTTCTTACATAATTGTTCCGCTTCTTCAAGGTAATGGGTAGTAAGAATGATGGTTGTGCCTTGCTGATTGATGGCAGTTAAAAAATCCCACATGCTACGGCGTATTTCAATATCCACTCCTGCGGTGGGTTCGTCCAAAATTAACACTTTGGGGTTGTGGATAAGGGCGCGCGCGATCATCAAGCGCCGTTTCATCCCGCCTGACAAATGGCGGACGATAGCGTCTTTCTTTTCCCATAATCCAAGCTGTCGCAAAAGTTCATGGGCACGTGATTTGGCTTGCCGGCGCATAACTCCATAGTATCCTGCCTGATTTAAAATAATTTGCTCGCAAGTTTCAAAAATATTTAAATTGAATTCTTGCGGCACTAATCCTAGATAGGTTTTGGCATGTTCAGGCTGTTTATCCAAATCATAGCCATAAATTGAAATGCTTCCGGCAGTTTTAGTGAGCAGGGTGGTAATAAGGCCAATGGTAGTGGATTTGCCTGCACCATTTGCTCCTAATAAAGCAAAAAAATCGCCGGTTTCAACGGTTAAATCGATGCCTTTCAGTGCTTCCACCCCATTCGGGTAGGTTTTTCGTAATTGATGAATTTCTAGAGCATGCATGTTGTAGTCTTTTTAAAAATTCTTAATTAGAATAGCAAGTCTTGCGGCTATGCAAAAGAATTCTCAAAATATTAAACCATTGCAGGATAGTGGGGGCAGCTTAAAAAAGGTCTTGCGGACGAGTTTTTAACCAACCGGTAATACTATAGCGCATTTGCTGTGTGGTATTCACCTCATGGGGTAAGTCGCTCTGAAAACAAACAAAGCGGTTGTGTAGAGGGGGAATAATTGCAAGAATTTGTTCGTTGCGATCGTATAATGTTAATTCTCCTCCATGTGCAGGCTGCCAATCCGGGTTCAAATAATAAACACATGAAACCAGCCGGTTTTTGGTATTTTTAAACTGGTCTACATGTTTTTTATAAGAAGTGCCGGGTTGATACACTGCAAAATGAGCTTCAAATTCTGAGAGATTGAGGAAAAGAGATTCATTTAAATGATTGCAAATTGCAGTAATGGTTTTTAAGTAGGCTTGTAAGGGGAGATTAGAGGGTTCAAAGTCCAACCAGCAAAGCTCATCGCTGCGTATCGTCGTATGGCGCATCGCGTGTTGTATATTGCCGATTTTGGCAGGCCTGAAATCGCCGCGCGCAAAGCGTTCTTGTGCTTGTATTAACAGTTGAGAATAATCTTGGTGTCCCAAAAAATTGTCAACGACAGAAAACCCGTGGCTATAAATTTCATTGACAATGTTTTCCGTTGCGTATGCCATATCGCTGCTTGCTAAAAAAGCTATATTATAGCGATTTTCATGCCCGGGTAATATATTTTTACCGTCCTATTATTCATGTGCCAGCGAAGGCATTCCAAATCGGGTTAAGATGCGGCTACACATGCTTTTGGCCAATTCTTCTTCATCCAGGAAAAAAAGTCCGTCACTTTCCTGTCTTAATAAAATTTTTTCTTCCTCATTCTGCACCCGGATAATAATTTCAATTTTAGGATTTAATTTTCGTGCCGTGTTGAGCATTTGCCGGATGTCGAATGCGTCGGCTGAGGCAATAACCAACATGCCAGCCTGTGCTATATGCGCTTGGATGAGCGTAGTTGCTTCTGCACCATTACCATATACCGACGCTTTTTTATGTTGTCTTAAGTGTTCAATCAATTCACGGTTTTGGTCGACGACCACGTATGGGATGCCATATTCGTTTAAAATTTTTCCAATATGCTTCCCTACTTGCCCGTAGCCCACTAAAACAACATGCCCAGACAAATATTTTTCTTCAGTTGTCATTGGCAATTCTACGAGTGGATCTTCTAAGTGGGCGGTTTGCATCCAGGAAGGTTGGCTGCGGGCCCAATTTTGAAAGCGATTGATTAATTTGAATATAAACGGATTGATGGCTATGGATAAAATGGCCCCGGCCAGGATTAAAGCTTGTCCTTCCACTGGTAATAATTTTAAATGCACGCCAAGACTGGCCAAGATAAACGAAAATTCGCCAATTTGTGCCAAGCTGGCGGATACAGTCAGCGCCGTATTTAAAGAATAACGGAAAGCGAGGACCAGCAAAGCTGCGGCAATCGACTTGCCAATTACGATAATCCCAAGCACTACAAGCACGCGGAAAGGTTGTTCAATAAAAATGTAAGGATTAAACAACATGCCTACGGACACAAAAAATAAAACGGCGAAAGCATCGCGAAAGGGCAAGGATTCTTCCGCGGCGCGGCGACTGAATTTAGATTCGCGCAGAATCATACCCGCAAAAAAAGCGCCGAGCGCCAGAGAAATTCCGAACAATTTTGAGGCGCCAAATGCAATGCTTACTGCCACTGCAATGACGCATAAAGTAAATAATTCGCGGGAGCCGGTGCGCGTAATATGCCATAAAAGTTTAGGCAATGCCCAACGGCCAAGCACCAACATGACGGCAAGGAATGCAGAAAGTTTCAGGAAGGTAAATCCCAATGTAAGCCACAGGTTTTTACCTGGATCTCCTGTTTCTGCTCCTTCCAGCCACTGGGATAAAAAAGGTAAAAACACCAGGGCAATTACCATGGCTATGTCTTCAACAATCAACCAACCGACAGCAATTTGCCCGTTAATCGATGTGAGTAAACCTTGGGTTTCAAGTGCTCTAATCAATACAACGGTGCTGGCTACCGATAAGGCTAAGCCGAATACCAGGGCATTGCTAACCCCCCAACCCCAGGCAATGGCAACACCGGCTCCCATTGCCGTGGCAACCAAAATTTGCAAGACTGCACCTGGTAAAGCAATTTTACGGGTAGCAAGCAAATTATCCAAGGAAAAGTGAAGTCCTACGCCAAACATCAGCAGCATCACTCCTATTTCTGCAAGTTCAGCAGCAATGCCTGTATGCGCGACAAAGCCTGGAGTAAATGGTCCGATAATAATACCGGCCAAAAGATAACCGACAATGGTCGGAAGCTTGAGTTTTATCGCAAAAAAACCAAAAATGAGGGCAAGGCCCAGTGCTGTGGCAAGCGTAGTGATCAAAGGCAAACCGTGTGACATCCATTACTCCAGGTTTTGTGGTTTAAATCCAAGCCCTGCGCAAACATTATCCATCACCCTGACGCACGCAGGGCTAATTAGGTCCGTGTCGGCCAGCAGGGATGCACGGGCTATCAATGTATTCGCCATTGATCGTTAAAATCATATTAACATTAGCGCGTTGATACCGTGCTAATTGATTATATTGTTGTATTGTCATATATCCATAAGTATTTCCACAATAAACAAGAGAATGCGCAGTTGAGGAAGGTTTTGCCTGCAGCGGGAGGTCGCATTCCCAATGAAACCGAGATAAATCACAATTTGCCATGGCATTGGATATAGAGCATACGGTTAAAGTTAAACCAAGATGCCAAGCTTTCATCATAAACTCTCCTGCTCTGATTTTTTAATACGTCGGCATTATTATGAAAAACTTTACCCGCTGTTTCGGCAAAATGAGTTAAACAGTTTTGTCTATAATTTATGTAAGATGGTTATAAAAATTCTATTGTGCTTGGAAGGCTTGATTAAGGATTAATTAAGCGATTACACGGGTAGTATGTATGTCGACGTCACCAACGGGTTTATCATCAAGCAAGGATGTGTCATTGAATGCTTCAATATCCTCTCCTGCTTGGTATATTTCAGCTATGGAGCATCTTGTGCATGTGGTGCAGATGTTGTCGCAAGCCCATGAAATGAATGAATTAAGCGAAATTATCCGCCATGCAGCGCGTGAACTTACGGGGGCGGACGGAGCAACTTTCGTGCTGCGCGATGGGAATCAATGTTTTTACGCAGAAGAAAATGCCATTAGCCCGCTTTGGAAAGGGAAACGCTTCCCTTTGCATGCATGCATCAGCGGTTGGGTAATGCTTAATAGAGAGGCGGCTGTAATTGAAGACATCTATTGCGATCCGCGCATCCCGCAGGATGCTTATCGACCTACATTTGTAAAAAGCTTAGTCATGGTGCCTATTCGCCGCAATTCACCCATTGGTGCTATTGGGAATTATTGGGCTTTGAAAAGAAAACCGTCGGTAGAGGAAGTTCGTATTTTACAAGCCCTGGCTGATACGGCTTCGGTGGCTCTGGAAAACGTCAAATTGTACACGCACTTAAAAACAAGCATGGAAATTATAAAAAAAAGAGAAGCCCGCATCCGGACACAACACAGTACGCTTGAAATTTTTACACGTGCTCTCGCGCATGATCTGAAAGAACCGGTGCGCACCATTAATTCTTTTACGGATATCATCAAGGAGGAGAGCAAACTTACAGGCAAAACTCGTGAATATTTTCAGCTGATTTCAAACGCCAGCCATCGTATGCTGACCTTGATTAATACAGTTTTCCTTTACATACAATTAGACAGCAAGAGTGAGACACCGAAAGAAAACTGCGACATGAATCAAATTGTTCATGAAGTTATTGAAAATTTAGATAATTTAATTAAAGAAAGGGAGGCGCAAATAATTTTCAGCAAATTGCCTTTGGTTAAAGCAAATCATGTTCATATGACTCAGCTTATGCAAAATCTGATAAGCAATGCTATTAGTCACAATGACAGTGAACCCAAAATAGAAATTTTTGCCAAAAAACAATCTCACTATTGGTTATTTCAAGTGAGCGATAACGGGATAGGAATTGATAAAAAAGAAGTTGACAAAATTTTCTTGCCCTTTAAGCGTAATAACCAAAACAGCAAGGGGATTGGCTTGGGTTTATCCATTTGCGAAAAAATTATTGAAGCTCATAATGGAAAAATTTGGTGCTCATCCGAACCCGGGCAGGGCTCGACTTTTTTCTTTACTCTTCCGGCTCTTGCAAAAATTAAGCCCCAAAGTAAAAAAAACGCAATCACTTCCAAGGTATATAAAGCAAGTCGTGATCCGCTTCTGGCTACGATTTTGCTGGTGGATGATTTGCCGGCCGATTTGGAGTTAACGCAACTCATTTTAAAACGCGCAAAAATAAGTTGCAATTTGTTGTTTGCGCAAAGCGGGAAAGAAGCTTTGGATATTATTCGAAAAATACGTGAAAAACACGAGCAGATTGATTTGGTATTATTGGATATCAATATGCCTGGAATGGATGGTTTCGAAGCATTTGCACAAATGCAATTGGATGATGCACTTAAAGATATTGCCGTGGTCATGTGCAGTGGCTCGACTTATGAAAAAGACAAGGAAAGAGCCAAAGCCATGGGAGCTGCAGGCTATGTATTAAAACCTATAGAAAAAGAAAGCCTGGAACAAGTGATTGCCGGCATCCCCAAGCTCAGGTTTTCTGCGACCGAAGATGGTTATCGCATTTATCGGCTTCGTAAATGAACCAGGTCGTGCCAAGTGCCCAACTAAATGCAGATCCCTTCGTGTTTTAATAAAGCCAATTTTAAGGATAAAGCATCTTTATCGCCCATGTAGCCGCCAAAATTATCTTTGCCGATTACGCGATGGCAAGGAATAAAGAGGGTAATAGGGTTTTTTTTGCAAGCTTGTCCCACGGCGCGCGGACTGCTTTGCAAGCTTTGGGCCAGTGCACCATAGCTAAGCGTGCGGCCTACCGGAATGACCAATAAAGCATTCCAAACTCGCTGTTGGTAAGCCGTTCCATGAGGTTTTAGCGTGATTTGGAAGCGATGGTTCGGTTGGTGGAAATAAGCATCCAATTCTTGGGCAATGAGTTCACAGAAGGGGGAGGTGGGGCCGGATTGTATGGTAATTCCTGCCAAGGATGCAGTACGATCTGCCGTTGCGGGATTAATTTCAACAAATACAGCACTATGGATAGCTTGCCCATCGTGCATTATTTCCAAGTTACCAAGAGGTGTATTGAATAGGGAAACGATGGGCATTGTCATATTAATTGTCTTTTTTACCTGATAATTTTTCTTTAATGCGGGCAGCACGACCAGCTAAATTACGCAGATAATAGAGTTTTGCACGACGCACATCACCGCGGCGCTTGACTTGAATGCTGTCGACCAAAGGACTGTAGGTTTGGAAAACACGCTCAACCCCGACATTATGGGAAATTTTGCGCACCGTAAAGGCTGAATTCAAACCACGGTTACGTTTCGCTATTACTACGCCCTCGAAGGCTTGTAAACGCTCGCGGTTACCTTCTTTTACTTTTACCTGAACAACGACGGTATCGCCCGGTCCGAAATCAGGAATGTCTTTGCCTTGCATTTGCTCAGCATTAATTTGGTCAATGATATTGGTCATGATCGCTCCTAAAATTGGCATCCCGCATAACCTAGACGGAATAACCGTGTTCGCGTTGAAATTCTATAAGTAATTGCTTATCCACATCGTTTAAATTTAACTGGTCCAATAAGTCCGGACGTTTTAACCAAGTTCTCCCTAAAGCTTGTTTTTTACGCCATCGTGCAATTTCGTGATGATTGCCGCTTAATAACACATCGGGCACCTTGGCATGATTAACCACTGGGGGCCGAGTATAATGCGGGTAATCCAGCAACCCATGCATGAACGAATCTTGCTGGGCTGAGCCATGGTGTCCCAGACTCCCTGGCAGTAAGCGGGTAATGGCGTCAATAAAAACCATCGCCGCCATCTCGCCGCCGCTCAATACGAAATCGCCTAATGACCATTCTTCCTCGACGCATTCTGTCATGATGCGTTCATCAATGCCTTCATACCGGCCGGCAATAAAAAGAAGAGGCCGTTTTTGAGCTGCCGCTTCATTTAAATCTTTTTGTACAATGCGCCTGCCTTGAGGGCTTAAATAAATTGCTCTACAAGCCGCAGGCATTTGCTGACGTGCATGTACAATGGCCGCATGCAATGGTTCATACATCATAACCATTCCAGGCCCCCCGCCATATGGCTTGTCATCGACTTGCCGGTAAGGCAATTTAGCCCAATCACGGGGATTCCAAACATCAATGTTTACCAACCCATGCTTAATAGCCCGTCCGGTAATCCCATACTGCAGGCTGGCAAACATTTCAGGCAGCAAACTAATAATACCGAAGTGAAACATCTGTTAGAAATCCACGTCCCAATCAACGGTAATGGTTTGCTGCCCTACATCCACGCTAAGCACGAATACATCGAGAACATAAGGAATCAGATATTTTTTTTCACCGACAACGACCAGTACATCATTTGCGCCAGTAGGTAAAATATCAGTAACCTTGCCTAATGAAGCTCCTGCCTGATTTGTAACTTGCATGCCCATTAACTGATGCCAGTAATATTCACCTGGCTTAAGTTCAGGGAGCTGGGCGCGCTTTACAGCAATTTCGGCATTGGTCAACTGTGCCACTTGCTCGCGATCTTCATATCCTTCAATCTTGGCTAGCACCCCATTATGAGTTGTTTCAACCTTTTGCAGTTTCAACATCTGCCATTGATGGTGAATCGATGCATACCATGGCATATAGCTTATAATATTGTCGCGAGGTTCTGTAAACGAGTTGACTCTAACCAACCCTTTCACCCCGTGGGGGCGGCCAAAGCGACCAATGATTACCCAGTCAGCGTCATTCACAATTAAGCTGCAACGTCCGCTTGCCCTTTTTTATTGTATTCTTTGGCCAAAGAGCGCACGCGATCAGACAGTTGCGCACCTACTTTTTGCCAGTATTCTAATTTATCCAGATCCAGATGTAAGCGTACTTCTTGGCCCCGTGCTACGGGATTGAAATAACCAATACGCTCAATGTAATTTCCATCACGGCGTCTGCGGCTGTCCGTTACAACAATATGGTAAAAGGGACGCTTTTTGGCGCCGGCTCGAGATAAACGTATAACGACCATTATTTTCCTCTACTTAGAGTGGTTACGTAAAAATGCCGTGTATTGTACGAAAATTAACTCGGCATGGGAAGGCTTTGCGACATTTATTTAAAATCATCCGGCAATAACCCCTTAAGTCCTGCCATTCCACCCATGCCGCGCATTAATGACTTAATACCGCCAGGCTTAGTGAATTTTTTCATCATTTTTTGCATTTGCTCATATTGCTTTAATAAGCGGTTGACGTCCTGAATTTGTGTGCCTGACCCTTGGGCGATGCGTTTTTTACGTGAACCCACGATAATTTTAGGAATACGCCGCTCCTTCAAAGTCATTGAGTTGATGATGGCAATGGTTTGCGCCATAGCTTTATCATTTACAGCCCCCATTGCCTGCTGCGGGAGTTGGCCAATCCCTGGTAATTTGCTCATCATGGCTGTAACACCACCCATTTGATTCATTTGTAATAATTGTTGTTTAAAATCCTCAAGGTCAAATCCTTTGCCCTTTTTTATTTTTTTAGCAAGTTTTTCACTCGCGGCTTTATCCGTTTTCTTTTGCACTTCCTCAATCAGGCTAAGAATATCTCCCATGCCCAAAATGCGGGAAGCAACACGCTCCGGATGAAAGGGTTCCAGCGCTTCAATTTTTTCACCGCTGCCCATAAATTTAATGGGCTGTCCGGTAATTTGCCGCACAGAAAGCGCTGCTCCGCCGCGAGCATCGCCATCCGTCTTGGTTAAGATAACACCAGTTAAGGGAAGTGCTTCATGAAAAGCCTTTGCTGTATTTGCAGCGTCCTGACCAGTCATGCTGTCTACAACAAATAACGTCTCTGTTGGTTGTACTCCTTGATGCAATGCCTTGATTTCCGACATCATGTCGGCATCGATATGCAAGCGCCCGGCTGTGTCAATGATTAACACATCCATGAATTGCTTCTTCGCATTTTCTAAAGCTCTTGTAGCGATCGCTAGGGGTTGCTCTTTGGGGTCTGCATCCGAAAAGGCCACATCCAATTGTTTTGCAAGCAACTGTAATTGATGAATGGCAGCAGGGCGATAGACGTCGGTACTTGCCAACATCACTTTTTTCTTTTCGGACTCTTTTAAATACAAAGCCAGTTTAGCCGCGCTGGTGGTTTTTCCTGAACCTTGCAAGCCTGCCAGCAAAAAAACAGCAGGGGGTTGGGTTTTGAAATTTAATTCAGCGCGCGTGTCACCCATAGTATGCAGCAACTCGTCATTCACAATTTTAACCAGGGCTTGTTCTGGTTTTAAGCTGGTCATGACTTCTTGCCCAAGAGCTTTTTGCTTCACATGTTCGATAAAATCTTTGACGACTGGAAGCGCAACATCGGCTTCAAGCAGCGACATGCGTACTTCGCGTAAAGCCTGCTGCATATTTTCTTCAGTTAAACGTCCTTGGCCGCTTAAATTTTTAAACGTGCGTGTTAATCGTTCCGTTAAGTTCTCAAACATGTCCGCTCTCTATGGTGAAATTGAAGAATTATAACACAGACTCATAGGCTGCACAGCTTAGCATGTGAACAGCAACCGAGTCGCTCGTGTCTTCCTGACATAGCCAATCTTTATTAAAAACTTGCAGCACCTCATTATTCCTATGATAAGCTTTTTTAATTTCGCTTTACCTAAAGGATAATTGTGCAGCTTTCTTTGGTGGTATTGTTATTAATTTTAGTCTTACTGGTGATTTTTTCCGCTTTTTTTTCGGCATCTGAAATCGGCATGATGTCATTAAATCGTTATCGCTTGCGCCATTTGGTTAAAAAAAAGCATAAACAAGCTATCCGCGTAAACCAGCTTCTTGCCCACCCAGATCGCTTGCTTAGTGTAGTTTTGATTGGCAATACAGTGGCAAATATTATTGCTTCCGTGGTTGCTACTATGATCGGACAACGCTTGTATGGAGAAGCAGGAGTGGCTGCAGCCGCAGTCTTGCTGACTTTAATTATTCTCGTGTTGGCGGAAATGACCCCGAAAACTTTGGCAGCGATTTATCCACAACAAGTGGCTTTTTTATGCTCTCTTCCCTTAATGATCTTGCAAATTTTGCTGGCCCCATTGGTGAATTTAATCAGTTGGATCGCTAACGGCATTTTACGTTTATTTGGTATTTCAATGAACCGGGTGCAAAAAGAAGCACTTTCTGGGGAAGAATTGCGTTCAGTTGTGCATGAGGCAGGCGGATTGCTTCCTATTGAACATAAGAGCATGCTGATAAGTTTGCTGGATTTAGAGCAAGCCCGGGTTGAAGACATTATGGTACCCAAAGCCGATATCGTAGGGATTGATTTAGAACAGCCTTGGTATGAATTACTAGAACAGCTGGAAACTGCTCAACATACACGCTTGCCTATTTACCGCGGGTCTATTGATAATCTTGTTGGCATGATTCACTTACGCAGTGTACTCAACCTGGTTTTGGAAGAGCGGCTGGATATGGAAAGCTTGTTGAAACTGGCGGAGCCGCCTTATTTTATTCCGGAAGCGACGCCATTAAACGTGCAAATTTTAAATTTCCGTAAAATGAAACGGCGCAGTTGTTTTGTGGTGGATGAATATGGTGATTTACAGGGTTTGGTGACAATGGAAGACATCCTTGAAGAAGTCGTTGGCGAATTTACTACGGATATCGCTGCATTAAGCAAAGACATCACACCGCAAAGTGATGGTTCAGTAATCATCGATGCCAGCATAACATTACGTAATTTGCATCGATTGCTGGGCTGGCAATTACCCCCTCTAGGTCCAAGGACACTAAGCGGTTTAATCATTGAACATTTGGGTTACATCCCACCTGCTGACTGTTGTCTCATGATAGAAAATTTCCAAATTGAAGTGCTAAAAGTAGGTGAAAACACCATTAAAAGCGTGCGCATGCAAAAAATTGCGAAGAAGCGCAAATAAAGCATGCTCTAAGTTTTGCCGATTGCTTTATTGTTAATTATTGTGAGCAAGTGCTGCTATTTTCCCCATGCATTTATATCTAAAAATAGATTTAAAATGCATGCAATTCCCCGCCTTGATGAAATTAATATATGCTCATAGAGATTGCATTATATTTTTGCTGAATAAACATCAAAAGGACGACCAATATGAACTTATTTGATTCCAATTGGTTAGTTACTGATGCATCTCGTGCTAAAGCATCGCTTAAATTTGAAATCCGGTGTCTTGAAGTGCGTTTTCATTCATTATTTTTAAACGCAGGCAAAAAAATTGGCAATGAAGAATTGATTTTACTATGCAATACATTGAGCGATTGTTATCAGCGCTATGCACAACTTATTGTCACGAGCAAAGAATTTAGACAATACGCCATACCTATTCCTGCTTGCAATGAATTAGATTGTTACGGGCATATCACGGCACTTAAAACCCAATGGTCTACTATGCAAGAGCTTGCTGCAGAAAAAAAAATTGTGTGGGAGCTGCATAAACAATACCAATGCCTTTTCCTTCTTTTAAAGACGGATGAACGCGCTACTACCCAAAAAGAAGCTGCGGATATGACAGTACTCATCAAGCCTCTGCTGCACGCAAAATCTCCTGACGAATGGTTAAGTGTCATGGTGTATTTAGCTCAGCACCAACATCAACAATTTTTTCCTGATTTCAACTCTTTGTGCAAATTGACTAATCGGCAATTACTGCATATTGCCAATGCATTTAGCCAGCAAGAATATGTAGATGTCATAAATGCAATTTTTTTCTTTAAAATTCAGCCGCAAAAATTATTTGTCTCCAATGTGCACCTGGAAAAATTAGTTTCCATTAAAACCCGGTTATCTTTCCTGTATGAATTTATCGAAAAGCTGCACTTTGGAATTCAGGAAGAGTTTAACAAACGCAAGCTCGGGATAATGCAGGATTATTTATTTCATAGTGAAGAATTACCGCAAGGCATTGCCATTGAAATTAATGATGCATGCCGGGATTTGATCATTGCAACGGTGAAATCCTGGCATATGAATATGAAAATCGCGGCTGAGCATCGAAACCCGGAACAATTAAACGAAATAATTCGTGCTTATAAATTTTGGTTTAACCCAAATCGGCTTATCGATGCCGTGATGCTTTTGAAACAAAATTCGACATCTTTGCATGAAACAAGCTATGCAGAATTCCACCAGCATATGCTCTCGCTTTATCATGAGTTAACCACTACCGATTGTTTGGACTTATATGGTTATTTTGCCAATAAGGACAGCTGTTATTTGATGCGTACCTTATTATCCCTCACGCAAAATACGGAAATTTCCTGGCTGCCTGCGTTAAATGTGGCAGAAAGAAATGCATTACACAGCGTTTATTCTGCTTTGGATTGTGCTATGAACGCTTTACGTGATGAATTGGCAGCGCGCCACATCAGCACCGCACCCTACAAGCGGGATTTGCATGGTAAAAAAATCAATCCTGGCCAGCGCAACCGCAATGCTGTGATTCGAATTATTACTTTATACAGTAAGGATACGGCAGAACCGAATGCAAAGATTGAATTGTTATTTAGCGAACTTGAAAAATTATATTTAACTTCAAGCAGTAATTGCAGTGCTGTTTAAATGCCAGTTATACACATAGCTGTTAATTTGCTGGATGGATTGCAATTGTTGGGATAATGCTGAATGCGCATAATGAGTTAAATGCTGCAATACTCCTTCTTCATCCCCGCCAAAATCTTCGAGGAACCACTCATAAATTTTTGACAAAATAATTTTTCCTTCAATCACTTGTACCCCGCGTAGAGAATTAATGTAGCGAAACGCTGCATCATTTAATTGTTTCTCCAGCAGGTTGGCTTGAAACGCTTGTTTACTCAGGTTGGGGGCGCCAATGGTGCCATTGTTAATGGCATAATGGGTGCGGGGATCATTCCATACAGGGCGTATGATGCGGTTATGGATGTCTTCCAAAGATAATTGCGTGTCATTGATGGTAATTAAATTGGCCCCCCATGGCCCTACACTGAATAAGCCTGGGGAGATATTGATTTCCTGAATACTCGCCACGGGATAATAATGAGCTACGGTTTGTACGGTGAGCGCATTATAAAGGTTTAGCCAGAAAGCCAGTTGTTCATTGCGGTTATAATCAAAAATATCAACTTCCGACATGTGTTTAATGTAGCGTTTTAACAAATCATGATCTGCTTTGGTAAGTTTGGAGTAATTGACTAAATTGATGCCTTCCTGGTTGGTGATTACACAGCAATTCAAGAAATCTTGCCATTCTTTATGGGAAATCGTTTTTTGCGACAAAGGATTATTCATCCCCCACTTGACCCATAAATTTTTATGAAAAGAAGCCATGGCTGTGTGAGTGATTAACAGACAAAAAGCCAAACAAATAAAGCGCATATAGGTAGCCATATATTCCATCATTATGTTACTTATAGGGAGTTAAGCCTAAAGATGTTCAATCATAGCCCGATTGCGTAAAGCACTGCCAATGGTGTTGCCGTCAAGGAATTCCAATTCCCCACCGGAGGGGATACCATGAGCCAGCTGGCTAATTTTAACATCTAGTGGACGCAGTAATTCATTAATAAAATGAATTGTCGTTTGCCCTTCAATCGTAGGACTTAATGCAAAAATAATTTCCTGAATTCGCTCAGCAATAATAAGTTGTTTTAATTTTGGCAAATTAATATCCTCAGGACCTATGCCGTCCAGAGGAGAAATCTTGTTCATCAATACGTAATAATGGCCGTTATAAGCATGGCTTTGTTCAATAGCTAGCACATCGGCAGGAGTTTCTACAATGCAGAGAAGGGACGTATCCCGTTTTGAATCCTGGCATAAAGAACAATGCACCTCGCTGGTATAATTATTGCACCGTTCGCAATTGCGGATATTCTGCATGGCATCTTGCAAGCAAGCTGCCAAATGCAAACCGCGCTGGCGTTGATGTTGCAATAAATAAAATACCATGCGCTGTGCCGATTTGGGTCCCAAACCGGGTAAACAACGCAAGGCATCTACCAGACGAGTTAAAGCATCCATAAGAAATTATTTCTCTTCCTCGCCCATAAAATTAGGGGGAATCTGCAAGCCCTGGGTTAACCTGGCAATTTCTTCTTTCGATTTAACTTCAATCTTACGTACTGCATCGTTGATCGCGGCTGCCAGCAGATCTTCCAACATTTCCGGATCTTCTTCCAATAATGAAGGATTGATTTTGACTTCAAGAACATCATGACGGCCATTCATTTTAATTTTTACCATGCCGCCACCCGCTTCTCCCAGCACCGTTAATGCACTTAATTTTTGTTGAGCATCTTGCATGCGCTGTTGCATTTTTTGTGCTTCTTTCATCAGATTGTTTAGATTTTGATTAATATCCATTAAAACCCCTTAGTTTATTACGTAAGTTATTGGCAATAACCGCCTTGGTTATTTTCATGTTTTATAATTATAGGTCATCTTGCAGTGGAGCAATAGAATTTTTAACCAATTCAGCGGAAAATTCTTGTTGCAATTGGTTAAAAAAAGGATCGTTTTGTAGTGCAGTTTCCGCTTCTTGATATTGTTTCTGCTTTGAAAGCTGTTTTTGTTGTGCAGGCGATGAGTTTACTGCAGCATCGCTGCGCAAATTTAATTTTATTTTTCCCTTATAATACGTGCTTAATGCTTCTTCAATGCGTTTTACCACACTGCCTGTAAATAAAGATTGGTGATTGCTGTCGATGCGCAAAGTAATTCCCTGCTCGGTTTTGCCGATGAATTCAGCATTTTCGGCGGCATTTAACGCAAGACCGGATAGCGCCAATTTAGACAAAACTTCACTCCAGTTTTCGCTTTCGCATGAAGCTACTTCCTTGGTGCCAACAGGGTGAGATTCTTTATTATCATTTACTGCGTAAATTGATGCGGCTGGCTCACGTTCTTCGGTAGACTTTTGCCGCATTTCGGAATGAAAATTCGCCAATTTAACTTCTCTTGCTGGATGTTTCTCTTGAACTTGGTAGGCAAGTGGAGGCGGAGTTGTCATTTTGCGTGCAGGTTTAAACGTAAACATGCGCAGGAGGGTCATTTCAAACCCGATGGCTGGGGTTGGAGCCAAATGAAGTTCTTCCAAGCCTTTCACTGCAATTTGATAAAGCAATTGCGTGTCTTCTGGTGTCAGAATTTGTCCTAAATGTGCAATTTCGCTGATCGGGGAAATAAATTCATTACCTTGAATATGCTGGGTAAGACAAATTTGATGTAAATAGCTTAATAATTCATGCAATACATATTGGAAATTACCACCTTCATCGACAATTTGTTTGCTAATGGCTAAAAGATTTTGTGGGCTCATGTTGACCAGGGCTTTTAATAACTGCAAGGCATAATCATGTTGAGTGTGGCCAAGGATGCTTTTGACGATAGAGGCATCCAAACCACGTTCGCTCGCAGCAATTGCCTGATCAAGCAAGCTAAGCGCATCCCTCATGCTGCCGCGCGCGGCTTTTGCTAAAATGTCCAATGCAGCTTTCTCGAAAGCAATATTTTCATCTTCTAAAATTTGTTGCAAATGTGTACTTATAATGTTTTCTTGCAATGGTTTTAGGTTGAATTGTAAGCAGCGAGACAAGACGGTGATGGGTAATTTTTGCGGATCGGTTGTTGCTAATAAGAATTTTACGTGCGAAGGCGGTTCCTCCAGAGTCTTTAAAAGCGCGTTAAAGCTATGTTGCGATAGCATGTGCACTTCATCGATGAGATAGATTTTAAAGCGACCGCTAGTTGGGGCGTATTGAACATTTTCCAGAATCTCGCGCGTATCTTCAACGCGTGTTTTGGATGCACCGTCAATTTCAATCAAGTCTATGAAGCGGCCTTGCTCAACTGCTGTGCATGCTGCACATTCCAGGCATGGTTCGGCGCTGATTCCTTGCTCGCAGTTTAGAGCTTTGGCAAGCAGGCGGGCCACACTGGTTTTTCCCACGCCACGAGTTCCGGTAAATAAATAAGCATGATGCAATCGCTGTTGTTTGAGCGATTTAATTAGCGATTTATTGATGTGCTCCTGGCCAACCAATTGTGCAAAAGTACGTGGTCGCCATTTACGCGCCAGCGCAATATAGCTCATAGGGATCTACAAATTTGGAGGCAGCCCTAGAAGCCTTACCTTCGCGCACGAATCGATTGCTACCGCTGCTCCCTTCCGGGCCTGACGGGGTTCACAGTCTATCATCGCGAGGGGACCAATAGGGCCACCATAGATGAAAGCGAAGGTTAGCAAAAAAAAAAAAAAATAGCTAGTAGCTATAAGCATAAAGGCAATATGTACCGCCATTTCATGCGTTTGACTTAATTTGTGCTATAAATGAATTTTAGCATATTTAAGGTAGCAAGCAGAATTTAAAAAAACTTTATGAAAATTAACTGCAAATTTTTTCAAAAAGTGTTTGACAAAGGGCGTTAGATGAGTAGAATACGCACCACTGCCTGAGATTGGCGAGTTCCTTAAGAAGATAGAAGACAAACTGTGTGGGCGCTTTGAATAGCGAAGTACATAGAGAAATTGCTAGTAGAGATACTGGCGCC
>NZ_RZGS01000011.1 GCF_003989745.1 Legionella septentrionalis
GCATCATCATACTATCAAAGCTCCTATCGCGGGAGAGGGGGTAGATCGAAGTGAAATAGAAAAATTTGTGCTCAATTTAAGATGAAATCTTGTCTAAAAAACTTTAGGGACGTTGCCTATTTAAGATAATTAGATTGTCGTTTCCAAAAGCTCCATTGCTTTTAATTGATAGATTAATTCCAGCGCGGCCCGGGGTGTTAAACTGTCCGCATTCACCTTTGCCAACTCATGCAAAATCGGAGATTGTACGGGTAGGGTAGCTGGGGCTTCACGGTAAGATTCTTGGGCTGTATGCAAATATTGATTTGCCAGAACCAATACATCTTTCGGTATGCCCGCTAATGCCGCCACTTCAAGTCCATAACTGCGATTTGCCGGGCCTTCGTTCATTTTATACAAAAACACGATTTTATCTTGGCTTAAAGCCGCTTGCACGTGCACGTTTTGAATACAAGAAAATTCTTCAGGCAATTTGGTCAATTCAAAATAATGTGTGGAAAATAATGTATATGCACAAACTTTTTGCGCTAAATGAGCACAACAAGCATAGGCTAATGCCATGCCGTCAAATGTGCTGGTACCGCGGCCAATTTCATCAATCAACACTAAACTTTGCGCCGTAGCTTGTTTTAAAATGTGCGCAGTTTCAGTCATTTCCACCATAAACGTCGAGCGTCCTGAAGCTAGGTCGTCATTTGCACCAATGCGGGTAAAAATTTGATCAATAGGTCCAAGGCGTACGGAATCTGCTGGCACAAAGCTGCCGGTGTGTGCCAATAAAATAATTAATGCATTTTGCCGCATATAGGTGGATTTGCCGCCCATATTGGGACCTGTGATAAGCAAGATATTTTGCTGGGGTTTAAGATGCAAATCATTGGCTATAAACCGCTCTTGCAATATTTGTTCAAGCACCGGATGCCTGCCGCCTTTTATCTCGATAAGGTTATGCTCAACGAGTTGCGGGCAAGCCCAGTTTAAAGTCTGCGCACGTTCAGCCAGGCAATTGAGTACATCAAGTTCAGCCAGTGCCTGGGCAAGCTGCGTCAGTTCCAGCAGGGATTGTTGCATTTCTTCCAATAAATTGTCGTAAAGCCATTTTTCTCGAGCCAAGGCCTTAACTTGTGCAGTTAAAACTTTTTCCTCAAAAACTTTTAACTCAGGTGTGATGTAGCGCTCTACGTTTTTAAGAGTCTGTTTGCGTTGAAAATGCGCGGGAACTTTTTCAGCTTGGGCGCGTGATAATTCAATGTAATAACCTTGGACGCGGTTGTAGCCAAACTTCAACGAAGATAAACCAGATTTTTGTTTTTCCGCCATTTCCATTTCGATGAGTTTATCCGTAGCCCGTTCGCTTAATAAGCGCAATTCGTCTAACTCTTCATCAAAGCCTGCGGCAATGACACCACCGTCGCGAATCAAGACAGGCGGATTTTCGATAATAGCAGACTGTAACAAATCCAATAATGCAGGCAGCGGGTGTAAGCGGGCGATCAACTCGACAAGCAATTCACTTGTAGAGCTGCAAAGTAGATTGCGCAGGTTTGGTATGATGCCTAAGGTATTTTTCAACGCTTCCAAATCACGCGGTCTTGCAGATTTTAAGGCTATCCGCGCTGCAATGCGCTGCACATCACAAATTTGTCTGAGCAATGAATGCAATTGGTTATTTTGTTGGCCTTGCATGAGTTCTTGCACAGCGCTTTGTCTTTTTTGAATGGCTTGATGGTTACGCAGGGGTCGATTCAACCAACTTTTCAACAAGCGACTGCCCATGGCGCCAGCTGTGTTGTCGATAACTGCCAGTAAACTGTTATCGCGTTTACTATTTTGGTTTTCAAATAATTCCAGATGGCGCTGCGTTGCCGCATCCAATTGTAAATAATCCTGGCTTTTTTCATAAGTAATTGTGGTTAAATGGGGCAGTGCTTGTCGTTGTGTGAGGTGGAGGTAGGTTAACAAACAACCGGCAGCTGCAAGAGCGGCTTTGTATTGTTCTTCAGCAGCCGGGGAAATAAACGAGCTGCCAAATTGAGCTTGTAATTTTTCTTTTGCATGTTTCTCATCGAAATCCCAGGCAGGTCTTATTTTAAGGGTCGAATGTACGGATATGGATTCCAGCAAGGATTGATTTTGCAATAAAATTTCAGCAGGTTGCAGGCGGTTAATTTCAGCCTGAAGTTCATTGATATCATTAAGCTGCAATATATGAAAACGGGCTGCACTTAAATCCACCCAGGCAAGACCTATATGTTTTTGCTGATGAATGGCCAGAAGAAAATTATTGTGTTTTGCTTCCAATAAAGCTTCGTCGGTGACTGTTCCCGGCGTAATGATTCTTGTGACTTCCCTAGCCACTGGCCCCTTACTGAGCGCCGGGTCGCCGATTTGCTCACAAATGGCAACCGATTCTCCTTTTTTAATAAGGCGTGCCAAATAATTTTCTGCAGCATGGTAGGGAACGCCTGCCATAGGGATAGGTTTGCCTGCTGATTGCCCACGGTGGGTTAAAGTTAAATCCAGAAGCTTGGCCGCGCGTTTGGCATCATCAAAAAATAATTCATAGAAATCCCCCATGCGGTAGAACAATAACATGTCTGGATAAGCTGCTTTAATCTGCAAGTATTGTTGCATCATAGGGGTATGAGGAGCACTGGACATTGAATTTACACCAGAGTAAAAGTGCCTGGATCTTAACAAAAGGCTTCCAGCAAGTCAGTAATGTTAAAATGGGATTAAAATGCATAAATTCGAGCTAAATTTATTTTAAAAAAATAACAAAGTAGAAGTTTTAGGGAATCTTTAATAGAATTAACCGCCTTAACTTCTTCACAATATGTAAATTTTTGCTAGACTTGTGAAGGGAAGCTCACTAAATAAAAAAATTAACAAATGGGAGATAAGTATGAAAAAGTTGGTGATGATATTAACCGCTGGTTTAATGGCTTTATTGTTGACTGCATGTGAAGACAGACCAAAACAGCCTGAAGTTAAAACCGAAACAACCACTACAAAACCAGCTCAAACCAATGATCAAGGTGCTGGCGCTACGACCACCCAAACCACTGAAACAACAACCACTGACAATCAAACCCAAGAATAATTGCGGTTTATGCAAAAAGACCCCGTTTTGACGGGGTTTTTATTTTGTAATTTTCATCAAGGCAGGGAGGGGCAATGCAAGCTTTAACCGCTATCGGTTGGGTTAAACTCGGTTATGCTGTGCTTTTACTCATTTTGGGATTTTTTCTTGCTAAGCGCTTGAGCGCCATGGTGACTCGTGCCTTTAGCAAGCATTTTTCTGTCCATCAAACCGTCTTGGCACGCCGTTTGGTATTTTATGGGTTATTACTCATATTTGTTATTTCAGCGTTACAGCAATTAGGCGTGCAAATGTCTGTTTTGCTTGGCGCCGCCGGTGTTTTTACTGTAGCACTCAGTTTTGCATCCCAAACTGCAGCATCCAATTTAATCAGTGGCATTTTTTTATTGTTTGAACGTCCTTTTAAAATTGGCGATACCATTCAGGTAAAAGACATGGTTGGCGCAGTCGATTCCATTGATTTTTTATCAACAAAAATAAAAACTGCTGACAATGTAAGAATTCGTATACCCAATGAAACGTTGATGAAATCGGAAATCATCAACATGAGTTACTTCAAGACACGAAAAACTGAAATTCTGCTACGTATAAGGCAGCACAATAATTTGGAACGGGCAAAAGGAATTCTTTTGCAATTGGTGCACGCAAATAAGAGCGTTTTAAAAACTCCTGCCCCGCAAGTAGTGGTGAGCAATTTTAACGATGCGGCTTTGGAATTAAAATTATCCCTGTGGACGCATACCAAGGATACTGCAGCCGTTAAGGCTGAATTATACGAATTGATTACACAGCGCTTTGACAAAGAAGACATTGCGTTTCAGCAAGCCCCCTTGCTATTGAGGTAAAAACATGGATCCTGTTTCCCAAGCGGCTCTGGGAGCCGCCTGTTCGCAAGTTTTTTTATTCAGGCAAGATAAAAAAAATGCCTGGCTGATTGGGGCACTGGCAGGCATGGCGGCCGATTTGGATATCTTGATTCGCTCTTCTTCAGATCCCATGTTGATTTTTATCTACCATCGTCATTTCACCCACTCCTTGGCTTTTATTCCCATAGGAGGGTTATTGGTGGCTTTGGCATTGTTGCCTTTTAAACGATTTCGTACGCGCTGGTTGCTGACTCTTTCAGCAGCGCTGATAGGTTATGCAACTCATGGGATTTTAGATGCAATGACCAGTTATGGGACCGTTTTATTTTGGCCTTTTTCAAATTGCCGAATTGCCTGGGATTTGCTTCCCATCATTGACCCGTTTGTAACCGTGCCGCTGGTTTGCGGAGTGCTTTGGACGCAATTGTTTGCTGACCTAAAAGGAGTATTGTTAGCCTTGGGTTTCATGGGGTTACTCCTCATGTTTAATGGATGGCAACATCACCGGGCTATAACTGCAGTGGAAGCTTATGGCAGGCAACAACATTGGCATCTAACTCGCATACGTGCATTTCCTGAGATAGCCAGTTCAACCCATTGGTATGCAGCGGCGCACCATAATCAGCAAATATTTCTTGCGGCGGTGCATACTTCGCCTTTTTCGAGCAGTAAAGTTTATGCGTTAGGTTTGTTCCCTGCTTTCGCTGCGAAGGACATGCCTGTTTATTTGTCTGAAACAGGGAAATTATCACGTGACTTAAGAGTATTTAACTGGTTTACTGATGGATATTTAATTGTAGCGTGCCGGCAACCGTTCACCGTCGCGGATGCGCGGTATATAACTGGAAATCCGGTATATTCTTTATGGGGCATTCAACTTCGTCCTAATCGAACCCATGCAGAAATGCGCCATTCAATCCCACTAAAGGGGTGCTAGGTCATGACGATTGCTATTCTTGCTACTGGTGATGAATTGATTCATGGTGATATTTTAAACACCAACACGCATGCGCTTGCCCATGCGTTATGCTCTGAAGGATTGTCTCTGGGGACGCATGTAATGTGCGGGGATCGTGAACAGGAAATTTTAGCCAGTCTCCAATTTCTAGGGCTTCATCACGATATCATTATTTTAACCGGTGGGCTTGGACCCACTTCTGATGATAGAACTCGCTATGCTTTAGCATCTTATGTGAATTCAGAGTTAAAGGAATTTCCCGAAGCTTTGGCGCATATAAAAACCTTACTTAAACGCATAAATTTGCCGATGAATGCAGGCCACCAGCAGCAAGCGCTTTTCCCCCGTGAGGCGGTATTATTAGCCAATCCTTATGGCAGCGCGATGGGGTGCTATTACCCGCAAGAAAATAAAATGTTTTTCTTGCTCCCAGGTCCGCCGCGTGAGTGCTTACCCATGTTCCATCAATACGTATTGCCTGTTTTACAAACGACGAAGCATAGTCATAAAAAAGTATTAAAATGGCGCTTGTTTGGGGTGGCAGAGGGAGAGATTGCGCCCATTCTGGACGAAGCCTTAGCCGATTTGGCTTGCGAAACAGGGTACCGTTGGGAGGCACCTTATGTTGAGTTTAAGGTACGCTGCCGGGAAGAAATCATGGCAAAAGTAAAAGACACCATCGAGCCTCTGATCACGGCGCATATCATTTCCCCGCCTGAATTTAAAGCGTCTGAATTATTGGCAGAAGCATTGGCAGCATTACCGGCGCCCATTGCCATCATTGATGAGGCGACTGGGGGCAAATTGCAAAATTTAATCCATAGTCCCAAAACTTACCAGCAAGTTCAGTTTCATAAAAGTAAAACGGCACGCCTGCAATTCCACATCAGCGGATTGGCTGAATACTGGCTGCAGCAACCGGGTGCAACGACGGAGTTGACCATTAAGTACAATACGGATAAAGAACAGGGCAGCGAAACGCACAAAATTCCGTATTTCAGTCCGCTGGTTCTTCTCTATGCGGCGGAATGGTTAAGTTTCCGCTTGCTGCATCTCATCAATCAATTGCATCAACGCTTGAGATAATTCTTCCGTACCTTCTTTGCGAATGGCAGAGACAGCAAATACTTTCCCTTGCCATTTAAGGTCGGCAATAATGTTTTCGATGGCTTTTTTGCGCAGATGTTCATCCGGAATCATGTCAATTTTGTTAAGAACAAGCCAGCGGGGTTTACCAAGAAGGTCGGGATCATAGGCAGCCAATTCCTCCAGGACAATTTGTGCAGCTTCTACTGGGTCGCTTTCATCCAACGGGAAAATATCAATCACATGCAATAAAACACAAGTTCGTGACAGATGACGTAAGAATTGATGTCCTAAACCTGCGCCTTCGGCTGCCCCTTCAATTAAACCTGGAATATCGGCCATCACAAAGCTTTTATGCGGCCCCACCCGTACTACACCTAATTCGGGGTGTAGCGTAGTGAAAGGATAATCGGCAACTTTAGGTTTGGCACTGGAAACTGCACGTATTAATGTCGATTTGCCGGCATTGGGCAAGCCTAGCAAACCAACATCCGCAAGCACGCGTAATTCCAGGCGGAGCTGCCGGACCTCGCCGGGAGAGCCTGGCGTCGTTTGACGGGGAGCGCGGTTAATACTGCTTTTAAAGCGCGTATTTCCCAATCCATGAAAACCGCCTTGCGCGACCAGTAAACGCTCACCATGATGACGAATATCGCCGATTAATTCTTCCGTATCGGCATCAAATATCATGGTACCCACAGGGACTTGGATGATTAAATCTTCACCTTTTTTACCCGTACAATTACTGCCCATGCCACCTTGCCCGGATTGGGCCTTATAAATTCTCTGGTAACGAAAATCAACCAGCGTATTCAAGTCATGGTTGGCTTGCAGATATACGCTGCCACCATCGCCACCATCACCACCATCAGGGCCACCGCGAGGAACATATTTCTCGCGTCTGAAACTCAAGCAGCCATTTCCGCCACGGCCAGCTTCAACTCTAATGACGGCTTCATCAACGAATCGCATGATTATCTACTTATGGGATAAATATTATAGTGAGATATTATAGAACACTGGCTGCCTGACGACTAACCAGCGTTCTCAAACCTGAAGAATGACGCACTGCGTCGGTGAAGGTTTAACCTTGCTGTTCTGCTGCCACAGGATCAATCATTACAAACTTACGATTTTTTGTGCCTTTGGTCTTAAATTGCACATACCCGCTTACCAAGGCAAACAAGGTATGATCACGACCCAGGCCAACACCTTCTCCTGCGTGAAAACGCGTGCCGCGTTGACGCACAAGAATTTCACCTGCATTGACAAGTTGACCGCCGTAACGCTTCACGCCCAAATACTTAGGATTCGAGTCGCGACCGTTACGTGTACTACCGCCTGCTTTTTTATGTGCCATTTCAATATCCTCTTATTTACTGATCGCAGTAATTTTCACTTGGGTATAATGTTGTCGGTGTCCCATTTGTTTCATGTGATGTTTACGACGACGGAATTTGATGATTTTTATTTTCTTGTGGCGGGCATGTTCCATGACTTCTGCACTTACTACTGCATTAGCGACGAAAGGTTTGCCGCAAGTGGTCGCATCACCATCGCATAACATCAATACTTCAGAAAAATCGACTTTGTCGCCGACTTCAGTGGTCAATTTTTCAATCTTGAGAACATCGCCTTCTTTAACGCGATATTGTTTGCCGCCTGTTTTGATTACCGCATACATATTAATTCTCCACCATGCCTAACCGGCTGTCACTGGTTCAATAAAGTGCCACATTCTATAAAATATCAGTTATGACTTCAAGTTGATTTTAAACTATTGTATACTTCGCGTCCGTATCCCCTAGTAACTTGGTCGCAAGGTTAAGCATGGGGTGTTTTTAATTTGGAGAATTATACAAATGTCTACTATGATTTTAGAAGCTGAAACAAGAGCAGACAAGGGGAAAGGTGCGAGCCGCCGCCTGCGTCGTCTTGAAAATAAAGTACCTGCTGTTTTATATGGTGGCGATAAAGAACCTGAAGCCATTCATTTGTTGCATAATAAGGTAGTGAAAGCGCTGGAAACTGAAAGTATTTATTCAAGCGTTTTCGATTTGAAATTGGATGGCAAGGTACAACGCGTTATTTTAAAAGATTTGCAACGCCACCCTTATAAGCCAATTGTCATGCACATGGATTTACAACGCGTGAGTGATAAAGACATATTGATAAAAATGATTCCTTTACACTTTATCAATGAGCAAGACGCAAAAGGCGTAAAAGCAGGTGGCATGATTAACCACAGCATGATGCAGGTTGAAGTTAAGTGCCAGGCAAAAGACTTGCCAGAATTTATTGAAGTAGATGTTAAAAACCTGGGCTTGAATGATGTATTGCATCTGTCTGATTTGAAATTGCCAAAAGGTGTCGAACTGGCTCATGAAATTGATGCAGAACATGATCACCCAGTCGTGAGCATTCATGCGCAGAAAGCAGGTGCTACTGAAGAAACTGCTGGGGAAAGCGTTAGCGAAACACCAGATTCCGGTGCTGCTGCCTCTGCAGAAAACGAAGAATAAGCATTTTTGTCATGCCTGGCTCTTTGGCCAGGCAATGCTTCTTGTCTCACTTACCGGTCCATTTAACAGTTGTTAAGCCCAAGCTTTTATAAAACCGGGTCTCACAATGTCTATTAAATTAATAATAGGGTTACGCAACCCCGGCGCAACATACGCCCACACCAGACATAATGCGGGCGGTTGGTTCGCGCAATTATTGGCAGAAGCGCATCAGTCGGCATTTAAAACAGAAAAAAAATTACAAAGCGACGTGGTTCATCTCAGTGGCAATCATGGATTTTGTAAAATCGCCCTGCCGCTAACGTATATGAATCACAGCGGCTTATGTGTGCGAGCTTTGTGCCAGTTTTATCGTATTGAGCCTCAAGAAATTTTAGTGGCCCATGATGAGTTGGATTTGCCCCCGGGCAGGCTTAAATTAAAAACTGGCGGCGGGCATGGAGGGCACAATGGCTTACGGGATATTATCAACCAGTTAGGCAGCAGCAATTTTCATCGCCTAAGGATTGGTATTGGCCATCCTGGCCATAAGGATTTGGTTTTAAATTATGTTTTGGGCAAGCCTTCGCAGCATGATCGCCAGTTGATCATGGACGCCATAGAGCGTGCAGTTACGGCTGTGCCCCACGTTTTATCAGGCAACATGGCTATGGCCATGAATTTATTAAATGGGTAGCATTCATTGCCCATCACACTTAATTGAGGTACTCGCATGGGGTTTAAATGTGGAATTGTAGGCTTGCCTAATGTCGGCAAATCAACCTTGTTTAATGCTTTGACCAAAGCAGGAATTGAAGCTGCAAATTACCCTTTCTGCACCATCGAACCGAACGTCGGGGTGGTCACTGTACCTGATCCGCGTTTGCAAGCGCTAAGCGAGATTGTAAAACCGCAGCAGGTTGTACCAGCAGTCATGCAATTTGTAGACATTGCAGGATTGGTGAAAGGGGCTGCCAGTGGTGAAGGCTTGGGGAACCAGTTTCTGGCAAACATTCGTGAAACCGATGCGATTGCCCATGTCGTGCGCTGTTTTGAAGGTAGCGATGTGGTTCATGTCGAGGGCCGAGTAGACCCGATTAATGACATTGAAGTCATTAATACAGAATTGGCGCTGGCCGATATGGATACCGTGGAAAAAGCCCTAAACAAAGCCGGGAAGCAAAGCAAGAGTGGTAATAAAGAAGCACTCTTGGAAAAACAGACTCTGGAAAAGATAAAACAGCATTTGGATGCTGGAAACCCAGTGCGTACGCTTGCGCTTGCAACGGATGAATTGCCGATTTGTCGCAGATTGTTTTTACTGACTGCAAAGCCGGTGCTTTATATTGCCAATGTGGATGACAATGGCTATGAAAATAATCCCCTTTTGGAAAAAGTCCGTACGTTGGCAACCCAGGAAGGGGCTAGCGTCGTTGCTTTATGTGCTGCTACCGAAGCAGAATTGGTGGAACTTGATGATGCAGATCGCCAGGAATTTATGAAAGATTTGGGACTTTCTGAACCGGGATTGCACCGCGTCATTCGTGCCGGTTATGATTTATTAGGCTTACAGACTTATTTTACCGCCGGGGTTAAAGAAGTACGTGCATGGACCGTTAAACGCGGTGCGACAGCTCCGCAAGCTGCCGGCGTGATTCATACGGATTTTGAACGCGGTTTTATCCGTGCTGAAGTGATTGCATACGCTGATTTTATCGCTCATCGTGGTGAGCAAGGCGCAAAAGAAGCCGGGAAATTGCGCTTGGAAGGTAAGGATTATATCGTTTGCGATGGTGATGTCATGCACTTTCGTTTTAATGTTTAATGTTTCTCTGCCTTACGTGCCATAGCTAAAATCACCAGCCCGGTTGCGCGCCGCTGCAACCCGGCACATTGCCGCCGTCCTTACGCTTTGTTACAGTGTAGTTTTTAAGTAACCCTTTCTTTCTATGAGTAAAACCCTTGATGTGCAGGAGCTTAGCGTTGCTTTCCGAACCAGGGAGCGCACGCTCCTTGCAGTAGATCATATAAATTTTTATCTGAATTCCGGTGAAACCGTCGCTTTGCTGGGGGAATCGGGCTGCGGAAAATCACTAACCTCACTTGCTTTAATGCGGCTTTTACCCCCACAGGGTGTGTACGGCAGTACCAGTGCCGTTAAAATGGACAAACTGGATCTTTTAAATTTGCCTGAACAACTCATGCGTTCAGTGCGCGGGCGCAGGATGGCGATGATTTTTCAGGAGCCGATGACTGCCCTTAATCCGGTGATGAGCATCGGGGAGCAATTGGCCGAAGCATTAAAGTCCCAGCAACTTGACAAAAAGCAATTGCAAAAAAAATTACTTGCTTTGCTTGCAGAAGTTGAAATGCCGCAACCTGAATTACGTTTAAAGCAATATCCGCATCAATTGTCAGGCGGGCAAAAACAGCGCATCGTGATTGCAATGGCTTTGGCCAGGAATCCTGAAATTCTCATTGCTGATGAACCCACCACGGCTCTGGATGTCACAATCCAAGCACAAATACTGGCTTTGCTGAAAAAACTGCAACAACAGCACCAAATGAGTTTGTTATTGATCACGCATGATCTGGGCGTGGTACGTGCTATGGCCGATCGCGTATGTGTTATGTACGCAGGGCAAATAGTTGAAGTTGCAGCGGTACCGCAGTTTTTCGCCCAGCCGCTGCATCCTTATGCACAACAATTGCTGGTTTCAGTGCCTTCGCTTGCCAAGCGGGGTCAGCATTTGCAAACTATTGCAGGCCAGGTGCCTTCTTTGGATAATATGCCAGCAGGTTGTCGATTCCATCCGCGCTGCGCGCACCGTTTTGCTCCCTGTGCCACCAATGAGCCCTCTCTGCTCGCCATGGAGAATAACCGCCTGGTGCGTTGCCATTTGTATCCCGAACATAAGTCACCCCCTCCTTTATCCGAGCAATTGAATTTCTGGACGCGGCCTTCTACAGAGCATGAATTGGTGTTAAGCGTACGCAATTTAAGTGTTTACTTTAATTACAAACGCTCTCTTTGGTTTAAACGAAGTTCTGCAAGCATAAAAGCAGTCGATGATTTATCTTTTAATCTTTATAAAGGAAAAACTTTGGCTTTGGTCGGGGAATCAGGCTGCGGCAAAACAACCACAGCCCGCGCGATACTTGGCTTGCAAGCCATTACGTCTGGCGCAATAATTTATCAGGGAAAAAATATTGCAGCATTGAAAGGTCGCCATTTACGATATTTTCGTAAAAAAGTACAAATTATTTTCCAGGATCCATTTTCCTCGATGAACCCGCGGATGACAGTAGGGGAAATACTCGCAGAAGGCATGCGTGCACAAAATTTTCCTACTGCATACATCCGCAAAAGACAACAAGAGCTTCTGGAACAAGTCAATCTGCCACAAAGCAGTTTACACCGCTACCCACATCAATTTTCTGGAGGGCAAAGACAACGCATTTGCATTGCACGTGCTTTGGCTACCGAACCGGAATTACTGATTTGCGATGAGCCTACTAGTGCGCTGGATATTTCTGTGCAGGCACAAATATTAAACTTATTAAAATCCTTACAACAAGAATATGCGCTGACTTATTTATTCATCACTCACAATATGGCTGTCGTATCTTACATTGCGGATGAAGTTTTAGTGATGCAAGCCGGAAAAATGGTAGAACAGGGGCTTAGTGAGGAGATATTCGCTAAGCCTAAGGAAGCCTATACACGACAATTGTTAGCCAGTGTCTTAGAGTGAATTGGCAAGAGTATCCTGCTTTTTTTCCTCTTCATTTTCTTTTTCCACTACAGCTTGTTGAGGAGGTTGTGGAAATAAAGGCTGGTAAGTTCCAGAAACGTCTACTGCGGAAGTGTTGGCAGCATTGTTTTCGACATGGCTTTTGATTTCTGGCAGCAAATTGGCAATATGCTGTATGGGGTTTCTACCCTCTTCTTCCAAGACTTGGCTGCCGAAACCTTGCTTAAGCCGGGAGACGGCATGATTTAAGCCAGTAATGATACTGCCTATAAGAGTTGGGGCAGCAGTAGTTGCAAATCCCACGGCCGCGCCTATGCCAAGACCTGCAAGGGTACCCCAGCCTGGAATGATAGAGCCCAGGATAGCACCAATTAATGCACCGCTTGCCGTGGTTCCTACAGCCATTAATGATGCTCCTGCAATACGTGCAGGGAAAGAAGAGCTTTTAATGATTTGGGCAAATCCTGAAATGACAATCCCGGCAGCGCAACCTATCCCTGCCCCAATCAGGGCGCCTATGCCACTGCCTAATCCTGGAAAAACCAAGGTTCCTAATAAAGCACCAATGCCAGCTCCTGTCGCACTACTACCCAGGGTTGTCAACACGGTGCCGAAGAAATGTGCAACTTCTCCCTTTCCTATAAATAAACGGCTTAATCCGACAGCAGTTATGCCTGCTGCGGCACCAAATCCTGCACCGATTGCGGCACCCAGCGGACCAAGGAAAATGCCGACAATACCGCCTATGGCTGCCCCCATGCTTGCAAATAGCAACGGCATGCTGCCCTCTATGTAAGTTCTTGGTTTTTTAAAAATTGATTGTGAAGGCATCCAGGCGGAAAACATTTCCGGATTAAATAAGAATTTTTCTTCTTCTAGTATAAAAATGGGTTGTGTTTTGTTGGCCAAAGTTATATTTGCCAAGTTTGATTGGGTTATATGCTTTGCATAATCCCCTGCAACAATAGCGAACAAATCGAAGTTACATTCCCCTTGTTCTGTCAGCATATCCTTACGATGTGTTTGCCAAAATTTGATAAAATCGGGAAATTCGGTTGGCAACTTGCTTGTGTTATCAAAAAATGAACGTAAGATTTCACTCTCAACTTCCTTTTGAATGCGAAAATTTATGGCATCGAGAAGAAAGCGTTCCCAATCGCTAAGCTGTTTATCGCGAGGATCGTCTACAGAGTCGCTGCTTAGATCACCACCACCAAAAAAACGCTTGAATCTTTGTATATCGCTGGATTCTATAAAGCCAGCAACATAAGGATATTTAAGATTCCCATCTGCATTAAATTGGGCAAGGAAAACCTGTTGCAGCGAGCTTGGTTTTTTTGTATGCCTTGCCTCAATGGCATCCAATACTTCTGCTTCATGCATGGCAGATGTCAGAAAATTTTTTCTATATACTTCTTGATAAGAGGCAGTTGAAAATTTAGGCATAAATTAATTAAAATTAACATCAATAATATTGATTATAAATTTTCCACATTAACGAATTATTAAGAACTTCAAGTTAGTTTACTGGCAAGGGTTTTAAAAAACGTTTATTTTCTTCGCAATATAGGATCACGCCGCCAATGACCGCCGCGGGCATGGTAATCAAGTTTAGGAAGGGGATAAAACTCAGGAAGTTTATAAAAGCACCGAATCCAAGAGTCATCAACCGATTATCATTTATTTTTTCGCGCATGGCATTAAAAGTAACTAAATTATTATCCATAACAAAATCCTGATACTGGAAACTCAGCATCCAGGCGTTAAATAAAAACCAGATGAAAGGATAGATGGGTTGAATCAATGGCACAAAAAATAAAAGACAGACAATAATAAAGCGCGGCAAAAAATAAGCTACAAATTGCCCCTGGCGTTTGATGGTGCGAATTGTGATTTCAGCCAAAGATATGGAGGGGATCGCGCTTTGATATAATATCTTTTGTGCTTTTTCGGCTAATAAACCATTAAACGGTGCAGCAAGCAAGTTAAACATCACCGTAAACATGGAGAGGAAAAGCAGAAAAAAGCTGATTATAAAAACAATTAAAAACACGGTACTTAAAAAACTAAGCCATGCCGGCAATTGCTCTATGTAATAATAGGAGTAGGGAAAAAGGTAGTGATAAATAAGATAAAAAAGACCGGCAAACAGCAAAAAATTAAAAAATACCGGCAGCAAGATATAGCGTTTCAATCCTTTGCTAAGCAGATGCCTGACACCTGATAATAAATAAACTATTCCTTGCAAAAAATCATTCATTTTATTCCCATCCTTGCTGGTATTGCTGCCATTATAAACTGAAAAAAGTGATTTGCGGTAAAATGATAAGGCAACTAGGATTAAGATAACACTCAATCAACCAATCAGGGGAAGAAGCGATGATTGAGAAAATGATAATTCTTGGTATGTTGCTACTTTTTTGGATTGTTTTATATCGAATTTTTATAAGCAAACGCTCCAGAATTCCCAAGTTAAAAGCGACGATTGTCGTTCTTCTTTTTTCTTCTTTGCTTTTTCAATTCGGTTATGATTTGCACGCTTTTCTGGCGCGTTCATTGTTTTCTTTGCAAAAAGAGGGTGAGGTTGCACTGCCTGCCTCGCCGTTGAGGATTCCCGCTCAAGAAAATAATAGTTATTGCAACCGCTTCATGGATCAGCATGGACAACCCCTCACCACCGTTTCTGTTCGTGAGGGTGAGCGGTTTTGCGGCAAATTCTGGCGTTTGGACAGAAAAAAAGTTCTCTACATTCCATACAAAATGCTAAATGATAAGCAGGTGATGTATTGGGCTTCTCCGGCATTGCAAATCATTGGACCCAAACCATAAGTATTGCCTTGGCAAAGGGTGTGGCTACCTTATTCTATCCTAATTTTTGTTTGGGTTCGCGGCAAAGGCAATATCTCACAGGGTAAACGCATCTAAATGCACATTAAAATACCAAATCGTCTACGTTCCGTGCTTTATGCACGGAATCCAGCCTCGATCGTAAAAGAAGATCGTATGGATTCCGTGCATAAAGCACGGTAAGTAGGCAAAGATGAAGCATTTTTTGCTCAAAATTAGATGAGTTTACCCTGCAATATCTCATTCCGAGCCAATACTTAAGCGCAGGGATAGTGCTCTTTTGCATCACACCATGCGGGAAGACTGTAATTTTATTTCACTAAATTCATGATGAAATTCGCGATTTCCGTAACAGGAATTTGCTGGATTTCATCCTTATCCCGTGTTTTGTACTCGATAAGATCTTGTGCAAGATTTCTGTCACTGATAACCAAACGATGAGGAATACCGATTAAGTCATTGTCAGCAAATAAAACGCCAGGACGCTCATTGCGATCGTCTAGTAACACATCTACGCCATGATTTAAAAATTGCTGGTACAAGGCTTCTGCTTTTTCTTTAACTTCCGGTGAACGGTGACTGTTAATCGGTATAATGACTAATTGAAAAGGTGCAAGCGCTTTGGGCCAAATGATGCCGCGCTCGTCATGATGTTGTTCAATTGCGGCTGCAACAACCCGACTTATACCTAAACCGTAACAACCCATTAACATGGTTTGTAGTTGTCCTTCCTCGTTAACGACAGCAGCTTGCATGGCATGGGCGTATTTTTCTCCCAATTGAAATACATGGCCTACTTCTATGCCGCGGCATGCGTGCAGCATGCCTTTCCCATCCGGGCTTGCATCGCCTTCTTTTACATTGCGCAAATCATACGTATCCTGATAGCTTGCGTCGCGCCCCCAGGCTGCGTGGATATAATGCATGTCTGCTTCATTTGCACCGCATACAAACTCGTTTATTGCGAGTGCATGATGATCCGCAATTACGGGGATATCCAGGTTGACTGGTCCCAAAGAACCGACCGGTGCGCCTAAATTTTTGGCAATTAATTCTTCATTGACCAAACGTAGCGGCGATTTTACCCACGGGTGCTTGGCAGCTTTTACCTCGTTTAATTCATCATCTCCACGCAATATCAAGGCAATAAAAGGATGCTCAGTCCCCTCAACGATTAAGGTTTTCACGGTGTGTGCAGGGGTAATTTTTAGATACTGGGTAACTTCGGCAATGGTTTTCTGTCCAGGGGTGGCTATTTTTTTCATGTTTTCCTGCGGTAGAGCCGATGCTTTTTCAGGAATAAGGCTCGTTGCCTGCTCAACATTTGCAGCATAATTACTGGCATCAGAATAAAAAATGATGTCTTCGCCGGAATCAGCCAGTACCTGAAATTCATGCGAAGCGGAGCCGCCAATTGCGCCTGTATCTGCTTCCACAGCACGATATTTAAGGCCCAGGCGGTCGAATATCCTGCAGTAAGTTTGATACATGGTTTCATAGGTGCTTTGTAAGCATTCCTGGCTTAAATGAAAAGAATAGGCATCTTTCATGATGAATTCCCGTGCACGCATGACGCCAAAACGCGGGCGGATTTCATCACGGAATTTAGTTTGGATTTGATATAAATTGATGGGCAATTGCTTGTATGATTGCAATTCATTGCGCATTAAATCGGTAACTACTTCTTCATGGGTAGGGCCAAAACAATAATCGCGCCCATTGCTGTCTTGCATGGTTAATAACAGGCCGCCGAATGTTTCCCAGCGCCCTGTTTCCTGCCACAGTTCAGCAGGCTGCACAGCAGGCATTAAAATTTCCAAAGCCTGGGAGCGGTTCATTTCCTCACGAACAATTTGCTCAACTTTACGTAACACTTTCAACCCCATGGGAAGCCATGTGTAAAGGCCTGAACCCAATTTGCGGATCATTCCGGCGCGCAACATCAATTTGTGGGACGTAATTTCTGCATCATTGGGGGTTTCTTTTAATGTTGCATATAACCATTGTGAGGCACGCATACCGGCTCCTGTTAAAAGCAAATGAAGTTGAAGTTTGTACCAGCACTTTGCTGTGGATTACAAAGTGCGATCCCATCCTGCTTTGCAGAATGGGGCTTGCAGAGGACCATTATACTCATCAAGCATGAAAATGCGAGATGGTTAATGGCTTTAAGACGCAGGAATAAATCCTACTTAAGCTTAAGCGGATTCTGAAAGCAATTTTTTATTGCTGCTTGTTTCAGCCGCGTGCACCAATTTGTGAACTTTATCTGCGAGCGCTCCATCGTGTTCTGGATCCAGTTGCACAACGGCTTTGGAAAAGTCTTTAAAACGAACTTCACCTGAATTTACATCATAAATAGCGCCCACAATGCCAATTTCTTCATCCTTAATCATTTGCTGCAGAATTTTACTCTCTTCGTAAATATGTTGCATGGTATTGGCAATGTTTAATTTGGTAACGTTATTGACAAAATGACTGTTTTGACCCGTGCGGTTTTGCGAAGTTTCCGCTTCTGCTGTGATGGCGGGTTTTATTTTAGCCAGTAACTGGGTGATATGTCCTTTCTCTACCCCATCACACGCTGCCTGGATAGCGCCACAACGAGTATGGCCTAGCACTACAATTAGTTTTGCCCCTACCACGTTGCAAGCATATTCAATGCTGGCTAATACATCGTCGTTGACCACATTGCCGGCAACGCGAACGCAAAATAAGTCGCCAAAGCTCATATCAAAAATGGTCTCAACCGGAACACGTGAATCAATGCAGCCAAGCACTACGGCAATTGGGTATTGTGTGGCAGCAGTGTGTTTAATATCTATTTTTAAGCTGCGATGAATGCGTGTATCTTGCAAAAAGCGCGAGTTGCCCTCTTTGAGGATGTTAAGAACTTGATGCGGAGCGAGCATGGATTGTACATCATAGGTTGTCACATTAATAAAATCCACATAGTTATGAATATCATAATGATCTTTAAAACCAATCAAATTTAAAGAAATTTGTTTCAGAGGAGCTTGTTCTTCTTTAAATTCCTTCAAAAATTCCACAATTTCCTTATCAATATAATCGGAGTAACGGGCATCAATGATCAATTGGGAATTTCTTGGAATAGAATCAAGTTCGGCAATCAGTGAGGCTTTATTTAAAAAAGTTGTTTGCTGCGGCAACACCAGACGATTAGTAACTCCGTTGGGATAAATTTCTTTAATAATGTCCAGGCGTGCCTGGCTGTTGGATTTTAAAATGTAAAAAAGGCTGACCAGCAACCCAATTAAAATTCCAGCCAAAAGGTTTAAAGCGACAATAGCCACCAGGGTGGTTATAAACGGGATAAAGCGGTTTAAACCTTGGCGATATATATTGACGTAAATCGATGGCTTGGTGAGCTTGTATCCGGTATAAATCAAAATAGCAGCAAGGGAAGATAAAGGAATTCTATTCAGTGCATATGGGATAAATAGCACAGCAAGCAGTATAAAAATGCCATGCAGAATAGTAGAAAATTTGGTTTTTGCACCTGCCTGAACATTGACTGAGGTGCGTACAATCACCGAGGTAACCGGAATCCCGCCGATTAAACCTGCGACTAAGTTACCAAAGCCTTGCGCTACCAACTCTTGATCTTTTGAGCAATATCTGCGCATTCTATCTAATTTTTCGCCTGCTTTTACATTAAGAAGGCTTTCCAGCGAGGCTACCACGGCCAATATCAATGCGCATAAATAAACATTGGGATTGGTCCAGGCAGACCAGTTGGGAGTTTTTATTTCCTCCCATAAATCGATTACCCCGTTATGTTGAGGAAGATTAACCAGTTCTGGTGTATTTTGGGCAAGATAAGAATCGGTCAATACAAATAGTTCATTTAAAATAATGCCTGCAATAACGACGACGATGGCGCCAGGAACTTGCTTTAACCATTTGATTTTGGTTTTATCGAAATAAACTAAAATCATGAGCCCGGTCAGTGAAATAAGAATTGCACCGCTGTTGATGTGGAAGGATAGTTCATATAATGGTTTGAGCGTAAATCCTTCCGCCATCATGTCCAGCAAATTGGCTTTTAATTCATTGATGGTGGAGGAAAGCGTGAAAGCAAGAGGCAATTGCTTGATTATTAACAAAATACCAATGGCACAAAGCAAGCCTTGAATCACATTGGAAGGGACATAATCACCAATAAAGCCTGCACGCAAACTGCCTAAAATGATTTGCAAAACACCGGCTAGAACCAGAGCCAGCAAGAACGTATTGAAATCGCCTAGCTGCGCCAAGGTAGCCAGGACAACAGCAGCCATACCAGCCGCCGGCCCGCTCACGCTCACTTGCGAGCCGCTCAAGCTGCCAACGACGATGCCCCCTACGATACCACTTAAAATACCTGAAAAGAGCGGGGCCCCTGAAGCGAGGGCAATTCCCAAACAAAGCGGAATGGCTACCAGGAAAACTACTATGGCTGCAATAAAGTCGAATTTGAAATTTCGTCTTTTATAAACACGCAGTTTACGAAAATTCTTGAGCAAAGATTCGGTCATTGTTTTCATGGGTCTGCTGGTTATTGTAGCGACATGTTATCGCAAGAAAATCAAATTGTTAAATCTTTTTTTGTTGTTTTTCAGTGAAAAATGCTCTTTTTTTGCGTTATTCAGTTTCTGCTGCAAAGTCTGCTGGTGAGTATAGAGCTTCAGCCGCTGGTTCTTCAACCTGGTTTATACTTTTTTCTAAATCTTTGAAATTCCATAAAGCTTGATCCATGAGTTGGCTCGGTTTGATGCTCTGCAGGGCATGCAGTATGTTGCTTGGCACTTTGGGGTTTTCTTCAGCTAATTGATCAATCAAGCGGCCGATGCGTTTCCTGGCAAGGTTTTCCTGTGAGCCACATAAATTACATGGAATGATAGGAAAGTTTTGTTCTTCGGCAAAGGTGATGATGTCGCGTTCTTGCACGTAACACATGGGGCGGATCACAATGTGTTTTTTGTTATCGCTAAGCAACTTAGGCGGCATGGAGCGAATATCACCATTGTATAGAATTGACATCAGCAAAGTCCGCACTAAATCATCGCGGTGATGGCCCAGGGCAATTTTATTATACCCATGTTCTTCTGCATAACGATAAATAATTCCACGTCTAAGCCTTGAGCAAAGCGAGCAATAAGTTTTGCCCTCGGGTATTTTTTCCTTAACAATGCTGTACGTATCGCGGCTTAGAATTTCATGCGGAATGCTGCGTTCTTGCAGCCAGGCGCGCAGCCTGCTGTCATCCCAGCCGGGCTGTGCTTGATCCAGCGTGAAGGCAAACAATTCGAATTTTTTGTTGGAGCGAATGCGTAAAGTGTGCAGCAAGGTTAGCAGCGTAAATGAATCCTTTCCTCCGGACAGACAAAGCATCACGCGATCACCGCGTTGAATCATATTAAAATCAGCAATTGCTTTGCCAGTGTAGTGCAATAATTTTTTTTCTGTAGGGGAGGGTGCCGATGCCATATTCATTCCGGTTAGTTGCTGGTTGAGACTTAATAAGTCAGGGCTGCTTAACAAAACGCTGCATTTTATATAAAAAATGCCTGGTGAGCAAAATAGATGAGAAAAAAATATTCAGATTGCGCACTGCGGAAGAAGCTTAAGATTGCTTCTTCCGGCATTTTGTTGCACAGGATTTCTTTGCAGGGGCTAGCGCATCGATGCGCGTGGTTGCCAGCCAGGAGTTCACTTCCTCCAAATCACTGACATTAAGAGAGCCTGCCAAATATTTTAAATTTAAGATGGCGTTGATCAAGCGATATTGATCGGATGCCAATTGTTCTTGGGCTTCAAACAAACGTTGTTGTGCATTGACCACATCCACCATGGTACGCGTGCCTACTTGAAATTGTGCTTCTGTACTTTCCAATGAATTTTGTTGCGAGATGACGGTTTGCCGGTCTGCTTTTACTTTACTGATTCCCTCATTTATGGTGTTGAAAGCAATCTGGCTATTGGTCACCACGTCCCGGTAAGCCATTTCCATGCGTTCACTGGATGCTTGGAAATTATATTGTGCTTGCCTGGTTTGCGATTCCACCAAGCCTCCCTGGTAAAATGGAAAATTCATGGCAATAGCCACATTCGAGCTCGCTTGGGAGGATGGCACGAAAAAGTTGCTTGCACCGCCACTGTTATGCGTTTTACCGGTATTTCCCTGCAGCGCAAACGTAGGCCAGTTTCCTGCGGTTTGCGCTTTAATGTTTTCGCGGGAAGCCTGCATGCTAAACTTTGCTGCCAGAAGTTTGTAATTTTGTTTCAAGCCAGCCGATACCCATTCATTGGCATCATTCGGTTCGGGTTTAATTAGGGGGATTTCACTGTTACGCAACGGGACTAGATACTCGTAGACATGATTAGTGAGTTTGCTTAAATTTTCATTTTGGTTGATTTGATTATTGCGGGCAGCAATCACTTCTGCCACGGATTGATCATAGGCAGCTTGGGCTTCATAAACGGAAGTTATGGCATCAAGCCCCACATTAAAACGCTGCTGCGCCTGTTCAAGCTGTCTTTTATTGGCTCTTAATTTGGCTTCAGCAAAATTTAAAGTATCTCTGGCGAACAATACTTCAAAATAGGCTCTTGCTGTGCGCAAAATTAAATCCTGAGCCGCATCGTTAAAGGTAGCATGCGCGGCTTTGACCGAAGCTTTGGCTTGCTGCACCAGCGCCCAGGATTGATAGTTAAAAATAGCTTGGGAAGCAGTAAGCTGCCATTGGTTGCTGTTGTATGTTTGTTCGGTGGAAAAGCCGCCGGCTCTGACTCGAATTACATTACGGCTGGATTGTGCGTTGGCTCCAAGCTGAGGCAGCAAAGCGGCTTGAGCTTGTGGCAAAACCTCACTGTTTGCCATAAATGTGCTGTAGGCAGACTTAAAGGTGGGATCATTTTCCAGGGCATGCCGATAAACATCCATTAAATCGGTAGCTTTAACCGGGCCGGTAAAAGCAAGCAGCAAAAAAAACCAACCCTTAGTTTTAGCGTGGTTTTGCACGATCGACTTGGTTAACAATCTATCCAATGTTGGAGTGGAGAATTTGTTAACAAGCTTCGAGAGCATTTCTTTCATCTAAGCTAATCCTAGAAAACAAATTCTTTACGTTTTAATTTATCTATCAATGGCGGAAGATTGGTCTCAAAAAGGAGTTTTGCTTGCCAGGTTCCGTTATGGCTCAATTCATGCAGCTGGGCCTGCATAACCGGTTCGCGGCCAATGATTGCGAATAGCCTGCCGCCCGGTAAAACTTGTAAGCGATGCGTATCAGTCAACGCCTCAAGCGCTCCGGTGAACACTACTACATCATAAGGGGCTTTATCAAGCCAGCCGGACGAGGCATCGCCTGTCAGTAATTCCACGTTGCTGCAATCATGGGCAGTTAGTTTTCGTTTTGCATTCGCCGTAAAATCGGCAAAATAATCGATGCTAATTACTTTTTTACACAAGCGGCTTAATAAAGCGGTTAAAAAGCCGGTGCCTGTGCCCACTTCAAGCACGGTTTCATTGCCTTTTAAGGCCAGTGTTTGCAATAAGCTGGCTTCTTCCAAAGGTGTCATCATTCGTTGCTGATGATCCAACTTGATTTGCATATCGCTGTAGGCAAATGACTTGAACTCATTGGGAACAAAGTTCTCGCGTGGAAGTAACTTAAAGAGATCAAGTATTTTCTCATCAAGAACATCCCCGGTACGCAATTGTTGCGCGATCATATTATTGCATGCAATCTGACTACTCATGAAGCTCACCACTGGACAATTGATTAGGTTAAAACGTTGGCGCGATTTTAGCAAGAATTATAAAAAGACGCATTATTTCTGGGAAAATGAATAGAAAAGAAGGCATTTTTTTATGCCTTGCCAAATTCAGCACAGGGCAAAACAAAGCGATGAACGACTGCGGAATTAAATAACTATGGGATGTGGCCTAGCAGCCTGGAGTGCCTGGATGCTAGGCTTTATTATTAATCTTGTGCAGGAGACATCAGGCGCACGCAACGCACCTTGGCCGGAATGGTTTTTGTTTGTTCATCCCAGCCTGCATCGCGTCCATAGGGAGGGGTAGAGACCACATAGGCAATATTAGCCCCCTCTTGGGAAGTGCCATCGGTAGAACTCCAATAATCACCGTGCAAATGAGCATCTTCAAGTTTGCTATTATTTTGCATGATGCAAGAAAGCTGCTCTACGGCGGGGAGGAACCAATCGTTATAACAGACTTGCGCTCCCGCTCTACAAGGTTTGCGGCCATTGCTGTCGATACTAAATTGGCTGCAAGCCCAGGCTGCGTATGAAAACATCGAACCATTGCCGTATGCAGCCAAAATATTTCGGGTGTTGGCGGCTCCATCCAAAAAACTGGATGCAATTACGCCTTCAGGGCTTTCTGGGCTGGGCGTCCAAGGCTCATTGGGCAAGTCAGACACGGCTACAATCAATTTCAATTTTTTTGGCTTTTCCAAGCACCCTATTTCTCCTCCGAATGCTTTATTGCCGATTTCCAATGCACTCAATTTGGTTTTAAGGTGTGTTGTATTATCGCCGGCAATATCCAAAATGGCATTGGAAATTTTTTGTTCTTTGTCTGCTGCAAATTCAAGCGTGCAACTTTTGCCTGGCGCAACACTTGTGCATGTATTTTTTGTTTCAGCGAGCAGTTTCTCGTTACGGATGTTTTGGGGTAGCTGGGATTGGATGTTGGTTGCTGTGATGTCGGTGGAGTCATTATGGATTGTTAATTTGCCTACACCATTTGTAAGGGTTAACGTCCCATCTATGCTGAGTTTGGCGTTTTGTAGCGGGGGAGTGATGTTGATGCGCAAACGCATGGATTGGTCGCTTGGTTCATAACAAGTGTTTTTCCCTGGTTCGCATAATACCGGCCCGTTGTTTATATCTGCCAGCAATTTTTCGCCATTAATGGTTAAGATTAAATTACAAGACTGTTTTGGTGCAAGCAGCATGATTTGTTTGCAACTGTTTTTTTCAAACGTTTGCGTAATCCCGGTTAAGGGGGTTAGTTTTAGCACTTTTTCCGTGGCTGAAGCATTAGTGATTTTATATTTTAAAACCGATACTGTGTTTGCCGGCATAGAAAGTTTGCCGGGCGTAAGCGGTTTAAACGCAATGTCCACGGTTTCACAATGCGCTGGCGTGTTTGCCAGAATCATTAAGGGGGTAGCGATAAGCAATGGTTTAATCAGGTTGTTCTTCATTTTTTATCCTTAAAAATTCAGGGTCAAAGCAACGAGTTGTCAGGCTAAATTACCAGTCCATTTTAAACCTGCTTGTATGCCCTGCGCTCCAAAGTCGGATTCCCCGGCACTTGCTTGCGGATTAGACAAAAATGGTGATAAATAATCAAACCATAAATACCCGAAGTTAAATATTAAATCACCATAAGCGCCGAGGTAGTGATAATTCACACCCAGTCTTGCTTCCATTTCAGGAACGAGCGCTGTGCGGCTTGAGGTGACGGAGGAAAAATTAGTGGGTGAAAAAATAAATGTGCTTGCGTTGGCGAAGTTCATCTTGCTTGCGCCTGCAAGCAGTGCAGCAGCGCCTTGGCCATAAACTTCGATGCCATGGCCTAAGTCATAATTTAACTCTGCTCCAAACCGTGGACCAAATCCTCGATATTTTGCATTAAACCCTGCATTGCTGACGGCATAAAGACCGAAAGTGGGGGACAAAACTTCGGCCTGAAAGGTAAGCGGTATATTCATTGCGGCATATTGCGCACCACCGTGAAAACGAATTTTTGTAGCAGTGCCAAAGTTGACGGTTTGGCCTAACTCCAAATTCACGGCATCCCATGCAGGCTCGATGGTATAATAGTCATTCTCGGTTAAATTGCCGCCTATGAAGCCGGTAAAAACTGAAGATACGGCAAATTGGGTGTCTTTATGGCCAAGATGATACCAATTAAGATTGAGATCATTGCCCGTGTTGAATTGATAAGCTCCTTCCAGTTTAAAACTCAAGCTCCAATTAGGATTATTGGGCACAAAAAATTCAGAGGTACCCGTTGCCGTGGGTTGTTCGGAAGTTTCTACCCACCCCAATGCATTATCATAAGTTGGTTTTAAATAAAGGGCTTGAATGCCAAAAGACCACTGGTTTGCTGGGCAAGGAACCGAGGCGATTCCCGGCGTGCAGGAATTTCCCATGTTTCCCGCCAGCCCCTGATGCATCCCCAGTATGAGAAGGCTGCTCACTATCGTTTTAATTTTATTCATATTTTTTTATTCCCTTAAATTTGTCCTATCTATGCATGCATTAGTGAAAAAAAGCAATAGCTCATTGCAATTATCTATAGACTTGTGAGAAACAACATTTGTTTGCAGTTTGCTTCAATACATAGCAAATGACGAACGGTCATAGTGCAGCTGTGTAAAATTTGTTATCATCGGTAATTTTTATGCGACGCAAAAGGAGATTCTTGTGGATGGTCGTTTTATTGAATTTTTACAAAATGAGTTGCATACCCTAAAAGAGGAAGGTTTATACAAGCCAGAACGAGTAATCAGCAGCCAGCAACAAGCCGAAGTTGAAGTCAATCATGAAGAAGTCATTAATTTGTGCGCCAATAATTATCTCGGTCTTGCCAATCATGCGGAATTGATTGCAGAAGGGCAACGTGCGCTTGCCCAATATGGTTATGGCATGGCGTCAGTTCGCTTCATTTGCGGTACGCAAACTCCCCATAAGCAATTAGAGAAAAAGATCAGCACGTTTTTAGGCAAGGAAGATACCATTTTATATTCATCTTGCTTTGATGCAAACACAGGACTTTTTGAGACTTTATTAGGTCCTGAAGATGCCATCATCAGTGACGCCTTAAATCATGCCAGCATCATTGATGGCGTGCGTTTGTGCAAGGCACAGCGCTATCGCTATGCAAATAATGATATGAAAGATTTGGAAACGCAACTGCAGGCTGCAAAAGATGCACGTTTCCGTTTAATCGCGACTGATGGCGTATTTTCGATGGATGGCATTCTTGCCAATCTTCCTGCAATTTGTGAATTGGCAGAGAAATACCGTGCACTGGTCATGGTAGATGATTCGCATGCAGTAGGATTTATCGGTGCAACCGGCCGCGGCACTCCAGAATACTTTGATGTATCGCAGCAAGTTGATATCGTTACAGGCACTTTGGGTAAGGCACTTGGTGGAGCTTCTGGCGGCTACACTGCTGGGAATGCTGTAATTGTGGATTGGCTGCGGCAGCGCTCGCGCCCTTATCTCTTCTCCAATACATTGGCACCAGTGATTGCGCAAACATCCATTGCCGTACTGGATCTTTTAGAACGTAACCAGGATTTGCTCAAAAAACTGCAGCGCAACAGCGACTATTTCCGCGCCGGGTTGAGTAAACTGGGCTTTAAATTAATCCCTGGTGAGCATCCCATTATCCCGGTCATGTTGGGCGATGCGGCTTTGGCGGCACGCATGGCACAACGTTTGTTAGTCGAAGGGATTTATGTAGTCGGTTTTTCTTTCCCGGTCGTGCCGAAAGGCATGGCTCGCATCCGTACGCAAATGTCGGCCGCATTGGAATTGCATCATTTAGACAAAGCATTGGCAGCTTTCGAGAAAGTAGGGCAAGAATTAAGCGTAATTTGAGTATGTACCGTTAAGATTAGAGGCAATATGAAATCATTAGTCAAGGCAAAACGTGAACCGGGTATTTGGATGCAAGAGGTTGCAGTTCCAGAATATGGCGTCAATGATGTATTAATCAAGATTAAGAAAACTGCGATTTGTGGTACGGACATCCACATTTACTCATGGGATGATTGGGCTAAAGCCACCATACCCGTCCCAATGAGCGTGGGTCACGAGTTTTGTGGTGAAATTGTGGCGGTAGGGCGCGAAGTACAAGGGTTGGTTCCAGGCCAACGCGTTTCGGGAGAAGGACACATCACTTGCGGACTTTGCCGCAATTGCCGGGCCGGAAAAAGACATTTATGCCGCAATACAATAGGCGTGGGAGTGAATCGTCCAGGCAGTTTTGCGGAGTATTTAGCGTTGCCGGCCAGTAATGTTTTACCCTTGCCAGACAATATTACGGATGAACAAGCGGCTGTTTTAGACCCATTGGGCAATGCTACTCATTGTGCTTTGGCATTTGATGTAGTCGGCGAAGATGTGTTGATCACCGGTGCCGGTCCCATCGGCATCATGGCTGCGGCAATTGTGCGTCATATTGGCGCCCGGCATGTCGTTATCACGGACATTAACGATTATCGCTTGGGGCTTGCGCGTGAAATGGGCGTAACCCGTGCAGTCAATATCAAATATCAAAATCTTAACGAGGTGATGGCTGAACTTGGGATGACGGAAGGCTTTGATGTAGGTTTGGAAATGTCAGGGAATCCCATGGCTTTAAACGATATGGTGCGCACCATGAATCATGGCGGGCGAATTGCACTGCTTGGAATTCCTCCACAAGAAACCCCTGTTAACTGGAATGAAGTCATTTTTAAAGGGTTAGTCATCAAAGGTATTTACGGGCGCGAAATGTATGAAACTTGGTATAAAATGATTGCCATGCTGCAAAGTGGTTTGGACATATCGCCCGTTATCACGCATCATTTTCCAGTTAGCGATTATCAAAATGCTTTTCAAATTATGGCATCCGGACAATCGGGTAAAGTGATTTTGGATTGGTCCTAATTAACCCAGTATTGAACAGGTAGATTTATATGTCGCAATACATTTTTACCATGAACCGCGTCAGCAAGATCGTTGAAAATCAGCGGTTCATTTTAAAAGATATTTCATTAAGTTTTTTCCCAGGCGCTAAAATCGGCGTTTTGGGATTAAATGGATCTGGAAAGTCCACTTTGCTGCGAATCATGGCAGGTGTGGACCAGCAATTTCAAGGCGAAGCTCGCCCTCAACCCGGAATCAAAATCGGCTATTTGGCGCAAGAGCCGGAAGTCGATCCCAGTAAAACGGTACGGGAAGTGGTGGAAGAAGCTGTTACCGATATGAAAAATAAATTGCAGCGCTTTGATGAAATCAGCATGTTATTTGCTGAGCCGATGAGCGATGAAGAAATGACTAAACTCCTCGCTGAGCAAGGCGAGCTGCAACAAGCCATTGAAGCTGGCGGTGGTTGGGAATTGCAGCGTACATTGGATGTCGCTGCCGATGCCTTGCGTTTACCCGATTGGGATACCAAGGTGGACGTGCTTTCAGGAGGCGAGCGAAGACGGGTGGCTTTATGCCGCTTGCTATTGTCCAACCCTGACATGTTACTGCTGGATGAGCCGACAAACCATCTGGATGCCGAAAGTGTCGCGTGGCTCGAACGGTTTTTGGAAGAATTCCCTGGTACAGTGGTTGCCGTAACCCATGATAGATATTTCCTGGATAATGCAGCGGAATGGATTCTCGAGCTTGATAGAGGTGAAGGCATTCCTTACAAAGGAAATTATACGGCTTGGCTTGAGCAAAAAAACGCTCGTCTTGAAGCAGAACAAAAACAACAGGCATCCCACGAGCGCGCCATCAAAGCCGAGCTTGAGTGGGTAAGAACGTCTCCTAAAGGCCGGCATGCGAAGAATAAAGCGCGTCTGGCCCGTTTTGAAGAATTAAATTCCAAAGAATTCCAAAAACGCAATGAAACCAATGAATTATATATTCCACCTGGTGAACGCTTGGGGGATTTGGTGCTCGAAGGAAATCATTTACGAAAAAGCTATGGCGATCGTTTGCTTTTCGATGATTTGAATTTCGCCTTACCCAAAGGCGGAGTGCTTGGCATTATAGGACCGAACGGTGCTGGGAAATCCACTTTCCTGAAAATGATCACCGGACAAATTTCTCCTGATGCAGGTGAGCTTCGTATCGGCGAAACCGTCAATTTGGCTTATGTGGATCAATTGCGTGATCATTTGGATGATCATAAAACGGTTTGGGAAGAAATTACGGATGGCCATGATGTCATTCAAGTGGGTTCCTTCCAGATGCCTTCACGCGCTTATGTCGGCCGCTTCAATTTTAAAGGTACGGATCAGCAGAAGAAGATGGTGCAATTATCTGGAGGGGAGCGTAACCGCGTGCACCTTGCTAAATTGCTCAAACGCGGGGGTAACGTTTTATTACTCGACGAACCCAGTAATGATTTGGACGTTGAAACCTTGCGTGCACTTGAAGATGCTATTTTAAGCTTCCCGGGTTGTGCGATCGTCATTTCGCATGATCGCTGGTTCCTGGATCGCATTTGTACGCATTTCATGGCTTTTGAAGGTGAATCGCAAGTGGTCTTTATAGAAGGAAATTACAGCGATTATGAAGAAGACAGGAAACGTCGCCTCGGTGATAAAGCCAATCGTCCTTCACGGATCAAGTATCGAAGATTAAATACTTGATGTTTTCTATTCTTTTCCTTCTTTAAATTGGTAGAGATCGCCAATGAAAGTCCATATAATCTCTTCTCTTCAGGAGAAGGGATTTAAGGGACAGGGGGGAATAAGTTTATTAAATTTAAGAGGATTCTCTTTCATGAAAAAAACGATGTTGTGGGGTTTGTTGTCTTTAAGCCTTACCGCTTGCGTTGAATTCGACGAATCAACCTACATTACAGATGACAATGGTGTAGTGCACCATACCAAACATTATTCACGGGATTATCGTGGTAAAAATTATTTCCCGGAAAAAATAACGCCTAGTGGCAAAAAACAGTTTATCTTTGATCCTAAAGCTTCAGCTTGGGCTGCCTATGACGTTGACGGGAATAGAGTGTTAACAGGAAGTGCATCAGGAGGTAAAGATTTCTGTGAAGACGTTGGGAAATCTTGTCGTACGGTGACCGGTACATTCCGTGTTTACAACAAGCGCGGTGTCGATTGCAAATCCGGCGAATATCCTGTTGACACGGAAGGCGGGGCAAAAATGCCTTACTGCATGTATTTTTATCGTGGTTTCACCATCCATGCTGCGTATGAAGTTCCGCCGAACAATTCAAGCCATGGCTGCATTCGCGTTTTGCCGAGTGCCGCAAAATGGTTAAATGAAGAATTTATCGACATCGGTACACAAGTGACCGTTTTATCTTATGAAGATGAAGATGGTGACAAGGATCCCGTTTAGCATAAATTCAAGGTGTTTGTGTAAAGCACGCAAACACCTATCCTGTTTTTCTCAATTCACAAGCAAATTGATTGACATTTAACCAATATGTCTGTAATATGATCTCTGCACCAATGGCGATGACATGCAGGGGACCAAATGAAATCTCAAGATATTCAAAATGCAGAATGGGTTAAAGAATATATTAAAGAAGGTGATTTAGCCTACAATGCCATGAATTATCAGCAAGCCATTATTTGTTATACGTCTGCGATCGAATTAGACCCCAAGAACAAAGTAGCTTATTTTAAGCGCGCCATGTCGTTTTTTTGGAGTCATAATTTTTCTCTGGCACGAAAGGATCGATACATCCTCATTAATCTCGACTAGAAGTATTCTTGCATTAAAATTGCTTGCATAAAGGGGTATGGCTCTCTTTTACCAGTCCAACCCCTTATTCCTACAAATTCCTGCTATTTTCTTGAACTTCCGCATTTAAGGGGCGAATATTATCGTATAAGCGCTAACATGTTTGAAAACAGTGAGCAAAAAACCAGAGGATTCCAGATTTAGCCTAAAGAACATTAAAATCAGCATCCGGCTAAGCATCATTACCTTATTTATTTTATTATTAAGTTTTGTCGGTCTGACCATTATAAATATCAATTATTGGACACTGACCAATATTTTAAGTAAAAGCGCCAAACACTATATTGAGCAGACTTCCATGCTGCTGCAACAACGTTTAAATTTTTATTTTTTACCTTTAAGCCAGGATTTGCTTGAAATACGCAACATGATCCACCGCGGGATCATTGATTTGAATGATGAGGGGCAATTTTCCCAGTATCTTTTTGAATCGATCAATCATAACCCTGATATTTTTATGGTGTATTATGGAACGGAAAAAGGAGATTTTATTGGCGTCGATCGGGAAAATCCAAGAACAATTTCTTTAAATAAAATTTTTAATTCCAAAACGCCTACGCTGAAAACCCGTTATGAACTGGATGCGATTGGTGTACCGACTAAAAGCGCTCCATTTACCAAGCCCTACGATCCGCGGGTCAGGCCTTGGTACAAAGCTGCAATTGAAGCCGGCCGTCCTATATGGACGGTTTATAAATTTTTTGTATTCGGCAAAGGAGACATACTTATCCCAGGCATTACTTCGGCGGCTCCCATCTATGACAAGCAGGGGAAATTGCAGGGGGTAATTGCCCTGGATATGACTTTGGATAATTTGCAGCATTTCATTAAACAATTGCTGATAACCCCTAATTCAGTAATTTATATCACGGACGATAAGATGAACGTCATTGCTTATCAAGATCCGGATGTGCTTAAAGATATACGTGGCGAGAAACTTTCCTCGCAATTAACTGATTTATTCCAGTCTATGTTTCCCGCGAAGGGAAAAAAACATTTGCAAGCTTCCATAAAATCTTATGTTAAGGATGGGGTGCAGTATTTTTTAGCGTATCAGCCCATTGAATATAAAAATATTCAAGAGCATTGGCATGTCATGATCATTGTGCCGGCAGAAGACATACTGGCTCCTTTGAAACGCACGAGTTGGCGCGCCTTAATTTTAACGTTGGTGGTTTTATTGATCGGGATCATCATTGTCCGCTACATTTCCCAAAAAATTTCCCAGCCCATTATCCAACTCGCTGAAGAAGCAAATGAAATCACGCGCCTGAATTTAGAGCCACGCGAGCCGTTGGATACCATCATTAAAGAAATTTCCTACATGGATAGGACATTAATGAGAATGCGCAGCAGTTTACTGTCTTTTCAACGGTATGTGCCGGGTTCTTTAGTAAGGCAACTCATTTACCGGGGGAAAATAGCGCAAGTGGGTGGAGAAAAACAAACGATTACCATTATGTTTTCTGACATCAAGGATTTTACCAAGATTTCTGAAAAAACCACACCAGAACGTTTGATGACTTATCTATCTGATTATTTTCAATCCATGACCGAAGCAGTAATTGCAAAACATGGCACATTGGATAAATATATTGGCGATGCGGTTATGGCATTTTGGAATGCGCCATTAGCCGATCCCTTGCATGCCATGCATGCGTGTCAAACCGCGATGGCTATGATCGCCCGCGTTAAAAAATTGAATCAAAAAAATCAAAATACCGATTATCCTGCCATTTCAATAAGAATTGGTATCAATACCGGTGAAGCAGTTGTGGGTAATGTAGGGTCGGAAGATAGGCTTAGCTATACGGCGATAGGAGATACCATCAACCTGGCAAGTCGTCTTGAAGCAGCCAATAAGAAATATCATACGCAAATCATTGTGACTCACGCCACAGTAAGTCAAATAGAAGAATATTTTCCATTTCGGATCCTTGATGAAGTCGCTGTGCGCGGCAAAGAAGAAAGCACCATCATTTACGAATTGGTTACAGCAGAAGATACCACCAACCTTGACAAGCATAAGCAGGAATTTGCAGAAGCTTTTGCAAATTATCAAAAAGGCAATTGGAAAAAGAGCCTGCAACTTTTCAGGCAACTGACTCCTGCATATCCTGGAGATAAGCTGAGCGAAGTCTACATCAGCCGCTGTGAAGCTTTATTAAAGACCTCACCTGGGGAATGGGATGGCATCTTTCATATGTCTGATGCGGACTTATGAAAGATTAGGCATTCATGTTTGCAAATAATTTCACGCCTTCATGTATAGAGTTAAAACATTATGCTTGTATTTTAAGCCTTAAATCCACCACATTGGCTGATAAATGTACTTTTCCCGTCGTGAAGGGCAGATTCTGGCCATTGACTTGCACGTGGTTGTTCATAAAAGTTTTTTCGTATCCATAACCATACAATAACTCAATGGTGGTATTCTCATTAACGCGATAGTCGCCGGCTAAAGCAAGGAAATATTGGGTATCTGATGGAAAATTTAACGGGCGAAATTCATCTTTTTCCGGCCCATGATCGATAACCCCGATGAGCGTGAGTCCGGTTTTTTGCGTGTATTGATGACGGATAGCAGCTACAAAGGCGGCTGATTTACGAAAGCGCATAGTGAACGTGAAGTCAGGGTTTAGAGGTGGGGGGCGCTGGTATTTATGAATCTCACGTATTGGTTAACATCCCATTCGCTGACAAATACCTGCAAATTGGTTAACCATTTCTCATTGAATAAATGCACATAACTCAGCACAGTTGTTGCCGGCAGGCTGAAATTAAATTGCAAATTTGGGTTTATCCGGTTGGCGAGCATGCTGGTGCCACTTGTATTTTGCCGGATCGCTGAATAATAAACGAGCCCTAAAAAATTGCTTTGGTTAAACACATGGTATATCCCTAAATCGTAACCCGTTCCAAATCCTGTGGTGCGGTTAACCATATTGGCTGAAGCAGTGGGACTGATTGGCAAAGCCCAATTTGTTTCATTATTTTGCAGGAAATTTAAATTTATTCCGGCGCCCACATACCATTGTTTTGACAGGCTATAAGATAAGCGCGGACTGATATCAATGTCTGTTAGATACGTTTGCGTGGCCGCATAACGCGTAAATGCTTGTTCGTCCCAGTTCAAGTTGGAATGGAAAGGTTGTGTCACATCAACGGCAAACACAGTCTTCTCATTAAAGCGTTTGGCAATACGGCCATAAGGAAGGAGGCTTGTGGTGCGAGTGTATGCGCTACCTTCTCCATATTGACCGGTGTTAAAGTTAAGGACGCTGCCTTCAAATTTACCTACAGTATGAAAACCTGTGCCGCCAATGATTAATTCCGTTTGCTTGATTTTAAATAATTCCGCGGGATTAGCATAACTAATCCCGGTAAAATACTGAATCACATTGGCATATGTGTTCAGGGAAATTAAACCTAAGGCTGGAATAATGAAGTAGCGCATGTTCATCCTGATTGAATAAAGCCTTGGGGCAATCCAAAATTTTTATTTGAATTAACTTTTATGCCTGCTTGCTTAAGGTTCAGGCGTTGGTGTCACCGTCTGTGGCGGTGTTTGTACCGTTACGGGTTGCTCTGAAGTGACAGTAGGTGCTGGAGAAGCTCCAGTAACGCGTGGTGTTGCAATCATTTGCATGATGCCTAAATCACCGGAAGTTTTACGGCCAATTAATAATTCTACAGAAAGTTGTTGCGTCAATTTTTCCTTCGTATTTTGATAAACTACTTGCACTGGGACTGTAGCTTTCCATTGATTTTCCTTAACAGCGCTAATCGTGGTGGTGCCGTTAATATGACTGCTTACCGTTAAATTCTGTGATTTAATTGCATTGATATTGCCGGATTCTTTTAAGGCCTCGTTAAAACTCTGCCATCCTTGCTCGGTGAAGCAGGGTTGCAGTTCATTAAGCTGACTCTCCAGGGTAGCTGCATCCAAGTCAAATGACTGAACTACGGCTTTTTCCGCCCAGGTAGTGAGCAGTGCTTCATTAATGTTAGTATTTTCAGCCGGAATACGGTATTGGCAATTAATGGTATTTTCAGGCGGCACGGTGTTTGCCGGGGGAGGCGTTATCGGTTGCGGGCTTTGGGCAGAAGTTGCTGGAGCTTGCGCAGGCACTGGATTTACTGTATCAGCGGCTGCACAGACGCCTGCATTGATGATTGCTAACAATGCGGTACAAATAATAGATTTCTTCATGATGCTCGTTCCTTCATTACGCTTTGCCTGCTGCATCCTTGCACATACTTGCAAGCTACAGCAGGGCAGATTAATAAACTCACAATAATTCAGCAAGCATAATCGCTGCTAACCGTGCTGTTCTATCTCCAAGATCCAAAGGGGGGGAAAGCTCCGCTATGTCAAGACTTACCACTTTGCCAGTTTGTACGATGTATTTCAACAGGGGTAATGCCTTCCAGGGAGTTAATCCTAACGGCTGTGGCGCACTTACACCTGGTGCGAAGCATTCTGCGAATGCGTCAAGACAAATGGATAAGTAAAGATGTTTATGTTGTGACATGAACTCATCCAAAAAAGCAGTTTGTGCTGAAAAACGCTCTTCATTAATTTCCTCTGCCGTCAAATAAGCAATATCCCAATCATGGGCGCGTTCGAACAAGCTTTTCGTATTGGCAGTTGGCTGGATGCCAAGACAGCAATAGTTAAATGGGAGGCCGTTTTGCTGGCAGTATTCATTGATTTGCCAGAAAGGAGTGCCGGATGTGCCTTGAGCATTCGATACAGGGCGTATATCAAAATGCGCATCTATGTTAATAATGCCAAGTTTGGGATAGTGGGCTGCCAACCCGCGGAAGTGCCCCCAGGCGATTTCATGGCCTCCGCCAAAAGCAATGGTTTTGCATCCTTGCGTGTGGCTGTAATCAATTAATTTTGCAAAATTGGCTTGAGCTGCTTCCAATTTTTCATCCGCACACATTACATCGCCTAGGTCGAAAAAATGCTTTTTGGTGTGACATGCAAGCCTCGCAAGTTGGGTACGCAGTTTTTCCGGGCCAGAACGCGCGCCTGTACGCCCTTCGTTACGCCGTATGCCTTCGTCCGAGCAAAAGCCGACGATGACATTTTGTTTTTTGGTATTGGCCAAAGGCTCGCTGCGTAGATCAAGGCATTGAACGCGCTGAAAAAAACGCTCGCCCGGCAAGCTGTCCTTACGCCCTTGCCAAAGAGAACTATCAGGCGGTTGGTAATAGTCTAAGTCATGCAGCATCATCATCTCCTTTTAGCAAGAGCATATACTAAACTGAAAAATTGCTATTGGAAATTGATGATTGCAGCAAGAAGCATATCCAGATCGTTGCCACAGGGGTGAAAGGACAAGTCATTGCAGGGGCAATGATGAGTGCTTTATCAAACGGAATTTTTATGATACATCAGCAAAATGCGCTCGTCATTCCTGAATTCGAGGACGACCTCGCCCATTGTGGGTTATGTAATACGGGACGACCCGATATATTAAGTGAGATGCAATATGGCTTGGATTTATCTTTTTCTGGCGGGTCTTTTGGAAATAGTTTGGTCATTGCTGATGAAACAATCTCATGGTTTTACAAGGCTTATACCTTCTTTATTGACTGTTACAACCATGGTGGCCAGTTTTATCCTCTTATCCATCTCGATGAAAACGCTTCCTCTTGGAACAGCGTATACGGTTTGGACAGGTATCGGTGCAGTTGGAGCATTTTTAGCAGGGATTATATTTCTTGGAGAACCAGTCAGTTTTTTGCGAATTATGGCTGCAGTGTTCATAACCATTGGATTAATCATGATGAAATTTTCTTCCGGGTAACTTAAACCAGGTGTTACTAATCTCAATCTAAAATCAGGAATAGGAAGCACTAGCGTTTAAGTGTATTCCACCTGATATTCAACGTGAAAGCAGATGAGCTATAGATGAGGTGAATGCAGTTCAAATAAGCAAGCTTGCATTGGGCTCTTCCCTAATTAAATCATTCTCCACTTGAGTTGAGAGAAACTTGAGACGGCGCATTAATGAACCGTGCAAATTGATTTTATCATGGCCTATTGATGCAAGTTGGTTAACCAGGTGATGAATTATTTCATCGATATTTTGTGGTGGGTTCTTAGAAAAATAAGTTAAAGCATCGCGCACGAGATGGACATGGTGTCTATTCCAGTGAGCTGTAAAAAATAATTCAAGCCAATTTGATTTTGCGTAATCTTTCAAGAGAACAAGCGCATTTTCAACAGGGCTTCTATCTGCATGCCATTGCTTGGCATAGGCAGCGTAACTTCCGGAATAGGTAAGCTCAATTTTGATTTCTTTTTCTGTGCTGTGCCTAATGAATTGTTTTGCCACTTCATCCATGTAGAATTTAATCTGTTTTGGATCTTCTTTGCTGTATTGACTATAGCGTCCTGAATTATTGTTAAGCACCCATTTACCCTCTCGATATCCCAATTCGCCGGCAATAAAAGCCTGGCCCTCTTTCGGCAGTGCGCTACCCTGTGCAGAAAAATGGCAAGCCAAGGTGGGGTGGCCTAATATTCCAGCCTTTTTTAATTGCGGTAAGATTTTGGAATTAAAGAAGTTAAGCTGCTCGGTATTTTGCCTGTCTATAAACGCCTGTGGGTATTTCCATGGTTCTTCAATCCCTAGGATCAATTCTTTTTTAGCATTATATACCCATAGATAGTTCACATCTTTTATTAAATTTATTTTTTGGGAAGAATGATGCAGATTGGTATAACCTAAATTAATCCGTTGAGGTTCATACCGATTTAAATGGCTCGGTTTCAATAATGGAAATTCTTTTTTATTCGACGGATTAAGTTGTTCATAAATCAATTTAACAGAAGGATGTTCAATTTCTTGTAAAGATTGATGGTCCGGTTGATGTTTTGCAGCATCGGATGTCTGCTTTGAGACTATTTTTTTAAGCCAGCTGATGAATGACATGGGTTTATTTTAAACAAAATATAAATGTAAAAAACATAATGTTTTTATTATAACAAAAATGAGGGTTTGCGTAATCTTAAATTCAAGTTCAAACTGAATTGAAAGGCAGCATTTGCAAATACCTGTGTTGAAGCAGATGCTATGTAAAAACAGGTCTGCTATTATTTCTGATTTTAATACAGGAGCTTGGCGTGTTCGTAATCACTGGGGGAGGAACCGGGATAGGAAAAGCTTTGGCGCAGGCTTTGACTGCACGCGGCAAATCGGTGCTAATTATAGGCCGGCGTACAGAGCCTTTACTGGAAATGAGTTCTGCTTCTTCACTGATCCATTATTGCACGGCTGATGTTTCTACCAAAGCGGGTCGGGAAAAGGTTTTAAGCCATTTAGAAAGTACGGATAAGTTGGAAGGATTGGTTAATAATGCAGGTGTTGTTGAGCCGATTATGCCCATCAATGCAATTGATGAAGCTTCCTGGCGGCACGTTATGGCTACGAATGTAGAGGCTCCCTTGTTTTTAACGCAAGCCTTACAAAATAAATTAAGCGGCGGCCGCGTGCTGAATATTGGCTCCGGGGCTGCCTATTTCCCAGTGGCCGGTTGGGCGGCTTATTGCACTTCCAAGGCGGCATTATCGATGCTGACGCGTTGCTGGCAACTGGAATCGCAGGAAATTGCTTGCAGCAGCGTAATGCCGGGAATCATTGATACGGACATGCAAGCCCTCATTCGCCACGCCCAATATATGCAGCCTGAAAAAATACAATTCTTCAAAAGTTTAAAGCAAAACGAACAATTGCTAACACCCCATACTGTCGCCCTTTTTTTATCTTGGCTATTACTCGATGTAACGAAAGAAGAAGTCGTTTCTAAAGAATGGGATATTTACACTACGGATCACCATACTCATTGGCTGGTGCCGCCTCACCAGGTACCTGTATGGTGATCAACATGCCTTGCGATCAATTATTGCTGAATGCAACCCTACTTGATAAATATGGCTTACAGCATGCAAATCATAGCATTGCTATCCAAGGCGGCACGATCATGTGGGTTGGGGATAGCGGCGACCTGCCGCCTGAATACCTGCAAGCCGATGTTGTGGAAGATTGCCATAATAAATTAATTACGCCTGCGTTTATTGATTGTCATACGCATCTTGTTTATGCAGGCAACAGGGCGGATGAATTTAAAAAACGCCTGGAAGGTATGTCTTATGCGGAAATAGCAAGGAATGGCGGCGGCATCTTATCGACAGTGCGGCAAACGCGGGCCGTGTCGGAGGAGGAATTATTCCTGCAATCCTTGCCAAGACTACTCGCTTTACGTGCTCAAGGCGTGTTGACGGTTGAAATAAAATCCGGTTATGGCCTTGATTTGCAAACTGAATTTAAAATGTTGCGAGTGGCACGCGAGCTTGGCAAAAAAGCTGAGGTCCGCGTAAAAACTACTTTTCTGGGGGCGCATGCCATCCCCCCTGAATATGCTGGCCGGAATCAAGCTTATGTCGATTATTTATGCAGTGAAATGCTGCCCCAGATTGTTGAGTCAGGGTTGGTTGATGCAGTGGATGTTTTTTGTGAATCGATAGGGTTTACACTCACGCAAACCGAGCAAATTTTCAGTCGCGCTCAGGAACTTGGCTTGCCGGTTAAATGTCATGCGGAGCAATTATCTAATATCGGCGCCAGCTTTCTTGCTGCAAAGTATGCCGCTTTATCCTGCGATCATCTTGAGTATTTGGATGAAAAAGGGGCTATGGCACTGGCGGAAGCGAAAACTGTAGCCGTTTTATTGCCAGGGGCTTATTATTTCCTACGGGAAAAAAACAAGCCGCCTGTGGAGGTATTACGTGCAGCTGGGGTGGGCATCGCAATCGCTACGGATTGCAATCCCGGTTCATCGCCAACGACTTCCCTTTTATTGATGCTGAATATGGCTTGCCAACTGTTTTCGCTTACTGTGCCGGAAACATTGAGTGCCGTAACCTATCAGGCGGCCAGGGCTTTGGGCATTGAGCGCAATGTAGGGAGTTTGGAAGCTGGTAAAACTGCGGATTTAATCCGTTGGTCTATTTCTGATGCAGCAGAACTTTGTTATCAATTTGGTTTTACCTTTGCTCATGAAACCATGTTGGCTGGAAAGTGGAAATCATTCTAATTAGGACGCACTATGATTAAAAAGTTAGTTTATGCAGCTGTCTTTGGATTTTTGCTCCATGGCGCATGCGCAAAAACACTTGAAACGGTACAGATCCAACAAGAAAAACCCTCCTATATTTTGGATCTTAAATATCCTCATGGTTTTCCCGAACATTCGATTAATGAAATGCTGGAACAATGGGTGCAAAAAAAACAACGCCAATTCCTTTCTGAAGTGGCAAAAAATAATGACTTGCCGGCTTCTGTACCGGGTAATAATGGCTTATCCATCAATTACCAAATTATGTATCAACAAGCGAAAGCCTTGAGCATCCTGTTTGACTTGTCCACTTTTATGCGTGGGGCTGCGCATCCTGCTAACAATAAAGAAGCATTTAACTTTATCAATGGAAAACCCGTTTCTTTAGAGAATTTATTTATTCCGGGTCATGACTATCTAAAGATACTATCCCAATATTGCCGTTCGCAATTATTAAACAATAAGGACTTAGAAAAAAATTGGGTCTTGGCAGGAACAAAACCTGTAAAAAAACTTTATAAAATTTGGTATTTTACCGCGAATGGCATAGCGATTGTATTTGATACCTATCAAGTTGCCCCCTATGCATTGGGGCCGCAAACAATTGAAATTCCACGGCAAAATTTTAAAAACATACTAAAACCCGAAATCTCGGTAAGCATATGGGGTAGTTAATGAGCAGTACGCAGCCTTTCATTTCTGCAGAAAAAAAAATCCCTGAATTAACATTGCGCAGCATCATTCTGGCCGTTTTATTAACCGTCATACTGGCCATGTCCAACGCTTATCTGGCGTTAAAATTAGGGATTTTAACTTCTGCATCCATTCCAGCCGCCATCATTTCCATGGGAATATTGCGCTTGTTTAAAAACTCAACCATTTTAGAAAATAATGCTGTACAAACAGCGGCTTCGGCTGGTGAAGCTGTAGCAGGCGGAATTGTGTACACTATTCCGGCTTTGGTGATCATTGGATTTTGGTCACATTTTGATTATTTCACCAATTTTTTTATTGCAGCTGCCGGCGGGATCCTGGGTGTGCTTTTTTCTATTCCGCTAAGAAGAGTTTTGGTTAATGAAGAGTCATTAAAATTTCCAGAAGGCAGGGCTATTGCGGAAGTGCTTAAAACATCGGCTGAAAAAATTGGCATACGCAATATCGCACTAGGCGGGTTAGTCGGTGCTGCATTGGAATTATTACAAGTGGGGTTTAAAGTTCTTGCCAATAGCTGGAGTTATTGGTTTGTAGCACAGCGCTCCATATTTGGTTTTGGCGCAGGGTTTTCCGCCACCATGATTGGTGCTGGTTACCTGGTTGGGCAAGATATGGCTTTGAGTATTTTTTTAGGCGCAGTGATCTCTTGGCTCATCGCATTACCTATTGCCAGCCAATTTTATCCGGAGTTTTTAAGTAAATACCCTACCGAGCAAGCAGCTCATTTTTTGTGGAACAGTGAAATGCGCTATCTTGGCATCGGTGCGATGCTGTTTGCGGGGATATGGACGTTTATCAAGTTAATAAAACCGCTGATAAAAAGCATCCGTATTTCATTGCGTGCTTTTATGGCCCGCAGCAATGAAAAAATAGAATTGCCGCGTACCGATAAAGACATTCCAATGCCTTTTATCTTAAGCGGGATATTGATTCTTGCGGCATTGCTGTTCCTGTTTTTTCAATTTAATTTTCCACTGGCTCAAGCGGGACTTGAGGGGGATTTTTCTCCCAGTTTGATTTTTTTCATGGTTTTATATGTGTTAATAGTAGGTTTTTTGTTTTCGGTTATTACTGCTTATTTCTCCGGCATGGTTGGAGTTACTGCCAGCCCGGGCAGTTCCGTAGTGATTGCTGGCATATTGTTTGCGGCTTGGTTGTTATTAGGCGTAATTCAAATTGCCATGCCTTTGCCGCTCAGCAATGAGCAAATCATGGCAGCTGAGGCAATTACCATCATAATTGGTTCCGTCGTCACAGGTATTGCGGCTATTGCCAATGATAATACCCAGGATTTAAAAGTAGGGCAGTTAGTGGGTGCAACGCCGTGGAAGCAGCAATTAATGCTGTTATTGGGGGTTATTATTTCCGCACTGGTTATTCCTCCCGTCATGCAGATTTTATTTAACGTATACGGGATTGCTGGGGTCATGCCGCACCCAGGCATGGATGTGAGCCAATCTCTGCCAGCACCAACTGCCGCACTTCTTTCTGCTGTAACCGAGGCGGTATTCCGCAACACATTGCCCTGGGCCATGATGCTGGTTGGAGCTGGCATCATTTTATTAATTATTTTTTGTAACCGTTTTTTCAAGCTGATGCGATTTGTGCAATTATCAATTTTAGGCATTGCAATTGGGATGTATTTACCCATTGCTTCTTCGTTTCCTCTATTTTTGGGCGGATTGATAAGCATGTTTATTAACTGGCGGCTGCGCCAGAAAAATTTAAATCCGGGCAGGATGAATGAGCGTAAGCAAGTGGGCACTTTGATTGCGTGTGGCCTGGTGGCTGGTGCGGCATTGATGGATGTACTGCTGGCTGTTCCTTTTTCTATTGGGCATAGCCCTGATGCACTGCGCCTTGCTCCTTTATGGTGGGATAATTATGGCGTTTTATTAAGCGTTATTTCTATTATTTTGCTGGCGGCATGGATTAAAAAACGTACATTAGGCTATCTTGATTAACTTGATTTAAAGGGGTTCAGCGGCTGATAGCTGAACACCCCAAACCCCCAAAAATCTTCCCGGCAAATAAATTACAGGTTTTCGACTTTTTCCTTGTTTTGTAACAATTTTTCTTTGGCTTGTTTAGCTTGTGCCAATTTTTCCTGTTCTTTTGCAATGATATCCGCTGGTGCTTTATCAGCAAAGTTAGGATTATTTAATTTGCCTTCCGCTAATGAAATATCCTTGTCTAATTTAGCGATTTCTTTTTCAAGCCGCTGTAACTCCGCTTGTTTATCAATAAGGCCTGCCATCGGGATGAGCAATTCGATTTCACCTGCCACAGCAGTTGCAGACGCAGGCATTTTTTCTTCTGCGTGCAGGCAATGGATTTCACTTAACTTGCTTAATGAATGCAACATGGAAGAATATTTTTGTATTCTTTCTCTAATTTGCGTTGATGCATTGCGCACATACAGGGGAATCAGTTTTGCCGGACTAATCGCCATTTCGCTGCGAATTGTGCGGATGGATTGAATAACTTTTTGTAGCCATTCAATTTCTTCTTCAATGGTTTGATTGATTAAATCCTGTTCAACCTGCGGGTAGCGCGCCAACATGATGGTTTCGCCATTTTCGCTGGTTAATTTAGTGATTTGCTGCCAAACTTGTTCTGTTATGAACGGCATAATGGGGTGCAAAAGCTTGAGGATTTGATCCAAAACATGGATTAAAGTCCGCCTGGTACCGCGTTTCATGGGAGCCAGAGCTTCTTCATCATAAAGCACGGGTTTTGATAATTCTAAGTACCAGTCGCAATATTCATGCCAGACAAATTCATACAGGGTATTTGCCAGCAAGTCAAATCGATACGTGGCAAAATAATGATGGCAAAGGTCTTTGACGCGCTGTAAACGGGATAAAATCCATTGATCAGCCGGACTGTATTGAAACGCTCCATCACCAAAATCAACTTGCTCTTCATCCGTATTAAGCAGCACATAGCGCGAAGCATTCCACAATTTATTGCAAAAATTACGATAACCCTCCACCCGTGCCAAATCAAAGCGTACAATCCTTGAAGTAGAAGCGATGGAACAGAAAGTAAAACGCAAAGCATCTGTACCAAATGCGGGAATACCGTCCGGGAATTGCTTACGGGTTTGCTTGGTTACTTTATCGCGCACTGAATTCAGCATTAAATTGGCCGTGCGTTTTTCAATGAGGTGGTTTAAATCAATGCCATCGATGATGTCGATGGGATCGAGCACGTTTCCTTTGGATTTGGACATCTTTTTGCCTTCACTGTCGCAAACCAATCCGGTAATCACGATGTCGCGAAAAGGTATTTTTCCGGTAAATTTAAGACCCAGCATAATCATGCGGGCTACCCAGAAAAAGATGATGTCAAATCCGGTAAATAACACGGAGGTTGGATAAAATTGTTCTAAATCCTGGGTGCGTTCCGGCCAGCCTAAAGTTGAAAAAGGCCATAGTGCGGATGAAAACCAAGTATCCAGTACATCGTCATCTTGTCTTAGGAAAACCGCTTCATCCAGCTTATATTTAAAGCGAACATCATTTTCACTGTAGCCAACATATACATTATTTTGCTCATCATACCAGGCAGGAATTCGATGCCCCCACCACAGCTGGCGGCTGATGCACCAGTCTTCGATATTTTCCATCCATTGGAAATAAGTTTTACTCCAATTATCGGGAATGAAGCGAATTTCCCCTTTTTTTACGGCTTCGATTGCCGGCTCTGCCAGAGGTTTGGTTTTTACATACCATTGTTCAGTGAGTAATGGCTCGATGATGACATTCGATTTTTCACCGCGGGGTACTTTTAATTTATGCGGTTCCACCTTAACTAATAATCCCGCTTCCTCAAGATCCTTGATGATTTGCTCACGGGCGACAAACCGGTCTAATCCCTGGTATTTGGCGGGCGCGTGGCTATTAATCGTAGCTTTTTTGGTCAAGATATTGATTGAAGGTAAATCATGCCGTTTGCCGATTTCATGATCGTTGAAATCATGGGCTGGGGTAATTTTGACGCAACCGCTGCCAAAGTCTTTTTCTACATATTCATCAGCAATAATTGGAATCGTGCGGTCACACAAGGGTAAATGAGCATATTTACCAATCAAATGTTGATAGCGCTCATCTTCTGGATGAACCGCGATTGCCGTGTCACCGAGCAAGGTTTCCGGGCGGGTGGTGGCAATTACCAGGGATTCATCGCAACCTACGAGATGGTAACGAATATGCCAAAGAAAGCCGTCTTCTTCCTCAGAAATTACTTCCAAGTCGGAAATAGCCGTACCCAGTTTAGGATCCCAGTTAACAAGACGCGTACCGCGATAGATCAAACCTTCATCGTATAATTGTACGAAAACTTTTTGCACCGCTGCGGATAAACCTTCGTCCATGGTGAAGCGCTCACGCGTCCAATCCACAGAAGAACCAATTCGGCGCATTTGACGTGTAATGGTATCACCTGACTCTTCTTTCCATTGCCAAACGCGCGCCAGGAACTCCTCGCGTGTCATATCTTTACGGTATAAGCCTTCTTTCTCGAGCTGTCCTTCTACAATTAACTGCGTGGAAATTCCCGCATGGTCAGTACCCGGCTGCCACAGCGTACGAGATCCCATCATACGTTGATAACGGATAAGCGCATCGATTAAAGTATTCTGGAAACCATGTCCCATGTGTAAACTGCCTGTTACATTGGGGGGGGGCAGCATGATACAGAAATTTTTACCGTCTCCACGTGGCTCAAAATAATGATGGCTTTCCCACTTTTTATACCATTTTTGTTCGATTGCTTGCGGGGAATACGTCTTATCCATAATTTAAACCTGTACGTACGAATTAAAATCGCAAATTTTAACATATTCAGATGAGGTGAGGACAGAAATACTTGGGAAGCAGGTTAGGTAACAGGAAAATATTGCCGATCGGTAATATTTTTCCATTCAACAGACAAAAAACTTATTTTATTCCCGATCGGGAATTTTAGCTGGATTTTTTCAAAAAAGAGAGTTAAAATTCCCGTACGGGAACATAGAAACCACCATGATGTTATCGACTGACAACATAGGGCATTTTATTCGCAGAGTCCGTAAAAAACTTGGCGTGACGCAAAAAGACTTAGCTTTAGCTGCTGGCACAGGCTTGCGTTTTATCATTGAATTGGAAAATGGTAAACCCACTTGCCAGATTGGAAAGGTATTACAAGTACTGCAAGTGCTTGGCATCCAGCTCCATCTCTCCCATTCCGAGGTAGAAGATGCCTAAATTGAATGTTTATTTAAAGCAAACGCTCGCAGGAAAATTAAATATCGACGCGCATGGCAATATGGCCTTTAGTTACGATAAACATTATTTGGAGAATAAGAAAAATTCTCCTTTATCTCGCTCACTTCCTTTACAAACTACACCTTTTGCGGAAAAACAATGCCGCCCATTTTTTAGTGGACTTTTACCAGAGGCACATTTACGCGCATCAATTGCTCGCCAATTGGGCATTAGTGAAAACAATGATTTTGCGCTCTTGCACGCCATTGGCGGCGAATGTGCAGGGGCAGTAAGCATGTTACCAGAAACAGTTCCTTTAACCCAGCTAAACCCGGAATATAAACTCATCAAGAAACAAGCTGTAGGGGAAATTCTGCAAACCATGTGGCAAAGACCGATGATAGCGGGTGAGGAAGGAATACGTTTATCTTTGGCTGGGGCACAGGATAAACTTCCAGTAGCTATCATTGCTGGGGACATTGCCATACCACTGAACGGCGCCCCAAGCACCCATATTTTAAAACCAATCAATCGCGATTTTCCTTCGTTGATTAAAAATGAGTGTTTTTGTTTGTATCTGGCACGTAAAATTGGTTTAAATGCAGTGGAGGCATCGATACATTATGCTGGTGCTACGCCTTATTTATTGGTTAAGCGCTATGATCGGATTGAAACAAAAGAAGGAATTCAACGTTTACACCAGGAGGATTTTTGTCAGGCCATGGGCATTATCCCGGAAAGGAAATATCAGCGCGAGGGAGGCCCTGCCATTCGGGATTGTTTTCAATTAGTCAGACAGGCATCCAGTTTTCCAGTTCTTGATATAAAAGAATTATTAAAAGGGATTTTGTTTAATTTAATTATTGGCAACAATGATGCGCACGGTAAAAATTTTTCTCTTATTTATCAGGAACAACAAACGCGTTTAGCTCCGTTCTACGATATGATTTCAACCGTATATTACCCAGAACTTACAACTAAAATGGCGATGAAAATTGGCAGTAAATACGATTTTAACGCCTTATCTCTCCGCCACATAGAGCAGATGGCTAGGGAAGCTGATATCTCGGTCGCATTAACGGGGAAAATGGCTCTTGAAATCACCAATAAAATCCTGGATGAAATACCCGCAAGCGAATTTAGCCCACTTATCATTGCGCGTGCACATAAAATGATGCTTCGCTTGCAAATGGCAAAATAGGCTTGTTCATTCCAGACAGTAAAATGCGAGAAAGTCTGAATATAGCGCATGTAATCTGTCGCCATTTACATGCGCTAACTCTTATTCCGCTTGCTTTATTTCATTTTCGCCAGCAGTTGCCGGTTTGCGATCATGCCGGTGATCGGCTGCCAGGAAGGTATACATGGTAGGAACCACAAACAAGGTGAAGCAAGTCCCGATTAACAAGCCTGAGGAAATAACCAAGCCAATGTCAAAACGGCTGACCGCGCCTGCGCCTGAAGCAATTAACAATGGAATGACGCCAAAGACCATGGCAGCGGTAGTCATCAATATGGGTCGCAAGCGGATGGCAGCCGCTTCTTCTACTGCGGCACGGCGATCCAGGTTTTTCTCACGTTGCAAATGGTTGGCAAAATCTACAATGAGAATTCCATGTTTGCTAATCAAACCGATCAAGGTAATTAATCCGACTTGCGTGTAAATGTTAATACTCGCCGCACCAAGATTTAAGGGGATTAATGCACCGCATATGGACATCGGTACACTGATTAAAATAATCAAAGGATCCCGGAAACTTTCATACTGTGCAGAAAGTACGAGAAAAATCACAATGATGGCCATGAAAAATGCAAAAATAAGGGCACTGCCTTCTTGAATGAATTGTCTGGATTGACCGCTATAATCTTCCATGAATCCTTTTGGTAATATTTCTTTAGCTTGTTCCTGCAGATAGGCAATCCCTTGACCCAAGGTAACTCCTGGCATCATGACCCCCTGAATAATTGCAGAATTCAATTGTTGGAAATGCGACAATTCATTCGGCTGAGTTTTGGCAACCGGGGTGACTACCGTTGACAGCGGCACCATGATTTTGCCGGCAGTAGGGACATAAATTTCCCCTAATTGCGCTGGATTGAGGCGAAACTTTCGGTCCAACTGCGGGATGACTTGATAACTGCGTCCTTTTAAATCAAAAAAATTAACATACCCGCCGGATAATGCACTGGCCAGGCTGCTGCCGATGGTGCGCATATCAAGCCCTAAATCCGAGGCTTTCGAGCGGTTGATATCAAGCTCAATTTCGGGCTGATTAAATTTTAAGCTATTATCCAAAAAGATAAAAAGACCGCTTTGCTTAGCCTTGCTGAGCAAGTTATTTGATACCTCAAACAAGCTTTGGAAATCATTAGTGGTTTTTATGACAAACTGGATAGGCGTACCTCTGCCGCCTCCTGGCAAAGGAGGCGGGATAACAGCAAAAGACATTAAACCGGGGACTTCATTTAATTTATTTTGTAATGGTTCTTTGAGTGAAAACTGGCTTTTACGTTGATCCCAGGGCTTAAGCACCATTCCTGACATGGGTTGCTTCATATTAATGGCAAAATAATGTTCAGTTTCAGGAAAACTCTGGTAAATTTTTCCAAACATTTTGGTATAGGTTTCAACGTAATTCAATGTTGCATATTGCGGTGCTGTACCAATAATAAAGAAGAATCCCTGATCTTCCTCAGGAGCGGTTTCCTTTGCCGTGGTTATATAAAGATAAGGCAAAACGAGCAGTACGACAGCAGCAAAAACCAGCATGATGCTTCGCGTTTCCAGCAAACTGTGCAGCATGCGTTTGTAGCGGACGTGCAAGCGTTCAAACAAATTATCCAGAAAACGGGTGAACCGGCCGCTACTCAATTCCTTGGATAGAATTTTCGAGCACATCATCGGAGATAAAGTGAGTGCGATGACGCCGGAAATAATTACCGCACAGGCGAGGGTAAAAGCAAATTCTTTGAACAATGCGCCGGTTAAACCTTCCATAAATCCAATTGGAGCATACACGGCTGCCAAGGTAATGGTCATGGCTATGACGGGTGTTGCGATTTCACGTGCACCGACAAGCGCTGCATCAAATGGAGTTTTCCCTTCTTCAATATGGCGATGAATATTTTCAACCACCACGATCGCGTCATCCACCACAAGACCAATTGCCAATACGAAAGCAAGCAGGGTAAGCAGATTAATGGAATATCCTAAAAACAGCATTAAGGTACATACCCCCACCAAAGAAAGTGGGATAGTGACAATGGGGATGAGTACAGAGCGGAATGATCCCAAAAATAAAAAAATCACCACGATGACTATCAAGGCAGCTTCGACGATTGTTGCAATCACTTCATGAATCGAGGCACGGATGAATTCGGTCGCATCGTATACAATGGTTGCGGTCAAGGAGGGGGGTAACTGTTTTTGGATATCCGGGAAAATTTTTCTTACATCGGTGATGACCGTCAAGGGGTTGGCTGTAGGCGTTGGTGTGATCCCGATAAATACCGCTTTTTTATCATCAAAGATTACGGATGTGTCGTAGGATTGCGAGCCTAAAGTGATTTTAGCAATATCACGCAAGCGAATAATGGAATTGCCGTCGCTGCGGACAATGAGCTGGCTGAATTCATCAACGTTATTTAAATTGGTTTTAGCGCGAATGCTGATGGCAACGTATTCGCCTTTTGTATTTCCTGCCGCGGTTAAAAAGTTGTTATTCGCAAGTACGGTAAATACGTCCGCCGGAGCAATCCCCAGTGCCGCCATTTTATTGGGATTTAAAAAGATACGCATCGAATAAGTTTGCCCGCCCAAAATTTCAGCTTTGGCGACTCCATCGACGGTTTGCAACTGCGGTTGAATCACCCGTGTTACGTAATCGGTAATTTGTTGCGGTGTCATCTCCGTGCTGTCAAAGCTCATATACAACAAAGCAGTGGAAGTATCCGAGCTTTTTACGATGACCGGTTGCTGTGACTCAGGAGGTAATTGGTTTAAGGTTTGTTGCACCTTACTCATTACGTCAGTGAAGGCAACTTGCGGGTCAAAATTAAGTTTGATATTCAAGGTAATGGTGCTGACGCCCTGGGTACTGCTCGACGTCATGTAATCGATGCCTTCAGCACTGGCGATCGCGGCTTCCAGAGGTGTGGTAATGAAGCCTGCAATCAAATTGGCATCGGCACCTGGATAAGCAGTAGTTACGGTAATGACGGTATTATCCATGCGTGGATACTGACGGACTTGCATGCTGGTAATTGAATTCAAGCCAAACAATAAGATAAGCAAGCTCACCACAGTAGCCAACACTGGACGTCTGATAAATAAATCTGTAAATTTCATGCATTAATTCCGCTGTGCACCTTAAAAGGTGCAATGATGTTCAATTTAAATTCCTGTGGTTTAGCAGACTATTGCCCTAAATCATCGGGATCCACCGTTTCATTAAGCTGAATATCATTATTAATCACTACGCGAGTGCCATCCTGGAGTTTAATCTCACCGACGCTGACGACTTCTTGTCCGGCACTGACCCCTTTTTTGATCATGGTAAAGTTTCCTTCCTGTTCTCCTGTACTCACAAAGGCGCGTTTGACCACCAAAATATCCTTACCCTCCTTATCTTTTTTCCCATCCTTTTCAATCAGGAAAACGGAATTGCCATATAGGCTGAAGGAAATGGCGGTTGTTGGCAGGACAACCACATTGGGAATGGAAGGTTGTTCCACCTCGATGTCGGCAAACATGCCGGGGATAAAATTAAATTCATGGATTTTGTTTTTGGTATTTAATTCGCTGTCGCAAGCCACGATGATGCGGTTTCCCTGTTTTTCTTTTTTAGCTTTAATCAGTGTGGAATGCAAAGGATCCTTTAAAGCCTTGGCTGGGCAGTTAGGAATGGTCGCTTGCACTAAAATATTATGCGTATTGATATCAACTTTTGCGTTAATTGCGGTAATTTTTCCTGTAAACAAGATGCCTGGGTTTTGTTCGACTGAAAAAGTTACTGCCTGATTCAAATGCAATTTTTTAAGCAATTGTTCGGGAAGATAGAATTCCAAAAACAAGGGGTCAAGGGATTGCAGGGTCACAATGGAAGTTTGCCCCGGGCTAATAAACTGGCCCAAATTGACTTGGCGGATACCCAGCTGCCCGGAAAAAGGAGCGCGGATGTGCTTTTGTCGAATCGTCGCTTCTGTTTTTTCAACATTTGCCTGTGCCTGCAGCATCTTGGCTTTGGCTTCATCAAGACTTGAAGTTGAGGTAGCACCACGCTTAAATAAATCCGCTTGCCTTTTATAATTAATATCCTGTAAGGCTAATTCAGATTGGTTAAACTTCAAGGTCGCTTGATCCACACTGTCATCAATATCAATCAAGGGTTTATCTTTTTCAATAAATTGCCCTGAATCAAAGTGAATGGCGACTACATTCCCTGATGCTTGTGAGTTTACTTCAACCCCATTAATGGCGACAAAATTTCCCACGGCGGCAATGTGCGGTTGCCAGTCTCTTTTTTGTGCTTTCACAGAAGATACGGTAACTGCAGGCGGCTCATAACTGGCAAAAAAGCGCTTGATCATAAAACCTTTGAACAGGTTAAAGCCAATGATTCCGCCAAAAACTACGAGCAAACCGATGAGCATGATGGTCATGCGTTTCTTCATTATTGTTTTCATCTACCCAATGTATCCTTATCTGTCGCGCAACGTAATGCAGTTATTTTTTTATGCTATAAATTCGTTCCCTACTCAGTGATGATAGTCAGCCAGAGAGGTGTATGGAATTGGAGGAATTAAGCAGCAGTAATATTAACATAAATAATTGGTAAAAATAGAATCCCTAAAAATAGATTGTGTGTTTATAATAAAAGCCTGTTGACTAAATTAAATACTTTGTTACCATCTAACCTCCGTTTAAAGCGAGGTTCAATTATGAAAATAAAGTCGCTCATTTTTCTTTGTTGTTTCGGTTTGTTGAGTAACGTTTTTGCAGGAACAAACCAGCACATTCATCCCAAGGCTAATGATCAAAAAGGGCAACAAGTTTCTGCAGCATATTCGAATTGTGATATTACAATCATTAACAATAGCTTCGATAATGTACAGGTTACTGGCACATTCGATGACGGCTCCCCGTTAATTCCTTTCAGCGTGTATAGCTTTGAAGCACCGCATTATATCAGCCTTTACTATTATAATTACTGTCATAGCGGCATGTATTTGACGATACGTACTTTCAATGGTCATATGATTTACAATGCTTATACTCCAACTAACATGACCATACGCATTGTGCCCTATCTCAATAACCAGCTGAAAGCAGAAGTAAGCGCCAAGTAAGAAAAAGGTGCGAGATTTCTCGCGCCGGTTTTAACCAATAGGTAATATTATGAAATATATCGCTTTAACTTTAATGGCTTTTCTGGCTGCTTGCAGCGGAGACAATAAGCCTGCTGCTCCACCTAAACCGCAAGCGAGTGTACAGAAATCTCAAGCTGTCGCCGGCAAAAAAGAAGTAAAGAAATCCGCTGTGAAGCAAGCGCAAAACAAAGCGGAGATAACGATTGTTGCTCCGCCCGCAAAGCCTGAAGTCACTCTTGAGCGTACAGACGGTGTAAATCTTATGCCTGGCAATATCCATGAGCATGCCCGTCATTCCGTGCACAAGCATCATCATCGGGCTCATAACCATCATGGTCATGGCGAGCAGGGTGAAATTACGGTTGCTGCCAGAAATAAAAGTGTTCACAAACATGAGCACCAAAGCCGGCAAAATGTACACGGCCATGCGGACAATCTTCATCAGCATGCCAACATTGCTGATTCCAACGTGCATGGGCATGACTAGGATAAAACAGTGTGCTACCCTTGTTAGGTTTAGCCTGATTTCACATCCCATAAAGTCTGGTGGCTTGCGATGCTACCAGACAATCTTAAATTGCTAAACAATGGATTATTAATCTCGAAAACAGCAAAGGAGATATAATGCTAAGGACGTTTAAATTTTTAATGCTGCCCGTTTTCGCTTTGATCATCATTGCTTGTGCCGCCACCCCCACCCAGGAGAGTACAGGAGAATATTTGGATAGTTCTGCAGTTACAGCCAAAGTAAAAACTGAATTGTTAGACAAGTTAGGTGCCAAAGGCTTTGAAATTAAAGTTAAAACTTATAAAGATGAGGTACAATTAAGCGGTTTCGTCGATAATGATACGCTAAAGCAACAAGCTGGGGCTATTGCTGCGGATGTGGATGGCGTTAAAAGCGTTCGTAATGATTTAATTGTCAAATAATGGCAATACGTGAATAAGGAAAATTATGTTTGACAAACAATATACGATTGCAGGATTTGATGATGAGCTTTGGGAAGCCATGCAAGCTGAAAAGAAGCGGCAGGAAGAACACATCGAACTCATCGCTTCAGAAAATTATGCCAGTCCGCGCGTTTTGCAGGCGCAAGGTTCATTGCTCACCAACAAGTATGCAGAAGGCTATCCCGGCAAGCGTTATTATGGCGGTTGTGAATATGTGGATGTAGCGGAAACTTTAGCCATTTCCCGCGCCAAGCAATTGTTCGCTGCAGCGTATGCAAACGTACAGCCTCACTCTGGATCGCAAGCAAATGCCGCTGCCATGATGGCATTATTGAACCCTGGTGATTTGGTTTTAGGCATGGCATTACCGCACGGGGGACATTTAACACATGGTTCTCAAGTCAATTTCTCTGGAAAAATTTACCGTGCCGTGCAGTATGGGCTAAACACTGAAACTGGTTTAATCGATTATGAGGCTTTGGAAAAACTCGCTTTGCAGCATAAACCCAAAATGATTATTGCGGGTTTTTCTGCTTATTCACAAGTCGTGGATTGGGTTAGATTCCGTGCCATTGCCGATGAAATTGGTGCTTATTTGCTGGTGGATATGGCACATGTTGCCGGGTTGGTTGCTGCAGGCTTGTATCCTTCACCAATTCCTTATGCAGACGTTGTGACTTCAACAACGCATAAAACATTAAGAGGTCCGCGTGGCGGCCTTATTCTTGCCAGAGCAAATGAAGAAATTGAAAAAAAATTAAATTCAGCTGTATTCCCTGGCATCCAGGGCGGGCCGTTGATGCATGTCATTGCAGCCAAAGCCGTAGCGTTTGCTGAAGCTTTATTACCGGAATTTAAATCTTATCAACAACAGGTAATTCGTAATGCCAAAACCATGGCGCAAGCCTTGCTCGCGCGCGGGCATCGCATTGTTTCCGGAGGCACGGAAAACCATCTGCTACTGCTGGATTTAATTGACAAGGATATCACTGGTAAAGAAGCGGATGCTGCTTTGGAGCAGGCTAATATTACCGTGAATAAAAACTCTGTCCCCAACGATCCGCGCTCCCCGTTTGTTACCAGTGGATTGCGCTTAGGTACACCTGCTGTAACCACTCGGGGTTTTAAAGAAAAAGAGATTCAGCTTATCACTGACTGGATTGCTGATATCCTGGAAAATATTCACAATACACAAGGAATCGCCAGAATAAGAGAGCAGGTTTTAGCTTTGTGTGCTGAATTTCCCGTTTATCGTGATTAATTATGTTTTGTCCTTTTTGCCGTGCTGAAGAAACCAAGGTAGTGGATTCACGTTTGGTCGCCGATGGCACCCAAGTCCGCCGCCGCAGGCAATGCCTTGTCTGCCATGAGCGTTTTACTACGTTTGAAATTGCGGAACTCATCATGCCAGTAGTAATTAAACGCGACGGGCGCAGAGAAGCATTCAACATTGAAAATTTGCGGGCGGGTATGTTGCGTGCCTTGGAAAAAAGACCTGTCAGTGTGGATGCTTTAGAAGAAGCAATTGTCGCCATCATGCAAAAGATCAGACAAAAAGGTGAGCGGGAAATTGATTCCCGTCAAATTGGGGAATGGGTTATGGAGCAATTGTATCGCCTTGATCATGTTGCTTACGTGCGTTTTGCCTCCGTGTACAAACGCTTCAAGGATGTGAGTGAATTCAGGCAAACGATTGATCAGATGGATGGCGATAAAAAGTAAAAGGATTTTTATAAGCAAGGCAAGGACGTAGTTAACAAATAAGTAAATTCGATAAATCCTCATGAGGTAACCGTGGATAATCAAGATATTAAAGGTAAACGGCGCGCAAGAAAGCTTGCCTTACAAGCTTTGTACCAGTGGTTAATGTCCGGCAGTGAGCCGACTGAAATTGAAGCACAGTTTCGTGCTGGCAATGATATGTCAAAAGTGGATGGCAATTATTTCCGGCGTGTATTGTATGGGGTTCCTGAGCATGTGAAAGAGCTTGAAGCTGCATTTACCCCTTTTCTGGATCGGCCCATTCAAAGTTTAAACCCGATTGAACTTACCGTGTTGCGTTTGAGTGCTTTTGAATTGATGCACTGTCCGGAATTGCCTTATCGTGTAGTTTTGGATGAGGCTGTGTTATTGACCAAAACGTTCGGTTCGCAAGATGGCTATCGCTATGTGAATGGGGTATTAAACAACCTTGCCCAGCAAGTGAGAATGGTGGAAATCAGCAGCAATCATGAATGAATTTGCATTGATTGAGGTTTTTTTTAAATCCATTGTGCATACGCGTGATGACGTTGTGCTGGGAATTGGCGATGATGCGGCCTGTCTTAGCATTCCTTTAGGGAAACACTTACTGGTTAGTTCCGATACTTTGGTTTCTGGAATTCATTTTTTAGCTGATTTTGATGCCTTTGATATCGCTTATAAAGCAATCATGGTCAATATTAGCGACATAGCTGCCATGGGGGGGGAACCTGCCTGGGTATCTCTGGCGTTGACATTGCCGGAATGCAATGAAGTTTGGTTAAAGCGTTTTAGCGAAGGCTTAACTGCAGCTTTACTTCCTTATAATATAGCTTTAATCGGTGGTGATACGACTCGAGGTCCATTAACAATTACCGTGACAATTCATGGGCTTGTTGCTGCTGGAAAAGCCGTGACGCGCAGTGGCGCCAAGGCTGGCGATGCAATTTTTGTCAGCGGTGAATTAGGGGCTGCCGCTTTGGCAGTTGACTATTTATCTTCTGGACATATAGAGGATAAGGAATTACTCATGGAAAAATTATTGCATCCCATTCCCCGTGTCGATCTCATCCCTTATCTACAACAATACGCAACGGCTGCAATTGATATTTCAGATGGCTTAAATGCGGATTTAAATCATATTTGCGATGCCAGTGGCGTTGGCGCATGCCTGGATCTTGAGCAAATCCCTGTTCACCCTGTGCTTAAGAAACACCGCCCGCATAAAGCGCTTGCGATGGCATTACAGGGTGGGGATGATTACGAATTGTGCTTTACCATTCCCCGCGAGCATGAACAAGAATTTAAAAAACAACTCAAGCAGCACGGCAAGCGATGCGTTAAGATTGGCATGATTGAAGAGGCGCGCGGATTAAGGGGGCGACGGGGTGCATGCATTGAGAGGTTGCCGGTAAAGGGTTATAGTCATTTTTGATGGCTCCCGTGGCGAGGCAGGTATTATTTTTACCTTAGAAGGGGTTGAAATGCATATGCTAAAAATCGGACAGCGGGTATGGCAGGATCCAGTGTATTTTATTGCCTTTGGGTTTGGCAGTGGTTTGATGCCGGTGGCGCCCGGGACATGGGGCACAATAGCCGCTATCCCTGTCTATTTATTGCTCGCGGGAAATTCTTGGAGCATCTATGCATGTTGGACTCTTGCGGCTTTTTTATTAGGAGTGTTTGTAGCCGATAAAGTTTCCAGGGATTTAGGCGTGCATGATTATGCCGGCATTGTTTGGGATGAAGTGGTAGGGTATTTGTTGACCATGTTCCTTGCTCCACCCGGCATCGCCTGGACGATTATTGGTTTTGTCCTGTTTCGTATTTTCGATATTTGGAAACCTGAGCCCATACGGTTTGTTGATAAACACGTACGTGGCGGTTTGGGAATTATGCTCGATGATGTTTTGGCGGCTATTCCTGCCTTTATCGTTTTACAATTATTGGCTTGGGGTTTTGCGTGAACGACAATCATAAAGAATTGATAAGCATTGGTTTGACCATCAGTATTGTTTTACTGGCTTTGTTTATTATTCACCGTTTCATACCATCCATTTTATGGGCAGCCATCATTGCCATTGCTACTTATCCTTTATATCAGCGCTGGCGCCGGTTGTTTGGCTTAAAGCATAATCTGGCCGCTTTTTTATTTACATCGGTTTTATCTTTGTTGTTAATCATTCCCTTAAGCTGGCTTGTTACCGTATTGGTTAAGGAATTGCAGTTATTTATTAATTATTTGCAATTAATAAATCGTGAAGGGGGGCAAGCTCCAGCATTTATACGCGATTTTCCGTTTATAGGCCAAGATTTGGTAATTTATTGGAATGAAAATATTGGTCGTCCAGGCTATGTACGTAATTTTTTATCCAATCTTCATCTGTCGTTAACACCAGCCAGTTATTATATTAAGCAAATCGGAGTAGGGTTGGCGCATCGCGGGTTTCAACTAGGTTTTACGCTGTTGACTTTATTTTTCTTTTATCGTGACGGCGACAAAATATTCCAACAAATCAATCATATTGGTGAAACTTGTTTAGGCGGGCGGTGGTTTCGCTATGCGGATAGATTGCCCAATGCCTTACGCGCCACGGTAAACGGTACCATTGTGGTTGGTATTGGCGTAGGTATTTTAATGGGTGCGTGTTATGTTTTAGTAGGGTTTCCCGCACCAACCCTAACAGGTTTTATTACCGCATTTGCCGCCATGATTCCTTTCTTGGTGCCGATTGTGTTTGCAATCGTGGCGCTCATTTTATTGGCGAGCGGTAGTATGATTGCCGCCATTATTGTCATCGCATGGGGCACTTTTGTAATGTTTGTCGCTGATCATTTTGTTAAGCCTGTACTCATAGGTGGTGCGATTGAATTGCCTTTCCTTGCCGTATTGTTTGGTATTTTGGGTGGTGTGGAGACTCTAGGTTTGCTTGGGTTATTTTTAGGTCCCATTGTCATGGTGTTATTTATGACATTGTGGTACGAATCTCAAGGCGTCGTGCATGCCCGTAGTGAATAAAAAGTATTTATATTGTGCAAACAATGTAAAATTATACAATATATTGTTGCACACTTGAATTTTTGCAAACCATACCAATTTACTGAATTAATTTATGTAAGGGGGTACGCAAGTGAATAAAAATTGGCCTACTAAAAATAAAGACATGCACATTGCACAACTTATTATGGAAGAGTATGCCAAAGAGCAAGAAACTCAAACATTGGGTTTGTTTGAATTGGTCATTGATCAGGGTGAAAAGCGAATGAATTTTCGCCTGGCTAATTGGGTCCTTGCTTTAGCCAAACAATTTAATTCCATGTATGGTGCTAACCAGGGTGATTTCGTGACGCGACAAGTTATCAGTTACTGCATTACCCAAGGACAAACCATTCACTAGACCGGCAGTTTAACGTCTAACTCATGGCTGCGGTTACATGAAGCTGGCAAACATTATTTTTTACATACCCGCCTCAGTATTCATTTTTCCTGAATTGCTTTGCCCCGGCCAGCTTAGCCTTGAGGGCTATATTAAAACGCTTGTAAATACATGTTGTAATCTTTTTTGAAGTCAGGGCTATTTTGGTATTGCAGTAAAGCCTGATTAATGGATTGCAGCAAAGGCATGTCATCTTTGCCAATGCCAATCCCCAAGCCTAAGCCATAAGGGATTGGTTCACCCAATATTTTTAAACTGCTATGAGCTTGCCAATATTGCGCGGAAGGCGCGTCAAGCAAGGCAAAATCAATATCTTCATTCGCTAAAGCTTCAATAATGTCTTCCTCATACTGAAAGGTTACCACTTCGGGATTATTAATTCCCATGTGGGTGATTTCGCTGGTAAACACGGTGCCCGCTTCCACGCCAATCCGTTTATTGTTTAGAGTCTTGATGCTGAATTCTTGTCCGTTTAATTTACTCGTATCCCCCATAAATAAAGCTTTGCTGGGCAAGTAAGGTAATGAAAAATTAACTAGGGCGGCGCGTTCGGCAGTAATGCCGATAGAGCCCACCGCCACATCTGCTTCCTTGTTCACCACTGCATTGAGGAGTTGGTTAAAACTCATTACGCGAAACTGGCATTCTCGCTCTAATATTTTACATATTGCATTCATCATTGCCACATCGAATCCAAATAATTGCTCATGCGCTCCCTGCATGACGAATGGGGGTGAAAACCGGTTAAGCGCCACGCGCAAAGGAGGGTTTTGGGCGAAAGAAACGGTACAAGCCAGAGCAGTGAGAAGAAAAATGATAAGTTTGAGTTGTTTCATGCAATTACCTTTTCAAAGCAGGACAAAAATGATTATTGCTTTCAGTATATATATAATCCATTGACTTTGTAATTAACACCTGTAGTGTAATTTATAAAATCCAAACAGATACGATGAAGAAGTGCTTTATTCTTGCTGAGATATAGTATGTAGTATATTGAATATCCACTCGCTCATTCTGGATTCTGAACGTTTAAATGACAATTTATAAATCTGCAAACTTCTTTGCTGTAAAAGATAATTTATTTTATAAATACTTTGCCGATCTGCTGCATCCATTGCTTCCTGCTGCAAAACACCTCCTTTATGTGAGTAACTATGCTTGTCGGCAGGTGGCTAATTTACAAGCTTTACTGCAAGAAGATGATTGCAGCATGGCTTTTGCCAAAAAAGATTATGAGAAATTACTAACCGTTGTTTCCTTGGATTTGCCGCATCATGCATTTGCAAGCCAAATCCGACAATTTCGCCATCGTCAATTATTGCGTTTATTTTTGCGTGAATTGGCAAATTTAGCTACTACGCAGCAGACTATGGCTGCATGGTCAGACTGCGCTGATACGCTTATCCTGTATACCTTAACTTACTGTAAGCAGCAGTTATCCCATAAATATGGCACGCCCAGGCATGAAAACGGCGATGAAGCAGAACTTTATATTTTGGCCATGGGAAAATTGGGGGGGCGGGAACTTAATTTTTCTTCCGATGTGGATTTAATTTTTGCTTTTTCTGCAGCAGGATGCACAGACGGTGCTGAAAGGATTAGTAACCAGCAATATTACACTAAGGTGGCCCAGCTATTTACCCAATTGATGCAAACCATGACTGCAGATGGCTTTGTCTTTCGTATCGATTTACGCTTGCGCCCAAACGGGGATAGTGGGCCGCTAGTACAAAGCCTGGAAGCTCTTGAAACTTACTATCAGGAGCAAGGCCGGGATTGGGAACGTTACGCTATGGTGAAAGCCAGACTCATTGGCCAGCAAAAGGTTTGGTTTACTCGCCTAATCAAACCGTTTGTCTATCGGCGTTATGTTGATTTCAGCGTGATTGAATCGTTGCGCAGCATGAAGGCTATGATCGAGAGAGAAGTGCAGCTTAATTCCATGCTTGATGACATTAAGCGCGGCCGTGGCGGTATTCGTGAAATTGAATTCATTATCCAATGTTTTCAATTAATTCGCGGCGGGCGGTTACCGCAAATTCAAAAAGAAAATGCTCTGGAAGCACTGCAAGCGTTAAAACAGGAGAGGTTGCTCGCTCATACAGATGTTTTGCAGCAAGCTTATTTATTTTTAAGACAATTGGAAAACACATTACAAATACATGGCGATCAACAAACTCATTCTCTCCCGCAAGATGAGCTGGTGCGTATGCAAATAGCCATGGCGATGAGTTATGAGCGTTGGGAAGATTTGCTTGAGAAATTGCAGCAATATCGGCGCATTGTCAGCCACGCATTCCATGGTGTGCTTGGGAAAGCAGACGTATATGAAAATGAAAAGCGTCTCTTGTTTAATCAATTAACCAGTTTGTGGCAAGGTCATGTGGAACCAGGTATGGCTGTTAATTTGCTTGCAAGTTTAGGGTTTAAGGAAGCGGAGCGTTGCTATCAAATTATTTATGCTTTCCGGCATGCGCCGCGCTGTCGCAGATTGTCGCAAGCCAGCCGTTTGCGTTTAGACCGCTTTATGGTTTTGCTGCTAAGCGAATTAGCTAAATTACAAAATACAGATGCCGTTTTATTGCAAGTTATCCGCTTGCTTGAAAGCATCGTCTCACGGAGTGCCTATTTGGCCTTGTTGGCTGAAAAGCCGAATGTATTGCAAGAATTGCTGCATTGGTTTGCCACCAGCCCCTTTATTACATCCCTCTTAGTCGAGCAACCTTTTTTATTGGAGGTATTAGTCGATCAAGATGACAGCTGGCAGCCTGCAAACAAGGAAGAATTACGAAAATCTTTGCAGGCACGCTTGACGCATTGTGTCGGACGTGAAGAATACAATGAAATTTTGCGTCAATTTAAACTCATGTGCTGGTTGTTGGCAGCCCGCTCAGAATTATCCGGGCATTGTGATTCAGTGCGAATTGGCCGTTTTTTAGCGGATGTTGCCGAAGTAATCATCAATGAAGTATTGGCCAATGCCTGTACTGCTCTGGCAGAACGCTATCCCGAAATTGAAAAAATTAAATCCAATTTTGCCATCATTGCTTATGGAAAATTAGGTAGTCAAGAGATGAATTATGATTCGGATGTGGATTTGGTCTTCTTACATGCAGCCGAGCGCGCAGAGGAAAGTCTTGTCACCCGTTTAACCCAAAAAATATTGCATATGCTGACCATGCGTGCCCAGGCAGGTGTCTTGTATGCTGTGGATACGCGTCTACGTCCTTCAGGCGCGAGTGGGCTTTTGGTGAGCCACATCGATGCTTTCATTCAATATCAATACCACAGTGCCTGGACTTGGGAGCACCAAGCTTTGTTGCGGGCGCGCATTTTATGTGGAAATACGCAGCTGCACACCGCATTTAATCAATTAAAAAAAGATGTTTTATTTTTGCCTAGAGATAGGGCGATACTGGCAAAAGATATAAAAGAAATGCGGCTAAAGATTAGCAAAAACAATGAGGACAAGGTAAAGCCCGCAGCAGGGGAACTCATTGATCTAGAATTTTTGATTCAATTTTTAATGTTAGCTTACCCGGCAGAAGAGTTTGTTTTCTGCACACACAACCTGGAGCAATTAACTAAACTTTATAGGCAAAAAATATTAAGCAAGCTGCAATTTACACAATTGGCCAAGGCATACAATGATTGCCATCAAATTTTGCATTTTTATTTGTTGCAACCAAATTTCCTAAGCGTTGCGAAATTTCCTAAACAGATAAAAGAAATTAGTGAGGAATTTTTGCTCAACAAGTAATTGCTTTATTATTGCTATATTTGTGTAATTTTATTACAATATGGTTAGTGGATTTTACCTGAGTTGATTATGCCGACACCGACCGCTTCGATTGAGAAATCCAGAAACGTTAATTATGCCGGGCTGTTTGTTTTAATAGAAAAAATAAAAAAACATGGCGATGTGTTGAAGACCGAAGGCGATGATGACAAAGCCAGAGCTTTATGTGATTTGGCATCTGATTTGGAACAAACCGTTGAAAAATATCGATTTAAACCAATAACCAAAGGTACAAAAAAAGAATTGTTGGCAGACATTGACCTTGACATCAGAATTCATTTACAAAACTCTCCGATAATAACAAAACATCGTCATTGGTCGACTTGGATAGGCTTGCTGATTGCTAATACAGCTTTTGCCTTAGTAACCGGTATAATTATTGGACCTATGGTTAAATGGTGGTTCACAGGATCCCCTTGGTTTTGGGCCAAAACCACTTCAGAAAAATTAATTGATGCCGTAAAAGAAGAAGTTCTCGAGCTAAACCAGCTAAGTTGTCTACCCTCGGAAGTGAATGAATTGATTGGCTCTTTTGCTGATGCACCATCTTGTCTTAATTTGGCACTGACTTCTCATCAGGCGCAGAATGTATTGCGTGTTTTAACCACTAAAAAAAATGAATATAAAGAATTTTCAGAAAAAGCCAAAGAATTCACGGCCGCCATTACAACGATGCAAACTAGTTCTTTTGTTTTCAAGCTAAAACAAGCTAAGGAAACATTTCAACAATTGGAACCTGAGATAAAGAAAAACTGGCACTGGGTAAAGGGTAAAGATGCCCTCGCTATAGCGCGCTATTATGCACAATTTATAGATGCCGATGCCGAGACTTTTTTTTGGACAAAAATAGCAGCAGACAAGAGAGTCCCGATGGCCTTATTCAACATGGGTACGTATCATAATGAGGGCCGTAGAACAGCTGTAAAATCAGTGGAAATCGCAGCGGATTATTTCCTGAGAATTGCGGATACAAAAGATGAAGAAGCGGCAGTGGCACTTAGGAAGTATTTGCAAAGGGACCAGGAGATGGCCAAGGTCATGCAGCAAAAATCCACTGCCGAAGAAGATACGAAGCCAAGTTCTTACAGTTTACGATAATTTCGCTGCACAACTGCCGTACAAATTTTATGGCTTAAACTCCGCGTATAAATCATAAGCATCGCTAGCGGTGATGATGACATTTCTAAATGTACCGGTTTTTGCATCTGGATGATGCGGTAGAAAAACCAGCCCGTCAATTTCAGGTGCATCGCTGACACTGCGTGCAACGACGTGTTCTTTGGTAATTTCATCAATCAATACGGTTTGTTCTGTGCCGACTTTAGCTGCCAATTTTTTGCGGCTGATTTCAGCCTGGACTTGCATGAAACGGTGATAGCGCTCTTCTTTCACTTCTGCCGGTACAGAATTAGCCAATTCATTGGCCTTGGCGCCTTCTACAGGTGAGTATTGAAAGCAGCCTACCCGATCCAGCTGGGCGTCTTGCAAAAATTGCAACAATTCTGCAAATTCTTCTTCAGTTTCACCTGGAAAACCCACTATAAAAGTTGAGCGTATGGTGAGGTCAGGACAAATTTCCCGCCAGGAAGCAATGCGCGCCAATGTATTTTCACTGCTGGCCGGACGCTTCATGGCTTTCAGCACTCTGGAATTTGCATGCTGTAGGGGAATATCCAAATAAGGCAAAATTAAACCATCGCGCATCAAAGGGATGATTTCATCGACATGCGGATAAGGATAAACATAATGCAAGCGCACCCAGATTCCAAGTTCGCCCAGTTGCTCGCATAAATCATAAAAACGTGTATTAATCGTTTTATTTTGCCAGCTAACGGCTTCATAACGCGTGTCTACACCATAGGCGCTGGTATCTTGCGAAATAACTAAAATTTCTTTTACCCCCGCATCCTTTAAGCGTTTTGCCTCACTTAAAACTTGGGTAATAGGGTAGCTTTGCAATTTTCCGCGCATGCTGGGAATAATGCAAAATGTGCACTTTTGGTTGCAACCTTCTGAGATTTTAAGATAGGCATAATGTCTGGGTGTCAGTTTAATCCCTTGCGGTGGGATGAGTTGGGTGAAGGGATCAACTGGGGGCGGTAAGTGGCGATGCACGGCGCGTACTACTTCTTCATAGGCATGAGCACCGCTGATGTGCAGCACATCCGGGCATGCTTCGCGAATTTTATCAGCTTTTGCACCGAGGCAGCCGGTTACAATAACCCGACCATTTTCAGCCATAGCTTCCTGTATCGTATCCAATGACTCTTGTACTGCTGAGTCAATGAAACCACAAGTATTAATAACCACAACCCCGGCATCCTGATAACTGGACACAAGTTCGTAACCTTGTGCGCGCAGTTGGGTGATGATGCGTTCTGAGTCCACCAATGCTTTGGGGCAACCTAAACTGACAAATCCTATTTTATGGTTCATTGTTATTCAAATCGTGGTAAAAAAGCTTGCAGATTATACAAGTTTAACTTTCCGAAGACAAAATTTTCTTAAGTTCTATGAAAAAGCTTTTTGCCGTTATTTCCCCTACGATCCTCGCATTGATTATTTCGTCGCCTCTTGCATCAAAAAAAAGAAAAGTGGGGGGAGCCACTACATTGAAGTGTTTTAACAAGGCTTGCGCATCGTGATCATTGGCGGTGACATCAATCTTCACCAGCGCAAATTTATTAAGAACTTTGAGTACATGTGGGTCTTGTAAGGTTGTCGCGGCAATCACCTTACAAGCACTACACCAGTCTGCATAAAAATCAAGGATAACCGGTTTTCCTTTTGCAGCTGCCAAAGCTTGTTGCGCTTCCGCTATATTTTTGGCCACGGGATAGGAAAGTTGTACTTTGTGTTCGCTATTTTTCATTAAGGGTAATAATGGGTTTGTATTCCCCTGACTTGCGCCGATGAGAATAAGTAAACCATACCCTAAAAACATGATCCCCAAACCCTGGGCAAATCGGGCAGAATTGCTGCGTGCCGGGGTTAAGGCACCCATGTAAATTCCAGAAAATACCAATAACCCGGACCACAACAGCATGGCATAAATGGCAGGCAATACCCGTTCCATTAAATAAATTGCAAGCGCGATTAATAAAATGCCAAAAAATGATTTTACGGTATTCATCCAATGCCCGGCTTTTGGCAATAATTTACCGGCGGAAAGACCAATTAATAATAGAGGTAAACCCATGCCTAGGCCCAGAAAAAATAAAGCGAGGGTGCCAAAGACAATATTACCGGTATGGGCAATATAGCTGAGCGCCCCGATTAAAGGAGCTGTCACACAAGGGGATAGAATCAAGGTAGACAGGCAGCCCATCAGAGCAGCCGTCAGGTAATGCCCGCCTTCTTGGCTGCGGGTAACGCTTGCCAGCTTGTTTTGCCAGGATAAGGGCAAGCGTAAATCATAAAAATTGAACATCGATAAGGCGAGCGCTACAAAAAATAGACTAAATAGCGTAATGATTACAGGAGATTGCATGAAAATTTGCAAGTTTTGTCCCATAAGCGCCACGATGGCTCCTACCACAGCATAGGTAAATGCCATGCTCAATACATAACTTAACGACAGTAAAAATGCTTTCCGGGTCGATAAACCAGGTCCGTGACCAACAATAATCCCGGACAGGACAGGGAGCATGGGCAAGACGCAAGGAGTAAAGGCTAACAATAAACCAAACCCTAAAAATCCGAGCATGATAAAGGGCATATTATTGGTAGATAAAATTTGCTCTGCTTTATTTTCAGGTTTCTTCTGAGTAAGCGGTGCGCTATCCACCATCGCTTCAGCTTGTTGCAGGGCAAGGTCGGTATTTAGGGTAAGTTTAATTTTTTTACTTTGCGGTGGATAACAAAATCCGTTATCGGCGCAGCCTTGAAAATGGACATGTAATATAGATTCCCCTGGCTGCCTGCCAAGGATTGGCACAGACAACAAGACTTTTTCACGATATATGGCATAAGTGCGGCCAAGTTTGTCGGTCTTTTTTAATGCGCGCGGAAAAATGACTCTGCCAAGAGAATAAGTGCTGTTTGTTTCATCGAGCAGTTTGATGCGGTCCTTATATAAAAAATATCCAGGTTTTATTTCCCAGGATAAAAGCAGAGTATTCGGATCGGCAACTTTTGCTGCCAAGGTAAAAATATCTGCAGCTTTGGGGGGGGCGGTATACCCCAGCAGCGGTATGAGCAGTAAAATGGATGCCAGATATTTTTTCATGATGATAAAAGCAAATTAATCATTATTTGACCATTGTAATCAGGAACGCGTGTCAATTCCACCACTCATGGTTTGTTTGCGATAAACTTTCGGCACAAATAATTTTTTGAATTGGACGCCGGAATTGCAATAGCAAACATTTTTTTTATCTTACCCCTTGAAAGATGCTTCACTGCCCCCATATGCCTGTCATCAGCGTTGCCAACCAATCAGATTGGTGCGCGAATAAGTCAGAATGTGTTCTGAAAAATAATCTGGTAATCATTAACAGGAGAAACAAGCATGAGTATGAAGATTCGTCCTTTACACGATCGTGTGGTTGTTCGCCGTCTGGAAGAGGAGCTTAAAACAGCAGGCGGTATCGTAATTCCGGACAGTGCGAAAGAAAAACCTATGCGGGGCGAAGTGATCGCTGTTGGTACAGGCAAGCCTTTAGACAGTGGTGATGTGCGTGCTTTGGCTGTAAAAGTAGGTGATGAAGTATTATTCGGCAAATATTCTGGTACAGAAATCAAGATTAATGGTCAAGAACTGGTCGTGATGCGCGAAGATGACATCATGGGTGTTGTTGAGAAGTAATTATATCGTTAAGGAGATATACAATGGCTAAAGAATTACGTTTTGGTGACCAAGCTCGTCAACAAATGCTTGCTGGTGTAAACGCATTAGCAAATGCAGTGCAAGTAACTATGGGTCCACGCGGTCGCAATGTGGTATTGGAGAAATCTTACGGTGCTCCTACAGTAACCAAAGATGGTGTATCCGTTGCTAAAGAAATCGATTTTGAAAACCGATTCGAAAACATGGGCGCGCAAATGGTTCGTGAAGTAGCTTCTAAAACTTCCGACACCGCAGGTGATGGTACAACCACCGCTACTGTATTGGCTCGTGCTATTTTGGTTGAAGGCCACAAAGCCGTTGCTGCTGGCATGAATCCAATGGATTTAAAGCGCGGCATTGACAAAGCTGTTATTGCAATCACCAAAGAATTGCAAGCTATGTCTACCCCTTGCAAAGACAGCAAGGCAATTGCCCAGGTGGGTACTGTTTCTGCCAATGATGATGCAGCAATCGGCTCAATCATTGCGGAAGCAATGGAAAAAGTAGGTAAAGAAGGTGTTATTACAGTTGAAGACGGTAATGGCTTGGAGAATGAATTATCCGTGGTCGAAGGTATGCAATTTGATCGTGGCTACATTTCTCCTTACTTCGTCAACAACCAACAAAACATGTCAGCCGAACTGGAAAACCCATTTATTCTGTTGGTCGACAAAAAAATCTCCAGCATTCGCGATATGCTTTCCGTATTAGAAGGTGTTGCCAAGTCTGGCCGTCCTTTGTTGATCATTGCTGAAGACGTTGAAGGCGAAGCTTTGGCTACCCTGGTTGTTAACAACATGCGTGGCATAGTAAAAGTTTGCGCAGTCAAAGCACCTGGTTTCGGTGATCGTCGTAAAGCCATGCTGCAAGATATTGCCATTCTGACTGGCGGTGAAGTCATTTCTGAAGAAGTAGGCAAGAGCTTAGAAGGCGCTACATTAGAAGATTTAGGTGTTGCCAAGCGCGTTGTTGTTACCAAAGAAAATACCACCATCATTGATGGCGAAGGTAAAGCGAAAGACATCACCGATCGCATTGCGCAAATTCGTGCTCAAATGGAAGAAACTACTTCTGACTATGATCGCGAAAAATTGCAAGAGCGTGTGGCCAAATTGGCTGGCGGTGTTGCTGTGATTAAAGTCGGTGCTGCTACCGAAGTTGAAATGAAAGAGAAAAAAGCTCGCGTTGAAGACGCTCTGCATGCTACCCGTGCTGCGGTTGAGGAAGGGGTAGTAGCTGGCGGTGGCGTTGCTTTAATCCGTGCGCAAAAAGCTCTGCAAGGTTTGAAAGGTGACAACCCAGATCAAAATATGGGCATTGACATTCTGCGCCGTGCTATCGAATCACCTTTGCGTCAGATCGTAACCAATGCAGGTTATGAAGCTTCTGTAATCGTGAACAAAATTGCCGAGAACAAAGGCAACTTTGGTTTCAATGCGGCAACCGGCGAATACGGCGATATGGTGGAAATGGGTATTCTTGATCCAACCAAGGTGACCCGTACAGCTCTGCAAAATGCAGCTTCAGTTGCCAGCTTAATGCTGACCACAGAGTGCATGATTGCTGAATTGCCTAAGAAAGAAGAAGCTGGTGCTGCTGATATGGGCGGCATGGGTGGCATGGGTGGTATGGGCGGCATGATGTAAGCTCTATCCCCATGATAAAAAAACCCGCTTTAAGCGGGTTTTTTTATGTTTGCAAAATACTAAGAACACGATTTATAGGTGGGCTATCGCTTAAACTAAACTGCACGCTTTTTCTTGTTCCCATTCTTGCAAGGGGGATAAGTGTGGATGTTGCATGGCAGTCACAGGTAAATAAAATGTTTGTTCTAAGAGAAATTGCCCGCTTAATGCTGCATGAGAGACATGATCAGTAAAGACGAGCCAAGTGCTGTAAGGGGGGAAGTCGAAGCGAAATTTGGGAGTTGATTGCTGATAATCATCATCCAGCTTCATCTGATCATGCAAATGAAGCATATAGTGATCGTAAGGAGAGCGCAGGGTCTTAGTGGCTTTGATGAATTTTAATAATCTGGAATAAGTTGCACTGAAGGGAGGAATTGTGGCGACAAATTTGTTTAAAACTTGCCTAAAGGGTTCGCCTAAATGCCATACGCGCGGCTCGCCATAAGGATTAATATTACAAAACACGCGGAAAATTCTTAACCCATTTACCGGAGTTGAGGGAAAAGCATCCACATGCAAGCGGGTATCATCTTTCCGCTTAGAACTTTTGCGGCCCCGGATTTCTGCCGGGCGGTAACTGGTTCTGCCCCAAATCAAATCGCGTTGATATTGCGGTAACAAATGCGCCACCAACTCATGGGCAAATTCTGCAAAGCGGTGCATAAATTTCTGCATAACAGGGGAGGTAGAAGATGTTTGTTTGCTGACGCCTGCCAAGCGTTGACTGCAGTAATCATAGCTGATGTTTTTATGTTTCGGATCCAATATGGATTCTGATAATATGTCTTGTTCTTGTTCGCCCGCGGTGGGGATAAATGCATAATGTGGAAAATAAACTACCTTGCCCGCTTCAAGCGATTGCATTGCCTGTTGCTTCATTGCATGCTGAATACTAGATAAGGCATTGATTTCTAGAGTGTAAAACCGCTCATCCATTCTCATCTCTCATAACAAAACATATCCATTTTAACTGATTTTTTCATTTTTGAAACAATATGTGTTCCAGCATATAAGAATTTTTCTGGAAAATTGAAACCCTTTTTGCTTTGTGCAAGTTAGTTATTGAATTATTTCATTTTTCAACTATTCTTAGGAACATTACTTAGGAAAAGGAGTCGGTATGAAGGAGTTAATAGATAAATTATCCATCATTTTAGCAGACACTTACGCACTTTATCTTAAAACGCAAAACTATCATTGGCATGTTAAAGGCCCTCAATTCAAGTCTTTACACGAATTATTTGAGATGCAATACCAGGAATTGGCGGAAGCGGTGGATCAAATGGCTGAAAGGATTTTAATTAAAGGGAGTAATGCTCCTGCAACGTTTAAAGAATTCGAACGCTTAAAAAGCATCAAAGATGGCGATTCAAATTTGAATTCAAATGAAATGGTGAGCGAATTAGCAGCAGATCATGATACTTTGGTTAAGGATTTGGATAAAGCGATGGAAATGGCGCAAAAACACAACGATGAAGGAACCGTAAATTTATTGGCTAATCGCATTGAATCTCACGAAAAAGCGCGCTGGATGTTAAGAGCATCCTGTGAAAAACGTTAGTTACGCCAAGTGATGCCACAAAAAAATACTTTTATATCGGCGTTTTCACTGCAAACAACAAGGAGAACATAATGGCTAATAATGATTCTAATAATGTGGTGTCGGTAGTGGCGATCATCGTCATTGTATTAGTTGCGGCGATCGTTTTGTATTATGTTTTTGGTGGCCCGGTCACGACTAGTGTCCCCGCAACGACTACAGAAACTACCGTACAATTGCCGCCTGCTGAGACCACAACAACTACCCCAGCCCCTGGCACCACCACGAACACAGATGCCACACCAGATACCAGCACCCCGGCTAATACAAATACTGAAGCTGGAACTGCCGGTACTGGAACAAGCGGGGCCGGCTCACAATAAGTAGTTTAAAGCATAATTTATTAGGCAACGTCCCTAAAGTTTTTTAGACAAGATTTCATCTTAAATTGAGCACAAATTTTTCTATTTCACTTCGATCTACCCCCTCTCCCGCGATAGGAGCTTTGATAGTATGATGATGC
>NZ_RZGS01000012.1 GCF_003989745.1 Legionella septentrionalis
CTCAGGGAGTATGACAAAGATATTTATAAAGAACGCAACCTTATCGAACGCATGTTTAATAAACTCAAACATTTTAGAAGAGTGGCAACACGATATGATAAACTTGCTCAATCTTTTTTATTGTTCATTTATATTCCTGCAACCGCCCTTTGGTTAAGATAAATGTCGACAGAACCTAGCTAAGGTCCAGGGAAATAACTTTTTGTAATATTTCTTTTTACAGTATTTATTGAAATGATTCGTTGAATTCAGATGTGTCTATTCAATTAATTTTTGCATGAATTGTCAATAAGTAAATCATATTGTATACTTATATTCATTAATTACAAGTGAGAGTAAAGCAATGCGTCCCATGAATGATGGCAGCATTTTAAGAGAAGTTCGCGATGCAGACATAAAAAATGGCACTTTCGATATCCCTGAGTCCGTAAGGGTAATTGATTGGGGGGCATTTAGCAATCACATAAATTTAAAAAAACTTGACGTGCCAGAAGGCGTCACTCATATTAACCCTTTTGCATTTAGTGGTTGCAGAAACTTAACCCAAATTGATCTGCCAGAAAGCCTAACCACTATTGAACGTTGTACATTTGAGGGCTGCAGCAGCTTAACCAAAATTAATTGGCCAAAAAACGTTGCCATTATTCCTGTTGGTACATTTATTTATTGCTGCAGCTTAACCGAAATTAATGTCCCGGAAGGTGTCACTCATATTGGTGACTCTGCATTTAAGGACTGTATTAACTTAACTAAAATTTACCTGCCAAAAAGTCTCACAGACATTGGTGCCGCTGCATTCGCGGGCTGCAATAACTTAACCGAAATCAACGTGCCGGAAGGCGTCGCTCGTATTGGTGCCTCTGCATTTAAGGGCTGCATTAACTTAACTAAAATTTGCCTGCCAAAAGGCCTCACAGACATTGATAACACTGCATTTGTGGACTGCAACAAATTAGCTCATATCATTATCAGTAGTGATGATGAGAAAGAAATCACCCACATCAAATCGTTACTTCCCAAGGAATTACACAACAAAGTGAGTGGCAGGGCAGATTATGATAGGGCTCAACAAAAAGTAAAATCAGCACTTGAATCAGCATTTCTAAGGTCTGAGCTCAAACCACTATATCCTTTTATGATACGTAAAGAGTCCCCCTTTTATAATGAGGACACTTCGACTGTTGTTCGGATAGAGAATAGTGACTACTATAAATTTGCCAGGGAGGATATGGAAAATATTCCGATACCTGAGAACGAAGCGCAAATACAGGCTTACCAGGAAAAATTAGACGATATTGCCGAGCGATACCTGAATGAGGCCAAAAATGAGGCGAGGAAGCAAGTTGAGCATCAGTACCAAGAATCCATTAAGCTTTATCCTGAGCAAATTAAAAATTTTTCTTCTACCGATATAAAAAAAACCAGAGAAAAATATCCATTATTAAGCGAGGAAGAGTCAGGGAAATACCTCGATGCATTTAACAGGTTTCATCAATGCTGTGCTGAATTGTCAAAAAAACATTCTGATTTTGTAACACGTGATGAAAAAGCAGCTACCCGTGGAACGCATGAGCTGTTAAATACCCTGCAGCTGGCTTATATGGATTACATGAAAGACGCTCGTGAGATTGAGGAAAAAAGCAAGTTGTCTGAACGAGCAAAAGCATTCAGGCAAACCTGCCAGGAAGCCATTGACAAAGCTACGCCAGAACTTGAGAAACATAGGGGGGTAAAGAAAATTTTAACCAATCTGGCCATTGCTTTGGTAACTTTGGGCACGGCGTTTGTGGTTAACTACGCATTAACTGGTCGTTTCTTTTTTCATCCAGCAACTGCTTCTGAAAAGATCCTTAATAAAGCCAGTAAGGCAATTGAGGAAATTGACATCCCTGCGCTTAAGCAAGAGCCAAAAAAAGGAACATGATTTTGGCTCTCACATAAATTTTATCTGCAAGCACAATAAATGCATCTAAATTTGACCAATGATTTCAAATAAGTACTGCAGTAAAAGGTAATCCATTTCCTTGGTAATCGAGCGATCGATGCTGTTTTTATTAATTTTGAAAATAATTAGACTTCTTTCTCAATTGAGACGTGTTTTAATTATATTTCAGCAGCTATGGGTATATCTGTTTGCTGCGAGATACAAATTGATATTTATGCAGGGTGTTACGATGCCTTTTCAATATGCATGGGATACAGTGTTTTTTAACTGGCTTAAGCAATCTCATGAATAGAATCGGTGGGCAAACGAGCGAAGTCACGAGCTAAGAGACTAAATATAGAGCTTTAAATACCATCGTATAATGTTTTCTCCATAAAATAATGAAACCAATCCAGCCAGGCAAAGAAAAGGGCCGAATGCGATGGGGGTTTCTTTAGTTTGTTTGGTCGTTTTTAAATAAATAATGCCAAAAATACCGCCTATAACGGATGAAAGGAGCAGGATAAATGGCAGTTGCATCCATCCAAACCAAGCGCCAAAAGCGGCGAACAGTTTAAAATCTCCGTGCCCCATGCCGATTTTACCCGTAAACCAATAAAAAAGTTTTATAAAAAGCCATAAACTCATATAAGCCGCGGCAGCACTTAATACCGCATCTGGTAAGGAAGTGAACAAACTTTGAGTATTTGCAATTAATCCAAGCCAGAGCAAACTCAAGCTCAATGGGTCTGGGAGTAATTGATGCTGTATATCAATAAAGCAAATGATTAATAACAACCATATAAACAACAGGGAAAAAACGAAACTTAAACTTATGCCAAAATGCCAAAATGCCAAAAAAGAAAGTAGGAGAGAGAGTAATTCAACGAGGGGGTAGCGCAAGGGAATACGGGTTTCACAGTGGCTGCATTTGCCCCTCAATACACAGTAGCTAAGTAGGGGAATATTATGCCAAAAGGGAATCGTGGTTTTGCAGCCTGGGCAAAAAGAGCGCGGTAAAAATAGATTTATTCTTGCCGTAGGCTCAGCAGGTAATTCGAGGAGGCAGCGGCATTCAGCCAACCATTCTGCTTTAAGCATCAAGGGCAGACGATATATGACCACATTTAGTAAACTGCCCACGGCCAGAAAAAATAAGGCTAAAAAAATATGGAGAGCCAGAGGAGATGCTTGAGTAATTTCATTTAACATAAAGTTACACCACGGAGCCAAGTTTGAAGATAGGCAAATACATCGCAACGACTAATCCGCCCACCAGGACTCCTAATATTGCCATGATCATCGGTTCTAATAAACTGCTTAACGAATCGACGGCATTGTCTACTTCTTCTTCATAGAAATCAGCCACCTTAGTCAGCATTTGTTCCAATGCGCCGGATTCCTCTCCGATAGCAATCATCTGCACCACCATGTTCGGAAACAATTTGGTATTTTCCATGGCTACTTGCATTTGTTGACCGCTTGAAACTTCTTCACGAATTCGATCCGTTGCATTTGCATATAAGTAATTACCTGTGGCACCTGCTACAGATTTCAAGGCTTCTACCAAGGGCAATCCTGCGGCAAAAGTAATCGACAGCGTACGTGAGAAACGGGCAATGGCTGCTTTCTCGATAATGGGACCGATAATAGGAATTTTCAATAAATAACGATCAATGGTATGCGCAAAATTTTCAGAATGATTGCGTGCATATATAAAGGCATAAATGGCAAGCCCTAACATACCAAAAATGATATACCAATAAGCTTGGAAAAATTCGGAAAGGGAAATAACCCCGCGGGTGAGGGCTGGTAAATCTGCCCCAAACCCTTTAAACAAGGATTCAAATTGTGGCACGACGAAAATTAACAGCCCTGCGGTTACCAAAAATGCAATCACCATAACAGCTATGGGATAAGTCAGCGCTTTCTTTATTTTTCTTTTTATCGTTTCAATCTTTTCTTTATAAGCGGCAATTTTTTCCAGCATGAGATCTAAAGAGCCAGATTTTTCACCGGCATCAACCAGGTTACAAAACAATTCATTAAAATGGGCTGGATGTTTGCGTAAAGACTCGGCGAGAGTTGAGCCTGATTCTACATCTTTTTTAATCGTTTCAATCAAATCTTGCATGCGTTGGTTGCTCTGCCCCTTGGCAACGATGTCAAATGCTTGAATCAAAGGGATCCCGGCTCCAATCATCGTGGCTAGTTGCCGGCTAAAAACGGCAATGTCGGCTTGTTTTATTTTCCGGTTTTTTCGGCTGAATAATGGTTTTCTTTTTTTTACAATTTTGCGTGGAATCACCCCTTGCTTGCGTAACTCTACCTTGGCGATAGTCATGCTGCGTGCCTCAATAACACCCTGCAGTTTTTCACCAGACTGGTTCACTCCTTCCCATCTGTAGCGGGTCAGTGTTTCATCATTTTTTGCCATGATCCTAATCCACCGTGACTCGGTTTACTTCTTCAATGGTTGTCACCCCTTCTTTAATTTTTTGCAGTCCCGATTGATAGATGGTAACCATGCCTTCTTTTTGGGCAATATGCAAAATATCTAAAGAGTTACCTCCGGACATAATCAAGCCCCCCAGTTCTTTAGACATGGGCATGACTTCAAATAGTCCAATCCGGCCGCGATAACCATTTGTACACTGGGAGCAGCCTTCTGCTTTATAAATATGCAGATTTTTAATGTCGGTTTCAGAAAAACCTAATTCCAAAAGACTGGAGGCGGGTATATCATCCCGGATCATTTTACATTGTTCGCATAAACGGCGTACCAGGCGCTGCGCGATGATAAGACTTACAGAGCTTGCAATATTAAAAGAAGGGATCCCCATGTTAACCAAACGGGTAAGCGATTCTGCGGCGCTGTTTGTATGCAGAGTGGACAATACCAAGTGTCCGGTTTGTGCGGCTTTAATTGCAATTTCAGCGGTTTCCAGATCACGTATTTCCCCTACCATGATAATGTCTGGATCTTGGCGTAAGAAAGAACGCAAAGTGCCTGAAAAAGTCAAGCCAGCTTTAGGGTTGATGTTCACCTGATTAATGCCGGAAACTTTTATCTCTACCGGATCTTCGGCAGTGGAAATATTCCTTTCCGGCGTATTTAAAAGATTTAAAGCGGAATAAAGAGTCACCGTTTTACCGCTTCCGGTGGGACCTGTTACTAAAATCATTCCTTGCGGACGGCCAACGGCGCGTAGAAAATGTTCTTTTTGTGTTTTGCTAAATCCTAACGATTCAATTCCTAGCTTGGTAGCGCCTGGATCAAGGAGTCTCATCACTACTTTTTCGCCAGCCACAGTAGGGCAGGTGCTTACCCGAAAGTCGACCGAGCGGGTAGGGGATAATTTCAATTTAAAGCGCCCATCTTGCGGTATGCGCCGTTCCGAAATGTCAAGATTGGCCATCACCTTAATACGGGCTGCAATGCGGGAAGCTAAGCTGATAGGCGGAGCCGTTACTTCATTTAAGATGCCGTCTTGCCGGTAGCGAATGCGAAATGTGCGTTCATAGGGTTCGAAATGGATATCGGAAGCGCCTTTTTTTATGGCTTCCACTACAATGCGGTTGACGAATTTTACAATGGGTGCATCTTCGCTGGACAAGCCTAGCGTTTCCGCTTCTTTTTCTTCGTCATCCGTACTGAATTCTACGCCGTCGATTTCCTGGGATTCTTCAAAATAATGAGCTAACCCCTGGCTTTCTTTTTCGTGGAGCAGGTTATCAATGAAATCTTGTAATTTATCTGTCTCGACTACTAAGGGTGTAGGGTATAACCCTGTGTGGAATTGAATTTCTTTTAAAGACGAATGCTTACTGGGATCATCCATAGCCAAATACAATTGTTTGCCACGGTTGAACAATGGAATTAGACCGTGGCGTTTTATTAATTTGTCACTGACAATGGCTGCAGGAATGGCATCCAGATCCACACAATCTAAATCAATCAGGGGAACACCAAAATTTTGTGCCACAGAGACAGCGATTTGTTTTGCAGAAAGGATGCGATTGGCTACCAAATATTGCTGTAAACTAAGCTTGTTAGCTACAGCAGCTTTTTGATAAATTAAGGCTTTTTCTCTATCCAACAGCTTTTCTTGAACTAAAAGTTGAGCAATTCCATGTAAGTGATCTTCTTGAGCAACCGCCATAATCCTATAAATCAATTTATTAAGTATGTGATAACTATAGACAAAAAAAAACATAGCTGCATTAAAATTGCCTAGATTATTGCAAGGATTGAATGATCACTAGCAAATATCATCGGTAGCTTGTTTCAATGGGTGAGTGTATAGTAAAAAATACGTCTCGTTTAATTAATAGCTTAAATTGGCATTGGAAGAACAAGCATTTAAATATCGCTCGTTAGATGAGTGGTTTAACACACCGCAAGGGGCGCGCATTGGTTTGGCGTTTGCAGCGGAGCTTAATGAAATTTGTGAGCAAATCAGCGGGACGACTTTACTGCAATTAGGTAATTGCGGTGACAATAGTTGGCTTCCTGCGTTCAAGTTTCGGCATAAGTGGATCATCACCCCATATATTGATTATAAAAAAAGCAGTATTATTTCTTCTGTAAACCATTTGCCCATAGAGCGAGATAGTATTGAATGCCTGATTGCGCCATTAACTCTTGAGGCTTTTCGTGGTGATAAAAATCCTCTGGATGAAATGGATCGCATCATTAAGCCTATGGGGTATATTATATTTTTAGGTATCAATCCCTGGAGTTTTTGGGGGGCATCACTTAAATGGGGGCATCTGCATTGCTTTGCTCATGGCTCGATCTCCTTGGTTTCTTCGTTCACAATAAAACGGGCCATGTTAAATCGAGGATATCAGCAGTGTTCGCATAACAGTTTTTATTACGTTCCCCCGGTAAAACACCATCGCTTCATACAAGCTTTAGAGTTTATGAATGCGATGGGTAAAATGATTTGGCCTTTCCCAGCCGGTTTTTATTGTTTAATCATGCAAAAATATCAGTATTGTTCGCCCGATTTACTAATAAAAAGCGAAGGCGAATTGGTGTTGCAGGGAAAATCGTCTTTGGCTACCTGATGGATTACAGTTTGGGTGAAGATGCATTTTTTATGACGATTTCACGCGCGTCCTTACACATTTTTTCAAAGGCTTTAAACGAATCGGTTCTTAGTCCAAACAGCCATGTGGTGATATCCTGTGCTGTTTTTAATGTATTGAGTTCAAATTCATAGTCTTTTTTTATTCTGGTTATTTCGCTGTCCAATTCCTGCAGGCTGCTGCTGTCTGCAATAGCAAGATTTAAGGCTTTTCTAAGATTTTTTAATATTTTCCCTTTTAATTGATCGCCTTTCTCAGGCAAATGGTCAACTTCCACAATGTAGCGATGATTGCGCGGGTCTTTACCGAATTTATAATAATTTTTTACTGATGAAAGTTTCTGGTTTGTTGCAGATTTAAAGAGCGTTGGGTCATAGGGTGACGTTTTATCGGCTTTAATATTTTCAGGGTTGGATGCATTTACATTAGCTGATGGTGCTACTGATATTTTTTCCGGGTTTTTGTCCATGGGGAGCTGGGTGTCATGGCTTGGGGTTCCCATTTCCGAAATTACTTCTTTATGTGGTGCAATGCTTTGATTGTCCTGGCTTGCCACTGTAATCTTTTCCTCTACGGGCAATTTTTTATGTGGTTCGAGGTTATCTTCTGCCTGGTGGGCAGAAGTTAAGACTTCCTGGGTGTGAGGGAGCTGCAAATCCTGCAGCATTCCTTGCTCAAGGCTTGCCTTGTCTTCTTGATTTACAGGCGCTTCGACAGCAATAGTTACGGCTTTTGCCTGGGCAAGCAAGGTTTCTTTGCCAGCTTTTAACAAATCGCGAAAGCTTGGTTCCGGATTTAGATTAAGAGAGCGTGCATAACGGCGACTTTCCAAAAAATCAAAGACCAAATGGCATGCCTCTTTCTCGTTTAAACCACGGTGTTGCAAAACGGCGACCATTTCCGCAGTCGTGTAGTCCGGGTAATTGCACTGCAGCAGGCGGCGTTGGAGAGCCAGGCTAGGTTGACGTCTTCCTGCCATGGACATGGGATTTTGGGTGCCGATGAGCGTAAACCCTGGATTAAGCGCGGTGCGGTTTTGTAGATCCCGGCCCATGAGCAGGGCATTCATCATCCGTTCTAACATAACGGATGTGTTAAATTCATCGATAATGACAACTGCGCCCTCGTGGAAGGCGCGATTCAAAACATTAATTTTCGCGCTGACGCTCATGCTCGCTGGCAAATAATAAAATTGCTTGCTCGCCCCATTTTTTTCAATTTCTTCTTTTTCGTCAGCCAAATTAAAAGGCTTACTGTCCTTAATGTGCTTTTCTTCATACCCTTCGGAAAGAAGCACTTGTTTCACCAGTTGGCTTTTGCCAACACCAGGTTCACCTTCCAGCACAATGCCGGATATGCCGACCGGAACATCCTTAAGATTTTCTTTTTGCTTGTTTTCGCGGATTTTTATCATTTCAAACAAGCTTTGATATACCGGTTGGTGCGTTGACGTCAGTAAAAATTTATCTTCTTCCCTGGCACCAGGATGGCCCACAGTTTTAGGAAAGGCTATTTTTTCTTCGGATAATGAGCCAAAAGTTTCCTTAAACCAGTTTTGAAAAGGTACATGCTGCTCTTTATTCAAAACCATCAAAGCAATTTGATAGGCGCTGTGTTTGGCGCGTTCGTATTCATCCTGCGGGACAGTTTTGGCTTTGAGGAGTTGTGCCATCATCAGTAATTCACGTGCACTGATTGCAGTTTCATCAAAAGTTAAAATTTTACGGTAGGTTTTCAGAAAAAGTTTGCCTGCTTTCTCTGCTTCATTCACACCGTTTAATAAAGATTTTAATACACGTTGATAAAGATATGCATCCGTCATGTTTTTAAAGGTCACGACATTCGGATGCTCAATAAAGAGGCGCGGCATGCTGCGCTCCCCGCCGTAGCTTGCGGGATTGCCGGCGAAAATAACTACATGGTTTGCAGATAAGGGATAATAAACACCCTTATGGTATATGCCTTTGGGTAGGCTGTACAAATCTTCAAAAGAAGACCAGTCCGTATGTTCTAAGTTGGCTTCGTCAATGAATAAAATTTGTAAGCCATCTTTAGCTTTTGCCCAGGTTTCAATATTCTCAAAATGAACGCTGATGTTTTTTTCAGCAGCCAGGCTATTCATAAAGCTGCTCTTGCCCACGCCAGTTTTTCCTGAAAGAAAAAGAACGGGTTGTTTTTTTAAAGCAGCAAGCACTTCTTCTTTACGGGAAGCCTCAAATTGGCTTGCTTTCTCTTCGCTTAAATCGAAAACCACATCCAGAGAAGCGGGCAATTCTTCAGGAAGATGATAAAGCGGTGTTCTGAGTGCAGCAGGGTCGGCCGGCAAGCTGGTTTCGTTGGCCAGGGTTTCAAGGTAAGAGTAGGAAAATGCTTCCAATTGCTGTGGAGCATAATGCTGCAACAATCTTTCTTTTTGTTTGCTAGCCAATGCATCCAGGCGTTCTTTTAGCGAAATGTGTTTTTCAACTTTGTGAGGCGAAAAAGAAAGGAGCTCGGCTGAATCAGTTAAGAGAACCAATTTTCCCTGATAAGTTTCTATTTGCCCATTATGATAAGTACCGCCATTTTCTTTAAATAAAGGAGCCAGGCTGTCTGCAATTTCCGGTGTCAATTTTCCGGTTAAAAGAACTGACTCGCCTTGGCGCAGGGCTTGCCATATCGAACTGATTTTTTCTCTGAAAGCAAGGTTTGTTCCATTAGACTTCCCCTCTATGGCATAAAATATATCCGATTTAGTCAATTCGCTGAGGTTGATGACTTGATTAAATGACGTTTCTTTTTGCAAGATTTTTTTGCTGAGTGCCAAATCATTGCTAATAACGACTTGCGGATTGTGTGCGTTTTTTATTAATGATTTTTCCTGGAGCGGTGTTATTTTGACTCGTTTTGCCACCTCTTCCGGTAATGCTACGCCAGCGGCCAAGGTGATGTTTAACTGGCAATGTTGATGCTTGGCCGCGGTGAGTAAGCGTGCAAAAGAAGATAAAGGCAGTGCGCGGGTGAGATAAAGGTGGAGCGATTTTGGTGTTTCTTTTGTGCCTGCATGTTGCTCCAGGAAACCCGGTAAAGTGGTGAGTGTGTCTCCCTTGATTTCAAAATTCGTGAAGAAATGCTCAAAATTTCCCGGATTTAAAACGTAATCAAAGTCTTGAGCCAAGCCTTGTTTAAATTGTACGGTTTCTTCGCTGAGTAATGGCTCTAACTCATAACCACTTGCGGATTCAATAGTCACTTTGGCAGGAATATTAAATGAGCGGCCGTATAAATCCATCCGTTTTTGGCTGACGAGCGTATTTAAAGCAAAACGAAAATCAGGAAGATGCCAGGGAGCGTTTTTAAGCACTATTTTTAGGGCAGTGGGCGGTTTTTGCGCTTCCAGTGCAGCGATTAACGGGCTTGGGCTAAACTGTAAAGCATTCTCTGTTAACTGCCACTTTCCATATAAATGAGCTTGCCAGTTGGATTCATTATAAAAATCAACAGTAATCGTTTCAAACGTATCGTTTTCAGTCAAGACTGCAGGGAGAGATACTGCAGGGATATCAAGCCCAGCTGGCATTTCCATGATGTGGTGCTGGCGGGAGCTGAAATCACTGCCTGAATATAAATTCGGATCATTGATATTTTGTAGTCCCAAAACAACGGCTTTAAGCGGAACGTTAGTACCGTCAGCACGCCTTGTTTCATCAAGGATCGTATTGGCCTGGACTAATTCCTGCGGGGTGAAATTGCTCCAATTGACTACGATGATGGGCGCTTTATTTTCATGTTCATGTAAAAATTGCGATAAAGGACTGCCTTTTTCAATGTGTCCTTTTCCATTTTTATCCAGTTTGATGCAGTGGGTGGCACATTTTAAGTCATCCATGTTATTGATGATAAATAAGCCGCGGTTTTGAGCAAGGTTTGAGCTTTGTAGATGATGGATGTAGTTTTGTAAATCTACCTGACTTTGCAAATAAAGAAGAACATTTTCTTGTTGATGGCTGAATAATGATAAGTCAAGTTGTTCTAGAGACGAAATCTTTGCGGGATTTTTAGCTTCCCAGGTTTTAAAGCGGCCATGCTCGGGAAGTTTTGGTTTTTGTTTATGAGCATTGGACAGGAAAAAATCCAGATCAGTTATATTTTCCAATGTTTTTTGTGCTTTGGAAAGCTTTTGAGCGACCGGTTTTTTAGCTTCTACTCCTTGCGTTTCTTGTGCTGCTTCTACAGATTTTTTTGATACTTCTGAAGGCTTTGGCGTGATTGGTTTTCTTGCTTCTTCTGCCTGTATTTGTTTCGCTTGTTCTGCAGCAATAATTTTTTCTTCAATTTTGTGCAAAAGTGGATCTTTTTTAAAATTTTGTTCCAAATCATTCAGGTTTTGTTCAATATTTTTTTTAGGTTTTACTGGAGCATAGGCTGGAATGGTTTCCATTATATTTAAAATCAACGCTGTAAATTGCGTATTTTCCTTTTTTAAAATGCTTGCAAGTTCATTGGCTTCAGGCTCGGACAATGCTTCCAGATTTTTCTTTATTTTTGCTGTAAATTCAGCCTTCAGCACCACAGCAGCTCGCTCAAGCAAGTCTAGTGTTTTTTCACGGCTTGGAGGATTTAGCAAACCCTGCTGCCAGAATGGTTTATCTTCATTGCTGAGCCAGAACAAACCTTCCAAAGCTTTTTTAGATAGATGGTTGGGGTTTATAGCTTGTAGTTTCGTTGTGTCTTTTTCCGCAAGAAGGAGATAAAAACCGCCATCTGCAATAAACGCATCGATGTGTTCGGTCTCAAGAGACCAGGTGGCTTTCGGCAATTCATGAAACGAGAGTACCCTCAAGCCATGGCCCTGAGTTTCGTAAATTTGCTTGACCAGTTTGACTATATCTTGTCGTTTAAATTGTTTGGCGGTACCTGCCTGAAAATTAGGATCAAAGAAATGCCATGTATTGTCTTTAAAAAGTAGGCACGTGCGATGCCAGGCATTGGCAATGTAAATGGGGTGGCGTGGGGGATTGGCCAATATTTGCGGCAGGTTATTAACCGGGATGGCTTGAGTTTCAGGCCAGCGAATCTGGTATTTTAAAGCATAGTGCAACAATTCTTTCAGCAACGGCTCTATCTCTCTGGGGCAAGAGCGTTTGCTCCAATCCCTTAGCTTATCTAGTTTTTTCGTCCAGGCTGCTTCATTTTCTGTTGCTACGGTATCGGCATACCACTTGGAAACAGCTTGGCAGATGCCTTTATCAAACTCAGGAAAAAGAGGGGCCAGTTCAGGATGTTTTAACTGGCAATATGCTTTTAAGCGATCAATGAGCATGGATTGAGACCAGCTATTTTTTTCCTGTTTGTCAACAGAAGGTTGTTGGGGTGCCATTGGCGGCTGAAAAACAGGGTCGCGCGGTTGCACAGGTTGTATGGTTTCACCTGCTTCAGCTTCATTCGCCGTAATCGGCACAGACGGGCGGATGCGGGGTAGCCCTTTAATTTTGGGCTCTGTTGCCAGAAAAATTTCGAACTCTTCTCGCTCACCATGTACTTCTGTTTCCGATAAATCAAATTCACAGTGCGGGGCTGCTGCGATCAGCGCCATTAGATTTTCCAGGGAAATCACGATACGAGAAAACTTTGCGCTATTTAAATAAGGTAAGCTTGGAAAATTGAGAGGGCTTGTTAAAACTAAATCGCTTATCTCTAGTTTTTTCAGATTTGGAGCATGGGCAATAAAATCTAGGAATAATTGATCCGAGCCGTAATCTAATATTAATTGATTTAAGTTGTTTAGGTTATTGAAGTTGGGGGTTGATGTCCAATTGCAAATTCCGTGCCCTTCTATTTTTTGCACATTGGGCAAATGATTTAACAGGTTGGATTGATTGCCATAACATTCCCTCATGATCAATTTTTCAACCGAAGGAATATCTTCCTTCAATTGTAAACTTTCATTATTTCCATGAAGGTCTATTTCTTTTAAAGATTTGCACGCAGGCAAAAATTTTGCCAGGAATGGTGATTTTGTTGTGTTGACGTATGTACCGCTAAATTTCCCTAATGAATAGTCACCTTCCAGCTCATCCCGTATTGCCAAAGTACTGGAAATTTTTAATTCGCCGTCTTGTCCTAGAAGAGAGGTAAAATTTCTCAAAGTCGAATTCGTACAAGAGCAATTTCTTAATGTAATTTCCCTAAGAGCAGGCAAAGAGAGAGTAAAATTATCAGGAAACTTTACGTTGTTGATATTTAGCGCAGTAATAGGAGCAGGTATGGCGGTGATAATGCCGCCTAGCTCTTCTTCAGAAATATCACCCGAAATGAGAGTGATTAATAACAGGCCTTGGTTATAATCAATTCTCACCACGCCTGCTTTTAAATGAAGATCAAAATGCCCCTCGGAAAATTGATTTGGATGTAATTGTTCTGCAAAGGATTGATATTGTGGTAAAGAGAGGATTATCCCATACAGGCAAAGCCGCAAGAAGGTTTTCCCCGTTGGCACCCGCCATTCCTCGGGTAACGGTTGACTGGTATTTGTAGTAACAGCCAAGTCAATAGGCAGGCTGCTGGTTTGGATGATTTTTTCATATAATTGTGCGTCGAATTCATACTCTATCCTAACGACCGATGCTCCATTTTTTTTATGAAAACTTGCCATCCCGCCTGGCTCAAACATGCAGCGGCAGGAAAAATCAAAAGGATATTGGGCAGCAGCTTCCAAAACTTTATGAAAGTTAGCATCTAAAGTATCTCCCCAATTGATCTTAAGTTCGTGTAATTTTTCGAAATTAATGTCGGGTAATAAAGATAAATCATCCAGAGTTAAAATAAATTTATTACTGTCAGCCTGAAGAATGGATTCGATTTCTTTTTTACTAAACTGTTGGGCAATATCCTTTGTGTAATCAACCCGGCTTAAACCCGTTTGTTTAGGCAATTGCAAATTAGTTTCTTGTTCAGGAGCTGCAAGTATTTGTAAATTTGTAAAATCAAATTCACGAAGCTTTGGGGCATTCAGCAGGAAGCTGAGAAAAGCAGATTTAGTCAACTGCAATTTTTCCGGGATAATAATTTGTTTTAATTCTGGCAAATTAGGAGTTGACTCTTCCCCCTTTATTTCTGAAACCCCGGTCAAATCCAGGCTTACTAAAGTAGGGGAGAGCAGGGGAGCAATCAGTTTAGGCACTACGCTGGATGGCTTCCCTAGTATTCCCAAATGCTTAAGCTTTGCCTGTGGTTTCAGGTGGGTGTCGAAAATAGATTCTAAAAAATAGGTGTTATCTATTTCTAAATGCTCCAGTTCCAAATTAGCATTTACTATCTTGATGGTATTGTTGAAGTCAGAATTGGAAATCTTCAGATGTTTTAATTTGGGCAGATCCAGGGAGCTTAATTTACCAATGATGTTTACATTTTTTAATTCCAATGCGGTTAGGTTCGGGGCATTTTCCAGGATCAATTTAAGTTGTGCCGCCGATATGACGCATGATGTTAGGGTCAATGACCTTAAATTTGCCAGGGACAGAGCATGTAAATCGGATTTAATGGAACTCCCTTGAATCATGAGGCGTTCTAAGTTTGGTGCAAATTTAAGCGCTTCATGAAAAGAAAAAACATGCTGTTGACTGGAACTTATGGTGAGTGATTTAAGCGAAGGCGCTAATGGTAAGGTGTCTGCCGGATTGGGTGAATTTCTGTTATTTTCTCTTTTTATTTCTAGCTTTTCCAATTTTTCAGGCAAAACGAGGGGCTTGAAATTTGTATCATCCGCGATATTGAGCTGCAGCGACTGTAAGGAAGCTGCATATTTTAAAAAAGTTAACCTTTCTGTATACTTCGTCAAATCCGCTGAGAATTTAATTCCCAGATGTTTAACCGGAATTAAATGGATAAAATTAGCCAATATATAAAACCATGCATCGGTTAAATGCAACTTGGTACAGTGAGGTAATTCAGGGGTTATGTTTCTTCCTATTTCTTCGTTGATCTCTGTCTGTGTCAAATCTACATAAACCAATTGCCGGCAAAAATCGGGGTTTGCCAGCAGTTTAAGGATGTGGGTTGTGTCTTCTGTAGCTGCGATGCCGGTTTGGAATGTTCCAGTACAATGCTCAACATCTAAGTTTAGTACGCAGGCGGTTTTTGGCAATAATTCAATTCTCCTTTTAAGATCTCGACTCCTTTCCAGAAAACTTGAGCTGGCTGCTATTTGTTTTGTATTCAATTCATCAGCTTCCAGGCCGCTTAGTTTGTTGACATATTCATAATCGATAATAAAGGTTTTATCGTTTTCAATTTTATGTTTGCTGAGTAACTCACTTAACTGCCGACGATTAATCCTGGGAGGGGTAGAAGATAATTGTTTGGCATTGGTTATTTTTTGCAGGCGCTCGCCCACCACTTGGTAAACTTCGAAATCGTAATTTAAAAAATGGTTAATTTCATCGGTGGGATTTTGGTTTCGTGGTATGTTTTCTGAGCTTCTCCAAACATCATAAAAAATTATTTTTTTCTTTTCTTTTCGTGCGATTGCCTCTGATGTTTGATAAAAAAAGTCGCGTTGCCCATTAATAGCCCGCTCGAGGGCAAACAAAGGAGTTGGAGTTTCACTAAAAGAAACTCCTTGAGCATTCTCTTCATAATAGAAAGATCCTGCAGCCAGCAAATTAAAGAACATACATACCTCAAGAAGGCGAAACCTGGAGTGAGCAATTTTGTAGTTATTATTATAGCAATTAGCTATATTTTTGTCCTTAAAAATCTTATTTTTGCCTTGGCGTGTATTAAAAAAACAAATAGGACATTTATAAATTTCTCATTTATAAAAATGGGCAAGTCTTAGCATTATATTATTTGAACATGCTACTTGTTTTTGTATACTAGCGTTCTTTCTTATTGGGTATGTTTTATGGCTAACAAAACGCTGTATCGCATCATGTTTTCCTATGCCGAGGCAGTGTACGAAATTTACGCACGGCAAGTCCAGGAAAGCAGTATGTTTGGCTTTCTCGAAGTCGAAGAGTTTGTGTTCGGCGAAAACACTTCTCTGGTTGTCGATCCTTCCGAGGAGCGATTAAAGTTGGAATTTAATAATGTTAAACGCACCTATATTCCTGTGTACTCTATTCTTCGCATTGACGAAGTCAGTAAGCAGGGAGTTGCTAAAGTTCGTGATAAAACCCCACCAGAGACAAGTAAGGTAAGCATGTTTCCCGTTCCCGGCAAATCTAGAGATTGAGAAAATAATGACAATTCCAAGTAAAATTCAAGAAGTTTATGAGAAATCCACCCGCCTTTTCACTACGAAAGAAGTTGAAGCGGCACTGGATAGAATGGCCATCAACATCCATCAACGGCTGCATGATAAAAATCCGGTTATTATCTGTGTCATGATCGGCGGATTGGTGCCTATGGGGAATTTATTGCCGCGCCTTGATTTTCCTCTGGAAGTTGATTACGTGCATGCAACGCGCTACTGTGGGGAAATAAAAGGCGGCGAATTACATTGGAAAGTCAAGCCCAGTCTGGACTTGCGTGGCCGTACTGTTTTAGTGGTGGATGACATACTGGATGGTGGCGTAACATTAGCCGCTATTTTGGCTGAGGTCAAAGCAATGGGAGCAGCAGAAGTTTTAAGCGCAGTACTGGTAGACAAACATCATAAGCGCGTGGAAAACGGTTTGGAAAATGCCGATTTTGTTGGCTTGCAAGTAGATGATCATTATATTTTTGGCTATGGCATGGATTACGAAGAGTATTTACGCAATGCTCCCGGAATATTCGTAGTTGCTCCAGAGCACGAATAAAGTTCACCATAATGGTAATCTGGTTTGCGCAAAATACAACCAGATTACTATTCTTGCATGCTTTTGTATTCCAAGGCTTAATAAAAACGTATTACTGCAGCATCAGAATATGGCATTAACTGACCTTGGGCACGGGAAATTGATGCAAAGCCATGGATATTTCTTTATAAAGCTCTGGCAACCAGCGCGGCTGCGCAAAATTGGTTGTTGCTGGCTTTTCTTTCCTAAGATCATTCGGCGCAATGATGACTTTAACGTGATTTAAGCCTACTCTTCTTGCCAATAAAAATAATTGATCAATGGCTTTATCGCCGACGGCAAGACAGCCAACGGATGAAGCTTTACCATGCAGGAAAATATTGCCACCCAACTGCTTCCGGCCATCTTTAATCGCCTGCAATCTATCGAAATGATTTGGATAATTGATCATCATGGATAAATGGTGCGAGCTAAATGGATTAAATGAAGTTAAACGATAAACGCCTTCCGGGATCTGGTAGTCGTGCTCTTTGAGTTTAGGGCCCAGCCGGCCACTAAATGCTGTCAAAGGATAGGTGTGAATATATCGCCAGGAAGTATTGGCATCCTTTGCCCATAGTTGTATATGCCTTTCTTTCTTAAAGGCGAGCAGGGCAATTTCTTTAGGAGGGTAGGATATCTGTGCTTTGGCAAACATCCGTTTAAGTTGTGGTTCAAAATGCAACCCGTAGCGTTTGATTGCATTGTCAATAGCTTTGTCGAGACTAACTTTGGGCGCCATGGCATGCACAGCCATATGGTGCAACAATAATAAGCATAAAATGATATATCGCATAGCAGTATAAGACTTAATTTTTACCGATAGTAGCAAAATTAAAGCAATGGAACAATTTATAAGCAGCACATTTTAGTTTTTATCCTTCTTGGGCGTTAGTTTTTCAATTTCAACTGGCCGGTTTAGTTGACGAATAATAAATTCCGGAGGGGTGTCCAAATTCCCCACGGATGGAATTAACCCGTAATGGTTTGGACATAAATAACTTACCTTACCATTAGAACCTATTTTGTAAAATACAAAACGGTTATTACAATATTCCGCTGGGGTAAAGGTAACAACTTCCATGAGTGCGGTACCAGGAAGGCGGCTCTCCACGAAACGGGCATTTATCCACAAGTTGATGAGCAATAAAGCACTACCGGTAATGACCAAGGCTGCAATAAATCCAATGAGATAGCGAACATATTTTCCCTGGAAGGAGGAAACGTTGAAGCAAACATATAAAAAGGCAATGACTGCAATCACTATATTTAAGGAATATAAGAGGGCATTTTTATAATTAAAGTAAGTGCCGAAAATTTCACCACCAGCTCCATGGTAGGAAATTAGCAAAGCCACTAATGAAAGCCAGAGTGCAATCAGGATGTAATTAAGAAGATTTTTACTTAAGCCTAAGAGCAGAAAAACCAAGCATAAAAAGGGTAATAAATAATTAATTACACCAGTTAGTACAATCATCGCAAATCCTTGCTCCTTAAGATGCATTCATTTTATCCTAGAAAAAACAAGTTGTCGCTACTCTTTGGATAAGGATTGTTTGATAAGCAGTATTGTTGTAGGTTGTACTTGTTTGCCTGTTTTTAATTGTTCCTTATTTAATGAAACCCAATTAAAGCTGAAACCGGAAAGTGCGGAAGTAAGGAGATGAAAATCTTGCAAACTTCCCTCTGAAGAAATTTTATTATGATTTGCAGGCTCGATGCTACCAAGCCATATTGGTTGTTTGTAATGGTTTAAATAATAATTCGAACGCCAGAATTGTATGATCCACAAGGATGAGCCGCCATGGCTCCCATAGGTCATAATTAATGCGGGTTTTTTATTACGATAAAACTGAGTCACCAGGGGCTTGGCATTGCTGCGCTGGCCTTGTGCACGTAATAAAATTTTAAGAAAAAAAGAGCTGGATTGTTTTTTCCACCCCTGTTGCTCAAGCTTTTTTTCCAGTGCTTTAATTGAACCTGAATACTGAAGATTAAAGGTACCCGCCGGCTGCCCGGTGCGATTTGTTGTAAAAAGGGGAAGCAGGGGGTATTGCTGTTTCCACCAGGTTTCTTCGGTTAACAAGTGTGGCTTAAGATATGGATAATCTGTATCAATGATTTTTTTAAAACAAAAACCATACATCAGGCTTGCAGTAAGCACCAAAACAAGGCAAGAAAAAACAATAGGTGATTGTGAGCGGTTGCTGCTTAATTGTGCTTGCCGGTAAAAAATCCAATGTCCGAGACAAAGGGTAAAACCAATAAAATAAGCACCCAGCACGCTCGAAAACCAGTTATTTCCTAAATAGATTTCACTGATGCCCGCAAGAAGTAAAATCACCAGTAAAAAAATGCGGATACCAAGCGTTAAAATGGTTTTATAACGCGTAATGTAGAAAATTAAAAAACTGAATAAAGAGGTGGCAAGCGTAAGATTAGTAGCCGGATAAGTTAAATGTTTTTTATATTCTATTAATCCTCCATGCAAGCTGGGTACGCTTATAAATTCCGAAAATAAAAAGACAAGAATGGTGCAAAAGAAACTGATGCTCAACCAATAGCGCAACATGCGCCAATCTTTATAGTAAACGGAATAAACAGTGATGGAAATTATGAGGGCCAATAAAACAAAAGCACTGGTGAAAAGGCTTATGGCAATGAAAAAAAGGTCAAAAGGCTGCGTGCGTATGCTTTGTAGAAAAAGATACACAGTATCATCCAGCGAGTGAATGAAACTGCTTATGGCGACCAGAGCGGTCAGGACAATGGAAAAAAGGAGGGTGAGGAAAAATAATAAAATCAGCATGACTGTAGCATAGTGATTCGTTTCGGTTTCCGGCGTCAGCAATGTAAAATAATAACTCATGCGCGGATGTTCTCTAGACCATAACCAAAATTGATGCAGATTTGTTTTCAAGAGAGAATTAATGCGCTGAAAAAGCCATTTCATGCCTATTGTAAGCAGCCAGGCTAACAACAGTAAAATGATAATCAAGAGAAACAGTTTGCTGGCGCCTTCGGCTGATAATTCGCTGCTGGCTGCGCCGACTAAAACACCCGGCATCACATAGAGGATAGCCCAGCCAATTGCGGAAATGATATTGGCTATTAAAAAATGCCAAGCATTCATGTGCATCATTCCGGCAATAACCGGGATAATCGAACGGAGCGGGCCTATGAACCGGCCAATTAAAACGCTTTTCCCACCATGTTTGGCAAAGTATTCCCTGCCATAATTGAGCCAGTGCGGATAACGATAAAAAGGCCAGATGTTTGGTAAACTATGCCTGAATTTATATCCCAAAGCGTAGCTGACACCGTCGCCCGCTATTGCACCCAGTGTCGCTGCAAGCAGCGTCAAATCAATACGCATGACGCCTGAGCCTGCCAAAATTCCAATAGCGGTCATGGTGACAGAGCCTGGGATGATACTGCCTATAATAGCCAGGGATTCACTAAAAGAAATTAAAAAAGTGAACATTAGCGCCCAATGGGGATGGGTATATAACCAAGTGTGTAAGGGCTGCAAATAATCCGTTAGAAATTGCATAATATTAGCGTTCAAATAAAGTTAAGAATTCTTGAACAAACTGCTGATTAACCTGCTCTATATTAATATTCGGAACAAAATCTCGCATTTGAGTCATCTCCAGCTTTGCATATCCACAAGGATTGATTCCATGGAAAGGATTTAAATCCATAGCCACGTTTAATGCAATACCGTGATAAGTGCAGCCATTTTTTACACGCAAGCCAATGGATGCAATTTTTTTATTATCAACGTAAACGCCTGGAGCACCACAGCGGGTAGCGGCTGAAATTTGCCATTTCTTTAGCAATAAAATGAGAACTTGCTCCAATTGTGTCACTAAAGTTCTAATCCCAATTTTGCGCCGGCGCAGATCCATAAGTACATAGGCAACCAATTGCCCCGGGCCATGGTAAGTTACTTGCCCACCACGGTCGCTTTGTACAATCGGGATCCCCTGAGGATTGAGGATGTGCTCCGGTTTACCCGCTTGCCCCTGCGTATAAACCGGGGGATGTTGTAATAGCCAAAGCTCATCATCCGTCTGCTCCATACGCAGAGTGGTGAATTTTTTCATTTCTTCCCACACGGTTTCATAAGGCTGTACGTCGAGGTGGCGGATAGCTATCATTCAAAGCACCATCTTTATATCAGGGTGCTGGGTTAATTCTATGTATAGTGCGTCGAGAGTGGACTGATCTTCGGCATAGACGATGATGCTGATCGCTAAATAATTCCCTTGTTGGCTGGGCTGTGCCTTCATTTCACTGTCTTTAAGCGAAGGATAGTGCCTACGGGCGATATCCATAATTTCAGCAGTAAATTTCTCATCATTTTTTCCTATAATTTTAATTTGAAAATTACAGGGGAATTTCATCAGCGTTTGCTCAGTCATTATAAATAAGCCTCATCCTAAAATACTGTATAAATTTTTTTAATTAATAATAGCTTGTTATAAGGTTTTAATCAGATTTTGATATTGATTATCCAGTATTTCCCAATATTTTCCGCCCTTACCCTCGCCAACTGGTTTATCATCCAATTGGGTTATGGGGTAAATTTCCTTGGTAGTGCTGGTAATCCACACTTCTTGTGCGTCCAACAGATTGCTTTTGCTAATCATGCTTTCCTTAAAAGGCATGTGCAGCGCAGTAATTAACTCGATAGTGAGCTGACGAGTTATTCCAGGCAAGCATAAATTCGTTTGTGGCGGCGTGTGAATTACTCCCGCTTTATCCACCATAAACACGTTGCTTGCACTGCCTTCGGTTAAAAATCCGTCCCGAATTAATAAGGCTGTATTAGCGCCGGAAACAACCGCTTCGTCGTTAAGAAGAATATTGGCCAGCATGGACGTCGTTTTTATATTACAACGCAACCAGCGATTATCTTCCACAAGTTTTGCGCGCAATCCTTTTTTTTTGTCAGCAAAGCTGGGATAGGAATTATGTATGGTGAATAAAACTACAGTCGGGGTTAGATTATTGGGAATATCATGGGTACGCTTGTTTTGAGTGCCGCGGGTAATTTGCAGGTAGATCTGCATATCGCCGCTGTTATTCAGTGTCACCAATTCCTGGAATAAAGAAGGGAAATCAAGATTGGGCATGGTCATTTTTATGGCCGCCAAGCTTGCCTGAAGCCTGCTTAAATGGCGATCGATAAAATAAGCGTTTCCCTTATAAACCGGAATAACTTCATAAACGCTATCAGCAAATAAAAAGCCGCGATCAAAAATGGAGATTTTTGCATCTTCGGCTTTTATAAATTCGCCATTTAAATAGACCATGCGTTGCATTGGCGCTGGCCGTAGTTAAGAACCAAACCAGCGTCTGAATGTTAAACGGATGCCATCCTTAATACAGGTAAAAAAACCACCTTTAGGAACGCTTTCCAGAGCATACAAGGGCTTGGTAGCAATGATGTTATTATCAAATTGCACCAACAATTCCCCAATTTGCTCTCCTTTATTAATAGGAGCCTGTAGCAGTTTAGGGATTTTTGTATTGATGGTTAAGCGCTGATATTGCCCGCTTGGGATTGTTACAAATTCATCTTCTTGTAAACCTACAGGAATAGTTTTCGCTTTGCCTTTATATAAAGCAAGTTCAGTAATTGGCTTGCCTGCTTTATATAACTCATGCGTTTCAAAAAAACGGAAACCATAGTTCAATAAACGTTCGCTGTCATCGGCACGCGCGGTTTCTGTTGGCGAACCCATTACGACCGCAATCAGGCGCATGTTATTGCGTTTCGCAGAAGAAACCAGGCAAAAACCTGCGTCCTGCGTATGGCCTGTTTTAATGCCATCAACCTGATTATCACGCCATAATAAACGGTTGCGGTTAGGCTGACGTATGCCGTTAAAGGTAAACCATTTTTGTTTATACCAGTGGTAGTATTGCGGAAAATTCTTAACCAGTGCACGCCCTAAAATAGCTAAATCTTGAGCTGTGGTATAAAGCTCTGCATCGGGCAACCCGGTGCTGTCAGTGAAATGGCTGTTTTGCATGCCAAGATTACGGGCCTGCTGATTCATGATATCAGCAAATGCATTTTCACTGCCGCCCAAATGTTCGGCCATGGCAACACAGGCGTCATTCCCGGAGTCCACGATGATGCCTTTTAATAAATCTTCCACATTGACTTGCTGACCTTCTTTGACAAACATGCGGGAACCGCCGGTTTTCCATGCTCGCTCGCTAATTCGTACGCTATCTGTTAAGCGGATTTGCTGGTTTTGCAATGCGCTTGAGACCACGTACAAGGTCATCATTTTGGTAAGGCTTGCAGGAGGTAGTTTTTCATTGCTGTTTTTTTCAGCAATAATCTTACCGCTGTCTGCATCAATCAGAATATATGCTTTGGCATTTAAAACCGGAGGGGCGGGAGTAATTAGAGGATTGTTATTGGTAACAGGAGAGGGGGGGATAATGCCCGAAGGTGCAGCTGGTTCAGCGGCATAAAATGTGCCAGCTTTTACCAGCAAGGTAATGAATAACAAAAAATTTGGTAAAAAAAAGGCTTGTTTGTTCATGTTGTTATCCAGTATAAAAAAATTGAATTTATCTTATCACAGCATTTGCCCGCCAACCAAATGACAACAGGGTAATTTTAAGTATATATTTAGCAATCCGAACTATTTCTCAGAACAGATTATGTGGCTTGTATGGTTAATTGCAGGAACATTGTTGCTGGCAGGCTGTCAGCAAAGTGCTTTGGTACGGCAAGATCCGCCTAAAAAGAAAATGGTTTTTACCGCTCGAGTTCTTGATAAAACTCCGGCGAAAAAAAGTATCCCCCCAAAACTGCCGCCGAAAAAGTCTTCTGAGCCCAGTAAAGATGGGGCACCTGCCGGGCCCTTGCCTGTTTCTTTTAAAAAAATAGTCCCCATCTCTGAACCTCTAAGCCGCTACGGCAATCCGGCTGCGTATCACGTAAATGGTAAAACTTATGAAGTCATGACATCTTCCAGCGGCTATCGAGCCCGTGGGCTGGCTTCATGGTATGGCACAAAGTTTCATCAAAAGCGTACTTCAAGCGGCGAAGATTATGATTTATATGAATTGACTGCCGCCCATAAAACACTACCCTTGCCTACCTATGTAAGAGTTAAAAATCTGGAAAATGGACGGGAAGCTATCGTCAAGGTAAACGATAGGGGCCCTTTTCACAAAGACCGCATCATAGACTTATCTTATGGCGCTGCAGTAAAACTGGGGGTTTGGCCTACTGGTACTGCCCGGGTGGAAATTGAAGCATTGACCACCCACGGCCCGCATGCTGCTCACTATTATGTACAAGCCGGAGCCTTCTCTTCCCAAAGTTTGGCGCAGGCATTGCGTGGCAAACTTGCCAAACTGACTCCGTCCCCTGTATTTATCGAAAAATATCAGCAGTTTTTTGTGGTAAAAGTCGGTCCATTTGCTGACAAGAGAATGACTGAGGTACTGAAAAAAGCATTGGCACAGCATGGAGTGACGGGAGCTTTTTCTTTATTGCAATAGCAGGCAAGATATAAATCAACCCTCTACGGATTCGACAATTACCCGGGTTCCCCTCACTCCATCTTCAGGGACTTCAACAAATTCCTCATTCAACCAGCGTGCGTCTTCAACAAACATACGTACGCAGCCATGACTGGCCCGGTATCCAGGAACGGTATCGCTGCCGTGTAACGCATAACCGCGGAAAAAATGCATGCAATAAGGCATTTCCGCTCCGCCATTGTTACCATCCGCACGCATTGGAAAAGTGGTAGAAATACAGCTTATATCTTGTTTTCTAATGACCCGGAAAGAGCCTGAGGGAGTTTTGCAATTTCCCTCTATGTTCCGGCAAGTACCGGAACCAGAAGAGAGAGGCCCCCACCAAACCAATTCTCCCTGTTCATCGTAGGCCCCCCATGCCAGCTGTTTTTGGCTGACGAAAATTGTTTTTTCACCGTCGGATTCAATGTAGCGGGGAAAAGGGGATACATCATAAATGGTGAGGCGATCAATATTCTTGGGTACTGCAATGGTCATTCCCTTACGCAAGCCAATATTCATGCGGTTAATTCGTTTCACAATGTCGCGTTCTTCAATGTTGGGGAATAGCATTTCCCAAGTTTCTCCCGATTTTACTTTGATGCAGAAATAATCTTCAGATGAACAAAGTGTTTCCCCGAAACGTTGTTGGGATGCGCCTAGAGCATGTTGGGCTAAAAAGAGGGATAGAACAGCTATCGCTGCAGCTAACAGTTTCATAGCAACCTCCCAGGCCATTCTCTTTAATGGGTTAACGGCAATGTTGCAAAAAACTTAATAAAAAATGCCATTGCCAAGTAAAAAACAAGCTCTTCTATAATTTTCAGGATATAATATTGTGTTTTCTTGACTAGTACGGATTTATGCTATGAGTTGGCTAAAGAAATTGTTGCCTTCAAAAATTAGAACAGAAACCTCACAAAAGAAGGGTGTGCCTGAAGGTTTATGGGTTAAGTGCGCAGGGTGCAATGAAGTCCTCTATCGTACGGAACTTGAAAAAAACCTTTCCGTTTGTCCGAAATGTAACCATCATCACCGCTTATCTGCCCGCGATCGCTTGGCTCAATTTTTGGATGAAACCGGTTGGGAAGAAATTGCAGCAAACCTGGAGCCTATCGACCGTTTGAAATTCCGCGATTCAAAAAAATATAAAGATCGCATCAGCCAAGCGCAAAAAAGTACCGGCGAAAAAGAAGCTTTGGTGGTTTTAAAAGGTACCTTATTGCAACAGCGCGTTGTTGCCAGTGCTTTTGAATTTAATTTTATGGGGGGCTCCATGGGAGCCACCGTAGGGGAAAAATTTGTTCGTGCCGTGACTTTAGCCACAGCTGAAAAGCGTCCTTATATCTGTTTTACAGCCAGCGGAGGCGCAAGAATGCAGGAAGGCTTATTTTCTCTCATGCAAATGGCAAAAACTTCAGCGGCTCTGGCGCGTTACGCAGAAACTGGCTTGCCTTTCATTGTGATCTTGACCGATCCAACTATGGGCGGTGTATCGGCAAGCTTTGCTAGTCTTGGGGACATCATCATTGCAGAACCCAATGCCCTTATTGGCTTTGCCGGCCCCAGAGTCATTGAACAGACAGTACGGCAAACATTGCCTGAAGGGTTCCAGCGCAGTGAATTTTTATTGGAACATGGGCATGTAGATATGATTGTAGAGCGTAAGGCATTGCGTAATACAATTGGAGAATTGGTCGCTAAATTGACCCAGCAAACCCTTTATTCAGGAAATGAATAATTTCGTCCATTATACCCTTGCTGATTGGCTGCTATATCTTGAGGAGCGCCATCAGCAAGAGATCCAGTTAGGTTTGGCACGTGTTTTAAATGTTGCCAGAAAGTTGGATCTTCATCGCTTTACTGTCCCGGTTATTACTGTTGCAGGCACTAACGGCAAAGGTTCCACTGTCGCCGCTTTGGAAGCCATTTATGGCAGCGCCGGGTATCGGACTGGAGTTTATACTTCTCCACACCTCTTGATGTTTAACGAACGCATACGAGTCAATCAACAGGCAATTTCAGATGAGGATTTGTGTGCAGCATTTTCTGTTATTGAACAAGCGCGAGGAAATATCCACCTTACTTATTTTGAAGTGGCGACTTTGGCTGCCCTTTTGCACTTTAAGCAATCCGGTTTGGATCTTATTATCCTTGAAGTCGGTATGGGGGGACGGGCGGATGCTACCAATGTCGTGGATGCTGATTTAGCAATCATTACCACCATAGCTTGGGATCATTGCGAATATTTAGGCGATACCTTGGAACAAATTGGTTATGAAAAAGCAGGTATTTTAAGAAAAAACAAATTTTTCATCTATGCTGATGATAACCCGCCAAGCAGTGTCATCGAGGAAGCTAAGCGGCAACATACAATAAGCTGTTTTTTAAATTTGGATTATCGTTTCGAAGAAATAGACCGATCGTTTCAAATCCACCAAGGTTTGCAATGCCTTCCATTATTGCCAGTACCTGGCATTAATTTAAAAGCGGCCGCAGCAGCAATAATGGCAGTTCGCTGCCTGCATGAGCGTTTGCCTGTAGAGGATGCCAATCTTTACGATGCCATGCAAAATGTATTTATTCCTTGCAGGCAACAGATTATAAAAAACAAAGCGACTGTCATTCTGGATGTGGCACATAATTCACAATCTGTTGATTTATTAGCCGGTTTTGTTGCAAAATATGCACAGGGTAGAAATGTATATGCTGTATTTTCAGCATTGAAAGATAAAGATCTTTGCGGTTTAATTGAGCCTATGCGTCTTTTAATAAAAGCATGGTATCCGGCTCTACTGCAGAATAAACGCGCGGCTGATGTTAAGATGCTTAACCATGCATTTCGCAAAATAATTGCGTATGAACCTAAGTGCTATGAGCATCCTTGCAAAGCTTATCAAGCCATTTATGAGCAAGCCGGGGTTGAGGATGTCATTGTTGTGTATGGCTCTTTCCATACGGTTGGCCCCATTTGGGATAAATTAAAAACAAGCTCACACCCGATTAACTGCACGCAACAGAATAACCATAGGAGAAGCTAGATGAAATTTGCATTGGATGAGCGGCTCAAGCATCGATTAATTGGTGCAGTTGTCATTATTTCTGTTGCAGCCGTTTTTTTGCCTGCCCTTATGAAACAATCCAATTATCGTTTTGATGACAAAGTCAGCGTATCCATTCGTTTGCCTGAGAAACCAACGGCACCTAAAGTGGCGGTTCCTGATGAACATGCTATGTTTCAATCAGTCAAAGTGGCGCATGTGGATATTTCAAATGCCAGTGAGATAGCGCGTATACCGCAAACTGCAAAAGCCGAGCCGCTTAGCATCGTTCCTGCAGCCAGCAATCGAACTCCTGCACTGGCTAAAGCAGATTCTTTCACAAAGCCAGCCATAGCCCAGGTTGCGAAAAAACCTGCTTTGCTGCCTGTCGCTAAAAAAGAGGTAGTTCTTAAGGGTGTCTATGGAGTACAAATTGCTTCTTTTACACAAAAAAGCAATGCCCAATCCTTGGTGGAGCGTCTGCGCAGCAAAGGTTATAAAGCCAGCTATAGTAAGTTTGCAGGTAAAAATGGCGATTTTTATAAAGTGATCGTCGGGCAAATGAAGCAAAAAGATGAAGCGATAAATTTACAAAAACAATTGGCTGAAAGCATGCGTTTAAATGGCTTTATTGTAAAAACAGGGGTTAGCTAAAGATGGTTGGAAATTGGGTAGACTATTTTATTATAGGCGCCATTGGCTTATCCGCCGTCACCGGATTATTCCGCGGGTTTGTAAAAGAGTTAATCGCCTTGTGTGTCTGGGTCGTCGCAATTTGGCTTTCTTTTCGCTACTCTCCGCAGGTTGAGCTTTGGCTGCAACCATATTTACATGAGAAAAGTATACGAACAGTTGCCGCTGTGATTGCAATATTTCTTACTGCCTTAATTGCAGGTGGTTTATTTAATGCTTTGCTGAGTTTTATTTTGAATCGCTCTGGCCTTAGCGGTACCGACCGCATTCTCGGCATGGGGTTTGGTGTAGTGCGCGGTGTGTTTATTGTGGCCTTAATTGCTTTGGTAATAAAAATGACGTCGATACCGTTTGAGACTTATACTCGGCAATCATTGTTATATGCCAAATTTGATCCGGTGGTAAACTGGATATCTCAATTTGTGCCCGAGTTTATCAAGCAGGTCAAAGTCTTTGATGGCGATGACAAAGAAATTATTGATATAACCCCTGCGCCTTAATGTATTCCGCTATTCCGCCAGGAAGGTAACTGCTCACATCATTGCCTTTCTTGATTTGTTCGCGCAGCCAAGATGATGAAACGGGATAGAACCCCGCATTATAAAGATAAATTTTTCCTGCAGCGCAATTTAATAAATCTTTTTTGTTTAAGGTTTGGTGTTTTTGCAGCACTTTTTTTAATGCATCTGGACTATTTTCAATTGTATCTGTGGGGCGCTCCATTACCAGAATATTGGCAAGTCCAATAATTTTTTGCCATTGATACCATTGTGGAAGCTGTAAAAAAGTATCCATTCCCACCAGTAAATTAATAGCGGTACATTCACCGCATTCCTTGCGGAAGCTTTTTAAAGTCTCCACCATATACGAAGGCCCTTCACGTTCGATTTCTCTTAAATCAACTTTAAAGGCGGGGTAGGGGAATACTGCCTGTTGCAACATTTGCATCCGCTGTTTGGCAGAAGCTTTAGTTGCCTCTTTTAATAAAGGGATTTTACATGGTAAAAAAATAAAAGATTCAAAATTAAACTCATTTTGTACTTGCAGCGCGGTTTTTAAATGACCATTATGAATCGGGTCAAAACTGCCTCCATAAATAATTATATTGTGCATTTATTATCCTTATGGAGTTATTGTTAATCCAGTCTTAATATTTGACTGCATATAATATGGCATTTGGGTTTATCTTTATGCAAGAAATTACTCGCGAAAAATTTATTGAAATTTGTAATGAAGCAATCCATAAAACTTGCCAAGATGTTGTTCCTGGTAATCAGTTAAGTGGCTATATCCAATTTCATAATGCTATTAAAAATGATTTCATTGATAAAGTGTTGCGTTCCGCACTCTTTAAGACCAAAGCGGATGATTATGCCTTAAGGCATGCAATTATTAAGAAAGCAGGCGTTGGAAATTGTTATGAACGTGCTTATTATTTAGCTGTTGAACTGACGCGACGTCTCACCCAGGCAGGAACACAAGCTGTAATTTTCCTGGTGGCATCCAAGACAGTTGATCATGTGTTCAACCGGGTTGAAATTAAATTGCAAGGAGAGCTTAAGCCTTCTCTTTGGGAAGTTGATGCTTGGGATCCACGCATAATTGATATCACACAAAGGCCAAACAAGACGAGAAAAAATGCGGAATTTTTAAAATATGGCGAAGAAGTAAACATTAAACGATTTTTCTCTACTGCAGATTTCCAGGAGATAACGCCTGCTCAAGCCATTCCAGCAATTAAGCCTCCCGAAAAGGGGCGGGCCTTGCGTTCGCCTACCCCTGAGCCAGACATGCTTGCAAAACATGATTGGCTTTACAGCGATCAAACGGTAAAGGCAGCCTATAAAGCGCATTCTTTGTGTACCCCAGCAAAAATGCATTACATGCAGAAAATTTCTCTTTGGCAAAAAGATACACCGGATAAAGGAGAGTGCTCAAGCTCCACTTTTAATTGCATGTGAAATTTAATTTTACTATAATTTCATATGAAATAAGGGGATCTAGCGATGAGAACGAGCTCTATAAATAACCCTGCCAGTGCTAATCAGGACGCTATACTAACCAAAGCTATCCTTAAAATGGCCAATTTTTATGGGTTAAATGGCAAAGAGTTAAGTGAAATTCTCGGCATAAGTGAAGCAACCGCCACACGCTTGCATCAAGGCAAGAAACAACTAGCTGCGGATACAAAAGAAGGAGAGATGGCTCTCTTATTGTTAAGATTATATCGTAGTTTGAATGCATTGGTAGGAAACAATCACGAAAAAGCCAAGGCTTGGCTGCGCAGTGACAATTACTATTTTCATAAAAAACCATTAGAACAAATTAAAACCATAGCCGGCTTGGTTGCAGTTGTAAATTATTTAGATGCTATGCGTGGAAAAATATGAACATTTGGATGTTATGTGCAGGTGAAAAACAATTACAGCCTATACAGACGGAGCCATGGCGTGTTGTTGAAGCACAACATATTTTAAGCGTCAGGGATTTGGTTGATACGCCGGAAGAGCACGATATCCTTGAAGAGCTAATAGAACAGACCAAACCTTATGTAGCTAAGGATAAGGATTATTTAATTTTTACGCCGTTTCGCTATCCTCCTTTAAAATATGGCTCCCGCTTTGGTCGCACATTCGAACCCTCTTTATGGTATGGATCGTTTGAGCTTGAAACTGCTTTTGCGGAAGTTGCTTACTACCGTTTAATGTTTTTAAATGACACGACTGCGCAACTTGGTTATATCGAAGTATTATTAACAGCTTTTACTGCATTACTAGATACCAAGAAAGGAATTGATTTGACGGTAGCGCCTTTTAATCAATATCGTGCCCAAATTTCAGCGAAGGATACTTATGCTTACAGCCAAGTGTTAGGTGCTTCCATGCGCTCGGCTCAGGTGCAAGCCTTTCTTTATTTTTCAGCAAGAACAAAAAGCGCAAGAAAAAATATCGCTGCATTTACTCCTGACGTATTCAAAAAGAAAGACAAACATTTTGCTTTTAATCAGCAAACGTGGCAGTGCATTGCGAATAAACACATCGTAGAATTTACACGATCCGAGATTGCCGGTAGAAAAAGGTGCAGCTTTACTGCAGAACAATTTACTGAACTTACCCCCGAGATGGCCGCCATGTTTTAAATTTATTTATGCGGTACATGCAATAATTTCCTGGTGAATATCGCCAACCATATCATGTGTTTTCCCGCATAAACTAAAGAAAAATGTGCCAGTCGTTGCATATTTTATAAGCCCGGGAATAGCCAATGGCACTACCGTCAGTATATTTAGCAAAACAAGCCCGATTTTTTGCAATGTATTATACTTATCAAGATTATGGTTTAAATAGACTTCCTGTATGTAATCGCTGATGGCAGCGGCTTGATCTATGGCATCATTAAAAATTGTTTGGTATAAAAACTTTTTTGTATGCTCTAAGATTTCAATCCTTTTCTCATCGTTATATTTTAACTCAAGCCTTTTTATTTCATCTTCCAAAATAGGGATCATTCGTTCAGTAACGAGTGAAGGTACGCTGGATGTTATAAGGCCGTCTTTTATGAGCAGTGGGACTATCAATTTCTGAAGCTGTTGGTTAAAGTTTTCCTTAATGAGCCAATCGCCATTTTCTCTGTACTCATATATATCTTGTAAATCCAACAAATTATGCTCGATAAAAGGTTGTAAAATGGATTGTATGTTTTCATTTGCCTCAGGGGTAATTTGGGTTCCATAATATGGCTTTAACAGCAAGTTAAAATTAACCATCAAGTTATTTATTATGGTTTTCGCCGTATAACGGCTTTCAAAAAAACGAGTTAATTCGCCTTTAGTACCTTCATTAAGCGAGCGGGGTTTAAAACGATCATCGCTATATCCCCTGATTTCTGCATGACCTGGAATTTCCCAGCCTTTTGCCTTGGCATGCTCGGCACAAAAAAAGTGAACATGTATGCTGCTGCCGTCAGGAATAGCATATTTTGCAACCCAGGTTTCTGCAAACTCATTGACTATATTTTTTCTTAATTCAGCGAGCCATGTGGCGACAGATGGTTTTTGTGTTAATTCATACACTATTTCGCACAACTGAGTATGAGCCCCAGTTGCGCATACCATGACTCGCTCACCCAAATTTAAAACAAATTGACGCTTTTTATTGATATCCCAATCTTGAATAAGAAAATAAATGGTTTCCAGATTTTTTTTATAAGCTAAAAAATAAGCTGCTTGCACCTGGGGATTCTCATCTACATAGCTCGTATCAGCTAATTTTATTTTCAAAAGGGCGATTTGATTTTTAATATCCTCTACATCCAGACGATAAACCAGATCAGCGGAGTCTAATACGACTTTTGCCAGCTCATCGATTAGAGTGGAAAGTTGTTTTTTATAAGTTTCGCGTTCTGTCCTATTATACGAGTAGCAGGGAATTTGTTCGTACAATTGAGTGACTGCAATATCTAAATCTTCCTTATTTATTTCAACAGATTGTGTGGGTAGAAATGCAGTTTGCGTTATTTCATAAATACTGTTTTTCATTGCAGAAACCGTGTCAATTTTTGCAGCATGCTAACACATTGTAGCAATATATAAAACATATTGATGGTATACATGACTTGTAGGCTTTTTATTGCCTATTTTGCTGGGTTACTTAGCCAATTTTCAATTTGTTGACAGGTAACCTTAACCACATGCAATAACTGCTGATAAAGAGAATTTAGAATAGGTTTATTTCCCGACTTTTGTGAATGTTCAAGGTATTGGCAAGCATATTTAAGACGTACAGCGCCGCAATATAAAGCGCTTCCCTTTATTTTATGCGCAATTTTCCCAATGGCATCCCAATTATTTTGTTCATAGGCTTTTTGCAAGTTCATTAAATCCATATCAATTTCTTGAGACAACATGAGATGCAATGCCTTTCGCAAAATGTCTTTATCGCCCAAATTGGTCAGCGCGACCTCGAGATCCAGCAATGGGTATTGCTCAAGCCTGAAAAATTCATCGTGGTGATGAGATATCGTTTGCTCTCCAGAAAAACCACTATTTTCAATATCTTGTTTTTTTTCTTTTAGAAAAAACCGGCTCAGAATAGTGGAAAATGTATCCATATTAATAGGTTTGCTAAGGACACCGTTCATGCCAAAATCAAGACATTTTTGATGAGTTTTAATTTCAGCATGTGCGGTTAAGCCTATGATGGGTGTCGGTTTCTTTTTATGTAAAGCTTCCCAATCGCGAAATTTGCGGCTGAATTCCTGCCCGGAAATACCCGGTAAGCCAATATCGGAAATGATTAAATCAAATTCCATGGTTTTTGCAAGCTGCAGTGCATTCTCGCCACTTTGCGTGGAAGTGAAACGACATCCTGCCTTCAGGGCAAAGGATTCAAGCATCTTTAATGATATGTGGTTATCATCGACCAGCAGCAGATTGGGTGCATTTGCAATAAATTGCTGATTCTGGATGGGAGATTTTTCCGAAACCATGTCAGTGGCTTGCGATGCACTTTTCCGTATATCCCATCGGGAAACATAGGTACTCTTTTTTTGGACATCAAATTTTAAGTTCAGAATGAAAGTACAGCGCGTTCCCACGTTTTCTTCGCTAACTAAACTAATTTTGCCTCCTAGCAGCTGCACATAGGATTGCACGATGTGTAGCCCGAGACCATGGCCTTTATAAATACCCTTATAGGAGGGAGTAACCCGATGGAAGCGATCAAATACTTTGCTTTGCTGATTTTTGGGGATGCCAATGCCGGTATCTGCTACGGAAAATTGTACGCGAGCAGAATTATCCAGGGTTTCCAGCAATAGAACTTCAATGGTTATATAACCTTTTTCAGTAAATTTAATGGCATTCCCTAAAAGGTTTAATAAAATGCGGTGTAGTTTCGTGCGGTCGGTAGTTAAAAACCTGGGTACAGCAGGATCCAGTTGGACTTTTAAATCCAATCCTTTGACTTTAATGGTCGGCATTTCAAGGCGGACTAATTCTTCGATAAATTGATAAAGATCAAACGTGGTTTCCTTGACTTCATCTTCACGGGCATTCCCTAGTGACACGATGTCCAAAATACTGTTTAGTAAAGTTAATAATTGCTCACTGCAATCATGGATCCATTCGGCATATTGCTTTTGCTCTTCATTCAGGGCTTTTTCTAGTAACAAGTCGGCCATGCCGATGACACCACATAACGGGGTGCGGATATCATGACTCATATTTTCAAGAAATTCAGTTTTGGCGAGGCTTGAGGCTTCTGCTTTTTTTGTCGCCTCTTTCAATTCAGCTTCTATTTTTTTTAAATAGGAAATATCAATGGTATTACCAACAACCCCAACTACCTTGCCTTCTTTATCTTGGAAGGGTCTTTTGGTAGATAGCAATATTATTTTTTCGCCTGTCGGTAATTGAGTTGTTTCCTCGCGGGTAAGCTCAATCTTTTTTTCCATCACCTCCAGATCATTTTGCCGGTATGCGTGAGCAGTTTTTGGATCGAATAATTGATAATCTGTTTTGCCAAGCACTTCCGATTCAATTCCTTTTTTAATAAACCCCATGCGGTATAAGCTCTGCACGCAACGTTTGTTAACCCCGGCCCATATGCCCTCTACATCTTTCCAATAAATATCGCCAGGTAATATATTAATGAGATTGGTCAATTGGGTGATTTTGGATTCTTGTTCGGCGATTTTTATTTTTAATTCATTAATTGTTTTTTCTAAACCGGGCGTATCCGTTTTCGGCGTGGATTTAACTGTTTTAGGCTTGTCCATTATTTTAAATAAAATTCCAGGTTAGTTAGTAAAAGCATAGTAAACAGTGAAAATTTTTCCTATTTTCAACAAGTTTCATTGCGCAATTATTATAGGTTCTTTTCAATTTTCTTCATATTGCTCAGATTGAAAAATGATTTAACTTGATTTAGGGAGGTATAAAAAGGTATAATTTTTGCCCACAAAACGTATTATTTGCTCATTAACGGGATTTTATTATGTTAACTCCAAATGGACAATCTGCACACAAAATAGAAAAAGTTATGTTGTTAGCCATGTGGGCCAACACGTTAAATGAAGAAGTTATTTCGCAAGAATCGGCAAAAACAAAGAAATTAATTTTTGCGGGTCTTGGTAAGCCCACTTATCCGATTAGCACACATACCATTTCATCTCATTTATCTTATTGGCAAAGATTGGATGAGTTGGCCAAACAATGGTTTGACAGTGTGGATGGAATGGAAGAAAACCCTGCTATTGATTACGGTGATCCGCGCGGTGATACACCACCAAGGCAGTTGATGGCAGAAGCCATGTCCAAATGGTATGCGGCAGATATTGCAAAAGAAAATATTTTATTTACAGTTGGAGGTATCGCCGGGTTAGGAATGCTCTTCGATACCCTCAATGCTCGTTATACGGATATCCCTGGTTATCGTGTTGTTACTCCTTTTCCTCATTATAGTGCGTACGCCAATAATCCTGTGCATCGCTTACATCCTGTGGAAGTCATGAATGAGCCTGGATTCAAAATAAAAGCGCATGCGCTGGAAGCGAGCATCAGGGAAGCGTATCGCCTGGCAGAACTAGATAACGGTATACCTAAGGCCGTTTTAATTTGCAACCCGTCTAATCCTCTGGGAAATATTGTCGATGAAGCAGAAATGCTGAAGATCGCTGAAGTTCTACGTAAGTACCCTGATTTACATATCATTTTTGATGAAGCTTACGCAGAAATGTGTTATAAGCCCATGCCTTCTTTCCTCAAGCTGGCTCCTGATTTAAAAGAAAGAACCATCATCTTGCGTTCAGCAACCAAAGCTTTTTCGGCAGCAGGCGAGCGTATGGCCGTTATGATGGTTTTTGATCCTGTCTTAATGAACGAATTGCTTAATAGAAGCGTCAGTTATTTTGTTCACGCTCCTCGTTCTGCACAAATCGCTTATGCTCAAACCATGGCTAACTTTGAGGCTGAGGAACATAAAAAAATGTCTGCTTTTTATAAGAAAAAAGTGGATTATGTTATCGAACGCTTGCATGACATGGGAGCCAATGTTGCTGATCCGGAGTACCAGGTTGAAGCCACCTTTTATGCATTGGGCGACTTCAGTGATTTATTTGGTTTGGAATTGCCGGAAGAAACTTTCCGTGCTTTGCAAAAGAAAGGTAAAGTACAAACTGGGGAAGACATTGCCTATTATTTGCTTTTTAAAGATTCGATAATGATTGCACCACTCAGTTATTTTGGTTTGCCAAAAGACAATGGCATTATCCGCATTACTTGCAGTGACAGCCCACAAGAATTAAAAGAAATGATGGATCGTTTGGAGCAACGCCTGCTGAATGCTAGAAAAATCAGAAAATTAGCTCTGCTTAAATACATTGAACAACAATTGTTAAGTCTCGAAAAAGTAGATGCATCCATGCATCAAACTTATGTCCAGCAATTGGCAGCGCTTGAAGCAGAAGATGATACCTGCCTTAACTTAAAGGTTAAAAATCAGGTGCTTTCTGAAATTCAAAGGACCATTGCGGCTATTTTGATGAGCAAGGAAGAATTGTTATTTGACAAAAAACTTGTAAAAACATTACAACCTGGCTTTATAGCTCATCATGAAAAATTAGACATTTAAATAATAGAGGAGTAAGGAAACTCCTTAGTTAATTTTTCCCAAAGCCCCCGCTTCATCTTCCTGTTAAATGCTACACTAGACATAAAGCCTGAGAGATCTTTCCATGAGACTTTTACTTTATGTATTGGCATTAATAGGATTTATCGCTCTTTTTTATTTCTTGTTTCATTTTTTCTTTGCGTCTACCGGTTCGACCATGTTTACAAGTGCACCTACATCGGTGCAAGCATATGCTGCTCATACGGAAAATCAGGCAAGTTTCTCAAGTGTTTCACCTGCAGCAGTTCCCGCGCGAACCCCGCAAAAACGCATGCTTGTACGCAATGCAACGTTAACCTTGCAAGTTTCTGACGTTAATTCCGTGATGCAGAAAATTAATACGTTGGCAGAGAGCATCGGGGGATATGTTGTTAATTCTAATGTGGCGCAAGATGTTGAGGATAATATGGATACTAACGGACAAATCAGCATTCGCGTGCCATCCACCAAGCTTAATGACACCTTAACTCGGCTAAAATCGTATGCACTTAAAGTCTTGCAAGAATCCATACAAGGCGAAGATATCACGGAACAATATGTAAATTTGGAGAGTCAGTTGAAGAATCTTGAAGCTGCCAAGGTTCAACTTACAAAAATAATGCAAGGAGCTACACAAACCGCCGATGTGTTACAAGTTTATCAACAATTGCATGAAACACAGAAACAAATCGATGTGCTTACAGGGCAAATGAAATATTATAAAGAATCGTTGGATTTATCCTTAGTTACCATTTACTTGCAAAAAGATCCTTTAATAAAAAAACAGCAGATGAAGCATTGGCAGCTCGGTGAAACGGTAAAGTCTTCTTATTATACATTACTGGAATATATCCAAGGATTTACGCGAGGCCTTATTCAATTCATTGTATTTTTGCCGTTGATTGTATTGTGGCTGATTATTGCTATCCTTGTGATTTGGATTGGGAAAATAATTTATAGCCGCTTTATTCGTTAAAAGGTGGCTTTAAAATTCAAGGAGGAAAAATGAAATCAGTAGGAATTTTTGTTGAAAACGAGTACCAGGAACTGGAATTCTGGTATCCATATTTGCGTTTACAAGAAGAGGGGATAAAGCCTGTTATTATTGCCCCCGAGAAAAAAACTTATAAGAGCAAACTAGGGTATGGCGTAGAGCCAGATTGTACCGCCAGTGAAGCTGAGGATAAAGAATTTGACGCAATTATTATTCCCGGCGGCTATGCCCCCGATAAAATGCGGACTCACCAAGCCATGCTCAATATTGTTAAATCTACTTATGAAAAAAATAACATTGTGGCTGCCATTTGCCATGCGGCTTGGGTTTTGATTTCTGCTGGTGTTATTTCAGGCAAAAAAGCTACCTGTTTTCATACTGTAAAAGATGATGTAAAAAATGCGGGTGGGCATTACCTGGACGAAACCGTAGTCGTGGATGGCAACATCATCACCTCGAGGCAACCTTCTGATCTCCCGGCATTTTGCAAAAAAATAATAGAGAAATTAAAAAGTTGAGACAGTTCTCTCCCGGGTTCTGCTGAAATACCAGAATCCGGACGTGTTACTGCTCATACTGATTTAATCCCATGCCATAAAACTTTCGATACGTTCATCGTGCTTGTTTTTAAACGTTTTATGTGCCAGTTGAGTACGTTCGCCAAAATGTTTTAAAGCTTCTTCAAGCGTTACAAATACAAAGCCATTTTGCCGATAAAGATTAATAATGTTGGGCAAAGCGTAGGCATTAAGCAGGTTTGCATGGATTAATAAAATTTGTGGTTGCTTGGTTTTATGTGCCAGGCGGCTACGTTCCTCGGCCTTAATCGTTTGTTGCCAAATAAAATTTAAGTAACAAGGCTCCAGAACTTTCATGAATTCACGCCGTTTATTTTCAGGAACGGATAATAATAATTGATTAAAAATAAAATCCTTGCTGTCTATGGTCACAGGGGCGACTTGATAATTTTTTGCTGTGAGAAATTGCAAAACTTTATTTTTTTTCTTGCCATCGCTTGTAGCTAAATAGGGATAACGAAAAAATTTGGGTTCCGTTAGTACAGGCAGCAATGTTTTATCAGCTTCATCGATTTCTTGAATGTAGGTATCAACGTTTACCTTATTTAAATTAATGTGAGAAAAGGTATGATTGCCTAGGGCAAGGCCTGTATCTCGGAAACGGTGTAATACTTTCCAGTTCTCCGGCCGGACATTGCCTGCAATAATGAAACCAGTTGCCGGCACTTCATTATTTTTAAATGCATCAATAATCATATTTAAATGAAAATTTTTGCTTTCCCCAACAAAAGGCAAATCGTCAACAGTTATGGCGATGTAACGATGCTCGGCAAAGCTTATATTACATGCAAACAAAGAAATAATAAGACAAAGAACGTATTTGAGTTTTGAAATTATCATTGGTTTAAATGGATTTTTGCGCTTTGCTACCGTTATCAAGTAACGAATAATACGTCAATATAAAATTAAAAACAACCAAATTGCTCTTTTACCCACCAATTGCTTTGCTTTATACAACGATTCACTACGATCTAAGTAGTTAAATTAATTACCATTTGTTCGAAAGAAAGCCAAATTTGCTGATTATGGCTTGTCTTAATTTGTTCGTCTAAAGTTTGGCTGAGGCTTAGTAATTGATACAAGCGCAGTAGAGGTAATCGTCTTAAAGCCGATTGATATAAATTAACGCGCTGTGGCCAGATTTTTAATTGGCTACACGCCGTAGAGAAGGCAACGGCTTGGGAAAGTAAATGCGACAATTGAATGAGTTGGCGAATATCTTGAGCAAGCAGCCAAAGAATCAATGCAGGTTCCGTGCGATTTTCACTTGCTTGCCGAAGGATATGAATGGCTTTTTCCGTATTGGCGGAAAGGCATGCATCCGATAACTCATACAATTGATAATTGCATTGGTCAATTAGTTGTTCAATGACCATCTGTTGCGTTAATATTTCTTTTTCCTCAATCACTAATCTAATAATTTCAAGAACTTGGGCACAAGCCAACATATTCCCCTGAGTATAGCGGTGAATAAGGGCAGGTACTTCCGGCTCATAGGAAATGGCAAAACGGTTCAATTGTGCAATGATCCACTTTTGCAGCATGGTGGGCGTAAACGGAGAAGCTTGGACAATCAAGACTTGCTCATTTGCTGAGAAACCTTGCAATTGTTTGCTGCTGAGATGAGGTGCCCGTAATATAATTAAACAGCGTGGATTAACATCTGCCAGATATTGATTTAATTTTTCTTTCCCTGCATTTTCCAGCGATTTTTTCTCATAGCGTACATCCAGTAACACATGTTCGGCAAATAAGGAATAATTGTTCGCTTCTTCAATCAGTGCGGCCCAATCTTGCGCCAAATTCATATATAGAATTTTATCATCACTATCGCCTAGCAAATGCCAGCTTTTTTTAATTTGATAGGCTGCATCATTCAGCAAATAATGATCCTGGCCAATTAAAATATAAACAGGGCATATTTTTCTGTGCAGGCTGGATGTAAGGTCTTGATATTTAAGCAGCACCTCTACCTCACTCTTTTCTACCTAAATTGGTATGAATAATAGACTTAAAGAAACGCAATTTTCATGTGCCAAGTACCAGCTTGTGTTGCAGGGCGTGAAGGGTTTTAATTATGCCTGATTGAACACGGGCTTGTTTTCCCATGCAAAAATTGCCATTCCGTACATAAAGACATGGCTACTTTACAAGCATTTACACCCGAGGCATCCCATGCGCGCCCATTTTCATCAGTAACGACACAGCGATCATCAGCCAGGGTGAGTGCGCCTTGTTCACAATAAGATTGGGCTGATTTGCAATCCTGGCAGCTCGACTCTTTTCGGCAGCGCTCGGTCGCCGCTTGCATGGCACTTGAAATAGAAACTCCAAAGCCTTGATAACTTTGCTCTTTGGCATCAAATGCCAAACATTGCCACTGACCGGCAGGGGCTGCGTAAACATTCATTGTTATCAAGCTTAACAACATAAATATATACTTCATGGTTATTTCCTTATTCGTGACGGCTTAGGCGGTTTAAAATTTGAATGGCTGCTTCTCGCCGCATTTCCCTCTTTGTTGTAGCTTCTTCTTCATCAGAACCTAATATTCTGTCACTATTGATTGTAATTTGTCGAGTTACGGAAACCAGGCTTGAAGGAATAATTTCCTGGCCCCGCACCTGCTGGACTTTAAATTGTACGGTATAAATTAATTGATACTGCCGCGGCGTAGTGCTGGCGCTGATGCTGCTAATTTGTTGTTGAAAAGCATCACGTTCAATGATTAGCCAATATTGCGCTAAAGAGGGTTCGGTGGTTACGTGCACATCATACGCTTGCAGTTGTTCTTGCAAAAAAACATCCAAAGGATGATTTTTAGAGTTTGCATTGACAATAGCGATGTTATCAAGCCAGCTTGGCATGTCCAGCATGCCGCGCAGATGAAAGCCGCATCCGCTCAGAGACGCCAGCAGTAATCCCAGAAAAAAATAAGTATAAAATTTACTGCTAAATTTCATCTTAGCTGACTACGAGATTGATTAATTGCCTATGTGCAACCACAATGGCTTTTTTAATATTTTTATCGGTCAAAAAAGATGATGCATGCTCTTTTGCCATTGCAATGAGCGCTTCTTCCGAAGCATCAACGCTTGCTTGGAATTGGGCACGTAACTTGCCATTTACCTGTACCACAAACTCAGCTTCGTCTGCTTTTAAAGCGCTTTTATCTACCTTGGGAAACGGTGCGTCAATAATAATTTTTTCAAAGTTAAGTTGCTGCCAGATATGATGGCAAATATGGGGGGTAATTGGAGCCAAGAGCCGTAACAAAATGCTGAGGCCAGAATGCAGAAAATATTTATCTTCCTCGGTAGTCATTGTGTAAGAGGAAAGCTCATTAAATAATTTCATGCAGCCTGAGACAACAGTATTAAATTGCTGTCGTTCATAATCCTGAGTAACCTGCGCCAAAATTTGATTGACGATTAATCGCGATTTTTTTAAGCGATTGTCGCAATTTTGCCAATTAATATTAAGATTATTATCTTTGATGAGATCATTTACTTCACATAATAAAGCTTGATTTTGATGCGCAAAAGCCCAAAGACGCTTCAGGAAGCGGTGTGCTCCTTCAACTCCACTGTCTGACCATTCCAACGATTGTTCAGGAGGAGCGGCAAACATGACGAATAGGCGGGCGGTATCTGCACCATAAGTATTGATTAAATGATTAGGGTCAACAATATTTCCCAAAGATTTGGACATCTTATGGCCGTCTTTTAAAACCATTCCCTGGGTTAGCAGGGCTTTAAACGGTTCATCGGAATTCACCAAGCCTTCATCGCGCATTAATTTATGAAAAAAGCGGGCGTACAATAAGTGCATCACGGCGTGTTCAATACCACCTATGTATTGATCAACGGGAGTCCAATATTTTGCTCGATCATCGAGCATGGCATTGTCTTGGCCTTTGCAGGCAAAGCGGGCGTAATACCAGGAAGATTCCATAAACGTATCGAAGGTATCCGTTTCCCTTTGCGCATCCTGCCCGCATTTGGGACAGGATGTGTGTACAAATTCATTGCATCGAGCCAGAGGAGAGCCGCTGCCGGTTAAATCCACGTGCTCAGGCAACATGACAGGCAAATCTTCTTCAGGAACAGGCACAATACCGCATTCCTCACAAATAATCATCGGGATAGGGGTACCCCAATACCGTTGCCGCGATACTCCCCAATCGCGCAAACGATAGTTTACTGTAGCCTTGCCTAAATCCTGCTCTTCCAGCCATTCAGTAATCGCTTTTTTCGCATCCGACGAGGGCAAAGTGTCAAATTCTGCTGAATTAATCAAAATGCCTTCGTCAGTAAATGCAGATGTATTAAAATCGTGCTCTTTTTCGCCAGCCGGTTTAATGACTTGTGTAAGCGGCAGCTGATATTTTTGAGCAAACTCCCAATCGCGCTGATCGTGCGCTGGAACAGCCATTACTGCTCCAGAACCGTATTGCATCAATACAAAATTAGCTATCCAGACAGGAATTTCCAGGCCGCTGATGGGATGAACAGCTTTCATGCCACTGTCAATGCCGCGTTTCTCAAGGGTGGCGATATCAGCTTCTGACATCCGCACGCCCTGGCAGCTGTCCAGGAAAGCTTGAACTTCAGGATTTTGGGCAGCAGCTTGTTTTGCCAAAGGATGATCGGGTGCCACTGCTAGATAAGTTACGCCCATTAATGTATCTGGGCGAGTGGTGTAGACCTTAAGCCGCTTGTTGTAATCGTGAACCTTGAAATAAATATTGGTGCCTTCAGAGCGGCCAATCCAATTGCGCTGCATTTGTTTTACTTGAAGAGGCCACTGATCAAGGGTATCTAAATCGCATAATAATTCGTCAGCATAGGCGGTGATTTTAATAAACCATTGAGAAATTTCTTTATGTTCAACGAGAGCGCCGGATCGCCAACCGCGTCCATCAATTACTTGTTCGTTCGCCAAAACTGTTTGATCAACTGGATCCCAGTTCACAATGGCATTTTTCTTATAAACCAACCCTTTTTCAAACAGTTTGATAAAAAACCACTGTTCCCAACGATAATAATCCGGATCACAGGTCGTAATTTCACGTTTCCAGTCATAGGCATTGCCTAATCTTAAAAATTGCTCTTTCATCGAGGCAATATTTTTTTTAGTCCACTCCGCTGGATGAATTCCATGCTTAATCGCAGCGTTTTCTGCTGGCAAGCCAAATGCGTCCCAACCTATGGGTTGCAGGACATTTTTGCCCAGGGCGCGCTGATAGCGGGAAATAACGTCGCCTAATGTATAATTACGGACATGCCCCATATGCAGGGTACCAGAAGGATAGGGGAACATGGATAAACAGTAAAATTTTTCCTTATTTAAATCTTCGGTGACGCTAAAAAATTGTTTTTTAAGCCAAAACTGCTGTGCTTGTTCTTCAATTTCTTGAGGTTTATAACTGTTATCCATATTCATAAATCAAAGTTTGTGGGCTGGTAAGAATAACCCCTCTTATGATTTGCAGCAATAGGTTAGGATTGAATATATTTGCGGAAATAAAGAAACCCAGCTGTGAAAAAAACCAATAAAAATGAAAGCCACAAAACGGGCGCATCCCCTAAATAAACCCAAGGGGTGGAACCGAGTGCCGGCCATATGTTTCCTTCAACAATGCCCGCACTAAAGGCTGGCAGTGACGCAATGATATCGCCCTTGGCATTAATTAAGGAAGATAATCCATCATTATTGGCCAATACTTGGTATCGTCCTGTTTGCAAAGAAAGGGCTTGTGCCATTTGTAATTGTTGATACATGGCAAAAGAACGGCCAAACCAACCATCATCGCTTATAGAAACAATCCATGCAGCCTTGGGCAACTGTTTTCTTAACAGTTGCGGGTAGGCTAATTCATAGCAAATTAGCGTGGCAATGGGATGATGGTGCACATGGATTAAAGGCTGATTGGCATGTCCTGGCTTGAGATTTGCACTGGGAAGTGCCAGCCACTCCACTATATCTTGAAAAGGTTTGGGAATAAATTCGCCGAATGGCACTAAATGTTGTTTGAGATAAGAGCCTTGCGCCGAGCCAAGTGCGCGCATCGTATTATAATATTGAATCTCTTCAGCATTCGTAGGCTCTGGAATGCCTAATAAAACAGCGCTGTCTTTTTGGCTGGCTTGATGATGGATGGCTTCAAGAATATCACTGATGTAACCGGCTGGAAGCGGGATAGCGGATTCTGGTAAAACAATTAATTTATTTTTGCCTAATAATTGCTCGATTTTATCGCGATAATGCTGCAATAATTGCCAGAACAATCCTTCATCCCATTTGTCACGCATGGATAAATTAGCTTGAATTACTCCCACCGAAACAGGCGTTTTTTCAATTTCCACCCAGTGTTTATGTTTAAGACTTGAGGGGAGTAAAATCATGCTTACCAGGGCTAGGATCCATGCGTATCTGGTTTTTGATTTGCTTTGCACGCCCATTGCTAAAAAAGTTGCTGCAAGACAAGTTAGAAAACTTATGCCATACACACCTATCACAGGCAATAAATGCTTAAGAGGTGTATCCATTTGGCCAAAGCCTAGCAGCAGCCAGGGAAATCCTCCCATGATATTCGCTCTTGCATATTCGCCTAGACACCACAAGGCGCTAAATAAAACGCATGAAAACAAGGCCGAAGAAATAGTTAATTTTTTAAATGCCCAGGCAACCAAAGCTGGATAAATAGCAAGATAAATAATAAACAACAACGTGATGAGTGCTGAGAAAAATGAATTTAAATGCCCGTATTCATGGATGCTTACATAAACCCAGGAAACCCCAAGTCCTAAAAAACCCAAGCCAAAGGCAAACCCGGCAGAAAAGGATTGCCGCACAGTAAAGCGTTGCAGGTTTGTATAGAGAAATGCAAGTCCAAGAATGGGGAATCCTGGAAGATGGAAAGGCGCAAACCCTAACGGCAATAGTAACCCTGCCAAAAAAGAAGGCAAATAAGGGAGCTTATTGACTGCCAAATGGTTCAGTGATGATTTTGTGGCGGTTGCCGCTTGGTTCATAGCATTAGTAAAGAAAGAATGCAATTGTGCGACGATAGAGAAGTAGGCTTAAAAGATCAAGTTTTAGGTAAACTATTTCACAATTTATGAATGTTTGCGTCTTATGATTAACACGTGTTTTTATTGGCAAGTTGACTGTGCAAACCCTATTTTTTTAGTGTACGATGACTATTCGCTTTACAAAGGAGACAGGATGTATGTATAACGTGATGATTACAGGGGCTGGGAAAATTGGAAGTTTAATTGCCTGCTTGTTGGCGGATAGCAAGGATTACCAAGTGCATTTGGCCGACTTGGAATTTAGTGGTACGGACGTTGCCCGCTTGCTGCATAACATGCCGCAGATAAAAACCGTCGCCCTGGATGTACGCGATCAAGAGTCCGTAGAAGCTTACCTCCAAAAAAACAACATCATTGCCGTAATCTCAAGCTTGCCTTATTTTCTAAACACACACGTCGCGCGCGCTGCAAACAATGCAAAAGCCCACTATTTTGATTTGACTGAAGATACCGCCGTCACTTCCGCAGTCAAAGAAATTGCGGCTGAGGCCACCACTGCTTTCGTCCCGCAATGCGGTTTAGCCCCCGGTTTCATCAGTATTGCAGCCAATACGCTGATGCAAGAGTTTGAAGAATGCCACCATGCAAAACTGCGTGTAGGCGCTTTGCCTCAGCGCGCAAGCAATGCTTTGCATTACTCATTAACATGGTCCACCGATGGGGTAATTAATGAGTACGGGAATCCTTGCTATGGAATAGAACATGGAGAAGCAGCCGTTTTTGCACCTTTAGAAGGGTTGGAATCAATACAAATTGATGGTTGTGAATATGAGGCATTTAATACGTCCGGAGGGTTAGGCAGCTTGGCAGAACTCTACGCAGGCAAAATTCAAAGCTTAAATTATAAAACCATGCGTTACCCTGGCCATTGCCTAAAAATGCGTTTTTTAATGAATGATTTAAAATTAAATGAAGACAGAGCAACTTTAAAACGTATTTTAGAAAAAGCCATTCCCAAAACTTACCAGGATATGGTGATGGTTTATGTAACGGTTGAAGGTATAAAAGATGGTGAATTAACCGAAAAAAGTTATGTGAAAAAAGTTTATCCTCAAACCATTCAGGGAATTGAATGGTCTGCCATACAAGTCAGTACAGCCTCAGGCGTTTGCTCGGTAGTGGATTTGGTTTTAGGGCAGGCAAATGAATACCGCGGCTTGATTTTACAAGAAAAATTTAAACTAAATGATGTGTTGAATAATCGTTTCGGCCAATACTACGCTTGAACTGTCTATTCATTTCCTGACCCTGTCTGTCAAGGCGGGGCAGGTGGACTATCTCATGTAACTCATATAACCCAATAATTGGCTCATTAACGTTCTTCAGGAGAACCGTGATGGATTTATTATCAAATCTTAATATTTCAGAACTTAATTCTGGTGCTTACAGTGGTTACAGCTGGAAAAGCGCCTACAACCATCATCGCTTAGTTTCCATAAATCCAAGTAATGGTGAAAAAATTGCTGAAGTTTCCAGCTGTTCTATCGATGATTATCAAGAAGTCATGAAACGCGCAGAGGCAGCTTTTTTGCTCTGGCGTAAATTTCCGGCACCCAAACGCGGGGAAATTATCCGTCAAATCGGCCAAGCCCTGCGGGAACATAAAGACTGGTTAGGCAGTTTGGTTTCCCTGGAAATGGGGAAATCCAAGCAAGAAGGCGATGGTGAAGTACAGGAAATGATTGATATTGCCGATTTTGCAGTAGGACAGTCGCGCATGTTATATGGTAAGACCATGCATTCTGAGAGGCCAAATCATCGAATGTATGAACAATGGCATCCATACGGCATTGTTAGCGTTATTTCTGCCTTCAACTTTCCTGTCGCTGTCTGGGCTTGGAATGCTTTCATTGCAGCAATTTGCGGAAATGTGACTTTGTGGAAACCCTCCGCGAAAACTCCATTGTGTGCCATTGCCGTACAGCATATATGTAATGAGGTTTTACAGAAAAACAATTGTCCCGACATCTTTTCTTTAATTATTCCATCTTCGCATGCTGTCGCTGAAGCAATGGTCGAAGATGCCCGCATACCGTTGGTTTCATTTACCGGCTCTACAGCGGTAGGCAAAAAAGTAGCGACCAAGGTTGCGGCACGCCTTGGTCGATCTATCCTGGAACTGGGTGGTAACAACGCCATTATCCTTGATGAGACTGCGGATTTAAAATTAGCCATTCCCTCCATTGTGTTTGGTGCGGTTGGGACTGCAGGGCAGCGTTGTACGTCAACTCGCCGCCTGTTTGTGCATCATTCTATTTTTCAAGAAGTAAGCAAACGCCTGCAGCATGCATATGAGCAAATTACAATCGGTGATCCATTGGACAGTAAAAATTTAATGGGTCCTTTAATTGATAAACAAGCTGTAGAGCAATTTAACCAGGCAATTTCCCGGATTAAAACAGCTGGTGGGCAAATTTTATTCGGTGGTGAATCTCTCAATCGACAGGGATGCTTTGTTCAACCTACTTTGGTGACGGGGCTTGCTAACCAAGATGACATAGTTCAAGAGGAAACGTTTGCACCTATCCTTTATCTTATGCCTTACCATTCTTTGGATGAAGCCATCGAATTACAAAATGGTGTGCCGCAGGGTTTATCTTCAGCGATTTTCACCCAGAATTTAAAATCCGCGGAGCAATTTCTAAGCGCCATAGGAAGTGACTGTGGAATTGCAAACGTAAATATAGGTACATCCGGAGCTGAAATAGGCGGTGCTTTTGGAGGAGAAAAAGAAACAGGTGGCGGGCGTGAATCCGGTTCGGATTCCTGGAAAGCTTATATGCGCCGCCAAACGAATACCATCAATTGGGGCGATACTTTGCCTTTGGCGCAAGGAATACGTTTCGACTTGTCTTAAGTTAATTTTTGGAAGGAATTGAATATGCAAGAGCCATTTTTCATTAAGAAAATTGCGGTTCTCGGAGCAGGGGTCATGGGAGCACAAATAGCCGCCCATTGCATCAACGCGGGGATTGAAACTTTATTATTTGATTTAGCAGCTAAAGAAGGGGGTTTGAATAGCCTAATAGATCAAGCTGTGAAGAATTTGACTAAATTGAAGCCCTCACCTCTAGCTACCCCTCAGTCTGCTTCTTTGTTAAAAATAAGAAATTATGAAGAAAATCTGGCGGAACTTAGCGATTGTGACTTGATTATTGAAGCCATTGCAGAACGTTTGGATTGGAAACAGGATTTGTATCAGCGCATTTCACCTTATCTTGGCGAGCAATCCATCCTTGTTACCAATACCTCTGGTCTTAGCATTAACGTATTGGCAGAAGCATTGCCTGAAAAAAATCGAGAGCATTTTTGCGGCGTTCATTTTTTCAATCCTCCCCGCTACATGCGTTTGACCGAGTTAATCCCGGCAAAATTGACTTCTGCCGTGCTGCTTGATGCCCTGGAAACATGGTTAACACGTTACCTTGGTAAAGGCGTTGTGCGTGCCAAGGATACCCCCAACTTTATTGCAAACCGGGTAGGCGTATTTTCCTTACTAGCTATTTTACACCGCGCACAAGAAATGAGCCTTTCCCTGGACGAAGTGGATAGCTTAACCGGCGTCTTAATCGGCCGGCCAAAATCTGCAACATTTCGCACCATGGATGTAGTAGGTCTGGATACCATGGAACACGTGGTGCGTACAATGGAAATGCAATTGCCTGCTGATCCTTGGCATGAATTATTTAAGTTGCCTGAGTGGCTGATGACTTTGATTCAAAAAGGTTATTTAGGGCAAAAGTCCGGTCAGGGTATTTATCGTAAGAATGGGAAAGCAATTGAAGTTTATGACGTTGAGCTTAAACAATATCGCCCTGTACAAGACAAGGTGAGTGATGAAATAAAAAACATCATGAAGCTGCCTGATGCAAGAGAGCGCATGCGGACTTTATTTATTGCAAATCACCCGCAAGCTCGGTTTTTAACGGCATGTTTTTTTGATTTGTTTCATTATTGCACATACCATCTGGCAGAGATTGCAGATTCAGTTCGTGATGTTGATTCTGCATTGCGCTGGGGGTTTGGTTGGCAGCAGGGTCCTTTTGAGATATGGCAAGCAGCAGGTGTTGATATGGTCAAAGGATACCTGGAAAAAGCCATAGCTGAAAATAGGACCTTAAGTTCAGTTAAATTACCGGCTTGGGTGCTCCACTTGGATAATTTTTACACGAAAAAGGGCGCATTTTCACCTGTGGCCAATCAATATCAGGAACAAGATCATTTGGCGGTGTACGAACGCCAGTTTTTTAGTGAGAACGCCATTAAATGCATTCATCCGACAAATCATCTTCTCTGGCAAAATCCTGCTGTAGAGTTATGGCATTTACAAGATGACATTGCTGTTATCAGTTTTAAAACCAAAGCAAATACCATCGGTCAGGAAGTTTTAGATGGTTTTAATCAAGCTTTGGATATTGCAACTGCACAATGCCAGGGGTTAATCATCTATCAATATGATGCTAACAATTTTAGTGCAGGCGCGGACTTGCGTGGTGTAGGAGCACTTTTGCAGGCTAATAAACTGCAAGCTTTAGATGAAATGATCGCACAGTTTCAATGTTTGGCGATGCGTATTAAGTACAGCCCCATCCCTGTGGTTGCCGCACTGCGCGGGCGGGCATTAGGCGGGGGATGCGAATTAGTGATGCATTGCGCGGCCACCGTGGCCGCTTTTGAATCCTACCCTGGTTTGGTTGAAGTGGGGGCTGGATTAATTCCTGCTGGCGGTGGCTGTAAAGAAATGGCTTTGCGTGCGGCCGAGGAAGCAAAAGAGGCGGATTTATTTGTTTTCCTTAAACCTTATTTTGAGCAAATTGCCACAGGGTTTGTTGCTGGCAGCGCAACGGAGGCAGCAGAGCGTGGTTATTTAAAACCGCAAGATGTTTGGGTGATGAATACCAATGAAGTCCTATATGCAGCTCTTGCACAGGTTAAGTACATGCAAGCTGTAAACTACAGTCCACCATTGCCCGTAAAATTTAAAGTTGCAGGCCGGGAAGGGCATGCTCGTTTACAGATTGGATTAGTTAACTGGCTGGAAGGTGGATTTATATCCCAACACGATTATTTCCTTGCCAACCATTTGGCGCGTGTGCTTTGCGGTGGCGATCTTAATCAGGGTGAGCAAGTTGATGAAGCCTGGATACTTAAATTGGAAAGAGAAGCATTTATTGCTCTTGCCGAAACATCTTTAACCCAAGCCCGAATCAAATATTTACTTGAAACTGGCAAGCCGTTGCGTAATTAGCAGGAGTTTATTTCAATGACGGACATTTATATTGTTGATGTATTACGAACCCCGGTAGGTAAAGCACCACGAGGAGTTTTTAGGCACACTTCCCCAGATGACTTGCTGATTCATGTTATGAAGCGAATCAAGGAGCGGAATAATAGGGTGGATTGGGAAAAAATAGCTGATGTAGTGATAGGTTGCGCTATGCCCGAAGCTGAGCAAGGAATGAACGTAGCCCGAATTTCCTCTCTGTTAGCAGGAATACCTGCCTCAGTGCCAGCCATGACCATCAATAGATTTTGTTCATCCGGGGTGCAAAGCATTGCCACTGCTGCAAATACAATTGCCCAAACGGGGGCACCTTTTGCGTTGGCAGGAGGCGTGGAAAGCATGTCTAAAGTCCCATTGGGAGGAAATAAATACACCGCTAATCCAGCTATTTTTACTGATGAGCATATAGGCATTGCTTATGGCATGGGCATTACTGCAGAAATCGTGGCCAAACGCTGGCAAATTTCACGACAGGAACAAGATGAATTTGCTGCTGAAAGTCATAAGCGCGCAGTCGCAGCACAAAAACGCGGTGATTTTCATGCTGAAATTAGTCCCGTTGAAATTACATTGCGTAATCCTAATTTGTCCACAGGCGGGGTTGTTACTAAGAATCGTTTAATTTGTGAAGATGAAGGTCCCAGGGAAGATACCTCTTATGAAGTAATAGCTAAATTAAAACCAGTTTTTGCAGCACACGGTAGCATTACTGCGGGTAATAGCTCGCAAATGAGTGATGGTGCAGGCATTGCACTCTTAGCTAGCGAATGCGCTTTACAAGAATACGATTTACAGCCCATGGGTCGCTTATTAAGCTATGCAATTGCCGGTGTACCGCCGGAAATTATGGGCATCGGGCCTGCTCACGCCATCCCCTTGGCTTTAAAGAGTGCGGGATTGACGCTTGAGCAATTGGATTGGATTGAGTTAAACGAGGCTTTTGCCGCACAAGCTTTGGCTGTTATCAAGGAACTTAAATTACCCCGGGAAAAAGTGAACCCGCTTGGAGGAGCAATTGCTTTAGGGCATCCGCTTGGGGCTACCGGTACAATACGCACAGCCACTTTGCTGCATGGATTAAGACGTACGCGCCAACGGTATGGCATGGTGACCATGTGCATTGGAACAGGCATGGGTGCGGCTGCTATCTTTGAAGCTCTGTGATTATATTGCTTAGGGCTATGTAAGAAGGCTTACTAGATTCTTTACTTGATCTTTACAAACCGGCGTTTCATGGGAACTTGTGAGCGCTGGTTTTTTTGCCTAAAATTTAAGCAAATACCAAATAAGGGGAAATTATGCCTAATCAATTCAAACAACAATTACAAGAACAAAGAGAAAAAGAACAAAAAGAGAAAGAACAACAGCAAATGGAGTTGAGAGATGTTAAAAAAGTAAATGTTCGCCCAATAGACGAAGATGAACAGAAAAAGCGGGAAGCAATCGATTTATTAGTCAGCGATTATTTGGATTACTTGGAAAAACTAACCAAAACACGTCCTGAAGAGCCTAAACCAGGAAAGGACGGCGGGGTTAATCTAAGCTTCCCCAGTGAAAAAGATGCAGAAAATTTTTTTAATGAACAAGCTGAAAAAAACCGCAGGTTTATCGTTGTTGATCCCAGTACGGATAAAGTGCTTTTTTATTCGAATGGCGATGGTTCCTTGCATCGTCCCGACAAAGATGTTCTTTTTTCTAAATTTGAAATGCCGGAACCAGAACAAAAAAGCTTCAAGCCTTAGTAGTAATGACTTTGCTGCAGGCCTCAGAAGCTGGGGCCAATAACTTTAACAAAACCAAACACTTAATCGATGCTATACTATACTTTACTTCAAGATGGGAAGATGATTTTAACGAATGAGAAGTATAGTCCCGACCCATATCTCTAAAGATTGTTTGTCATTATTATTACAAGGTTCGTTGCGGGCTATACCTTTCAATATCATTTCCGCCCTCCTTTTGGTAATTGCACTTCATTATCACCGCGTACCTTTCTCAAAAATTATTCCGTGGATTAGTATCGTTTTTATCATTACACTCTCACGGATTATTCTAAGTAAAAAACAAATCGCGCAAGCTGAAAACGGCAGCCATTCCATAACTACTTTGCTGTCATTTATTGTCCTGACATTTCTCATGGGACTTACTTGGGGGGTCGGTTATTTTATTTTTTTACCCTATTTGGCTCCATTGCCTGAATTTATTATTCTTTTGGTTCTGGGAGGCATGTGTGCCGGCTCAATCGCATCGCTATCAATTTATATGCCCGCTTTTTATGCTTACGTTTTATCTATGTTTATTCCGGTCATTATCTACAATTATTATCTCAATACGTTTGACCGTATTTTATTGTCTAGCATGTTTTTGCTATTCATATTAATGCTCATCATCACGGCTAATATAAATGGCAAAATGCTGCGAAAGATGGTAGCGCTTTCTGAAGATAAGCAAGTATTAATCGAGCAGTTATCTTCCATGTCAATAACTGATCCTCTTACCGGCTTATACAATCGACGCTATTTTGATAAAACCCTAAAAGAAGAATTGAATCGCTCAAAACGCAATAAATATGCGTTTACTTTAGTATTCATAGATGTCGATAATTTTAAAATAATAAATGATAATTTAGGGCATCCTTCTGGGGATAAATTTCTAACTCATGTAGCTAACGTTTTGAAAGCCACTTTCAGGCGGGCTAATGATACAGTATTTCGGTTGGGAGGTGATGAGTTTGCAGCTATTCTGGTTAACACCCCCCTGGAAAATGCCATTGCCATTTGCAATAAGATTCGTGACGAATTAAGTTTGCATCTTCATCCTAAGGGATTGGAAATATTTAGCAAAATTACCTTAAGCATAGGAATAGTCTCTATTCCCCATGACTCCATCACCGATATAGAAGAAATAATTTCTAAAGCAGATCAGATTTTATACCAGGCAAAAAAAAGCGGGAAAAACTTGATTATTTCCGCCGACATCGGTTGAGTGGCATTGTCTAGAGGACGTACAGCAATGCTTAATGGCTAACGTTAAGATTAAGCCCAGTATTAATTTCCTGAGTTATCGCATCCTCGATTTGAAGCTCTTCTTCCCGGGAAGAATTATCTAATGGCTCATGAGCAGACTGAGGAGTTATCTCCTGTTCCATTTGGTTTTCCCTATTCTTGTCCACACCAAGGCTTGAGGCCATTTTTTTAGTAGAATCTTCAATGGGTACCCGTTCTACCGTGATATCACGTAGATAAAAGTGGGGGTAAAATATACGATCAATCAGCCAGTCGATGGCAGGTTTTAGTAAGCTATACCATAAACCAGCCAAGCCAGCACTTGCGGCTGGGGCTAATGTTATAGCAATTAAAGGAGTCAAAGGGGTAGAAATACCTGCACTCGTAATAATGGTGAAAATCAGGAAGGCTATTATTAAACTGATACTTACCCACTTAATCATTTGCCACATTTTGGGATAGTTATGTACAGTTCGCCTTAAGACTGCTGCAAGGCTATAACTTTCTTCCAAAGTTACCCGCGCGCTGTCTTTCTTTTTTGATTTTCCTGCCAAGTATTGATGGTGCAAATTAAAGTATTCAGCTTTTTCTTTGGTGTTTATAATAACGCCATGGTCAGAATGGCAATTTCTGTATGTTTTGTCATGATGAAGTTCATTAACCTTTTGGTAAACTGCCAACAAAGCGTCATCCAACCGGTTGCTATCAACCTTAAGATCCAGCATGCCTTCCACTCGTATAGACGGGAAAGGTTTAAATTGAGTGCCGTTTTCCTGAAGAAATTTTACTACACGCGCAAATGTAATAAAGCTTTCAGGGCTGAAAACAACGCCGCTGGGATTAATTGTTAAATGTTGAGTTTGAGCATGATATCCTGCAATTGCTTCTTCTTCTACTTTAGTCCGTTCGGGATAAAGACTAAAAGAGGGAGCTCGAAAGGTTATGGCTGGAAGTGGTACATTTGGATAAAGTGCCAAAACATTACTCAACGGCAGACAGTTACGTAAGTCCTTGGTTTTATTTGCTAAACTGATACCCAAAAAATCCAGGGTGGCGGATGTGATTAAATTGCCCGGGGTGGGATCTAACAAAGCCAAATTAATTTCCAGTAAATTTTTTTCTACTGTCGACAATTGCTTGGCTAAAAGAAGCAGGCCAGTAGCACCGCGGCTATGTCCATAAGCGTTCAAGGAAACAGTATTACCCTTTTTAATCTCCGCAGCAATTTGTTCAATTACTTTCTGGCAGTGTTGATCCAGGCCGGTGCCAAAAATAGTGCCTGATAGTCCATGTGTTATGCCGCAACCATCAAATGCAATAAGCCGTTGGGCGTCAGATTCGATGTGTTCTGTCAAGAATCCAACTAAAGTATCGGTATTATTTGCTGCATCTTCTGCGCCGCTAAAAAACACATTGAACGTAACATGTGGCATGTTAAACTTCCGAATAGTTCAAAATTTGCGCATTTTAGCATATTATTTAGACGTGAACAATTATGAGGAAAGAAGCAATGAAGATTACTGAGGTTGCTGCAGCAACCTCAGTTTTTTTAATTATTCTTGAACTTCGCAGGTGATCTTGGTGCAATCTCTGCAATTCTTGGCAGCAAAAGCAAAAGAATCAGAAGCAGAGCCTGCTTGGTTGGCCATTTTATCATCTGCTGCTTTGTCATCGGCAACATCGCTGCTGCTGGCATTGGTTGTGCAAATCCATTTGGTGTTCATATCGGTTTTTGCAACAGTATCAGCAGCGAAGGAAGCTGAGGAGCCTAACATTAAGCTACAAACTACTAATGCGAATATTCTTTTCATGATTTGTCCCTTTGATTATTAATAGAAGATTAAACTAATGCTTTTAAAGCATATACATTTTTACTCTTTTTTCCCACTATTTTAAAGATTTTTAATAGGATTTATCATCATGAGAAAATAAAAAGACAGCTTGCGCAGTGTACAATAAAATTTCAGATTGGTTTGAGGCACATAGGAATCAAGAATTAATGGAGAGATTTTACCCTGACTTTATCACTGAGAACATCCCAATAGAAAGCAAGATACTGGACGTAGGTTGCGGCACAGGGTTCTCCAATAGCAAAATTTTTTATTGAAAGAGGCTATAAGATAACAGGAGTCGATGCCAGTGAAAAATGATTGCCAAATGTAGAATGCGTTTTCCCACTGAAACCTGGCTGTTGGCAAATATGAGAAAGCTTGTCCTGAGAGAAAAATTTAATCCGTACTGGCCTGGCACAGTTTTTTCATTTACCTCATGCTGAGCAGCCCAGCACATTAAAACGATTAGTGTCATTTCTTCGTGCAAAAGGCTTATTGGTTTTGACGGTCCAAAATTTGAGGAAGTTTGGAGTGAGAATGGTGGTGAGTTGCTTTATCGCGCCTCTTTATCTGCCGAAGAATACACTCGCCTTCTTGATGAGAATGGGTTAAAAACATTACTTCATAAGATGCAAGATGCACAATGTGGTGATGCCACGGTGTGGATTGCGCAAAAATGAATTTTACTTACTGCATTAAGTGTTATTTAATCGCATGTTTTACCAGCCTAAAAATTAAAATGAGAAAACCAATTGTATCCTTGCTGTCTATTTTGGCTTTAAATGCAGCTGCCAAAGAAATCACCCAAGAAGAATATAATAAGACGTTCAAAGGTTATAATGCCTGTTTTATTTTGTATGATGTGAATAAAAATAAAATTATCAGTAAATATAATCCTAAAAATTATTGTAATCAGCGAGTTGCTCCTGATTCTACATTTAAAATTGCTTTGTCGCTGATGGCCTTTGATAGTGGCGCGAGCCATGAGAGCACGGTATTCAAATGGAATGGAAAGAAAAGTGCTTTGTTAGATTGGAACCATGATCAAACCCCAGAGAGCTGGCTTAAATATTCAGTCGTTTGGGTTTCTCAACAACTTACTCAACGAATGGGCGATACACGTATCAAGGGTTATTTGGCCAAATTTAAATACGGCAATCAGGATTTCAGCGGTGATCCTGGTAAGAACAATGGACTTCAATATGCCTGGTTAAGCAGTAGCCTAAAAATATCTGCCATGGAACAATTGAATTTCTTAAAAGCTTTTTATGCAGGCGCTTTGCCTGTTTCCAAAGAAGCTTTGCATTTGACTAAGAAGAACATGTATCAAGGCCAATTGGAAAATGGCGCTGACTTGTATGGTAAAACAGGGAGCGGGCGCCACGGAGCCAGCGAGCGGGCGTCTAACCCTAGCTTGTTAAGGGATGGCTGGTTTATCGGGTTTGTGGAGAAGGGGAGCCAACAATATTTGTTTATAAGCAACTTATCGGATAAAACACCTCCGGCCCCTATGGATAAAGCATTCGGCAGCGCTGTTTTAAAACCGATCACAGTTAAGCTACTTAATGAATATTTGTAACCTTAGGCTGACTAATCCCCCGCATAATTCTCTCTCATTCGAGGGATTAGTAGTTCATTATCGCTTTTATTTTGAGCTGCTATAGTTTGTGCAGGCTGGGCAAAATAAACCACAGCTGGTAATTAAAGAAGTAGAACCAAATAGTACTAATATTAATGCTATTGTTTTCATAATGGCATCCTTGCTTAAAATGTGTTCAATAATAGTGTATACAGAGTTTTTGAATTTTACAAATAGAAAAAATAAAACAATGGGGCGGGTAAATTAATAAGAATTTATATTCTAGGTTTAACGGAAGGATTTGCCAATAAAATCAGTATTCACCGGCGCTCAGGCAAATGAATACTGTAGAAAATCTCTCTATGAAATTTTTTTATAAGTTACTGTTTGATCAAAATCCATTTTTTTACCATTCGGCATGGTCATGCTACCTTTGGCATGCATGATCATCTCATTTCCTTTGATTTCAAAAGTGCGCGTTTCATTAAATCGATCATTACCATCCGTGAGTTCAAGCTTGTTATCTGAAAAAGTGCCAGTACCCGTTGCAGCATTATCAGCTCCCCAGCTATCAAACCACCAGGTTTTGGCTTGACCATTTGCGGTAAGACCAAACACGCCTTTTCCTTCATATTGCACATCTGCGCGGTTATCGCCTTTGGTATTTAATTCAAGTATCAGATATTGGTGATTCAGTGCCCAGCGAATTTTCATAGTTTCCTGCATTTTCATGCCCATCATATTGCTTTCGCCGCGCCAGATTCCCACCATCTGATCATAAACTTTATTCTCGACGGGTTTTGGCGGTTGCATCATCTGACTCTCATTGCTTGCAGTCTCGGCTGCATAAGCACTGCTTGCTAAAAGAGCTATAGAAATTGCCAAAATTTTTTTCATAATGCTTCCTTTTATCCATAAAATAAAGTACTTAAGTCTAACAACTTCATAGGCTATGTACAGAGATTTTATTAAATCCATTGTTTGTTATACTTTGCTGGCGCAATTTTATAGCATGGAGTTCATAAGACTATGGGAATAAAAAATATAATTTTTGATTTGGGCGGTGTGATTCTTAATTTAGATTACAAATTAACTGAAGAAAAATTTCATCGATTAAGCGTAGGACGCTACAACCAAAAAGAATTTTCAAAAATTTTTGATGATTATGAAACAGGTAAATTAACTTCCTCCACTTTTAGAAAGGAATTAATGACCCGTTTGGATTTGGAAATTTCTGAGGAAGAGTTTGACTCCATCTGGAACGCACTGTTAATTGATATACCTGTAGAGCGACTAGAGTATATTAAAAAATTACGAAGTTCTTACAATACTTTTTTATTCAGCAATACCAATGAAATCCATTTAAAAGAAATCTTAAGACTTTGTGAACGAGATTGTCAGGTAAATAATTTTGAGGGTTGTTTCAATGCGCAATATTTTTCTCATATTTTCGGCATGAGAAAACCGCATGTGGAATCATTTACGCGACTTTTAAATGAGTGTCAGTTAAATGCCGATGAAACCGTATTTATTGATGATTTATTACCTAACGTACAAGGGGCTAAAGAAGCGGGCCTGCATACCATCCATTTTACCTCAGATAGGGATTTTATGAAGATCGAGGCTTATATTGCCGAAATGAATAACCAGGAAAATGTTGCAGAAGAAGTTCCAACGAATTCATTGGTGATATAAAAATAGCGGGCGAAATGGTTTATTCTTTAAAAAATACCAGTTTCACCCGCATTGTTATTTTAACAAAATTTAGGTAAGAGCATTTCTGTGTCCATCTCCGTTTCTTCCGGATTTCTCGGTGGGGTTTGAAACGCCTCGGTCAAGGTACGGATGGTTAAGAGGTCTAATGCCTTCTCGCTAACCGTTTCAGCATTGACCAAATTGGAAATTTTAATCCTTTGAGATTCAGCACTTGCCATGATAGTAGGTCTTGTATTCGGTGTTACTGAAGGGCTTTGTTGCATTGAAAGGTTAGGGTTAGAATTTCCAGAAGCCCCAAAAAAAGTTTGCTGGGTTGTGCTTGAATTCGACGCGGAATCTTCAGCTGCAGCGTAATAATGATTGTTAATATAAAAATTCTGTACAATGGTATGCTGTGGAGAAATGTTAGTCTGCTGCGGGGGATTCGCGCCAGGATGAACCGCGTTTGCTACTCTTGCTGCACGTTGCAGTTGAGCATCACCTATTTGCTGCTGGGAATTTGAGCTGGAGCGGTCTGGGTTTGTTGTTCTTGGTGCGCGCTGCACTTGCGGTCGAGCATCACCTAATTGTTGCGTATTTTGATTAAATCTGAAGACGAATTGATTTTCAACTACAGGGCGGTTGGCTTTAGGGTTAGAGTTTCTTTTCGTCATAATTTACCTTTGTGTTTAAAGTATTTATAAATAAGCCAATTATTATACAGTATATTGTTCTTATTTTCAACAGAACTACGATGGCATGATTTCGTACACCACCGCCTCAGTTGAGCAATAACCCGTTTTGTCGCCCCGAGTTTCCTATAATCACTTAGCATTTATGCACGCTTGCATTACCCAATGAAATTAGGTCATTTGATTAATTAAATTAGGCAACGTCCCTAAAGTTTTTTAGACAAGATTTCATCTTAAATTGAGCACAAATTTTTCTATTCACTTCGATCTACCCCCTCTCCCGCGATAGGAGCTTTGATAGTATGATGATGCCCTTCGCGGGAGAGGGTTGGGGAGAGGGAAATGGACAAATCTGCGCTAAGACAACGAGCCCGTAGT
>NZ_RZGS01000013.1 GCF_003989745.1 Legionella septentrionalis
GGCATCATCATACTATCAAAGCTCCTATCGTGGGAGAGGGGGTAGATCGAAGTGAAATAGAAAAATTTGTGCTCAATTTAAGATGAAATCTTGGCTAAAAAACTTTAGGGACGTTGCCTATAATTTCGATGAGTTTTTATGGAATTAATTGTTCTTCTAAAGTCGCGGAATAATAGGTTTCTTTGTATTAAATCTTCAAATTTATTTTTATACAATTCCTCATCGGCTTTTCTCTTATAGCGACTGGCCGAGCGAAGCGCCTTTCTAGGCTTCAAAATCTCGAACAATAGCTTATGGAATAAATTAGTCATTGGCATTGGGCGGCCTTTTCTTCAAGGGATAGCAGATTAAATTTAGTGCTTCAAGGCGACGGTTAATAATTTTCAAACGAAATCCCCTTTCTACCTAGAAGCTCATTGCTCCTGCGGCACCAATTGGGCTAAAATTAGTCTTTTTTCTTAAAGAGAACTAAATAAATTTCCGGATATGGTGCGTAATATTTGGACTCTGTGGCTCCCGGCAAATGGTATGTAAAAACCGAAGCTATTTCATTATAAAGGTTGAATCATGAAAGAATTATTTAAAGAAATTCTGAACGAAATCGGTGAAGATATTAACCGTGAAGGATTGCGCGACACGCCAGCACGCGCTGCCAACGCATTACGCTACCTGACGAAAGGGTATCAGGAAGAATTAAGCGATGTAATCAATGATGCCTTGTTTGAATCCGATATGAGTGAAATGGTGATCGTGAAAGACATTGAAATGTATTCGATGTGCGAACATCATTTATTGCCTTTTTTGGGGAAATGCCATGTGGGCTATCTACCGAATGGTAAAGTGATTGGCTTATCTAAAATTGCCCGCATTGTCGATTACTTTGCCCGTAGATTGCAAATCCAGGAACGCTTGACCAGTGAAATAGCCCACTGTATAGAAACCATTACTGGTGCCCGCGGTGTAGCAGTTGTCGTTGAAGCAAGACATCTTTGCATGATGATGAGAGGCGTGGAGAAACAAAATTCGGTGATGACCACTTCTGTGATGCTTGGTGAGATGCGCAGCAATTCAAGCAGCCGTATTGAATTTTTAAATTTGATTCGTTAGAGCCAGATAAATTTCACTTAAGCCAAAAGCCTTCTACAGGCTTTTGGCCGTCGGCTTTATCCACACCATCTGAGTTGGCCCAAATTTTTTCGAATATATCATTTAACTTGTGGATACGTCGTTAAAAAGCGGCCCAGTAAGCTGCGGCAATGCGGATGTCCATTTCGAAAATACATAAAAATTTTCTGACCGCAGCATTCCGCATGGTTTTTAGCAAAATTCCAAGCAATTCTAAATTTGGGATGGCCAAATTTGGCCTGCCAACGAAACAATTGAAATTTTCTATATTTTGATACTTCCAATTTTTTCTCGTTACTTAAAATATTGCAAATAACCTCCCAGAAAATGGGAAATTTCTCTAGTAATATTTTGGGGTATTACGGCAAAATTTGCTTTAACGTTCCATGCAGCAAGCCTTAACAAGAGAAAGGGTGGAACAAGGTGAACGTCAAATAAGACCTGTAGGCAAAGTTTGGTCAGATAAACAAGCGACGCGGGTGTGTAATTTTGATTATTTCGCAGGGATAATGCCACGAGCTTTACTCGTGGCATGCAGGGAAAAAGCTTTACCGTTATTCTTCTGAAGCCGGTTCTTCTGGCTCTGCTGCGTCTGCCGGAGCCTCTGCAGCTGCCTTTTCTTCAGGCTGCTTAACCGGAGCTGCTGGCTTGTCCTTCCACTCCAGTTTTACCCGGCCTTGCTTATCTACTCCGGCAACATACACTTCAATCTCTTGGCCTTCCTGCAACACATCTTCAACTTTTTGAGATCGCTCTGAGCATATTTGCGATATGTGCAGCAAGCCATCTTTGCCAGGGAGGAGGTTGATGAACGCGCCAAAATCAACAATTTTGCTCACCTTGCCACGGTAGGTTTGCCCTACTTCAATTTCCGCAACCAACGCTTTAATTTGGCGCTGTGCTTCTTCCAATGCATCGGCGTTAGGGGAAAACAATTGCACGACACCAGTGTCATCGATATCGATTGACACCCCTGTACTGTCAATCAAGCCTTTAATGGTTGCGCCACCTTTACCAATAATGGTGCGGATTTTATCTTCAGCCACTTTCATGGTGACAATTCTTGGGGCATGTTGCGATAACTCATCGCGGTGTTCTGCCAGTGCATTTTTCATCACATTAAGAATGTGCTTGCGTCCAGCCAGGGCTTGTTCAAGAGCCTGTTCCATGATTTCCTTGGTAATGCCGGTGATTTTGATATCCATTTGCAGTGCAGTAACCCCTGTATCGGTACCTGCTACTTTAAAATCCATATCGCCAAGGTGATCTTCATCGCCCAAAATATCGGTTAAAACTGCAAAACGCTCGCCGTCCTTGATAAGCCCCATGGCTACGCCCGCGACAGGCGCTTTTAATGGGACTCCGGCATCCATAAGAGCCAAACTGGTTCCACATACCGTAGCCATAGAACTTGAACCATTCGATTCCGTAATATCGGAAACAACGCGCAAAACATACGGAAACTCGCTGGCGCCAGGTAACACCGCTGCCAAACTGCGCCGGGCTAATCTTCCATGCCCGATCTCACGCCGCTTCGGACTGCCTACCATCCCCGTTTCACCGACGGAATAAGGCGGAAAATTATAATGCAACATAAAGCGCTCTTTGGTCTCGCCTTCCAATTTATCCAGCGTCTGAGCATCGCGCTCGCTGCCTAAAGTCGCGGCCACAATAGCCTGGGTTTCGCCGCGGGTAAATAAGGCAGAGCCATGTACTCGTTCTAAGAGACTGGTGCGGATGGCAATAGGTCTTACAGTTTTTAAATCGCGGCCATCGATGCGTGGCTCACCATCCAAAATACGGTTGCGTACAATATTCTTTTCAAGATTACTGATTAAACTGGCTGCCGCAGTTGCATCCAATTCTTCATATTCCTGCATTAAAGAAATCGTAATGTCTTCCCGCAATTCATTGAGTCGCTGGTAACGTTTTTGTTTGTCTTTCAGCAAATAAGCTTCAGTGATAGGTGCTTTCCCCAATGCTTCAATGCGAGCCAATAAAGATGTATCAATTTGCGGCGCCGACCAAACCCAGGCAGGTTTACCGGCTTCGACAGCCAATTCCTTGATGGCTTTGATTACATCTTTCATCATTTCATGACCGTATAACACGGCACCCAGCATAACTTCTTCACTGAGTTCACGTGCCTCTGATTCCACCATCAAAATTGCATTCTCGGTACCTGCAACGATGAGATCAAGTTCAGAAGTTTCTTGCTCTTTATAGCTTGGGTTCAGAGTATAAATACCGTCTTTGTAGCCAACGCGGGCTGCACCGATGGGGCCTTGGAAGGGCAAACCGGAAATTGCCAGAGCTGCAGAAGCTGCAATCATGGATACGACATCGGCTGGCACTTCGGGATTAAGCGACATCACGGTAGCGATAATTTGTACTTCATTGTAGAAATCATCGGGGAATAATGGCCTGATAGGACGGTCAATCAAGCGGGAAACCAGGGTTTCATGATCACTTGGCCGCCCTTCGCGCTTGTTAAATCCTCCTGGGATTTTCCCAGCTGCGTAGGTTTTTTCTTGATAGTTAACCGTTAGCGGGAAAAAATTATTTTTCTCGGCACCATTTTTATTACCAACGACGGTTACCAAAACTTGCGTACCATTCATGGTAGCAAAAATTGCGCCATCGGCTTGCCTGGCTATTTCTCCGGTTTCAAGCCGCAACGTGTGTTTTCCGAATTGTATTTCTTTTATATATTTAGCCACGTGAGTTACCTCTTAATTATTTCCTACAGAAGATTGTGATTAGGCAAGAGCTTTTATCATCCAGAACGCTGAGAAAGCATCCGGGCAAGATGCTTGATGAACATTCATTTGCTTTTAGAGACTTAACGAATTGCCAAAAGCTCATCGTATTTACTAACCTAAAAACCTCACAAAATAAGCTGCAGTTAGCATAGAAAAAAAAAGCGCAGAGTACTGCGCTTTTCTAGTTAAAAAACGTTCCTTGTATCAACCCCATACATTTGGTTGCTGATAATCAATAGGAATCTCGCAAACCAAGACTTTGAATTAAAGTAGAATAACGTGCAGGGTCTTTTCTTTTCAAATATTTTAAAAGCTTGCGGCGCTTGTTTACTAATTCTTGCAAGCCAAGACGAGAGTGGAAATCTTTTTTGTGCTCTTTAAAATGCGCGGTCAAATAATTAATACGACCGGTCATCAGAGAAACTTGCACTTCAGGTGAGCCTGTGTCTTGATCGGCACGTTTGAATTCATTGATAATTTCTGCTTTTTGTGCGCTCGTTAGCGACATTGTTTACTCCTGGAAATAGGCTAAGTAATTTTTCAACCGATATTGTACAGCATTTTTAAAATTTTATTGCAAAAAACTTAATCCACAGGACAGGTACAATCAGTTTTCACAAAATTTAGCAAAAAAAACGAAGCTGTTCAACGTCTGTTTTTCAAAAGGTGGGATTTTACCAAGGTGAGAGCAGGGAAACAAGTATTAAAAATAGGTTTATTGTACGTTTATTGTATTGCATCGGCAGCTAACAAGCGTTTTACCTTTAATAATCCTTTGTCCTGAATTTCCCCCAATCCTAAAAACTGGGCATCCGTTTGCTGATACAAGCGTATGCACCCAGTGATGCGTTCAGCCGTGCCTATGATTTTTCCTTGTCGCAAGGCACCTACTTCTTCTGCCTGCAAGAATGATTTAGGTAAATGCCATACGGCGCGATCCATTGGTAATAAGCGTTGGCAAAGTTCGCTAGACGGTTGTGCATGCAAATTTTCCAAAGTATACATGGGTTCATCTTTAAACCCTAACGTATAAACCCGGTGCAATTGGGTCACGTGAGCTCCCGCGCCCAGCTTATCGCCCAAGTCTTCAATTAAATTACGGATGTAAGTCCCTTTGCTGCACAATACTTTAAGCTTGAATTCCACCCCATCAAAATGCAGAAGCTCAATTTCCTGAATGTGAATATCTCGTGGTTGCCGCGGGACTTCTATCCCCGCCCGTGCAAGCTTATAAAGCGGTGTCCCCTGGTGTTTTAAAGCAGAAAACATGGAAGGCGTTTGCTGCGTTGTCCCAATGAAAAATTTTAAGGCATGCTGCAATTCATCCAGTGGAATAGAAAAATCATTTACTACAGCAATCATTTCACCGGCAGTATCGCCAGTCGTGGTCTTAATGCCTAAACGCGCCGTCACTTCGTAACATTTATCAGCATCAAGCAAATATTGACTAAATTTGGTTGCTTCGCCAAAACAAACAGGCAACATGCCTGTGGCTAAAGGATCAAGGCTGCCGGTATGCCCTGCTTTTTTGGCATTATACAAACGTTTTACACGCTGCAACACGCCATTAGAAGTCAAACCCAACGGCTTGTTAACCAAGAGGATGCCATTTATGCTTTGCTTGTCTGTTTTATTCGTCTTCATCACTTGCAGGATTAACTTCGTCAATCAAACGGCTTAAGCGTTTTCCATACTCGATCGATTCATCGTAAACGAAATGAAGCTGGGGAACGGTGCGCAGCTTGATTGTCTTTGCCAAAATAGTACGCAAATAACTGGCTGCAGTATTCAAAATCAGCACAGTCTTTTCAGGCTCATGGTTTAATGCCGTGAAATACACTTTTGCATGGCTTAAATCCTTGGACACCTTCACAGCAGAAATCGTGATGAATTTAGGCAAACGCGGGTCAGTTACTTCCTGTTGAATAATATGCGCTAACTTGCGCAGGATTATCTCGGCAATCCGGTCTGTACGTTTAAAATCATTACTCATATTCTTTCCTTATCAACCACAGCGATTATGGGTTTTGCGCTGGATTTATATCCAGCGCCGAACGGGTTAATAAGTCATCATGCTTCGCGCTTGATTTCAATGGTCTCGTAGACTTCAATCAAATCGCCCGTCTTAACATCATTATAGTTTTTAACGCCGATACCGCACTCAAATCCCTGGCGCACTTCCGCCACGTCTTCTTTAAAGCGGCGCAAGGATTCAAGAGTACCTTCATAAATCACCACGTTGTTACGCAATACACGAATAGGATTATTACGCTTAATAGTGCCTTCGATGACCATGCAACCGGCGATAGCACCCAGTTTGGGTGAACGGAACACGTCGCGAACCTCGGCGACCCCGATGATTTCTTCTTTAAAGGTTGGCTCAAGCATGCCTGATAAAGCACCTTTTACTTGATCCACGATGTCGTAAATTACGCTGTAATAGTGCAGTGGCACACCTTCTACTTCGGCCAGACGTTTTGCCCCAGCATCGGCGCGCACGTTAAAGCCAATTAACAACGCATTAGAAGCTATAGCCAAATGCACGTCTGATTCTGTGATGCCGCCGACACCGCTGGCAATAATTTTAACATTTACTTCATCGGTGGAAAGCTTAACCAATGCATCCGCTATCGCTTCCACAGAGCCTTGCATGTCAGCCTTCAGTACCACATTTAAAATTTTCGTCTCAGCTGCATTCATGGTGTCGATGATGCCTTCCAGAGAAGCTTTTTGACGCTTGGCCAATTTTACATCGCGGAATTTACCTTGACGGAAAAGCGCAACTTCACGCGCCCTTTTTTCATCAGGAACAACCAAAGCTTCATCACCAGCATGGGGAATGGCAGACAAGCCCAATATCTCTACCGGCATGGAAGGCCCTGCCGATTCAACCGGCATGCCGTTGTCGCCAACCAAAGCACGTACGCGTCCATATTGCAGTCCAGCCAATAAAATATCGCCTTTGTGCAGAGTACCATTTTGCACAAGCACAGTGGCAACTGGACCACGTCCCTTATCCAATCTGGATTCAATCACTACCCCTTTGGCTGCGCCATCAGTGTGCGCAGTTAATTCAAGAACTTCTGACTGCAATAAAATCGCATCCAATAACTCGTCCACACCCTGGCCAGTTTTTGCAGAAATGTTTACGAACATTGTATCGCCACCCCAAGCTTCGGGAATCACTTCATAATTGGACAATTCATTCATCACACGCTCAGGATCAACCCCCGGTTTATCCATTTTATTCACGGCAACGATCATAGGGACTTTGGCAGCTTTCGCATGTTGGACTGCTTCGATGGTTTGTGGTTTCACACCATCATCTGCCGCCACAATTAAAATTACAATGTCGGTTACCTGGGCGCCGCGGGCACGCATTGCGGTAAACGCAGCATGACCCGGCGTATCCAGAAATGTGATATTTCCTTTCGGTGTATGCACGTGGTAGGCACCGATGTGCTGAGTAATACCACCTGCTTCACCGGCAGCTACTTTTGTACGGCGGATGTAATCGAGCAACGAAGTCTTTCCATGATCGACATGTCCCATGATCGTTACCACAGGTGCGCGCGCTTCTTCATGACTTCCTTTACTCAATACATCGCCGAGATTTTGCTCAATGGCATCTTCTTTAAGCGGTCGCGGAATATGCCCCATTTCTTCAACTACGATGATCGCTGTCTCTTGATCGATAACTTGGTTAATGGTCGCCATGGCACCAAGACCTATCATGACTTTAATCACTTCGGCGGCCTTAACAGACATACGTTTTGCAAGTTCTGCGACTGTAATGGTTTCAGGGATGGATACTTCCCGGACAACAGGCATGGTAGGCATTGCAAATCCATGCGTCAAAGCTTCTTCTGCCTCGCGATATTTATCGGATTTTTCAGTTTTGCGTTTCTTAGGCTTATGGCGTTTTGGCACCATTAAATCATGTTCAGCGTCATCGTGAATAACTGGCTGGTATTTGCTTTTTTTCTTGCCTTTTTTAAAGTCGCTTTTTTCAGCCTTGTCTTCAAAATCATTTTTAGGCGCTTTTTTCTTCGCTTTCTCAGCTTTACTTTCTTCAGGCGAAACAGGTTTTTCTTTTTTCTCAGCAACATGGCCAGGAGCCGCAGCAGCTGTTGCAACCACTTCCTCAATGTGGTTTTCACCCGTTGCAGAATCAGTTTCACCAGCTTGAACTGGCGCCTCGTCATCTGCCTGCACGGGGCTTTGCTCTTCGCCCATCACGGGTTCTTCTACAACCTCCGCTTCAGGAGTAACTGTAGCAGTTTCCTCCAAGGGAACTTCAAGTTCCACTGCTTGTTCTTCCACCTCAGATTCTGCTGTTTGCTCCAAGAGGCTTCTTTTGACGTAAGTTTTCTTTTTTCTTACTTCAATGTTTACTGTTTTACCACTATGCGAGTCATGACCTAAAGTCACTTGTGAGACGCTTTTGCGTCGCAAAGTGATCCGCTCGGGAGCGGTACGTGCTTCGTTGCTGCCTTTTAAATGATTTAGCAATATCCGTTTTTGTTCTTCGTTTACGGTTTGCTCATCATTGGTAAAAGATAATCCAGCTTCTTGCAACTGGTTTAGTAAGCGCTCAACAGGGATACCCACGACTTGTGCTAATTGCTTAACCGTTACATCCGCCATAATTTAATCCTCATCCAGCCATCCATCGGGATCGCTCTTACGTTCTAAATTCTTAAACATTAAGTTTATGCTAGCCATGTTCTAGTCTGGATAAAAATGAGCTCTTGCGAGCAGTAGCACTTATTTTCACCTGCAATTTTTAGAACCTGGCATTACTGCACAACTTACACCTTTGGTGCTCATGCTTTATTCTGATGAAACCACGGTTCCCGTGCTTTCATGATCAATGCACCTGCTTTTTCTTCTGTAATTCCTGCTATTTCCAGAAGTTCATCGACTGACTGTTCAGCTAAATCGTCCAAAGTCGTAATACCTGCTGCGGCAAGGCGTTCAGCTAACTCTTCCGTCATTCCTTCCAGTGCCAAAAGCTCGGAACTAACGGTGTTTTGCCCAGAAGATAATGCTTGCGTCAACAAGTTATCATTAGCGCGGCTGCGCAATTCTTCGACGATTTCTTCATCAAATTCGTTAATGGCTAGCAATTCTTCTTTCGGTACATAGGCAACTTCTTCCAAAGAAGAAAATCCATGTGAAACTAAAAGCAGCGCAATTTCTTCGTCTATATCCAGGGCCGAAGTAAATAATTTTATAATTTTAGTTGATTCTGCCTGACTTTTATCTTCAAATTCTTCAACCGTCATGACATTAAGCGTCCAGCCGGTTAATTGGCTGGCCAAACGCACGTTTTGCCCATTGCGGCCAATGGCTTGCGATAATTGATCCTTTTGTACAGCCAAATCCATAGCATGTGTATCTTCGTCGACAACAATAGATGAAATGTCTGCAGGTGCCATGGCATTGATAACCAATTGAGCCGGATTATCATCCCAGAGGATAATATCAACACGCTCGCCGCCCAATTCACTGGAGACAGCTTGGACGCGAGCACCACGCATGCCCACGCAAGCACCAATTGGGTCGATGCGGCCATCATTCGTTTTGACAGCAATTTTTGCGCGGCTACCGGGTTCGCGCGCAGCTGCTTTAATTTCAATGACGTTTTCGCCAATTTCAGGTACTTCAATTCTGAATAACTCGATAAGCATTTCTTTACGAGTACGGCTCACCATTAATTGCGGGCCACGGGCTTGTTCAATGATATCATACAGATAAGCGCGCACGCGGTCGTTAGGCCGGAACATTTCTTGCGGAAGCATTTCCGTCCTCGGCATAAAAGCCTCAGCCTTTCCACCCAAGTCAATAATAATATTATCGCGCGTAACTTTTTTCACCGTACCGTAAACAAGCTGTCCCAGTTTACTCATAAACTGTTCCACAACTTGCCGACGTTCAGCTTCGCGTACTTTTTGTGCGATAACTTGTCTTGCTGTTTGGGCAGCTATACGTCCAAACTCAATGGAAGGCATTTGCTCTTCAATGCGACCACCTATTTCAATGCTGGGGTTGCGCTCTTTAGCTTGCACCAAAGTCAATTCACGGTCAGGGAATTCAACGTCCTCGTCTTCGGCAACCACATCCCAATAACGAAAGGTTTCATACTCGCCAGTCCGCGGGTCAAGCTTCACTCGAACACCCAGTTCCATCCCATAAAGCTTCCGTGTTGCTGATTCTAAAGCAGCTTGAATTGCCTCAAGAACAACTTCTTTCCGTACCCCTTTTTCATTGGATAACGCCTCAGCAACTAATAACAATTCTTTGCTCATTGTTCGCCTCACTAGACTGTCAAATTTGCTTTCGCAACATTAGAAAAAAGAAACTCCTGGGCTTCATCATCAATGGTTAACACCAAACGGGTTTCGTCTGCTGATGTAATAATCCCAGTGAATTTTCTTTGGCCGGCAACAGGTTTAAATAATTTAATTTGAACGCCTTGGCCTAGATAATTTTGGTATTGCCAACTGTGGAATAACGGCCTTGGTATGCCAGGAGATGATACTTCCAAACTGTAATTACCAGGTATTGGATCTTCAACGTCGAGAAGGGCACTGACTTGGCGACTGACCCGTTCGCAGTCTTCGATACCAATACCATTGTCATGATCAATGTAAACGCGTAAGAGCGAATGTTTACCCTGTGCAAGATATTCACATCCCCACAGTATATATCCCATATCTTCTATGGTCGGTGTAATTAGCTGTTCAATTTCGTCTTGTTTCATACACATCTCATAGTTAATGACATCCTTGTTACTTGCCCAAGTAAACTTATACGCTCATCTGAAAAGATCCTTTACTTATGAAGGTGTCAAGCCACTGCGAGGGATGCAAAGTCCATCACCTGATTTCATCTTATGCTGAATGTGAAAATTGCTATGATTCAAATCTGTTGCAAATGCACATAATAAAAAACCCCATAAATGGGGTTTGTTTTATAGTGGTAGCGGGGGCAGGATTTGAACCTACGACCTTCGGGTTATGAGCCCGACGAGCTACCAGGCTGCTCCACCCCGCATCAACTGAGGCCAATTATACGCACGACTGGCTCATTTAGCAAGTCATTCATCAATAAATAATAAAATTTCTCTTTGATCCCAGACCCTTGTCCAATTATCTAGCAAATGCATTGACACATGCTGCAATCAACGCACCAGGAAATATGCCGAAATATAAGAGCGCCAAGCAATTGACAGAAAACACAGCTTTAGTAGCAGCCGATACAGTAATGGGCGCCGGATTTTGTGCATCATCAAAATACATAACTTTAACGATCCGCAAGTAATAAAATGCACCGATAACAGCGAACACCAGGCCTAAAGTAGCAACCCAGGTTAAATGCACATCGACCAAAGCTTTCAACACTAATAATTTGGTAAAAAAGCCAACGGTCGGAGGCACGCCGGCCATGGAAAACATGACTACCATCATCATAAAGGCAAGCCAGGGATTGCGCTTGTTTATCCCTTTTAAATCATCGATTTGCTCAATTTCCAAGCCTGAACGCGACATCAGGATGATCATGCCAAACGCGGCGGCAGACATAAGCACATAAACCAATACATAATACAATGCAGCAGCATAACCTTCGGCCGTTGCCGCAAGAATGCCAAACAGCGCATAACCTACATGTGAAATGGCTGAATACGCTAACATGCGTTTGATGTTTGGTTGCGCAATGGCAAGCAGATTTCCTATACCTACAGAAAATAAAGACATGATAAGAATTAACTGCTGCCATTGGGCGCTTAAGTCGACTAACCCTAAGGTAAGCAAGCGAAATGCCATGCCGACTGCTGCAATTTTAGGTGCGGTACTGACAAACAAAGCGACGGAGCTTGGCGCACCCTGATAGACATCCGGAGCCCACATATGAAATGGGACAGCAGCCAATTTAAATCCTACGCCTGCTATGATGAATACCAGTGCAAAAGACAACATGCCGCTTTCCTGCCGCCAGTTTGCTGCAATCGCATTAGCAACTTGTAATAAATCCAGTTTACCGGTAGCTCCATACACAAGCGAAATGCCATACAGCAACATGCCGGAAGCTATGGCGCCCATGATAAAATACTTCATCGCTGCTTCCGAAGCATCGCTGTTGTTGCGGCGAATCGCCACCATGGCGTATAAAGGCAGAGACAAAAGCTCCAGTCCCAAATATATCGTCAGCAATGAGTGAGCCGATACCAAAGTCATCATTCCCAAAGTCGAAAAAAGCCCGAGAATGTAATAATCACCAGTTGGAATTTGCCTTTCCTTAATGTAGTCCCTTGAATAAAAGAAGCACAAAAAGACAGATATATATATAAAGAGCTTCATTAACTGAGCTGCATCGTCGCTAATAAAAAGGCCCTGAAAGGCTAAAATTTGAAACTGCCCCACGAAGACAAAACTGACTATGGCTGCCAGTAGTAATCCGGCACTGGCGCAAAGAAAAACGATAGCTGGAAAGCGGCGGCTTATGAACAGCTCACCGAGTAAAGCCACACATGCTGTTACCAAAATGATCATTTCTGGTAAAGCGACATGAATGTTATTCAATAATTCAACCATTTCAATTAGCCTTCATTAGATGCGAAAAGTTACGACGCTTACAACTTGGATTTTTCTGCCTGAGCTAAGGTATAACTTACCGTATGATGTACATAATCCACCATTGGTTTAGGGTAAACGCCAATGACAATAACCATGAATGCCAATAAAGCGTAAGCGCTAAACTCAAAACCGGAAAGATCCTTCAATTCCGCCACTTGCTCATTGGCTACTGGGCCAAATATTACCCGCTTATACAGCCACAAAGTGTAGGCCGCGCCAAGAATTAATGTAGTAGCAGCCCAAAAGGCGACCCAAAAACCAGCTTTCATGCTGCCAAGGATCACCATGAACTCACCGACAAATCCAGACGTTCCTGGCAACCCGGCATTAGCCATGGCAAACAACATGAAAAATGAGGCAAATACCGGCATCGTATTGACAACACCGCCAAAATCCTTAATTTGCCTTGTATGCATGCGCTCATAAAGATAACCTACCCCAGCGAACATTGCGCTTGAGATAAACGCGTGTGAAATCATTACAACAATAGCCCCTTCCAAAATCAGGCCTGCATTTTGCAATCCGCCGTTTTTAGCAATGGCGAATATGGCAAAGCATCCTAAGGTGACAAATCCCATATGCGAAATGGAAGAGTAAGCAATTAGCTTTTTCATATCGCGCTGAATGATTGCGACCAAACCAATATAAACTACTGCAATCAACGACAAAGCCACCATGAGCGGTGCATATTGATTACATGCGTCCGGAACAATAGGCAGTGAAAAGCGAATAAACCCATATGCGCCCAATTTTAATAAAATGGCTGCCAAAACAATTGAACCGCCAGCTGGCGCCTCGGTATGCGCATCGGGCAACCAGGTATGCACCGGGAACATGGGCACCTTGATAGCAAAACCTAAGAAAAATGCAATGAATATCAAAGTTTGCGCAGTCATCCCCAATTTAACTGCATACAATGTTTCTATTTTGAAGGTGCCTGCCAAATATCCCAGATATAAAAAGGAAGCAAGCATGAGCACAGAGCCAAGAAATGTATATAAAAAGAACTTGATAGCAGCATAGACGCGATTATCAGAACCCCAAATCCCGATGATCAAATACATAGGGATAAGAGTTGCCTCCCAGAAAATATAAAACACAATGGCGTCCAGAGCAGAAAACACACCGACCAACAAGCCCTGCATGATTAAAAAAGCCGCCATGTATTGGCCTATACGCTTTTTAATACTGTCCCAGGTAGCCAAGATGACAATTAAATTGGTAAAGATAGACAAAATAATTAAGAGAAGAGACAGACCATCGATACCCAGGCTGTAACGAATTCCCAAAGCAGGCATCCACGCCATGTCTTCTACAAATTGCATACCTGGTGAATCAATATCAAAGCCAGCCATTAACGGAATACAAATCAGCAAGGTTAAGATAACCGTAAATAAAGATAAATACCGAGATACATTCGGATTGTTATCATCACCAGTTAGAAAAACAAACACCCCGCCTATGATGGGTAACCAAATCAACAAATTGAGCAAATGATGCATACTCTTACCTTATTTTTAGCCCAGGTTACATAACCCTAAATCGCAATACTTAGCCGAGCAATAACCAGCAAAGGAATCCAAACAACCCCAGTACCATTACTGTAATGTAATGATATAAATATCCGCTTTGTATTACCCGGCTTTTCACAGCCAACCATTTCACTGTTTTAGCCGAACCATTTACAATCATGCCATCAATCAGTTTTTGATCGCCGATGCGGTAAAACATTTGACCCAATGTTTTTGAACCTTTTACAAAAACCACATCGTTGAATGCATCAAAACCATATTTATTTTTAAGAATCTTATAAACCCAGGAAAAAGTGCGGGCGAACACGGCAGGGATAGTTGGAACTGCTACGTACGCCACCCAGGCCAGCAACACACCGCTTAATGTCAGCCAAAACACGGGAGAAACGAAAGCATGCGCGATAGCTTCCCAAGCCGAAACCCCTTCTTCGGCAATTTTTGCCAACACATCGTATTGCGGCAAGACAAATAGCGAGCTTTTTAGCAAAGGATTGGCAGCAAACAACATAGGCATATACAAAATGAAGCCCAGGATAATCGAAGGGATAGCTAAAATAACCAGAGGCAACCAAACTACCCAAGGCGATTCATGGACGTGAGACCAAGTATGCTCATCCATGCGCGGCTTACCGTGGAATGTCATGAACAAGGCGCGGAATGAATAAAGTGCGGTAACCATTGCTCCGGCAGCGACACAAAAGTAAGCATAAGCACTTCCTGGAATTTCTGATAATTGCGCCGCTTCAATAATCGTATCCTTGGAATAAAATCCGGCAAATGGAGGAATTGCACAAAGTGCCAAAGTACCGATTAAAAAAGTTAGATAAGTAATCGGCATTTTTCGCCACAAACCACCCATTTTACGCATATCTTGCTCATGGTGCATGCCAATGATAACGGAACCGGCAGCCAAGAATAACAATGCTTTGAAGCATGCGTGGGTCAGTAAATGAAAAATACCCGCACTGAATGCAGATGCACCCATAGCAACCATCATATAGCCAAGCTGCGACAGGGTAGAATAAGCGACAACCCGCTTAATATCATTCATCACCAACGCTAATATGCCAGTAAACAAAGCGCCTGTGGCTCCAATTACTAGTACTACGCTCAAAGCCGTCATCGAATATTCAATCATGGGTGAAATGCGCGCGACCATGAATACACCAGCGGTCACCATGGTAGCGGCATGGATAAGAGCTGAAATAGGAGTAGGACCTTCCATGGATTCGGGCAGCCATACATGCAACGGAACTTGTGCAGATTTACCCATAGCACCAACAAACAGCAACAAACAGGTTACGGTGATAACCGACCATGGATGTCCGGCAAATACTTCCATGCTTTCATTAGCCAGGGAACTTACACCATTAAAGACAGTTGCATAATCCAAACTGCCTGTGTAAGCCAGCACTAAACCAATACCGAGAATGAAACCAAAATCACCGACACGGTTCACCAAAAACGCTTTTAAATTGCCTTGGATTGCCGATTCCTTTTCATACCAGAACCCGATGAGTAAATAGGAAACCAACCCCACGCCTTCCCAACCAAAAAATAATTGCAGGAAGTTATTGGCAGTAACCAGCATCAGCATCATGAAAGTAAATAAGGAAATATAACTGAAAAAACGCTGATAGCCGCTATCGTCCGCCATATACCCTATGCTGTAGATATGCACCAGCAAGGATACAAAAGTGACGATCACCATCATCACGACGGTAAGGGGATCAATTAAAAAACCGATGTTGAAACTGTAAGGGAATAAAGCTCCACCATTCGCCCAAGTGTACAAATTCATATTCAGTGCAGGAGCTGCTCCTGTAAGAATCATGTAAGCGATATAAAGGGATAACACGAGAGAAAGGGCAACACCGACTATGGTAACACTATGGGCTCCAGAGCGGCCAATTTGTTTACGCAAAAAACCAGCAACCACACTACCGAATAAAGGTGCCAGAACAATGATCACACAGCACTGTAAAATACTCACGTTGTTACCCTTTTAAATGGTTCATCTTGTTTACATCAATATTGCCGCGGTTACGGTAAAGCAACATCACAATGGCCAAACCGATTGCCGCTTCTGCCGCTGCTACGGTCAGAATAAAAAAGACAAAGACTTCGCCGGCCTGGCTGCCATAATAATGCGAAAAAGCCACAAAATTAGTGTTTACAGCAAGCAGCATTAATTCAATGCAAACCAGCAATAAAATCACGTTGCGGCGATTGAGAATAATTCCAATTAAACTCAGCCCAAATAAGATAGCACTTAGTATCAAGTAATGTGTAACCGGTATCATGCAGAATTCCCCAAGGATTAATTCTCATTGTTCAATCAAGAAACTAACTTTATTAAAAGCTTACGTATTTTCTGGCTTCATTTTAACCAACTCTAGCCGGTCTTCAGGTCGAGTCATGATTTGGCGAACGACATTCTGCTGCTTCGAGCGCATGGGACGGCGATGCACCAAGGTGATGGCTGCAACTATGGCGACCAGCAAAATAACTGCAGCAATTTCAAAAGCAAACACATAATCGGTATAAAGCACCATGCCCAAGCTTTCGGTGTTTGAAATATTTTCGGGCAATGCATCTCCCGCAGGCACCAGGCTTTCATTAACCACACGGTCTACCGCTACTGACATTTCAACACCAGTTTGAAACGCACCCTGCGGGATAGCAACCCATAAAAGCGCAACCAGCAAGGCCACTAGCATTAAACCAAAAGGCAAATATTTCATGAAATGAGCCTTCATGGATTCTATGTCGACATTAAGCATCATGACCACAAACAGGAAGAGCGTCATGACTGCTCCTACGTAAACGAGCACCAAAATTAAAGCCAAGAATTCCGCGCCCGCTAGCATCCATAAAACTGAACTTAAGATGAAGGTGAGCACCAGAAAAAGCACACAACGTACCGGATTATTTTGCGTAATCACCATTAGTGCTGAAAATATAGACATTCCAGCAAAAATATAAAAAACCCATTGCAGCAATGATTCGTGCATTTTTTTACCTCATTTATCGGTATTTTTCGTCGGCTTTTCTATCTGCAGCCAATTGTTTTTCCATTAAGTCGCCTACAGCAAGCAATTTTTCTTTCGTCATGATATTTTGGCCACGCTCTGTATAGTGATAATGTTGAATAGGCGTAACTACGATGGAATCAACCGGACAAGATTCTTCACACAAACCGCAATAGATGCATTTAAATGTATCAATATCATATCGGGTGGTGCGGCGTGAGCCATCTTCCCGGGGCTCTGACTCAATTGTAATTGCCAATGCCGGACAAACTGCCTCGCATAATTTACATGCAATGCAGCGTTCCTCGCCGTTTGCATAGCGGCGCAGAGCCAACAACCCGCGAAAGCGTGGAGAAATCGGCGTTCTTTCCTCAGGGAATTGCACAGTAATTTTTTTCTTGAAGAAATATTTGACTGTTACTCCCAATCCAACCAAAAGCTCTATCAGTGTAAAACTGCGGATATAGTGCTTAATGTATCGATATGCATTTTTCATTAGCGGCTCATTTGCTTTGTCAATACTTAAAATAATCTTTAAAACCAGGGCTTAACTTCTGCTATCACCATCAAGGCTGTCACAATAACCCAGACGATAGTGACAGGAATGAGTACTTTCCAGCCCAAGCGCATCAATTGATCATAACGGTAGCGGGGAAATGTTGCCCGAATCCATAAATAAACAAATAAAAAGAATGAAATCTTCAGCAAAAGCCAGACAATCCCGGGAACAAAGAAGAAGATGTCATTTAAAAATGGGATGCCTTCAAAAGGCGACAACCAACCGCCGAGGAACAAAACGCTGATGATGGTTGAAATTAAAATCATGCTTGCATATTCAGCCAGGAAAAACAGGGCAAAGCCTATCGCAGAATATTCAACGTGAAAACCAGCGACGATTTCAGATTCACCCTCGACCAAATCAAAAGGCGCGCGGTTGGTCTCAGCAATGCCGGCTATCCAGAATGCCATGAACAAGGGCAATAATGGCAGGAACCACCAGTGCAAGATACCGCCCTGTTGTGAATAAACAATTTCCGAAAGATTCATGCTACCGGCAGCAAGCAATACTCCCACCAGTGCAAAACCCATCGAAATTTCGTAAGAAACCGTTTGTGCCGCACTGCGTAAAGCGCCGAGCAAAGCATATTTGGAATTTGAAGCCCAGCCGGCAATTAACACGCCATATACGCTGAGTGAACTCATCGCAAATAAAAACAATACGCCGGCGTTTATATTGGCCAGAACCATACCTTCCTGAAAAGGGACGACGGCCCAGCTTGCCAATGCAGGCGCTAAAGAAAGCAATGGGGCAATAATAAAAAGGTATTTATTAGAACGAGTAGGTATAATAATTTCTTTGCAAATCAACTTAATAAGATCAGCAATAGGTTGTAATAAACCGCGGAATCCGACACGGTTAGGACCCACACGCACCTGGATATAACCGATAACCTTGCGCTCAGCGTAAATCAAATAAGCCACAGCCAGGAGCAATGGTACAACAATTACCAAAATTTTAATTATAATCCACAGCAATATGCCGATATCTTGTAGCATGTTTTTACCTTAGCGCTTGATAGTTATTGCAGCAAAAGCATGGCCTAAATCTGCTGTTTCAGGCATTGCATTTGCTACCCAGACAACATCGGGGGCCATGCGCTCATCGCGTTTAAGCGGCAATGTTATCTCAATATCTCCCTGAGATACAGTAGCCGTTTCATCTAATTTAAGCTTATCTGCAGTTTTCGGATGAATATGAATGCAGGCAGATTCTGCGGCGGCGCATTCTTGCAATGCCAGCGCATGGCGCACAATTGCATCGCAGCGATACAAAGGCCACTCGCCCACGCGGACCAATTGCTCTTGTGCTTGCGGCAGAGATTCAGGATAAAACGGCGTATAGCGGGTTTCTAACATCATGTCCGCCTGCTCTTTGATTTCTTTTAGCACATCTTCTGAGGAAAGGTAATCAAAATCTCTTACGTGTAAAAGATTACCTAGCACGCGCAGTATTTTCCAGGCAGGACGCGATTCACCGTGGGGTGCTAAAGCACCTTTTACGGTTTGCCAAGTGTGATCCACATTAATATAAGTTCCTGACGTTTCTGCATAGGGCGCTATCGGCAAAATTACATCTGCATAATCCTGAATGGCTTCATTCTGAAAAGCGCTCATCACTACGACAAATTCGGCAGCCAACATGGATTGCCGCGTACGATATGGATTGTCAAAATCAAAAGCAGGTTCTGCAGCCATTAGAAAATAGCCTTTTAACTTGGCATTTAGTGCCATTTGCACATCCAATCCTGCAGGTTCACTCATTTTCGCAGCTGCAGCGCGATGTGGCAGCATACCGGCCAGCCATGCACCAGCACTGTTAGCGCCCGTGGTTAAACGCAACACTCGTACCCCGCCCATGGTTTCCAAAATATGAACCAAAGTGCGCAACAAAGAAGCATCCGGATGGTTTTCACAAATAGCACCGGTGATTATCGCTGCATTAGGCTGCCTAAGTGCATGCGCCAGGGTATGCACCTTTTCATCCGGAGTCAGGCCAATAATTAATTTTTGTACCTCTGCGGGCAATTCGCCGCGATCGCCTATCAAAGCGCTCACCAAGCTGGCAAGCTGCATGGGGATATCTTGCGGCGCCACAATGATTTTTTCCGCCACATCGAAGTGGTAATCATAATCCATGACATTGATGGCATAGATTTTTCCACCATTGCGAAATGCTTTGCGTACCCGGATTCCTGCCAGAGGAACTTCGCGATCAATATTACAGCCTATTAGCAAAATGGTATTTTGGTTTTCAATTTCAGCATAACGTAATGAACTGGAGGGCATGGCCGCTTGCTGGTGTTGATCGCGGAAATCGCTTTGCTGTAAACGATGATCCAAGTTATGGACACCCAATTCACGCATTAATTTTTGCACAAGATAAAGCTCTTCCAGAGTAGATGAAGGAGATGCAAATGCAGCCATCTGCTCCGGCCCATGCTGCTTGATAACACGGCTCATTCCTTCTGCAGCAAATTTAAGAGCTACTTCCCAGTCTACCTGCTCCCACTGCCCGTCGCGCTTAATCATCGGGCGACTGGCACGGGCAGGGCTGTTTAATCCTAAATAACTGAAACGGTCGCGATCAGAAAGCCAAGTTTCATTAATCAATTCATTTTCTTTAGGGACTACGCGCATTAAATGATTGCGGCGCACATGCAAATGCACATTAGAACCCAGGCAATCATGGGGCGCTACACCTTCATGCTGTACCAACTCCCAAGGTCTGGCTGTGAACCGGTAAGGTTTTGACGTCAAAGCACCGACTGGACACAAATCAATGATATTTCCCGAAACTTCGGAAGTGATGCTGTGTTTGACATAAGTCCCGATTTGCATTTTTTCACCACGATTCGTGGCTCCCAATTCGCGAAGTCCTGCCACTTCATCACCGAAGCGAACGCAGCGCGTGCAGTGAATACAGCGAGTCATTTCAGTCGAGATTAATGGCCCAAGATCATCATCAGTAACTGCACGTTTGCTCTCGTCGTACTCTGAACCATCTGCACCGAATCCCATGGAGACATCTTGCAATTCGCATTCTCCACCCTGATCGCATATAGGACAATCCAAGGGGTGGTTGATTAAAAGAAATTCCATAACCGCTTGTTGTGAACGGATGGCTTCTTCGGATTTGGTGAATACTTTCATGCCATTGGTAATCGGAGTAGCGCATGCAGGCACTGGCTTTCGGCCATTTTCCACTTCAACCAGACACATACGGCAATTAGCAGCCACTGACAATTTTTTGTGGTAACAAAAACGGGGAATATAAATTCCAGCCTCATCAGCAACTTCGATGATCATTTTACCGTTTTCTACTTCTAATGTTTTTCCGTCGATTTCAATGGTGGCCATTATTAAACCTTCTTAAATAGACTTAACTTTACTCATTAATATTGGCTAGTGCCGTTGTATGCAGCATTATTGCTTTATACCTGATACTTATACATCAGTCTGTCCTGCGCCAAGCTTATTTCATCTTGCACAGCAGCAAATTTGATGGATTAAAAATGCAAGGGTTCCCCTGCACCAACAACACTTGATTGTTTATGTTTAATGAAATAATCAAATTCTTGGTAAAAATGTTTTACAAAGCTTTGTACAGGCCAGGCAGCGGCTTCCCCCAAGGCACAAATAGTACGCCCTTCGATGTTATCCGCTACATTAACCAATTTTTCTATATCACCTGGCTCGCCGTGTCCATGTTTGATGCGATGCAGCAAGCGCACCATCCAGCCAGTCCCTTCGCGGCAGGGAGTGCACTGCCCACACGATTCATCCATATAAAATTCGGAAATGCGGTAAAGAGCATCCACCATGCAAGTGGTCTCGTCCATAATAATGACAGCCCCTGAACCTAAGCCTGAACCTGCTTTCTGAATGCTGTCATAATCCATGTCCAAATTCATCATGACATCTCCGGGCAGTACCGGCATAGAGGTACCGCCAGGAATGACTGCTTTGATCTTGCGCCCTTCCCGTACGCCGCCTGCCAACTCCAACAATACTTTAAACGGGGTACCCAAAGGAATTTCGAAATTAGCCGGTTTGTTCACATGACCGCTGACGCTGAAGCATTTCGTGCCGCCATTGTTGGGTTTGCCCAAGTTTAAGAACCATTCGCCGCCTCTTTCCATAATCACCGGCACAGAGGCAAATGTTTCCGTGTTGTTAATGGTGGTCGGCTTACCATACAAACCATAATTGGCTGGGAACGGTGGTTTAAAGCGCGGCATGCCTCTTTTCCCCTCCAGGGAATTTAATAAGGCCGTTTCTTCACCACATATGTAAGCGCCTGCGCCTAAATGATTGTATAAATCAAAATCAAAACCGGAACCCAAAATATTTTTACCGAGAAGCCCTGCAGCATAAGCTTCTCTAAGAGCCGCTTCTGTGCGTTCGTAAGGCTCCCAGAATTCACCACGGATGTAGTTGTAACCGACTGTAGCACCCATTACATAACCAGCAATCGCCATGCCTTCAATCAATTGGTGCGGGTTTTTACGCAAAATATCGCGATCTTTGCATGTCCCAGGTTCGCCTTCATCCGAGTTGCATACCACGTATTTCTGGATAGGGGAATTGCGATTCATGAAACTCCATTTAAGCCCGGTAGGGAAACCGGCGCCCCCTCTTCCACGCAAAGCAGACCGTTTCAATTCTTCAATGATTTGCTGGGGTGGTGTCTGCTCTTGCAAAATCCGCCGCCAGGCGCTGTAACCACCCAGGCTTTGGTATGCTTCCAAAGTCCAAGGTTTCTCCAAATGGAATGTGCGGTAACAAACTTGATTTAATTCAACCATGACAACCACCTCTATCCGCCATGCACATGCTTAGCAACAATGGATATAATCTTGCATGCACTGGTATGTTCATTCACACGCCTCCAACACTTTGTCAATTTTTTCAGGCGTCAGATTTTCATGATATTCTTTGTTTACTTGCATCATGGGGGCATTTACGCAAGCACCTAAACACTCAACCGAGCGCAGCGTAAAACGACCATCTGCCGTAGTCTCACCCAGATTAATGCCAAGCTTCGCTTCTAAGTAATTTACTACCTTGGCAGAACCACATAGTTGGCAGGATATATTGGTGCAAACATTAAGCAGATGGCGGCCAACCGGTTTATGCTCATACATGGTATAAAAAGTAGCGACTTCATAAACTGCAATAGGTGGCATGTCTAAATAGTCAGCTATTGCGTCCATGAGTTCCTGAGTCAAGGATCCGTATTGTTCCTGAACAATGCGCAACGCGCTCATGACGGCTGATTGTTTTTGATCAGCCGGATATTTAGCAATCCAGGCATCAATCTCTTGCATGCGTTCACTGCTGAGTAGCCGCCGCAGTAATTTTTCTGAGTTAGCAGACATGTTCTAAACCTATCATTAAATAATTCTGTTTTAAGCCGTTACCCATTTTGACATTAAGCTCAAAACATAACCTAACGGTCAATCTCTCCAAACACAATATCCTGGCTGGCTAAAATAGCTACACCATCCGCAAGCATGTGCCCTCTTACCATCTCATCATAACTTGATAAATGAGCAAATCCGGGAGCCCGAATTTTGAGCCGATAGGGCTTGTTTGCCCCATCAGAAACCAAATAGATACCAAATTCACCCTTAGGCGCTTCTACGGCGCTGTACACTTCGCCACGCGGTAGGGTAAAGCCTTCTGTAAACAATTTGAAATGGTGTATCAACGCTTCCATATCATGTTTCATGACGCTGCGACGGGGAGGCACGACCTTGTTATCATCGAGTTTGACAGGACCAGGATTATTGCGTAGCCACTCAATGCATTGTCTAATGATGCGGTTGGATTGACGCAGCTCTGCCACCCGTACCAGATAGCGATCATAACAATCACCGGTTTTACCTACTGGAACGTCAAAATCGACTTTATCATAAGCTGCATAAGGTTGTTTCTTACGCAAATCCCACGCTACACCGGAAGCTCTTAGCATAGGGCCGCTATAACCCCACTCCAGTGCCTGCTCGGGAGAAACTACGCCGATGTCTACTGTACGTTGCTTCCAAATACGGTTTTCGGTCAATAAGGATTCATATTCATCGACGCAACGAGGAAAACGCTCGGTGAATGCCCATAAAAAATCCAGCAAACTGCCCTGGCGGTTGGCATTCATTTTCTCGACTTCACGTTCATTATGCCAGCGTGATGGTTTATATTGCGGCATGGAATCAGGCAGATCGCGCGCTACGCCACCTGGCCGATAATATGTAGCGTGCATGCGTGCCCCAGACACGGCTTCATAACAATCAAACAAATCTTCACGCTCACGAAAGCAATATAAAAATACTGTCATCGCACCAATATCCAGTGCGGTGGCTCCCAGCCACAATAAATGATTCAATACTCTGGTTATTTCATCAAACATGGTGCGGATATACTGCGCTCTGAGTGGCGCTTCAATGCCTAATAATTTTTCCAGAGCACGCACATAGGCATGCTCATTGCACATCATGGATACATAATCCAAACGATCCATATAACCGATGCTTTGAATGTAAGGTTTACTTTCAGCCAGCTTTTCTGTGGCGCGATGCAGTAAACCAATGTGCGGATCTGCGCGGACAATGGTTTCACCATCCAACTCCATAACCAAACGGAGCACACCATGGGCCGCCGGATGTTGCGGACCAAAGTTCAGGGTATAATTTTGCAACTCAATCATGGTTCACCCCTTGATGCGTATCAACGTAACGGTTGTCACTGCGGATAACCTTCGGAACCAGAGTTCTGGGTTCGATGCTCACAGGCTCATATATAACCTTTTGCAACTGGGCATCGTAGCGCATTTCAACATGCCCAATGAGAGGGAAATCTTTGCGGAATGGGTGCCCTATAAAACCATAATCAGTCAAAATGCGGCGTAAATCCGGGTGACCTTCAAATAAAATACCATATAAATCATAAGCTTCACGCTCAAACCAATTTGCACTTTTCCAGATATGATGTACGGATGGCACAACCAAATGGGATTCTTCAATAAAAACTTTGACGCGCAATCTGTGGTTTTTAATGGTTGACAAAAAATGATATACCACAGCAAAGCGGGGCTTATTTAATGCGTAAGCTTTGGCTTCTAAAGGTTCCACGCCACGGGAAAAACCACTTTCGGTAGCCGACTCGGTTTCCCAGTCATATTCGCCATAATGCAAGTAATCAACTGCGCATACATCCATCAACTGATCAAAAGCAAACATTTCATGATTGCGTAATTGCTGCAAAACACTCAGCAACGAAGGTAAGCTGCATTCAATCGTAACTTCCCCTACAGCTTCTTCGATGGATAACAGGGATGTAGACAGCTCAGTTTGTAAGGATTCAATTAAACGTTCACTTTTTGTCATGTATTTATACCTTGATATGCTCAGAGCTCGCTGCCTTCTGGATTTTCAGTATGGATTACTTTGCCGGCAACAAGAGAGTTTTAATACAAACTCTTGGAATGGAATTTCCAGACCCTTCTACAAACAAACCTAAGCCTCAATAACGGCTTTATTTTTAATCTTATTCTGCAACTGGATAATCCCGTACAACAAGGCTTCAGCCGTTGGCGGGCAGCCAGGTACATAGACATCAACCGGGACAATGCGATCGCAGCCACGAACTACAGAGTAAGAATAATGATAATAACCACCGCCATTGGCGCATGATCCCATGGATATTACCCAACGGGGCTCAGGCATTTGATCATAAACTTTGCGCAGCGCAGGCGCCATTTTATTGCATAAGGTTCCGGCCACAATCATCACATCAGATTGCCTGGGGCTTGGACGGAAAATAATTCCAAAGCGATCTAGATCATAACGGGCCGCACCTACATGCATCATTTCTACTGCACAACAAGCCAACCCAAATGTCATCGGCCACATGGAACCACTGCGCGCCCAACCCAGCAATTTATCGACCGACGTGGTAACAAAACCATTTTTTTGTAGTTCTGAAGCAGCCATCACTCCCATTCCAGTGCCCCCCGCTTCCACTCATAAATAAAGCCAATCACCAACAAACCAAGGAAAATCATCATTGCAGAAAAACCAAACCAGCCGATTTTGCGCAATACTAATGCCCACGGGAAGAAAAACGCAGTTTCCAGATCAAAGATGATGAACAATATGGCAACCAGATAAAAACGCACGTCAAAGGGGATGCGAGAATTTTCAAATGCCTCAAATCCGCATTCGTAAGGAGCGTTTTTTTCCGGATCGGGTTTGTGGGTGGATAACAAAGAACCAGCACCGAGCATAACAGCGCCCAGCCCCAGTCCGACTATGATAAATACAAGAACAGGCAAATATTCAGATAACATCATTCGTATTGCTCATATAATGGTGCCGAAGGCCGGACTCGAACCGGCACGGCTTTCGCCACCGCCCCCTCAAGACGGCGTGTCTACCAATTCCACCACTTCGGCAAATCTCATCTCATCCTGTGACTGTAACAAAGTCACCCGTGCTCCAACACCATCCTTGATGAGGAAATAGAAATACTATTTATTGCTTTGTACCATCAACAGGTACAGGAATTTTATTGTCCGGGAGTGTAGCTTGCTTAGGTATAGCTTGCTGCTCAGCTTTTTGATATTGAGAAGAAACCATATAAGACAAAGACAGACTCGTGACAAAGAATGTCAAAGCCAAACCACCCGTAAGCTTAAACAAAAATCCGCCAGTGCCTTGACTGCCAAACAGTGTATTGGAAGCGCCCGAACCAAAGGCCGCACCGATGTCCGCGCCTTTGCCATGCTGAATCAGCACCAAGCCAATTATCACAATGGCAATCACCACATGAACCATTAATACTAATTGATACATTTCACTATTTCCACAAATTGTTGGGCATTAAGCGATGCACCCCCTACCAAACCGCCATCTATATCCGGCATGGCGAAAAGAGTGCGAGCATTTTCATCATTGACACTGCCCCCATACAATATAGTCAATTTTTGCGCGCCTTCTTGGTCGTACTGAGCAACGAAGCTACGTATAAATTCATGAACTTCCTGAGCCTGCTCCGGCAATGCTGTTTGTCCTGTGCCTATTGCCCAAACAGGTTCATAAGCAACGATGCAATTCCTGAACACATGCGAGCCATTTTGGGTAACCGCCAACAATTGGCGAGTTATCACGTCTTCAGTCAAACCTTGTTTTCGCTCTTCCAGGGTCTCCCCTACGCAAAGAACGGGTATCATATCATGATCTTTTACATGGTGGAATTTTTCCGCAACAAATTTTTCACCCTCATGAAATAAATGGCGGCGCTCGGAATGCCCTATCAATACATATCGACAATGATAGTCTCTAAGCATAGGAGCTGAAAGCTCCCCTGTATAAGCACCTGCTTCCCGAGGGTAAACATTTTGTGCCCCCCAGCTCAAACTCGTGTTTGCAAGCAAGCTTTGCACCAAAGGTAAATAAATTGCGGGAGGAAATACCACGCACTGCGCATCCATATTGCCAGGCAAAATTTGCAAAATGTCTTTTAATAATTGGGAAACGGTTTGTGCGCTTCCATTCATTTTCCAATTGCCCATGACCATGGTTTGCTTCATGACGCTTCCTCGTGATTCCTTAAATTCATGCATTGAGTAACGCAGCATCTTAACAAACACCCGGCATAATGCAAATAATAAAAATTCAAGTAAAACGATCCGGTAAGAATTATATTGGGAATGATTGACTGCTAGTTTGTAGTCAATGCCAAATAGGCCGCGAAGAGCTTTCCAATTTCAGCAAAGAAAATATCATGGCTTGAAAATAAGGTGGAAAAATAGATAAAAATATCTCCATCGAGCAAACCCTATTTTAGATGTAGTTCACTACGGCTACTTATTATTTAGTTGGGGCAGTTCTTGCTCTTCTTTGTTTGCGTCAGGCCTAATGTCACCCTCATTTAAATAAGGCTCCAACGCAGTTTTTACTCCGCTCAGTTTTTCTTTATAAGTTTGCGTAGGGCCTGGTGGGTCTGTCAGTAAATCAGTTAACTTGTACCCGAAAGCATGAAATGTGGCTGTAAGCAGAAGCCCCGGAAGCACACCGGTTAGTATAATGCCCACAACTGCAAGACCAAATAAAACTTTTCGTCCTGCCAAACTTGTGTCTTCTTTGATAAGGGCAAAATTTTTCTCATTTTCCGGAGAAAAAAATGCCCTGACTTTCGCTTCAGGAGAGCGGTTGTGATCATATAAAATTCCTTGCAAAGGTGCTAAGTGACTAGCATCCTTATGATTGCTTTTTAATGCATTTATATAAGAATTGGTCATCTCAAGCAACTCATCTACAGCCCAGTTAAGTTTTTTGTTTTTTTCAACTTCCCGGTTAATGAGCTCGCCATTTGTTAATCCCTGACCTACAGTAGAAGATGACTGGGCCAGAAAATCTTTGTATGCATTAATTTTGTCCTGGGTAGTTGCAGAACCTTCCAGCAACTGGGCTGCTTGTTGTGCAATTTGTATTATTTCTTCCCGCTTGGTTTTCTCTAAAATTCGATTGTCAGCCGTCACCTTCGCTTTTAAATCTTGCAATTCTTTAATAGCGCGGTATTCTTCCTTAAAAATATCACCGTTTTTTCTATTACTGTTAGGAGCTGTTTCGTCTAAATATTTTTCACATTGTTTAAGTTTTTCCAGTGGGCTTATGTTTTGCTGCATGAGCACAGCCAAGTCTGCCCCCACCCGCTGCGCCTCTGCATCAGGGCTTAAATTCTGCGCAACCGCCAAAACTTCCGCAGCACGATCAGTAAACCGTTGATGCAGATTATCCATCAGCCCAATGTTGGTGTTGTAGCCTTTGGGCACTTTTTCATACATGTAATTCTGGTATTTAATTACTTTTGCCGCATTGTCTAAACCTTCATCGCGTAGTTTCTCCAAATTAATACGAAGGTTTTCCTCTTGCTCATCCTTGCGCATTGCAAACAATTGTCCCAGCAAAGGCAAATCCTGGGTCACCGAAAGCTTGGCAATATCCTCCTCCAAATCTTTAAGCCCTCTTGCCACCTTAAGGTCAAAAAGAGTGCTTTTATCCTGCAAAGAAACCTGCTTTTCATCATTATGAGTAACACTTGGAGTTTTATTATCCCTGGCATAAATTTCAGGGTTTTGAGCAACACCATGAGGGTGCCTGGCGTATTCTTCTTCGCTCAATGCAAACACCTCATCTAACACTTTAGAAAAATTTTCCGCAGCATAAGATGATGCCTCACTGCCGCCATGGCCATCAAATACACCTAAGGCAAATGCGTTTTCCCCCACATTGGCAATGGCAACGGAAATATTATCCCCTGAACCATCCTTTGTCGCTTGCAAAGCCAGCTTTCTTGATAATTTATCCGGCGACTGGAAGCCAGGCTCGTCTAAATGTTGCAAACATTTCAGCAGATAAGCTTCATGTTCTTCTTTTGACTGCTTATTGGCCCCGGCCCCATCTGTAAAACCATCGCATGTGGTGATTACTTGGATTGAGGCAATTTGCTTTACATCAAGCTTAAGCTCACCCGCCAGATCCTGTACGTTATTAATGTCGATGCGGGCATCGGCACAAACTCCAGTAAACTCATGATCCCCAAGCGCCCGGGCAACTGCGAGGCGGCCCCCAACCCGATATTCCCCAAAGACTTTTGCAACAAAACCCCCAGCTTCTTTGATTCTATTTTGTTCAGTTTCATCACCGGGTTTATGAGTGATCTCATTAAGCCTTTTCACCCCCAAAGGCTTGCCTTGTTGGTCATAAAAAACAGCGAAACTTACGGCATCACCCAAAGTCGCTGTGATAAAATTGCCTTTTTTATCGCTAAGCGTCGTTGATACCGTAGTACCATCCTCAATTTGCTGCTCGCGGACCCCTTGATCAATTACTTTAAGCGCCGTCCACATGCGCTGCCGGGCTTGCTCCGGGCTGAGTGCATCGAATTTTTCATCTAATTGATGGATTGCCAGGGCGTCTTCCTGGCTATTTCGTTTGCCAATGGTTTCGAAAAAACCACTTGCAAGGTTTGCGCCTAGAAAAGATGAGTGTACGCTGGCGCTATCAGGTTTGGATATAATGGTCGTTGGTGTTACGGTAACAGGCATTTTATTCTCACTTAAACCCCATAACTTACATAATAGTACAAATTTTTTCCTATTATTTTAAAAATCCAGTAGCATAAGAAACAAGTTAAAATGGTTTTGGGTATCTTGCATGAACAAGGTTAACTGTTATTATCAAAGTGCTTTAAAATTGCATTTGCCAGCACAACTATTACCGGAAATACAAGCTTGCAGAATTTCTCTTGGCAACAGACATTTTTATTTTTATCAAGGCTTAACCCCCTTCAACTCGTTTGTCAGCACCGATGTTAGCCGCAATAACTATTGTGTTAACAAATTATTGGAAAATGCGGATATCCCCGTCCCCAAAGCCATTGATGTACATGTCAATGAGTTTAATGATGGTTTATTTAATAACAAACTTGCTCATTGCCCATATCCGTTACTTTTAAAACCACTTCATAAAACCAAGGAAAATTATGAATGTTTTCTGGCGGACGGTCCCTCTGAATTAAAAGCACAACTTGCCAAATTTTTTAAATTTTCGGAATTCGTAATCGTTGAGGAATCATACAATCATTTGCCTTGGTACCGGGTTTTAGTGTGTTATGGAAAAATTCTTGGCGTCGTAAAACAAAATAGACAAGGTTCTTTTACTGCCATTGACAAATCTATGTGTAAAGAAAATAAACGTTTATTTAAATTAGCAGCAGCTGTCTTAAATTTAAATCTTGTGGAATTCTCAGTAGCCTGCCCGGATTTGCATACCCCACTCACGCTTACTCAAGGGGCCATTGTTGAGGTATACAATGATCCAGATGTGCATGCCTATGAACATCCATCTACCGGGATACCAATACCCGTAACGCAATCGATCTTGCGCCGTTTGATTTTCCGCCACCCGCTACCGTATTTGCAATGCATCATTCGCTCCCTTCGCAATCGATAATTTTGGAAATTCATGGATAGAAGCGGATGAACAATGTTTCTATACTTCCTAAGCAGGGAAACATAGAAGTTGGAATGAATGTGGCATGGCTACATGCTGGGGGAATTAGATAAAATTGTAATTCTTATTCAGCATTTACATATATATAGAGAGTAGGGATCTAATGCTTTGTTGCCGGAATTTACATTTAACAGGTTATGTAAATCTCTAAATGCCAAATAACCTGTACCTTTTATATCCCCAGCATAAAAGTTAATAAATTTGCTGTAATCGTTTAACAAATTTCTAGTCCTGATCATATTTTATTTAGAATCCTGTGTTTCGGCTATGTTAACAACTAAAGACTATTGTTACCTCATAAATAACGTTGCCTGAATGCAACCACGGTATTGACGAAATTTACTATCTTATGATTAAAATTTTTAACTGCAGGCAGTTGTTAATAATTTTTGAAACCGTTTAAAACTATCCAAAAAGCTGTATTTTTTTTATTAAAATATAAAAATTGATTTTTCTGAATATTTTTTATACAATTTGCTTTTTGGATAAATTTATGCAAAATGTCTATTTTAAGAACCAAGAACAACATTTTTTCCATTCTTTCCCTGCGAAAGAAAAAAATTCACTGCAGGCAAAACCGCAGCAAGTTCTAGTCAATGCATTGGCACGAGAAGATTTAACGATTGCCGCCGATTTGCCTTCCCCATTGAAACCAAATTCTTTTGCATTGATAAAAAAAACAGATTGGCAGATTTTTTATGTTAATGCAGAAGCGGAGCCTTTGCTTTTAAATCCAGATGATTTCCCCAATAAAAGTGCGGTAGAAAATTTAAAAAAAATTCTGGCAAAAACGGCCTCCCCACAAATGCCACTATTACAAAACCTTATTATCCGCGCCGCCGTTGAAACTGTATTAGCTTCGGATGCGAAATTTAATTTATGTGATGAAGTCGGGATTGGAGAATGCAAGCGGGGAAAATTCCTGTTTTCCAATGATTTTGGTCCTTGCCAAATCGTTTTTGCACGCTTAACCAATGGTGATTATGCCCTCTTTCATGCGACCAAGATGGTACATAATAATGAAATGCAACAATTTGTTGATTTAATAAAAAAAGACGTGGTTGATGTCTTCGTTGTGCAAAAGCGCTCCCTTAAAGTCAACTTGGACAAAGCGCCAAGCCTTGCCATTTCTTTGGCTAAAGAGTTAGGCCGTTCTATTGTAAAACGCCTGGAAGTCGCTGATTATCATGGAATTGTTATTGATGGCCACAATAAACAAGTGATCATTGCCCCCAATGTAGTGAAGCAATTTTCGGGAAAAAAACTCGAAGTGCAAGGTGAGCTTATAAAACAAAACTATGAGCAGGGTATTGATATCAATCAAAGTATTTTTGATGCGTTTAAAGTGATGAATTTCGAATATAACAAATTACATAAAAAAACTGAAAGCCTTCCCAGTGTTGTTGTCGGCTTAGTCGAAATCCCTGGCGCATGGGTGATTGATGCAGCTATGTCGCTGCGTAAATCACACCCCCATAACAACAATTCTACAACTTTCTTCCCCCAGGAGGAAAAACCTTTATCACTGGAAGAAAGCTTAAAAATTATTTGCGGCACACGCTACCAATACCATCACACCCTCACCAAAATTGATGATCTTGCAGAACCTTGCGAAGAAACCAATGCAACGACTAAAACTCAATCAAAAAAATCGGGGGGCTGCCTGCTGATGTAACAGCCATAGACCATCGCAAACGACTTAAGGCAAAAGCCTTAGTCACGCGATGGCATTCGTGTTTTTAAGTTGCGTTTCAATGTGTTTGATTTCTGCACAGAGTTCTTTGGCATAATGTTGTACTTGCGAACCATTCTGGCCTTCTACCATGATTCTTAATAATGGTTCTGTTCCGGAAGGCCGTAAAAGAACTCGTCCGTCACCATTTAATTTTCTATCCAAAGCCTGTACGGCATCCAAAACTAATGCATGTTTAGCCAGTATACCTGCATGCTCGGTTTTTAAATTTACCAGTGCCTGCGGCAGCATCGTTATTCCCTCGCACAATTGTTGCAGGGTTTTCTGCTGCTTCACCATGATGGCTAATACCTGCAATGCAGCGACGATTCCATCGCCGGTGGTGGTTTTGTCAAGACACACCACATGCCCTGAGGATTCACCGCCAATACGCCAATTTTTTTCTTTCAAAGCCTCAAGTACATAGCGGTCACCCACCTGGGCCCGCAAGAAAGAAACCCCCATAGCGGCAATTGCTTTTTCCAAGCCGTAATTGCTCATCAAGGTACCGACTACTCCTCCCGACAGCAAGCCTTTTTGATGGCGATCTCGGGCGATGATGTAAATAATTTGATCACCATTGATTAAATTACCTTCAGCATCTACGAGAACCACCCGGTCACCATCACCATCTAAGCCAACGCCAATGTCGGCGCCTGTAGCTACCACTTGTTTGCACAAACTTTCAGGAGCAGTGGAGCCACAACCTTGATTAATATTAAATCCGTCTGGCTTATCGCCAATGGCAATTACTTCAGCGCCTAATTCACTAAACACATTGGGTGCGATGTGATAAGTGGCCCCATTTGCACAATCCACGACGATTTTTAAGCCAGACAAGCGAGTTAAAGAAGGAATAGTGGACTTACAAAATTCGATGTAACGCCCTGGAGCATCCGTGATGCGGCTGGCTTTACCCAATTGCACAGAAGGTACGGTTTGCAATTTTTTTTCCAACTCAGCTTCGATTTCCAATTCAATGCTGTCAGGTAATTTGCTTCCATCTGCCGAGAAAAATTTAATGCCGTTATCTTCAAATAAATTATGCGAAGCGCTGATGACAATTCCAGCATTGGCCCGCAGCGTTTGCGTCAGATAAGCAATAGCTGGGGTGGGCATGGGGCCTAGCAGTTTTACATCCACTCCAGCTGCTGACAGCCCCGCTTCCAGAGCTGATTCCAGCATATAACCGGAAATACGAGTATCTTTGCCTATCAGTACTTTTTTGCGCTCTCCATTTGCCAAAACCCTGCCGACCGCCCAACCTAATTTTAAAATGAATTCAGGATTAATGCTGGATAAACCTACCTGGCCGCGAATTCCGTCGGTACCAAAATATTTACGCTGACTCATTCCTTTTCTATGCCTCCCTTAATAATGGCATCGACAACATGTAACGCTTGGCGCGTTTCCTCCACATCGTGCGTTCTGATTATAGTAACCCCCTGCAAAGCTGCAAATACAGAAATGGCAATACCTCCAACCAGCCGCTCTGAAACAGGTTTTTTCAATAGTATACCCAACGTACTTTTGCGCGAAACACCCAATAAGAGAGGGCGCTTATGCAGGTGGAACTCAGCCATACGCTTGACTAAGTTTAAATTATGTTGCACAGATTTACCGAAACCAAAACCTGGATCCAAAATCAAATACTCTGGCGGAATGCCTGCTTGCTGACAAGCAATCATCCGTTCTTTAAAAAAATCATTAATTTCCGCAACTACATCCTTGGCATAACTGGGATTATTTTGCATGGATTGAGGATGCCCTTGCATATGCATTAGGCAAACAGGCACGCCCAATGTGGCCGCCGTACTTAAAGCATTCTCACTGCGTAACCCCATGATGTCGTTGATGCAGCCAACGCCAGCCGCCACTGCTTCCCGCATGACTTCCGCTTTATAGGTATCAATTGCCATGCAGACATCGCTGGCAGCTCGTATGCGTGCAATCACCGGCATTACGCGGTTAAGCTCTTCGGCCGCGGAAATTGGCTCTGCTCCAGGTTTTGAAGATTCCCCACCGATATCGATAAGATCAGCACCTTCTGCAACCATGCGCATTGCTTGCTCATAAGCATGAATCGGGTCAAGAAATCGCCCGCCATCCGAGAAAGAATCCGGAGTAACATTCAGCACCCCCATGATCAATGGCTTGTGTGACTGGGCGGGAAAAACCGGGGGGAAAGTACTACCCTTACACCAAAGACGAAACTGCTCGCTATTCACAATTTATTCTCAATAAAATTAGCTAGAAAGAATATATGCTGATGACACTGTCAATGCTCACGGGCGGGATCATCCACAGCTTTTTTAGCAAGCTTCACCGAGGAATCCTTATCCTGAAAATCACCGGAAGGAGGTGTTTTATCCAGTTTCACGCTGTCCCAATCCTCAGGCGGGGATGGAACTCTCCCGGACATGATTTCATTAATTTGTTTCACATCGATCGTTTCGTATTTAATCAAGCCTTCTGCCATTAGATGCAGTTTATCCATATTTTCTGTAAGAATGTTCACGGCGCGTTGATAGTTTCTATCAATAATTTGCCGCACTTCTTCATCGATTTGCTGAGCGGTTTGATCCGAAATTTCCTTGTTTTGCGTTACCGTACGGCCAAGAAATACTTCCCCTTCTTCCTGGCCAAATGTTAGTGGACCTAAGTTAGATAAACCCCAACTCGTAACCATTTTACGCGCAATTTCGGTGGCACGCATAATGTCATTAGAAGCACCTGTCGTCACGCTGTCGGCGCCAAAGATCAATTCCTCTGCCACACGGCCGCCAAATAAGCTGGCTAATTGACTTTCCAGGCGGCGTTTGCTGTGGCTGTAACGATCTTGCTCAGGTAAAAACATGGTAACGCCAAGCGCCCTGCCCCTAGGTATGATAGTGACTTTATAAACTGGATCATGTTCCGGCACCAGCAAACCTACGATGGCATGCCCAGCCTCATGGTATGCGGTCAATTTTTTCTCATTTTCATCCATTACCATGGAGCGGCGCTCTGCACCCATCATGATTTTATCCTTGGCCTTATCAAGCTCGAGCATGCCTACTTTACGCTTGTTAGCACGTGCGGCAAAAAGGGCTGCCTCATTGACCAAATTGGCAAGATCAGCACCTGAAAACCCAGGGGTTCCGCGGGCGATGGAAAGAACGTCTACATTCGTATCGATAGGCACTTTGCCCAAATGCACTTTGAGAATTTGCTCACGGCCACGTATATCCGGCAATGGCACCACCACCTGGCGATCAAAACGGCCGGGACGCAACAGCGCGGGGTCAAGCACATCCGGGCGGTTTGTTGCAGCAATCACAATCACCCCTTCATTGCCTTCAAACCCATCCATTTCTACCAATAATTGGTTTAAAGTCTGCTCGCGTTCATCATGCCCGCCACCGAGGCCCGCGCCACGATGGCGCCCTACTGCGTCAATTTCATCGATAAAAATAATGCAGGGGGCTTGTTTTTTTGCCTGCTCGAACATATCGCGCACCCGCGATGCACCCACTCCGACAAACATTTCCACGAAATCGGAGCCGGAAATAGTAAAAAACGGAACCTTGGCTTCCCCAGCTACCGCTCTCGCCAGCAGGGTTTTACCTGTTCCAGGGGAACCCACGAGCAAAACGCCGCGCGGAATACGCCCGCCCAATTTCTGAAATTTCGTTGGATCGCGCAAAAAATCAACCAATTCTTTAACTTCTTCCTTGGCTTCATCTACGCCAGCCACATCGGCAAACGTGACTTTAACCTGATCCTCACCCAGCAGGCGGGCTCTTGAGCGCCCAAATGACATGGCACCACGGCCGCCGCCGCCCTGCATTTGCCGCATAAAGAATACCCACACGCCAATCAGGAGCAGCATAGGGAACCAATTAATGAAGAGATGCAGTAAAAAGCTTTCTTGCTGTTTTTCCTGCCCGCTAATATCTACATTATTTTTTAGCAATTCACCTAAAAGAGCACTGTCTTGCATGGGCATATACGTCACAAAACGGTGGTTATTTTTATTAACGCCACGAATAACCTTGCTGTCTTCAATGGTGACTGAATTGACCATCCCCTGATCCACTTCCTTGAGGAACTGGGTGTATGAAATTTTTTCAGTGGAGGCATGACGAGGGCCAAAGTTGCTGAATACAGAAACGAGCACAATGGCTATAATCAACCATAAAAATAAATTTTTTACCATATCGTTCAAAGTCTTAACCTCTCTTGTGACGTAATTTTTTACGACGTAAGAATTATAACGTTACTATAAATTATAGCCCTTAGCCAGCAAATAGGTTTCTCGCGAACGTGCCCTGGACGCCAACGGTTTACGAATCACCACTTGTGCAAATTGTTGCCGTGCATTTTTTATCAATTCATCAAACCCGCTGCCATGAAAAATCTTCATCAATAACACGCCACCAGGCTTTAGCATGTTGCTAGCAAAATCAAAAGCCAATTCAGCCAGATACATTGCCCGGGGGATATCAATTGCACTTGCACCACTCATATTGGGGGCCATATCGGATAAAACAACATCCACTCCACGTTTCGGCACGACTTGTTGTAATTCTTGCAGGATTTCATCCTCACGAAAATCGCCCAGAATAAACTGCACGTCCGCAAGTGCATCCATTGGCAATATATCCAATGCAACAATTTTTCCGGAGCCTTTCAGTTTTTCGGTTACGTATTGAGTCCAGCCTCCAGGCGCAGCGCCTAAATCCACTACCGTCATACCGGGCTTTAATAAATTTTCCTTAAGATCAATTTCTTTAAGCTTATACACAGCGCGGCTGCGATAGCCTTCGATTTGTGCTTTTTTGACATAAGTATCGTCAAAATGTTCTTGCAACCAGCGTTTACTGCTTTTGGAGCGCGGCATAACCCATCATTATGTTATGGAAGTTCCTTTATATCATACTGAAAAACGCTATCTTTTCCCAGCAAAACGTGCAATAATTTACCATTTTACTCAAAAGACAAAAACACCTTAATTATTTCTTCAGCAATAAACTTGCAATTGCAAGCATTTTGGGAATTGGAAACCGTGGATACCGCATTCAAACAAACCTTAAAAGCAAAAGCTCATCACTTAAAACCCGTTATCCTGATAGGCAGTAAGGGATTGACTCCGGCTGTAATTGAGGAAACACATGCGGCCCTGCTCGCACATGAATTGATCAAAGTTAAAATTAATGGCGCGGAAAAAGAAGATCGCCAAGCCATGGCTATTGAATTGTGTGAACAATTGCAAGCTGAACTGGTACAACTGATCGGAAATACGGCGATAATTTACCGTAAGAATGATGAGAAATAACATCTCACCCAAACTAAATCTGCTTACACATGCGATTTAAAACCGGGGCAATGTATATTTCGTGAAAACAGGCCGCAGATGCGTGATGGGTTAGCATGGGAATGCAGACGCACTGCTAAGCTTTACAAACGATGCCTGTTTGTATCACTCCCTACCTGCCATACCAAATTTATATAAGGATTTCATTATTTTTACCACACAAAGAATTTTTGCACCTGTTTATAAAAACCTGGCTTTTTTAAAAAAAATTAGAATAATTTATCTTGATTGAAAACAATATATGCATTACCGTTTTACCCCATGATCCTACAATACATACCTAATGCCCTGACCATTGCTCGCTTGGTTTTGATTGCACCATTTTTGGTATTTCTTTATCAACAAGAGTATGACGGTGCTTTTTATATTTTTCTTTCTGCAGGCCTCACCGATGGCTTGGACGGGTGGCTTGCCCGACATTTTCGCTGGCAAAGCAAATTCGGTTCCTTTATTGATCCGCTGGCTGACAAGCTCTTGATTGCATCTAGCTTTATTTCCTTGGCTTTAATCGGTAAATTAACCTGGTGGCTAGTCGCATTAGTTTTCTTACGAGATTTAACTATTTCCTTTGGCGTATTGGCTTGGTATTGGCTTATTCAGCGCAAGCTTAGTTTTAATCCTACTTTTTTAAGTAAACTCAATACGGCCTTGCAATTACTGCTGGTAACTCTCTGTCTTTTTGAGTTGGCTTATTTTAACTTTTCACCCTACCTCACGGAAATATTAGTCTTATTCACGGCTTTTACGACTGCCGCCACTTACATTGACTATGTTTGGACTTGGGGAAGAAAAGCTTATCTAAGCCGGCATCCCGAGGCTTGATTAATTATTAACACGTTGTTTGGCTCACAGACATGAATCGACAATTGGCCCTGGCAATTCAACTGAATGATGAAGCAACTCTTACGGATTTTTGTTGGGAAGGCAATCCTTTGTTGCAGCAACACATAACAGCCATCATGCAAAGCCACAACGAACGCTTTCTGTTTCTATGGGGGACAGAGGGAAGCGGAAAATCCCACCTTTTGCAAGCATGTTGTCACGCTAGCAAATCGCATGCCGCCATTTATTTGCCTTTAAATCTCTTAAAAGAATGGGGGCCGCAAGTACTTGATGGTTTGGAAGAACAAAAACTCATTTGTATTGATGATGTCGATGCCATAGCAAAAGACCGTGCTTGGGAAGAAGCTCTTTTCCATCTATACAATCGAGTTCGCGATAATGAAAGCGCCGTATTAATTATGTCAGGAAAACATTCGCCGGCACACACTCCCATTTCTTTGCCAGATTTACGCTCACGCTTGAGCTGGGGGCTTGCATTGCAACTTCACGAATTAAGCGATGACAATAAAATTAATACTTTAATCGCCCGCGCGCAAAAGCGAGGGTTTGATTTACCGACCAATGTTGGGCAATTTCTATTAAACCGCTGTGCGCGCAACATGCATGACTTATTAACATTGCTGGACCGCCTCGATGAAGCATCTCTGATCGCGCAACGCAAAATAACCATTCCTTTCGTAAAAAATATACTTGGTGTTTAGGTTAAATCTTACTATTGCAATGTTTTTATAGCGCTTAAGTCTTCCTGAGCGGTTTTTTCTTGATTTGGGAGTGGAGTAAAAAAACCAGCGCCCTTTAACCGCGGCGAAAGAGGAATAACATTGCTGCCCCTTTGTTCATTACCGGATTGCAGCAATGGTGTTTCTGTAGGGGTTAATGTTTGAATAGTTTGCTTTAAGGTGCTGACTTCTTGGCAATGGTTTATTTGCTGGTCAAGTTTTCTTTCCAATTTCTCAAGTTTTGCCAGCTGATGGGCTATTATTGCTTCATCTGCCAAGGCATCAATTTTTTCTTGATCCAGACCAAACCAGCGCCCCACCAAATTTTCAAGCCCCGGGCGTTCGATAAACCAATAAGTATACAAAGCAGCAAGTCCCACCGCCACGCTGACTAAAAGGATAGGCCAGAAAGTAGGCGCCACGGAAGCCACAAAAAAACCAGCAATGGCCATAGCCAAAGATTGCCCTGCAAAAAATCCACCGCCAAAAAAGAGGACGCCGGTAACTGCCGCAATCACAAGCTTCATGATTCGAATATGCGGTGCGTGCAATCTGGTTTCGTATATTTCGCGCGCCTCATCCATGCTTTTATAGCGATGTTTGAGCATGGCAATCATTTCTTTTAAGCTATTTAACTCATTTAATGCATCTTCCCCTGATAATTGCTCCACCTTGGGATAATACTCATCAATTTTTTTTCTTAGTAATTTTATTTGCTCTATTTGCCTTAAAAAGACATCGATTAATTGAGACGATTCTTGTAATTTCACCCCTAGATTCGAGGAAATGGCTAATAAATCGAACCCATAAAATACCACCACCGACAAGAAAGAAAATGCTAAACCGGCAATAAAAATAACGGAAGAAGGTACAGCTTCGAACATCCCTAAAATAGCAGCGATGCCATCAAAACCTTCGCATATTGCCAAAACTGTGCCGGCAATAAGCAAAGCGACGAATTGCACCTTATTATACCAAGGGGCAGGCAGTTCATTTGTATTATCAATTTCCTCATTTTCAAGGAAGGAACCATGCAAGTCTTCCAGCAGAGCAGCACGCAAAGATTCCATTTTATAGCGAAGGGTTACAGGATATTGCGGGCTGGTTTTTAGCCAGGCTACTAATTCATGCCTGAAGATTTTCTCTTTGCTCCCAAATGGTTGGAAGAAATCTTGCTGAGTTTCGCTATCACTAATTGTCTGTTGCCTAATGCTGCCAATTAACTCCTGCGATTTTTCACTTAATGCCACCAGTTTCATCGTTATCGCCTGACTTGGTTGAGTGGATGCAACCACTTGCCCATATAATGAGCTAAAGAATAAAAAAGAACCTTATTGTACAGTAATTTATTAAAATTTTAAAAAAAATTTATACATAATTATTTCCGTTAAGAACATATTGCAGCATGGGGAAAGCGGTAGGATTCGCTGTTGCTGCGGCGAGGTGAAATTATTGACGCACTGTAAATGGGTAATTATGCATAGGCATACAGTATGCTAGCATAGTCACAGCGTGGTTTTTTGGATTATGCCTTCTTCGTCATCGTTTCTGCCCTCTACTGATTCAACCACATCATCTTCTTCAACTGTTTCTTTGTCGATTGCATCGATATTATTGCCCTCTTTATCTTCTTCGTCTGAATCATCTTCATACCACTCCTCATGCTCCCTGAATAACTGAAGGCTATCTTCCGTTTGGGCAACCGCAGCAGTGGGAGACAACTTGCCTAGCATAACCAAGGTTGAATCTTTTGTGACGGTTGCCTGCAGCGGCTCACTATTCTTTAACGAGGCTTTAGGTTCTGCATCCGCTGCAATTAAGCCTTGTAAGCGTTGCTGCAAGGATTTAGCTTGTGTGATGACCCAAGGTATGAGCGCACGGCCAACGGTATAAGTGATGCGGCCCAGTAAATACAAACCGCCCAATCCTGCGCTGGCTGCAAGAATACTAACTCCCACGGTTGGAAAAAATAAGCTTAAGGTAATGCCAAGTAGTGCCAAAGAACCCACCCCCACGCCTACCAGCTTATCAGTAAAAGCGCCGATACCTTTGGCTTGCTGTTGTTGCTCAAGAGTGGCAACCTTATTATGTAAACCCTGAACGATTTTCTTTTGTTTTGTATAATCCTTTTGCAAGGATTCAATTTCCAAAGACAATGCCTGGATGCGCTCCTCGGGTAACTTGCCTAACAATTCCTGTTCTTTCTGCGCGGCTTGATTTTGAATGTCGATAAATTTTTCTTCTTCTACCTGGAGCCGGCTTTTAGCAGCCTTGATATTAAAGTGCAGTTCAATTTTCTTGTAAACAAACCGGGCAGCTAAAAAAATACTGACGCCCAGACCTAAGGAAGCACTGGCAATGGCGATGGGAACTGCTGCCGTTGGAAACACAGCAGCCGCAATCGCCAAACCGAGTAAAACCCCTGAATAGAGCCAACGTGCATTTTTGGATAAAGTAACTTGCGATTTCTCACCCGCAATCCACGATGCCAAATACAGCGCAGGTACGCGGATAAAATCCAAAGCAGATAATACTAATGAGCCATAATGAAAACCATTGGATAGGATTTTTGCTTCTTTTGCGGAATGTGCAAAAACCCCACCGATTTGCAGGAGCTGGGTCACTGCTGTCCCTGTATCATTTGCACTGCCTGCCAGATCGCCGGCAACAGGTGTAACTTTTTTTAACAAGGTCACCAGTAATGAGGACTTCTTTTTACGAACGACCCCGGTAAAAGCAACGCCCTTTTTCATTTCTCGCAATGAGGACAGGAGCTTATCTTGTAAGCCTTCATTTAAATTCAGGGTATCTTCAATTTTTTCCTGCATAACCATGATAAATTACTCGCATGTATGTTTTATATTTTAGCAAGTAAACATTAAGAAAAGCTGAAGTCGTTTTTTGTTGGCGAAAAAAACGGAATTGAAATGTAACAAGCTGATAATTTAATAAATTTTCTCAGCCATTTCTTGCCAGCCCCCCCTCTTCTCATCTATATTTTTTCATATTGGACATTTATTCTGAGCACCATGGCAAAAAATGCGCTCTATTTAGCCGGAGGTGGGGCACGCGGCGCCTATCAAGCCGGGGTCTTAAAGGCAATTTCCCATATATTGCAAGCAAAAACCCTGCCTTTTAGCATGGTCAGCGGCGTTAGCATCGGCAGCATTAATGCTGCCATCATTGCTCAGCATGCGGATGATTTTCCGGCTGCCATCGACAAGCTTGAAACTTTATGGCGGGAAATCCGTTGTCAGGATATTTTTAATACCAGTAATTATGAACTAGGCAAATCCGTTGTAAAAAATTTAAGCCGTATCATCATCCGCCAACGTCAGACCGGACATTTGCTTGATACAGCCCCTCTGCATGAACTAATTCGAGCCAACATTGATTTCGCACGGATAAAAAGCAACATCGCCAACCATTATCTAGAAACCATGGAAGTGATGAGTATTTGTTATGAAACACAACAAACCATATCGTTCTACCAGCACCATCAACCTGAATTTGCAGATTGGCATTATCCCCGCCATATCAGTCAGCGGGTTGACATGGACATGCCACACATTCTAGCTTCTAGCGCACTACCTTTGTTCTTTCCCACCATTCGCATCGGCGGCTGCCACTATGGCGATGGCAGCATTGGCCTGGTGGCACCCTTACGTGGTGCCGTACGTTTTAATGTCGAAAAAATTTTAATTTTGGGTACCCGGCAATTCCCTGTCTTTGCCGAACCGGAAAAATTAAGCAACGGCGACATCGGCTTTGCCCATATTTTAGGAAACATGTTAAACGGATTATTTTTGGATAACCTGGATCGCGATATTGAAATGGTCAATCGTATGAATGACATCGCACGCCTGCTATCCATGTGGAAAAAACGCCATTCACCCTGGCGGCCCATTGAGACGCTGCATTTACGTCCCAGCATTGATGTCTCTGCTTTAGCGCAAACCCAATACCATGCCATGCCGGGATTATTGCGTTTCTTGTTAAATGCGTTGGGGGCACAACGCCATTCAGGCGACTTACTGAGTTTTCTATTATTTGAAAAAGAATTCACAGGCGAACTGATTGACTTGGGTTATCACGATACCATGGCTTCTGCCACTACGGTGACGAAATTTTTTTCCTAATCATTTATTGCAGTCGCTGCACCTGTCGACTTCTTAATTCTTCGAGAACAGTCTTGGTTGCAGGCTTTACTCCATGCCAAATGTAAAAAGCTTCGGCGGCTTGCTCGACCAGCATGCCTAACCCATCCCGGCCTTCGCATTGCTGTGCAACCGCCCACATTACAAATGGGGTTTGGCCATGCGCCTGATAAGCCAAATCGTAACAAAGCGGTTTAGTGCTGAAAACCACAGGAGGCAAGGCGATGTTGCTTCCCTCAAGGCTTGCTGCCGTGGAGTTGATGATCAAGTCAAACCCTTCATCAAGTTCATTAAAATGCAAAGGCTTTAATAAAGGAAACTCAAGGCTAAGCATTTCTGCTTTCGCAAAAGTTCGATTGGCAATCACAAACCTTGCAGGATTTGCAGCTAATAAATTACCAATGATGCCGCGTGCTGCGCCACCCGCTCCCAGCAGCAGGATTTTTTTATTTTCCACGTCCATGTGGCGCTGCAAATCGCGTATTAATCCGATACCGTCGGTATTATCCGCATGCAGCGCTCCATTTTGCATCCAAAGCGTATTGGCGGCTTTTGCTGTCTGGCATCTTTGGGTAGCGATGTGGGCAAGGGTGAATGCTTGTTGCTTGCACGGCAATGTGATGTTAAGACCGTTACCGCCTGCTCTAAAAAAATCACGCACTTGCGCGGCAAAATCTGGCAAATTGATGTTGATTTTTTCATAAATCAATTCAATTTTAACTTGCCTGGCAAATGCCTGGTGAATAAACGGCGACAAGCTATGCTCCACCGGGTTGCCCATCACAGCGTAACATTTTTTCTGCATGTTGTTGCCTTAAAATTAATCTTGCAAGCTCTTCTCTACCAATTCTTGCAAATCTTTTGATAAATCCAGCGAAGACAAGCGCTGCAATTGTTCTTTCATCAAATGTTGTCTGTCTGCAGCAAACTTGCGCCAGCGCGTAAACGGCGTAGCCAACCGCGCGGAAACTTGCGGATTGTATTTATCTATTTGCAACAACATATCGGTTAAAAATACATACCCACTTCCATCTGCGGCATGAAAATGACGAGGATTGCCTTGACTAAAAGCGCCAATTAAAGAGCGTACTTTATTCGGATTTTTCATGTTGAATGCAGGATGGGCCAACAATTTTTTCACCCGCTCTAAAGTCCCTGGTAATTCGCTTGTAGCCTGCAAGACAAACCATTTATCAAGAACCAAATCATCATGCGACCATTGTGCATAAAAAGCAGAGAGCGCTTTTTCGCGCATCTCCGCATGCTCTGCATTAACCAATAAACTTAAACTGGCAATTTGATCCGTCATCGTCTGCGCTTTAACAAATTGATCATGGCAAAGGTGCAGGGCACGAGCTTCATCTCCCTTCATCAGCAGCCACAAGGAAATATTGCGCAATTTACGCCGGTTATACGCCACCCCGTGCATCGCATGATCTTCTTCTTGCCATAAAACTTCGTAACACTGCCAAGCGTCATCAAAAAGGGCCGCCCCTAATTGGGCACGGTAGGAATCGCGAGCCTCTTCCAACAAACCAACGTCTACCGCCGCCAATTCAGCTGCAGCTTCCTCAAAACCAGGCGGGTTTAACAATTCAGCGCGCAATGCAGCATCTTGGTCGCTATCTTGTAATACGAACCGATACGCTTTAATCAAATTTTCCGGTATGCACCATTGCTCTTTGGCCGAGCGATAAAAACTCTGCACGCAATTTAGAGCCAAACATTGGGCGGCATTCCATTTTGCAAATCCATCCGTTTCAAACTGCAACAGTGCCAGTAAATCTTCTTGTGACTGAATTTGCTTTAAAATAACGGGGGATGAAAATTCCCGCAACAGGGAAATAATGGGGCGGCTTTGCAACCCGGTAAACGTAAATGTTTGCTCCCTTTCCCGCAACTCCAATACTTGCGTAGCAAGCGGCATTTGCTTGCCTTGCTCGTCAAATAGCGCAATGCGTATGGGGATATGGAATGGTTTTTTATCCTTGCATTCCGGCGTGGGACGGCATGTTTGTGCCAATGTTAGGGTCAATTCCCCGCTACAATAATCACTTTTTACGGCGATTTCCGGCGTACCGGCTTGGCTGTACCATAACTTAAATTGCGTAAGATCGACTGCATTTGCATCTTCCATAGCTGCAACAAAATCATCAATAGTAACTGCCTGCCCATCGTGCCGGGCGAAATATAAATCCATGCCGCGGCGAAACCCTTCTTTGCCCAGCAACGTCTGTTGCATGCGAATGACCTCGGCACCTTTATTGTAAACCGTCGCGGTGTAGAAATTATTTATTTCCTGGTAAGATTCAGGGCGCACCGGATGGGCCATGGCACCAGCGTCTTCTGGAAATTGCGTGTTGCGCAATACCTTAACATCTAAAATACGATTTACATCACGTGAATTCATGTCCCGGGAAAATTCTTGATCACGAAACACGGTTAATCCTTCCTTTAAACTTAATTGGAACCAGTCGCGGCAAGTGATCCGGTTTCCAGTCCAGTTATGGAAATATTCATGGCCAACCACACCTTCTATATTGGCATAATCCACATCGGTTGCCGTATCAGGCCGAGCCAGGATGTATTTGGAATTGAAAATATTCAATCCTTTATTTTCCATGGCACCCATGTTGAAATCACTTACTGCAACGATCATAAAAATATCCAGATCGTACTCGCGACCGTATTCTACTTCATCCCAACGCATGGCTTTCTGCAAAGAATCCATGGCATGCTGGCATTTATTTTCGTTCCCCGGTTCAACAAAAATATGCAAATCAACCCGTCTTTTGGAGGCTGTGATGAATTCATCAGAAATTTGGACTAAATTTCCAGCAACCAATGCGAACAAGTAAGACGGTTTCTTAAACGGATCTTCCCATAGCACCCAATGCCTGCCATTCGCCTCATCGCCAGATGCAACCAAATTACCATTGGAAAGCAGTACAGGATATTGACGTTTGTCAGCATGAATTTTCGTAGTAAAAATACTTAAGACATCCGGCCGGTCTGGATAAAAGGTCATGCGCCGGAACCCTTCCGCTTCGCATTGCGTACAAAACATTTGCCTGGAGCGGTAAAGGCCTGACAGGCTCGTATTATCTTGTGGACGGATGCGCGTGACGATAGATAAGCTGAATTCATCAGGGCATACCGGGATGATAAGATTTCCCTCACGCAATTCGTATGCATCCGCCGCAAGCCCCTGGCCGTTCATGGCGATACTCAATAATTCAAGTTCATCGCCACATAAATGCAATCCCCCTTCCCGCTGCCGTTTCAACTGCATTTGGTTCGTCACCAGCGCGTGGTCGTCGTATAAATCAAAATCCAGCGCGACGGATTCCACGGAAAAAACAGGCGGTTGATAATCTTTGCGATAAATAGTCTTGGGCATGGTGTCGTTCCTGTATATAACAACTTTTTAAGCGATTATGAAAAATAATTAAAATTACTAGCTATACTCAAAATAAGTGATAAGTATCATGCTTTTATCAGTGAAATAGAAAAAAGAAAAGGATTTGCAGTGAAAAGAATTCTTTATTCTTCCGCTATAAAAATAAAAGTATTGAAAATTAGCATATTCAACCATCACCCAAAGCATATTTTTTATGGTATTGTCATCCGTTAGGGATGAGTAATAGGGGAATAACTTATGAATACGCAAGATTTTTTGGCAGGATACACGCGCCGCTTCGTGGATAACAAAGAGGAAGAATTGTCACTGGATGAATACCTTGAGTTATGCCGTACCGATCCTTCTGCTTATGCCAACCCCGCCGAGCGTCTGCTCATGGCGATTGGCGAGCCAGAATTGGTAGACACCCGCCACGATCCTGTTTTGTCCAGAATTTTCTCCAATAAAATCATTCACCGTTATGCTGTATTTAATGATTTTTATGGCATGGAAGAACCCATTGAACAAATCGTTGGTTTTTTAAAACATGCAGCCCAGGGCTTGGAAGAAACCAAACAAGTCCTTTATTTACTGGGGCCTGTAGGCGGCGGTAAATCTTCTTTGGCAGAGAAACTCAAGGATTTGATGGAAAAAACACCTTTTTATGCAATTAAAGGTTCACCTGTTTTCGATTCACCACTTTCCTTATTCAACCCGGATGAAGATGGGGAATTACTTTTTGAACGCTTCGGTATTCCCAAGCGTTATTTGCGCTACGTGATGTCCCCTTGGGCTATTAAACGCCTTCACGAATACAACGGTGACATTAATAAATTCAAGGTTATCAAAGTTAAACCATCGCGTATGAAGCAGATTGCCATCGCCAAAACAGAACCTGGTGATGAGAATAATCAGGATATTTCTTCGCTGGTGGGAAAAGTGGATATCCGCAAGCTGGAAGAATTTTCGCAGGATGATCCGGATGCATACAGTTATTCCGGCGGACTTTGCCGCGCCAATCGCGGTTTGCTGGAATTCGTGGAAATGTTTAAGGCACCGATCAAAGTATTGCATCCTTTATTAACCGCAACCCAGGAAGGGAATTACAATCCTACCGAGGGTCTGTCTGCCATTCCTTTTGAAGGCATCATACTTGCCCACTCAAACGAAGCAGAATGGCAAACTTTCCGCAACAACAAAAACAATGAAGCATTCATTGACCGTATTAACATCGTTAAAGTTCCTTATTGCTTGCGCGTTTCCGAAGAAATTAAAATTTATAAAAAATTGCTTGATAACAGTTCCTTAAGCCATGCTCCATGTGCACCGGGAACTCTGGACATGCTTGCACAATTTTCTGTGTTAACGCGTTTGAAAGAACCGCAAAATTCAAGCATATACTCCAAGTTGCGCGTTTATAATGGCGAAAGCTTGAAAGATACGGACCCTAAAGCAAAATCCTATCAAGAATACCGTGATTTTGCCGGCGTTGATGAAGGCATGACCGGAATTTCCACGCGCTTTTCATTTAAAATCCTATCAAAAGTCTTTAACTTTGATCATGCCGAAGTCGCAGCCAATCCCGTGCACCTGCTTTATGTGCTGGAACGCCAAATTGAACAAGAGCAATTTCCGCAAGAAGTGCACGAAAAATATCTGACCTTCATTAAAGAATTTTTATCACCTAAATACGTTGAATTTATAGGTAAGGAAATCCAAACCGCTTATCTTGAATCCTATTCAGAATATGGTCAGAATATTTTTGACCGCTACATCACTTATGCTGATTTCTGGATCCAGGATCAAGATTACCGCGACCCGGATACCGGAGAAATTTTTGACCGTGCAGCCCTGAACTCAGAACTTGAGAAGATAGAAAAACCCGCCGGGATTTCAAACCCCAAAGATTTCCGCAACGAAGTCGTCAACTTTGTGTTAAGAGCGCGCGCCAATAACCATGGCAACAATCCACGCTGGAATAGTTATGAAAAATTGCGTACGGTTATTGAGAAAAAAATGTTCACCAATACCGAAGATTTACTTCCTGTGATTTCTTTTAACGCAAAAGCATCTGAGGAAGATAAGAAGAAACATGAAGAATTTATCGCACGGATGGTGGAAAAAGGATACACCCCCAAACAAGTACGATTGTTGTGTGAATGGTATTTAAGGGTGCGTAAATCGCAATAATGAGTTGATAAATCCTCCGCTTCGATGCCAACTCAAAGCGGAGGATAAACGGGAAGTGTATTTATGACCCAATTGATTGATAGGCGACAAACTTCAGGGAAAAAAAGCACGGTTAACCGCCAGCGTTTTTTACGTCGCTACAAAAATCAAATTAAGCGCGCTGTAACCGATGCCGTCAGCCGACGCAGCATCACTGAAATCGATCAGGGAGAGCAAATCAGCATCCCGGCGAAAGACATCAGTGAACCACGCTTCGCGCGCGGTTATGGCGGCGTACTGGAACGTGTTTTGCCCGGTAATGATGAATTTACAACCGGCGATCGCATCAAACGCCCAGGTAGCGCCAATAGCAGTGGCAGCGGCAGTCAAGCCAGCAACAGCGGCGAAGGAGAAGATGATTTTATCTTCCAATTATCGCGGGAAGAATTTCTGGAACTTTATTTTGAAGACTTAGAACTCCCCGATTTGGTAAGGAAAGAATTGGCACGCATCAATACTTTCAAAACAGTGCGCGCCGGCATAACGAGTAGCGGCACCCCGACAAACATCAACGTGCTGCGTTCCATGCGCCAAGCTACCAGCCGACGCATTGCTTTGGGATCTCCTTACCGGCGCCAATTGCGTGAAGCAGAAGCTGAACTTGCCCGTCTGCAAGCTTTAAACGCAGATCATTTGGACATCACGCGTTTGGAACGAGACATTCAGTTTTTGAAAAAGAAGCTCAATGCAGTGCCTTTCATCGATACGATTGACTTACGCTACAACAACCGCGTGCGCATGCCGGCTCCATCCACGCAAGCAGTGATGTTTTGCATCATGGATGTCTCAGGTTCTATGGATGAACCCAAAAAAGATATTGCCAAACGCTTTTTCATTTTACTGTACCTTTTTTTGACGCGAAATTATGAAAAAATTGAATTGGTATTTATCCGCCACCACACATCCGCGAAAGAAGTCACAGAAGAAGATTTTTTCTATTCAAGAGAAACGGGCGGCACGGTCGTCTCCAGCGCACTGGAACTGCTGAGCCAAATTATCGAAACCCGCTACAATCCAGCTGCCTGGAATATTTACGTGGCACAAGCATCAGATGGCGATAACTGGAATGCCGACTCGCCTTATTGTCTGGAATTGCTGCAAGAAAAAATTATGCCCATGCTGCAGTATTTCGCCTATATTGAAATCATGCCGCGACACCACCAAAGTTTATGGGAAGTGTATCAGCAGGTGCGCAAACATCATCCAAATTTTGCGATGGAAAATATCGATAATGTCGTGGATATTTATCCCGTATTTCGTGAGTTGTTTAAAAGGAAAACAGCATGAAACCGCGAAAAAAACCTTTATCTACCGGTGCTGAGTGGACATTTGAACTTCTACAGACTTATGATCGGGAAATTGCCCGCATTGCGAAAGACTTCAGGCTGGATACTTATCCAAACCAAATTGAAGTCATTAGCGCAGAGCAAATGATGGATTGCTACGCTTCAGTCGGCATGCCCATAGGCTACCACCACTGGTCTTTTGGCAAACATTTTGTCAATGTAGAAAAAAGTTATCAACGCGGCCAGATGGGATTGGCTTATGAATTGGTCATCAATTCCAACCCTTGCATTTCCTATTTAATGGAAGAAAACACCATGGCTATGCAGGCGCTGGTGATAGCTCATGCCTGTTACGGCCACAACTCATTTTTCAAAAACAATTATTTGTTTAAAATGTGGACATCAGCCGATGCCATTATTGATTACCTCTTATTTGCCAAAAATTACATCAGTGAATGCGAAGAGCGCTACGGAATAGAAGACGTTGAATCGACACTGGATGCGTGCCATGCATTGATGAATTATGGTGTGGACCGCTATAAACACCCAACAGCCCTAACGATTCAGGAAGAAAAGATCCGTCAGCAAAACCGGGAGATTTATCTGCAATCGCAAATTAATGAGTTATGGCGGACGATCCCTTTTAATAAAGAAACTTTCCACAAACGCGAGAAGAAACGTTTCCCCGAAGAGCCGCAAGAAAATATCCTTTATTTCATCGAAAAAAATGCTCCGTTGCTGCATCCTTGGCAACGCGAGATCGTGCGCATTGTGCGTAAAATTGCGCAATATTTTTATCCGCAAGGACAAACCAAGGTCATGAATGAAGGCTGGGCATGCTTCTGGCATTACACTTTGCTGCATGCGCTTTACGACGAAGGCTTGGTTACCGATGAATTCATGCTGGAAGTACTGCAAAATCACACCAACGTCATCATGCAGCCTGCTTACAACAGTCCTTATTATAGCGGCATCAACCCCTACACCTTGGGTTATCACATGATGCAAGACATCAAACGCATCTGTGAAAATCCCACCCCGGAAGATAAATTCTGGTTTCCAGAACTTGTCAACAGCGATTGGTTAAAGAGCCTTGACAATGCCATGCGCAATTTCAAGGATGAAAGTTTCATAGCACAATTCCTTTCGCCACGAGTCATTCGTGAATTGAAATTATTTCATATTCTTGACGATGATCGTTATCCAGAATTAGTCGTAGGTGCTATCCATGATGAGGGCGGCTACCAGCAAATCCGGGAAGCATTATCAAGACAATACAACTTAGGTTATCTCGAACCTGATATCCAGGTTTTTTCCGTCGACATGGAAGGCGATCGCACCCTTACCCTGCACTATATGCAACATGAGCGCGCGCCATTAGGGAATACAACGCATGAAGTATTAAAGCATCTGCACAGCTTATGGAAATTTCCCGTAGCGTTGAAAACCATCGATAACAAAGGGCAAGTGATGGGAGAATTCCATTGCCCGCCGCCTGCAAGCAATCCCAGCACACCCGACAAATCATCCTAGCCAAACCCAGCAAGGGTGATGACGCTTCACCCTGCTGATGCTCCCATCGTTTCACTAATGTTGCATCCGTGTAAAAAGCATGGCAATAACATCAAGTTTCATCTGGTTATCACTTGCATCCCGCGGTCTTAACCCCGCGGAATTGCAATTGTTTGTGCGATGCGCTTATTTTGCTGCAAGCTCAATGGCGAATGCTAAGCCAAGCTTGGTGTAATTCCTCATATGTTGCTGATTGAGCAAGTTCATGCCGTCGGCTGCAGTGTGGATAAAAGGATTATGATCTTCAAAGCTGGTCTCACAAGGGAATGAAGCAGGTATGCCTTCTTGCGTCCAGGAAGCATGATCGCTGCACCCATAGCCACACTGGGAATAAGCTACCGGTACTTTAATGTAAGCTTTAATCAATTGCGCTAAAAACCGGTTTAATTTTTGGTTTGTATAATCCGTAAAAATCCACATGGTATTATCTTTGGCATGATGACGATAACCTGTCATATCCAGCTGCAACACAGCATGCACCGGGATGGATTTCTGCATAAAATCCTGTACAACTTGCTGGGAGCCAACTAAGCCTCGTTCCTCAGCGGCATACCAGATGATATAAATAGGGCGTTTAAACTGGATGTCTGCAGCTAATAAAATACGGGCAATTTCCATTGCAGTCGCCGAGCCGGTGGCATCATCATCCGCCCCTGGCATCCTGTCCATCCCATCGCGGCCGAGAGTGTCCATGTGTGCACCAATGACAATAGCAGGAGCTTTTTTACTTTTGCCAATCACAGTAACGACAGAAGGCTGCACGTAAGGAGCTCGCGTTTGTACATAAAAAGTCTCCGCATCTTTATTGCCATGTTCTAAAATAAGCCTGTCAACCTGCTCTTTTATCCATTCGGCAGTCCTTACGCCGTTTTCGTTAAAGGCGGAACGATTCACGAAAGCAGACAAATGGGTGATGGTCTGCCACATGGCTTGCAAATCGATCTGCTGCAATGCTTTGCGCACCAGCTTTTGGTGACGGAGGCGATTATCCCCCGCAAAAGTCCTTGCGTGCGCAGGCTTATCCAATAAGGCTGCAGCGGTTTCTTGCCGCTTTGTTAACGATTCACTGGAGATTAAATGGCTGACGTTTACGAAATGGCCACAATGAATTTGCTCTGCCAACTGGCTTAACGTGTCTAAATCATGCAAATTAAGTTCAATAATTTTATACTGAGCGTTTTCTGCCAGGATCTTATGTGCAAATTTTATATTATTGGCCAAACAAGCTGGCAATTGCACTTGCTCTTTAACAAGAGGAGTTTTTGCTGTTAACGAATACGACAACAGCATGCAACACATTAAAAAAATAAACCTTCCCGGCATGTTCTTCTCCTTAAGAATCAATTAAATAAAACAAATTTGCTTAAATTTTTATTTTTTCGCTTCTTTTTTTGTTACCAAGCTTCGGCTACTATGTGGCTTTCATTCTAAAGAACCTGTTGATCCACGTGTATTTTTTCACGAAATGGTTAATTTTTACATAGGAGTTACAAGCAATGAAGTCGGCCACTACTGCTCTCACCAAAAAAATAAAACTTTATGAAGAGCAACTTGCCAATATTTTGCGAAATTTAGAAGAAAAACACAATAAAGCTACGGCAAAATATCGGGTGCCCCAATATGCGGATGCTAATAATCAACTTAACACTGCTTTGCAATACTATGAAGAAACCCAAAAGAAAACCATTGCTATAGTCTTGGAATTCAAACAAACGCTTGAGGGTAGCACACTTAATGAAACGCAACAAAAACGCTTGAATAATATAACCGAGCTTAATGCGAAAATCCTTAGAAAAATTACATTAATGCAGCAAACTCAAATTACACTGCAAAAAATTTTAGCTTCATTAGAAACCCCAAATGAAGCTAAAGAAACACCGCGGGAAACACTGTCGGAGGAAAAACCCGTCGAAATTATTAGCCAACCGTCAGAAAAAACACCTTCAACATTGCCAGTTGAAATTGTACAGGAAAAAACACCGCAGCTACCGGCACAAGAGACACCTCCTCAGGAAGTAGGACATGAAGGAAACGCCATGTACTCACCGCCTGAATCCTTAGACGATGAAGTTGTGCCAATCACCGAAATTGACAAAGTTTTGCAAGCTTTGCAAACCTGGCTAAGTCAAAATGAACCATCCGAGCTGCATGGCAAAATAAAAACACTGATCAGCATCGTAGCGGACTTGCGCGAGCAACGCCAAGCCTCGGATGAGTTTTTATCGGCAACACTCAACCATACGCATCAGTTATTAATGAATAACTATTCGATAGAAGAATACCAACAGGAAGCAGCCAAGCTTAAAAGCTCCCCTACCTTTACCCTGCGTCTGTTAGGAGGAGTCATGGCGGCTATTGGCTTACTAGTCCTTGCCCTAGGGGTAGCCTTGGCTCCTACAGGGGTGGCTGCAGTTGGCGCCGTAATAGCTGGCGGAGTTTTTATGTCTGCCGGCTCTGGATTAACCGCGTACAGCTTTTTCACCAAAGGGAAGCATCCAGAATTAGGCCATGCCTTGGCTGATGTTGCGGCAAGCAAACTGAATGGCTCTACTGTTGCTAACCATGAAGAAGAAAACACGTCTTTGATGCTGCAAACCAATTGATTAGCTGACTCAGCTTGCCTTCTGGCAAGCTGGGTTTCTTGCTGCTTTTTAAAGAGGCTTCCGCCAGCCACTTTCCTTGCTATCGTTATTGATAATCATTTGCATTTGTAATAAAGTACCAATTCTGCAAAATTATCTTTTAAATAAAATGAAAAGCAAAAAAATACCTTATTACTTATTCCTGCTGTTGCTCACCTGCGGCGCCAGTTTGATTCTTGGCTTTTTAAGTTTTGGGGGTATGTTTGCCCTTTGGCCTGTGCTGCCGCTTGCGGCAGGGGCATTTGTTTTGTCCGTTGCTTATGAAAGCGAAATTTATTTTCAAAACATCAAAGGTTCTTTGCTGAAGCTTTTAAAGCATAATTATTTAAAAAATGAATTAGGTAAGGAATTCCTGCTCACCCATTTCCCGAAAGACACGGAACATTGCCCGCAGTTTTGCAAAGATTACCAGAAACAATTGGAATTGCTGCATAAATTTGCGCATAAACGTCTGGATGCAGAAGACGAAGACCGTAAACAAGAGATTGAAAAAACATTACGCGACATGGAAAAATGGTTTGCCGTCCAGCTCTTTCGCCCTGTAGACGATACCCAAGAATTAAGCCCCTATGAAGAAGAACTCAATGCCTGGTTAAAAGAACACGATGCTCAAGCTTTCGTTAAAAAATACCATACGCAGAAACTGGCTTTTAATGCCGCAAAAATTTTCAGCACACTGGCTGGCATTTTTATGGGGATAGGTTCGACCTACCTCCTGGTGGAAGCATTCACTATTATCCCTTTCCTGGCCGCCATCCCATTCGGTGTATTGCCGACTCTGATTATCCCTATGGCAGTTGTGGCTGGAGCAGCCTATGGCATGCTCACTTATAATGCAATAACTGACATGATTGCTAATGACACCATTCGCAAATGGTTCAGGAAAGTCCGCGACGACTGGAATAATGGTTTGACGCTGCACAGCGTATTTATAGGACTTTCTGCTGTTTTCCTTTCCGTGCTGGCATTGGCTTTGACTATTTGTACTGCCGGAACATGGTGGAGTATCGCGCGTGCATCCCGCCCTCTGTTCAGCTGGATGGCCACTTCCATCCCGCAATTCATTGTAGGGGTTGTTAACCCTGTTATCATCGGTTTTGCCTCCATCATTTTTAATTTACAAAATACCAGTGAAACCTTAAGCATGGTTGAAAAAGCCATTCGGCCTGCCGAGAAAGATAAACCTCAGGAAGGTTTTTTTTCCCGCTGGATTACAACCGTTAAAGAGCGTTTTACCCGCCTCTACGCACAGGAAAATATTTTGCAAATTCTTAATCCCTTCCGTCTTTTTCTGACCATTGTGACGGCTCCCTTGCGCATCGTTATGTTCATCGGCCATTTGATCAGCATGGGGGTAAGTGATGATCGGGTACCGGGCATTCCGGAATGGGCTACCGCAACCATGAGTACCTGCAGCGAAACCCTGGAAGATTTTCATTACTTCTTTGATTTTGCTGCAGATGAAGATAGTCATCACCACGCTGATGACTCCCATAGCCAGGCCCGCCATAAACATCAGCATGAGGATCAGGAAAAAAAACACGCCGCGCATCTTAAAGAATTGCTTCAGGAGCGTTTAGGCAAAGGACACGATCATAGTCATAACAATGATATTCCCACCCGCATCCTGAAGCGGCTATTCATCCCGATTTATTTTGCAGCAGCATGCTGGGATTACCTAACCAGTAAATTAAACAGCGGTCAGCGCCCCGTCCTGGAATTTCGGCGCGCTTTTGAAAAGCAATGGGGATTGGATGAAATCAAGAAAGTATCTGTTAAAGAAACCAAAGAACCATCCCTGCAGTGGAAAAAAGAGCGCGCCATTTACAAAATTGAGCGCTTCAAGGAAAAACATTTGCAAAACGTTTGGGTCAGCCAAGAATTGGCGCAGGGAAAAGCCCAGCAATTAACCCGTCTGCAACACGACTTGCGCGAGCTTGAGCTGGATGCTGACGATGTGTTGACCACAAGAATAGAGCAGGAAGCAAACCATGCTGCGTATGGCAAACACCGCTTTTTCACCAATGCAACTGCAGAAACGGCAACAACAGGATTTCTGCATAATTTGGCAAAGCAGGCAAAACCAATGCGCGCCTGTTAATTTCTGCTATTCCAGCAATAAATTCTTAAGCCCTGCCAAGTGCGAGCGTGCCAGGGCTTTTGATTTCGTCTCATCCTGCTCCCCCGCCTTTCCGAACCATTCAAGACTGTCTTTAGGCAATTCATCGAGGAAACGACTTGGCAGGCAATCCTGCAATTCACCGGCGCGGCGCCGTTGCCGTGCTAATGATAAACATAAGCCTTTTTGTGCACGCGTGATTCCTACATAAGCGAGGCGACGCTCTTCTTCAATCTGCTCGGCATCGATGCTAACCCGGTGCGGCAGCAATTCTTCTTCCATGCCGACCAGGTATACAAAAGGAAATTCCAAGCCCTTGGAAGCATGTAATGTCATCAATTGCAACGTGTCGGCATCTTGTTCATCCGCTTGCTCTAAAATATCCAACAAAATTAATTTATTAATCGCATCGGGTAATTCTTTCCCAGGCTCTTTGTCTAATATCCTTCCTACCCATTCCAGCAATTCCCATACATTGTCCATACGCTTTTGCGCCTTTAAGGGCGTGTCGCATTGTTCATAAATATGAGCTTCATAACCGCTTTCTTCGACCATTTCGCGCAATACATCGACAATAGGTTCATTGTGTGAACGAAATTTTATTTTTTCAAGCCATTGCTTAAATACTTGTAATGCCGCCCGCGGCTTATCAGCAACATGCTCACTTAATGCTAAATGATCACAACAAGCATATAAACTTTGCCGGCGTATTTGCGCATAATTGCCTAAAGCAGATAGGGTGTTCTCCCCAATACCCCGTTTAGGCGTATTGATAATTCTTAAAAAAGCAGCATCGTCGGTTTCATTGCACAATAGTTTCAAATAAGCAAATACATCTTTTACCTCAGAGCGGGCAAACCAGGATTGTCCACCACTAATCCGGTATGGAATACCATGCTGGCGCAAGACTTTCTCGAACACGCGTGACTGATGATTGCCGCGATATAAAATGGCATAATCGCCATAACGCGTACGCTGACGCAATTTGTGGCTGATTAAATCTGCTACAACTTGTTCCGCTTCATCTTGATCATCCCGGCAACATAAAACACGGAGCAGATCACCTGAACCAAATTCACTCCACAAACGTTTGGGAAACAAATGCGGATTATTTGCAATCAAATGGTTGGCCGCATGCAGGATACGGGCCGTGGAACGATAGTTTTGTTCAAGCTTAATTACCTTAAGCTGTGGGTAATCACATTGCAATTGCGCCAAATTTTCCGGTCTTGCACCGCGCCAGGCGTAAATGGATTGATCATCATCGCCAACGACCGTGAAATGCGCGCGCGTTCCCACCAGTAAACGCATCAGTGCGTATTGACTGGTGCTGGAATCTTGATATTCGTCAACCAGCAAATGGCGGACTTTATTTTGCCAACGCTCGCGGATTTCTGGGTGTGTATTTAACAAATAAACCGGCAGGCGAATTAAATCGTCAAAATCCACGCCATTATAGGCTTTTAAGGCATGTTGATAACTTGTATATAATTGCGCCGCTGCCGCTGCTGAAGCATCCTCTGCCTGCCTTACGGCATCCTCTGGAGTCAATAATTCATTCTTCCAGCGGGAAATTTGCTGCTGGATGCGCAATAATTCTTCGCGATCGTTTGCACGCGCAGCAGGCATAAAATTCCGCAAAATTTGCAAACTATCTTCATTGTCAAAAATAGAAAAGCTGCTTTTTAACCCGCAATAAGTTACTTCGCGTTTGATGATGCTCAATCCCAGGGTATGGAATGTAGCCACTTTCAACCCACGGCGCGCCGGTGCAGGCAAAACAGAAGCCACGCGCTCGCGCATTTCATTAGCCGCCTTGTTGGTGAATGTAACTGCGCAAATGCTGGAAGCAGCATAGCCGCATGTTTCAATAAGGTAAGCAATTTTTTGCGTAATCACGCGGGTTTTTCCGCTTCCTGCACCAGCCAAAACCAACAAGGGTCCATCAATGTGTTTAACTGCCGCCATTTGTTGTGGATTAAGCATCATCTTATTCACGCACAAAAAACGAACATTATGACATGAATGCGAGAGCTGTAAAATTACACATGCCTTGAGACGGCTCACTCTCCATGGCAGCCACCTTAAGAAAAGCAATACAACTGGATTATTCTTTAGGCAACGTCCCTAAAGTTTTTTAGACAAGATTTCATCTTAAATTGAGCACAAATTTTTCTATTTCACTTCGATCTACCCCCTCTCCCGCGATAGGAGCTTTGATAGTATGATGATGCC
>NZ_RZGS01000014.1 GCF_003989745.1 Legionella septentrionalis
TTTGGAAGTAATTTTTCTAAACGAGACCACATCTCGTCATCAATGACCATCCGTGACATTCCCTCTCCCCAACCCTCTCCCGCGAAGGGCATCATCATACTATCAAAACTCCTATCGTGGGAGAGGGGGTAGATCGAAGTGAAATAGAAAAATTTGTGCTCAATTTAAGATGAAATCTTGGCTAAAAAACTTTAGGGACGTTGCCTAGTTAAAAAGCCGGATGTGATTGGATAGCGCCAGTCAGGTCCAAATGCGCAAGCACTAATTTTTATGCCAGGTGGCGCTTGACGGCGTTTATACTCGTTACGGACAATAAGTTTTATTACTTTATGCACGATATCTTTGCTGTATCCCTGTTGTATGATTTGCTCGGCATCGAGGTTTTGCTCCATATATAAAGCAATAATAGCATCCAGAATGGCATAGTCAGGCAGTGAATCTTGATCAGTTTGATTCAACGCTAATTCTGCGGAAGGCGCCCGTTGAATTACCCGCTCTGGAATTACGCGGGAGAGCGTATTTCGATAACGGGCTAGAGCATATACTTCGGTTTTTAACACATCTTTTAATACCGAGAAACCGCCTGCCATGTCGCCGTATAATGTGGCATAGCCAACGGCAGTTTCGCTTTTGTTGCTGGTCGTGAGAACCATAAAACCTGTCTTATTGGAAAGAGCCATTAATAATAAGCCGCGTATGCGTGCCTGGAGATTTTCTTCGGTGATGTCAGGTGCATAACCCGTAAATGCTGGCTCCAGCGTGTTAAGTAATGCATGGAAAGCAGGTTCTATGGGCAAAGTGTAATGATGAAGCACTTGCATGGTTTGCAATTGTTGCAAGGCATCTTCGTTGCTCATGGCAGCCGTGTAACGAGAGGGCATCATAACGGCTTTTACTCTTTGAGGCCCTAGAGCATCGACGGCAATTGCCAATGTCAATGCAGAATCGATGCCCCCGGATAATCCAAGAATGATGCCGGGAAAGTGATTTTTTTCCACATAATCGCGCAAGCCGCACATCAATGCCTGATATAGCAAGGCTTCCTTTGCTAATAAAGGGGCAACAACGCTCTGAAGTTTTTTATTTTTTATGGTGACGGTTTGGTAATGCTCTTGAAAAGCGGGGGCACGTGCACATATTTCACTTTGCGCATCCATCGCCATGGATTGCCCATCGAAGACCAATTCATCCTGAGCCCCCACTTGATTTACATAAATGGTGGCCAAACCACGCTGGGCATACTGGCGTAATATTTTCTCGCGTTTAGCATATTTGTTTTTATCAAAAGGAGAAGCATTGATACAAAGTAAAATTTCAACGCCTGCGGCAATTAGATCATCCACTGGCCCTAAGCCCCATAAATCTTCACAGATACAAAGACCAAACACGGTGCCTTTAATAGAGAATAAGGTTGTGGCAGGTTTTCCGGGGGTAAAATACCGTTTTTCATCAAACACGCCATAATTTGGTAATAACTGTTTATGGTAAAGTTCAAGGCGTCGACCTTTGTAGAATACACTTGCCGAATTGTAACAGCCTGCTTCTTCAAGACTGGGATGGCCTACGATGACATGGCAATCAGCCGTAATTGCCTGGATTTTCTGCAAGGCTTTATTAACGTGCGTGAATAACTCGGTACGGAACAAAAGGTCTTCAGGGGGATAACCGGTCAAGGCTAGTTCCGGGAAGATAATGACATCATGCTGCTCCTGATGTATTTGGATGATTTTCATTATTTTGTCGGCATTTGCTTCAATTGCCCCGACGGTGGGATTGATTTGCGCCATGAGTAAAGTTAAGGCTTGCGGCATGGTGTTTGATTAAAACCAGATATGAATAGTTTATTTTATCTTAACTTAAATACTGGGTTCAAAATTTTTGTTAAAATAATTGGTTTCACTAAAAATCTAAGGCTTCCATGTGGCAAACAGCGCTGTCGCGCATGAGCGAAGTATTTTCTCCGACTTTGCTAAGACGCGGCCAAGCATACCAAGAAGCAGGCCATGTTTTAACGATACGTTTCAGCGACGGACTTGTGAAAGCGCGTGTTAAAGATGAATCGGGCAGAATTTATAACGTTCATCTGGACTTAAAGCACTGGCCTTCTATCCCGGCACAATGCAGTTGCGCCTTGGGTAAAAATTGCGAACATGCCGTAGCTTGCTTATATGCTTTTAAAGCCCAGGGTAACCAACCGCTGCCAGCGCCGAGTACTAATTTCCCCAGTTATTCACCACAGCAGGAATTAAGCGCAGATGAACTGCATTGGTATTCCGAATTCCAGGAAAGTGCGGCACATGATTTTTTTTCTTATCAATTAGGTATTCTTGTGCATGGCGAGCCTGTCAGCATTGTGCCGTTAGTTACAGAATTGATTCAGCGCTGGGATGAAGGTGCGTTAGAGACATTGCCCGATAATCTACTCCTGAAATTGCCTATTGGAGAGGGCAAAGTTTTAAAAATTGAATTAGGCCGCATTAAGCCTTTGCTGCGTTTACTGTTGCAGTATAGCTTTCAGCAAAAACATGCAGAGCAAAGTCTACGTGTAAAGCGCTATCAATTGCTGTTAATGGTTGAAGCGGAAGAAGCATTGTCGGCTGCTGCCGCCCGCTGGCAAGGGACAGAAAAAATAAGGAAAAAATTAGAACAGTTATTGAGCTTTACTGCTCTTCCTTACATACCTGTGGCGCAAGGTTTAAAAACACGGTTACGCGATTATCAGCACGTAGGGGTGAATTGGCTGCAATTTATGCGCACCAATCAATTTGGCGGCATACTCGCAGACGACATGGGCTTGGGTAAAACAGTGCAAACGCTGGCTCACTTGCAATATGAAAAAGAGCAGGGGCGGCTTAAAAAATCCAGCTTAATCCTGACTCCCACCAGTTTGGTATGGAATTGGTTTGAAGAAGCGAAGCGATTTACACCCGAATTAAACGTATTGGTTTTTCATGGTCAGGAGCGCCACCGCAATCATTTCGATGAATATGATTTAATCATTTCGACGTATGGTTTAATTCAGCGCGATAAGAAACGCTTTTTAGATTATTCGTTTTATTATCTAATCCTTGATGAAGCGCAATTTATCAAGAACGTGCGTACCAAAACCACCCAGGTTGTGTATCAGCTGCAAGCAGCGCATCGTCTTTGTTTAACCGGCACACCACTTGAAAACCATTTGGGTGAATTATGGTCGCTATTTCATTTTTTAATGCCCGGATTTTTAGGCCAGGGTAGACAATTTCGTAAATATTTTAAAATACCAATCGAGAAGCATGCGGACAGTGAGAAAAAGGAATTATTGGCACGACGGGTTCAGCCTTTTATATTGCGCAGGACCAAGGATGAAGTATTAAAAGAATTACCCGCTAAAACAGAAACAATACAGCTCATTGAGTTGAGCGGCCAGCAACGTGATTTATATGAAGCGATCCGTTTGAGCATGGAGAAAAAAGTACGTGATGCAATAGCAAGGCAAGGATTAGGGAAAAGTCATATTGTTTTGTTGGATGCCTTGTTGAAATTACGGCAAGTATGTTGCGATCCGCGCTTGGTGTCTTTGCCAGAAGCTGCAATGGCACATGGGGAATCAGCCAAATTGGATTCCTTGCTGCAATTATTGGATAGCTTAATGGAGGAAAAGCGTAAAGTTTTGGTATTTTCCCAATTTACTTCCATGCTGCAATTAATTGAAGAGCAATTAATAAACAGAAATTATCCTTATTTAAAGCTTACTGGAAAAACACAAAATCGGCAGGCTTTGATAGATAATTTCCAACAAGGTAGCGTGCCGATTTTTCTCATTAGTCTAAAAGCAGGAGGAGTAGGATTAAATTTAACGCAGGCTGATACCGTGATTCATTATGATCCATGGTGGAATCCTGCTATTGAAGATCAGGCGACCGGCAGAAGTCATCGCATCGGGCAGGAAAACCCTGTATTTGTTTATAAGTTATTGACCGCCGGGACTGTTGAAGAGGTGATCCAGCAAATGCAAGCGAAAAAAAGAGCTTTAATTGAAGACGTCTTAGTCTCGCATTCACCTGGAAAAACTGTTTTTACAGAGTCAGATCTGGAACGATTTTTTAAGCCGTTGCCAAATTAAGATTTTCTTGCGCTTAATCCATATTTGCTCTGTTAAACAAGTTGCAAATCCTTAGGCCATCGCCTATCCTGTGGAACATTAAACTTTGGAGGATTAATGATGAAACGGTGGAAATTATTTGTTCTTTCAGTGTTTGCCTCATTATATCTGCCTATGGTGATGGCATCTCAGTCCCCGGTGGGAACTTGGACGACTACCGATGATAAAACCGGTAAGAAAAGGGCCGTTGTCAATCTGGAAATAAACCAAGGTAGTTTAAGCGGTACGATCGTCCGTGTTTACCCGCAGCCTGGCGATACAGGAATTTGCTCCAAGTGTTCCGGTAAATTTAAAGATAAGCCAATTGAAGGCTTGCGTTTCTTATGGGGATTGAAAGAGCAAGGCAAAGGCGTATGGTCTGACGGTTACATCCTTGACCCGAAATCCGGAAAAATTTATCGAGCTAAATTAACGGTCAAGGGTAAAAAATTGTACGTACGTGGATACGTCGGGCTCTCCATGTTGGGAAGAACACAAATTTGGGTGCGCGCATAGTGACTAATGGCTTAAAGCCCATTACTGATTAATTTTATGTTAGAAGTACAATCACGAAAAAAAGCAACTGATCCTTTAAAGCGGCCTCCTCATTCATTGGAGGCTGAGCAATCCATCCTTGGCGGCCTCATGTTGGACAATCAAGCCTGGGATAAAGTAAGTACGAAATTATGTGAGACGGATTTTTACCGTACTGAACATCGCGTCTTATTTCGAGCGATCCTCGAACTTTCCAACAAAAGCCAGCCGTTTGATGTGGTCACGCTTTTAGACGCATTGAAATCCAGAAATAGTCTGGATGACGCGGGCGGTGAAGCGTACTTGTTTGAATTAGCGAATAATACCCCAAGTGTCGCCAATGTTTCTGCCTATGCAGATATTGTTCGGGAAAAATCGGTGCAGCGGCAGTTGATTTCGGTTGCCGGTGAAATTGCAGATTCGGCTTATAATCCGCTGGGTAGAGAAGTAGCTGAATTGCTGGATTTTGCAGAAACCAAAGTTTTTGCCATAGCAGAACAAACTGCAAGTGATGGAGGCCCAGAAACTATTAAATCCATTCTGGTGCGGGCTGTTGAGAAAATCGACGAGCTTTATCATAGCGGCGATGCAATTACAGGCCTGGCTACTGGCTTGACGGATTTGGATAAAATGACTTCCGGATTGCAGCAGTCTGATTTAATCATTGTGGCAGGCCGTCCTTCTATGGGTAAAACGACTTTAGTGATGAATATGGCTGAGCATGTTGCCATTAAATCGGGCAAGCCCGTACTGGTTTTCTCCATGGAAATGCCGGCTGATTCCTTGGCAATGCGTATGATGTCTTCGCTAGGCCGTATTGATCAGCACCGAATTCGTACGGGCAAACTGCATGATGATGATTGGCCGCGCGTTACTTCTGCCGTGCATATGTTATCGGAGGCACCTTTATATATTGATGACACGCCTGCTTTAAACCCGTCGGAGATGCGCGCGCGCGCAAGGCGATTATTTAAAGAGCACGGTCAATTAGGTCTTATTGTAGTGGATTATTTGCAGCTTATGAAAGTTCCGGGGTTTAAAGCAGATAACCGGACGGCAGAAATTTCGGAAATTTCCCGCAGCTTAAAATCATTGGCAAAAGAATTGGATGTGCCGGTTATAGCCTTATCCCAGCTTAACCGCAGTCTTGAGCAGCGTCATGACAAGCGTCCAATCATGTCTGACTTGCGCGAATCCGGAGCAATTGAGCAGGATGCAGACTTAATTTGTTTTATTTATCGTGATGAAGTGTATAACGAGGATAGTCCTGACAAGGGCACAGCAGAAATCATCATTGCAAAACAACGTAATGGTCCGATTGGCAAAGTGCGAGTGGCATTTTTGGGTCAATATACCCGTTTCGAGGATTTAGCTTTCCAAGGCTATCAGAGCGTAGAATAATCATGACCAGACCTACTCGTCTTTACATTGATGCAACTGCACTGTTGCATAACATAAAACGCATCAGACAATGTGCTCCCGGCAAAAAAATTATTGCCATGGTCAAAGCCAATGCTTATGGGTGTGGCTTGGCTTCCGTAATACCTGTTTTGGAGGGGGAGGTTCATGCATTTGGCGTAGCGTCGCTGGAAGAAGCGATGACCTTGCGTACATTGGGCAGCCGCAGCGAGTGCATTTTATTTCAAGGGATTTTTTCTCCAGATGAATTATCTGTAGTGGTAGAACAGGGTTTTCAGTGCGTGATTCATAGCAGCCAGCAATTAAACTGGATTCTTAATACTCCATTAGCCGCAAAAATAAAGGTTTGGGTGAAAGTGAATACGGGCATGCACCGCCTTGGTTTCCCGCCTGAGCGGGTAGGGGAAATAATCACTGCACTAAGAAACTCTGCCTGGATAGATGAAGAAATAGGTGTAATGACGCATTTGGCTTGTGCCGATGAGCCTGAAAATTTAAGAAATCAGCAACAATTAGCACATTTTCAAGCGCTTGCGTTACCTCCAGGAAAAATAGTGCGCAGCATTGCCAATTCGGCAGCCATATTAGCTTTGCCGGAAACCCATGCTGATGTCGTGCGCCCAGGCATTATGCTTTATGGCGTTTCTCCTTTTTTAGGGCAAACGGGTGTTGAGCTGGGACTAATTCCTGTGATGAACCTCGTCTCAAGAATCAGTGTTATCCACCATTACCCATCCGCTTCGCCTATCGGTTATGGCGGCAGGTGGAAAAGCGATAAACCGAGTATCATTGGCATCGTTCCTATAGGATATGGTGATGGCTATCCTCGCCATATGGTCTCAGCACCAACTTGGGTAAATGGTTTTATTGCGCCGGTAGTAGGCCGAATTTCCATGGATATGTTGACCATTGATTTAACCGCTTGCCCAGGCGTCAAAGAAGGAGATTTAGTTGAATTGTGGGGAAAAAACATACCGGTTGAAGCCATTGCAAATTTAGCAGGCACGTTCGCTTATGAATTGCTTTGCCAAATTTCACCACGAGTACGAGGTTAAAGGCTATAATATCTTTTGTCTTTGGCGATGGATCATCTCTATTCCTTGATGCTAAAATGTCCGTCGATTTTGTAAACAATTACACAGGTGAATAAAAATGAAAAAACTCATGGTAGCCTCATTGTCTCTATCGGTTTTTCTAGCTGGTTGTTCGCAAGTAACGAATGAAGGTGTAGGCACTGTATCCGGTGGTGTAATTGGAGGGTTGCTGGGTAGCCAATTCGGTGGCGGTTCTGGAAAAGTTGCTGCTGCAGCTGGTGGTGCATTAATCGGAGCATTTTTAGGCGGTAAAATTGGTCAATACATGGATCGGCAGGATCGGATGGAAATGCAACGTGCTTTAGAAACAGCGCCAACAGGTCGTGCGGTTACATGGAAGAATCCTGATTCAGGCAATCAGTACACGGTTAAAACAACACGCACGTATTACAACAGACAACAGCCTTGCCGTGAGTATGTGACCGATGCCATTATTGGTGGAAAAAGACAGCAAATTTATGGCAAAGCTTGCCGTCAAGCTGATGGAGCCTGGCGTGTAGTCAGCTAATACACCAATGAAAAAGCCACAATATGTGGCTTTTTCATTGCAATAAGAATTATATTTTAAAATGTGCTAAAATTTGATCAACCAGGCGGACAAAGGAGTGGAAATGCCTTTTACGAAAGCAAGCATGGCAGCTATTTCTGTAATACAAGGGCTACCTGATGTTCCCTTGGAATCTCCCCCTTATCCTGAAACACCTGAGCCTATTGCGCCTCCCAATACGCCTGAACCAGAACCAGCAGATTCTCCTGAACCTGATCCTGTCCATATTCCGGAACCTGGCCCCACTCATATACCTGAACCTGAGCCTGTTCAGACTCCAGAAAAGTTATAGATTAAATATATCCCCATTGTTTTTTAAAAAAAATTATACAGTTTTTGGACTGTTTTAATTTTCCTTTAAGGTTTTCATGGTATAGTACCGTACCAATAAAAAACCTTAGCGACCATATCTTGTTCAGGTTGTGTATATGAGAATAATTTTGGATCGACAAAGACTTGAGATGGATTCAATTAGCCAATTAATCAATTTTATACAGGAAAATGAGACAAAAGATTTTTCTGCCGAGCTTTGTTTAAAAATTGAAGATGCAAATGTTAATCCAGAAGAGTTTTATAATTTACTTGCATGTTTAAACCAACCTGAAATTAAAACAGCTTATCTTATTTCATTCGATGGACAGTACGCCGAATATAATGAGTTATTGTTTGATGCTTATCTCGCGGCGAAAAGACGGCAATTTGCCACAAATCACCCCATGATAATCCTTGCGGAAGGTAACACCATACCCGAAGAAAAAATTCGCAAAACCAAAATGGATTTGTCGCGACAAGCGCACGGAATTGCCCTGCAAATCCAACAGCAACAGCAGCAACATTTAAAAAACGAGCAACACAAAAAAGCGGCCAAGCGCCAGGTAAAGCGTAATGAGGAAATACAAAGTTCGCCGCAGATTTCAATTCATTCATCCGAATTAGGCGAATGCATTGATTTAAACAATATTGCAGAAAAACTTGCTGAATATGCAAACAATTTATATCCCAATATTGATTTAAAAAAAATATGGAAAGACTTGGTCGGGGAGGGCGCCGATAAAATTGGCGATTTCTCGCAGAAAATCACCAGTGTACAACGCGGCGCTATGGAGAAAATTATTCTCCATCATTCTGAATTTGTGGATGGCATTGTGCTGCAAAAGCCGCCATTGGGTTTTTATATGCAAAAAACTTCCGACGGGGAGCATGTCCTTTGCTATAAGAATTCTGAGTTAGAAAACACTGATCCTTTGTCCTTGTCACTCAGTAATAAACCGACTTATGCAAATGGGACGGCCAAGCAATTTATATTAACCTTATTATCGCGGTCCACTTTTGAAGAAAAAGCGCAAGGGACTTTTGTCAAAGCAGCATTAAATGGAGAAGGTGAAGCGTTTAAAAAAGAATTTCCACATAGCGAGGAATATCAAAAATATTTCGAGCAATTAACAAATGGTAATGAGATTGATGGCATCAAAAACGCTTTTCTTTTTTTCTTAAAAGAGTTAGCAACGCCTGCCGGTTTTAAAGACATCAGCCAAAAACTTGATGCATTTAATTTTACGGCAGAGCAGTACCATGGTCTTGCCAAAATGCTTCTTCATAATGGCGAGAATGGTGTTTTTTGTTTTCTTGGAAAGTTGACTCTTTTAAACAAAAAAGGTTTGTACAAACACTTCCATGAAATATTCCTTGATAATGGTGCCAATTTTGAGGCGTTTCTATCGGAAGAAAGTCTTTCCAATTTGGATAAACTGATAAATTTTGATCCTGCTGCACAATCTTGGTGGGAAACATTAACCACGCAGCATGCTAAATCTGGGGCGCGCCTTGATTTTAATGAATTAATCACCGCTTTTGATTATTTCCGTGCTCAATTGAAATTAATGGGTCTTTCTTTACCTATAGTATGTCCTTTGCAGAAGGTAAAACATTTAAAGACCACACTAATCCGTGTCCTGGATATTATACACAATGCTGGGGATGGTATTGAAGATAAACGTGAACAATTGCGGCTTTTAAATAATCTGGATTTCAGTGTGAATGGTGCACATTTGGCAAGTTGTTTTGCGCATTATAAATGTGTTTCAGAGGAAATGCAGTTCCTCTCTTCCGAAGAAAATTTAAATTATGCAGCACCCACGTCTCAAGATTTACTGCAAAGTACACAAAGTGGTGATGCGGCCAAGCGTAAAAAAATATTTTATCGTTATGTAGGCGCCGCAGATTATGCTTTTTCATTCGTAAATTATGAGTCCATTTTTAAATTAATTGAGAGTACGGAATTTCCAGCGCAAGCTAAAATTAAGCTCCAGGCTTTTGCAGCGAGAATAACTACCGGGGAGAGAGCTTATAGAGAAATTAATAATCCCATACGTGAGATGCAAGAGCTGCTTCATTTAGTAAATTCTTTTCAGTTTAACGCGCAAGAATTGGATGCTCTTTTATATTCCGCATTGAAGTTTTCTGTGGTTTTACCCACTGAAAAAATGCTTACCCCCTATGAGTGGGGCAAGGTGTTCGAATTTATCCACTCTACGGCTCATTCCGGAGAAAAGCTGGAAAGCTTTGAAGTTTTTCAACAATGTTTTATAAAATTTAATGAATTTAATCACATTTTAATTAATAACTATAAAGAACGAGTGGTTAAGGAAGAAAATCAGGTCATTTCATATAAAAAACTAGGCAGCTTGTTTCTTTCCCTCAATGATATAGCCAAAGAAATTAAGGATTTTTCATCATTTGTTATCCTGGTTTCTTGTATAAAAGATATTGATCCAGTCGATAATGAATCAAATATTGAAAGTATACAACAATTTAAAAAAAATCTGCTGCTTCTTCCGGAAAGTTTACAAAATATTTTTTTAGATTTTGTGAAAGATATTAATGTTAAGAAATCCACTTCCTTGCCTACATTCGGGGAATTGAACAACGTCCTTGTGCAAATTAAATCCCAGCAAGCCATTTTCTTGCAGAAAAGTGAAATGAATTGTAAGGAAGAGATGGTTGAGTTTATCACTAAAAGCTTGCCCAATGTAAGTTTTGGTGCGGGGCCGTTGCTCGAATCTACTCTTGATCTAGTTGGTGTTATTAAACATTTTTTTGAAAAAGTAAATTTAACTGATCAAATTGATAAATATTTAAACAAAACACCCCAATTATTGTTAAAGTTAATTAACCCACAAATCAATAAGATTTTGACACCACTCAAAGAGTTACAGGAGTATTTGAATAATAATGGGGATGAAGCCCCGACTATGGAGGGGATGGCCGCTAAATTTAAGGCTATTGACGAAGGTTTTGCCGAAATCCTGCGTATTAAGCTACCCTTTACAACACCTATCGATGTGTTTAAAGGCTTCATCCCCAAAATAAAGGAATCTGTACTGGAGAGTGAGCGAACTGATATTGGTTTTAATGAACAAGCTTCTAAACAAAAACTGGATCGTATGTTTAACGAGTTTGTTGAAGAAAGGCCGTCTTTATTAACGTTCCTGAAATACCCTATTAAGGAATCCTTTGTTGCAGAATTAACGAGTTCCGTCGCCAGGCTACAAACAGGAAATGATAAATTACAAAATATTCTTGTAAAAATTTTAGGGGACATCGACTTAAATTTGGGTTTTGTCGACGCCTTAAAAAATTATGATGATCGTTTCAAAGTAATCGTTAAGTTCATAAATACCTTGGTACGGATTAATAATCAATGTTCCGGGCCGGATTATGCCGCTGTAGTAAAACTAATTTCAGAAATTAATCTTGAAAATTTCGATTTAAATGATATGGCTCAGTTGCTGGAGCAATTAACGGAGCAGTCAGTTAAAACCAACACTTCAGTATCGGTACAATTGGCCATTATTTTAAATGTGCTAAAAAAACACCCTAATTACAGCAATAAAAATTGGACGTCGGCAATAAGTCAGATTGGTATTCTAGCCAAATATCCCAATTTATCCAGTGAGACTTATCTACGCTTGTTAGGGGTTTCTTTTGTGCACAACTTAACAAAAGAAAATTTCTTTCCGCTAGCTGAATTACTTGAGCTTCATTCTTCTAAAGAAATTGAAAAAACTGAAGCGGAATTAGTATTTGCAAGTCTGGTTGAAGTTTTGGGAAGCACCGAAGAGGGTACTGAAGAACTTATTATTTCTTTCATTAAAAATACCATTGCCTTAATCAAAGAATGCAACGCTTCTAATCCAGAACTGGTTTCTGTCATTGCATTACTCCTAAAGCAATGTGACGGCACGCTTTCGCAATTAAATATTTACTTAAAGTTATTGCATAATTTTCCTGGGAATAATGCCGAACAATTTAACATTTGGCTGCAAATTTTTCGTGGTATTATTGAAACCAATCATCACGCAATCCGCCTGCAAGATTTGCTTGCAGTACAGGATGGCTTAAGACGTCATGAAGAAAGTTTGGATATAATAAAAACTTTATTTGCCTCCCTTCCATATCCCAATCTCTCATGGTTTTTAAGGCAACTTGAACTCGATGCTCAACAACTTAAAGACAATATTCGTCTTTTTGATTGGGATCCCAAGCAGGGCCGCGTTACTAAAAATGCATTAAAAGAACAATTTTCAACGCAGCGAGTGCATCAGGTCGTAAGCGAAGTCAAGCGTTTGTTAAATGGTACGAATCTTGCGAACGATGAACAGTACGATTTAGAGCAGCAGATTAATTATATTAACGCGATTGGCTGTGACGTTCCTTTAACCATAGACGGTTTGTCTTGCAAAAACTTAACAAAAGCTTCACGCGCAGAATTAAAAACATTATCAGAACGTTTGATTGGTAATATCAAATCTCAGCATTTAAACCCTCAGGAAATGAGGAAATCCATGCTGCAATTAATTGCCGTCATGCGGGAAACCTTTTTCCGAACTACCGGGAAATTTCCCTATACGGATACGCAATTATTGGCTTTACTTTTATCCATTGAAAATCCCGGGCATTTGCTTATGCAGCTGGAAACAGGAGAAGGAAAAGCACTTATTATGGCCATGCTAAATGTCTTGCGTTGGGTTCGCGGTGGAAGCGTTATAGTATGTACGGCCAACCATGGATTGATACAACAGGATTATTATGAAAAGGGCATCAAAAATTTCTACCAGGCTTTGGGAATTCCTTCGACAGTTGTTTATGCTGATTCGCCCAAAAATACGTTCATAGTTGGCGGTATCAATTACACCACCATTGCCGATGCTTCATTATACGAAGCCCGGGCACATCAGGAAGGGGAAAAGTTATTCGAGCTCGAGGATGGGACGAGCGTACCTGCACATTTACATTTGGATGAATCGGATCTGATTTTGGATAATCGCACTTTATTTAATTATGCCATTGATGCAGAAGGCCAGGATGAAGGCTTAGGCAATGCTTATGCGTGGATTTATCCATTAATTAATGATTTTATCGATGCAGATGAATTTTTAAATGTGGATTTCTCAAATGGTGATGTTTGGGACAACAATTTTGACCTCGTGAAATTAAACATTCATCTTTTATCCAAAAATCTCACGAGATCGCAAGCTGAACAATTGGAACATATATCAGAAAAAAAATTGAACCGGTGGATCAATGCTGCCTGCAAGGCCAAGTCCATTTATATGAAGTGGGAAAAAACTCAAGAGCATACAGCGACACCAGGGATAAAGAATGATGAAATTAAAGTTCCATTTCTTATCAAAGATGAGCAAATTGTAGCGGAAAATATCCAGAAAAAATTGGCTGCTGCCGTGCCTCTTATTAACAATGAACCGCAAAAAGGCATGTTTAAGGGCAGTGTACACCAGTTTTTACATGCCAGGCTGCGCCAGCATGATACTGAGGACAGAGTATGGGTGATTGATCCTGAAATGCGTATTGTCGCCTCGGAATCCAGCAGCGGTTTTGTAAAGCGTCACCAAAAAGTGCCTGGTTCGGTGGTTCTGGGAATATCGGCAACTCTTGGCACTGAAGCTGAATTGCTTTTTCAAAAATCCAAATTTGGTATGGATGCTTTTAGCATACCGCCGCACCAAACAAATAAAAGAGAAACTCTAAATGTGCAATTGGCAAAGGATTTTACCGATCAGATTACCCAAATTAAAGAAGCAATCAATCAGGTGATTCCAAACCGCAAGGAAAAGAATACCCAGCCTATTTTACTGGTTTGCAAAGACATGAATCACGCGGAGTTATTGCATAAAGAGTTGCATTCATATTTTGCATTAGAGTCTTGCGTTCTGGCAAAAATGTCAAGCAATCCTCTCACCCACTCATTTGAGGACGTGGTAAATTTTTTGGGGTTAGGTAATAAACCCGCAGTGATTTTATTTGGCGAAGAATTGTATTTTGTTGATCATGAAAGCCAATGCATTGAACATGTCTATATTTCAGATGATAAAAAACGTGAATTTACAGCATTAAAAGAAGAATTTCAGGATAATCCGAAAGATGCTGCTGCCCGCCAATTAAAATTAATTACTTCGCTAACCGGGCGTGGTTTTGTTGTTAATTTAATTACAGGAAAGGAAACCTTAGACAACGGCCAAAGCCTTATTGCGGAAGCGGCTCAAGCAAATCGCATCACGGTGGCAACTTCAGCTAAAGGCCGCGGTACGGATATTGAAGTTGAGCATGAAGAGGGCTTATACACCATACAGTGTTATTTGGATACAGAGAGAACTACCAGGCAGGTAAAAGGTCGTTCAGCCCGTAACAGTAAAAAAGGAAAATTTTTATCCATTATCAATGTCGAGGGAATTGCACACCGCTATGACAGCAAGAAATTGTTAGAATTATCCTTGCCTGAAAGAAAAAAGGCTTTGCGTTTTATCCAAAAGCAGATTAATGAGGAAATTGCCGTTGAACGGCATTACACACAGGAAGTAGATGCCATTCAACAGCTCCTATTGGAGCAGTTTGACGATTGGGTCGGCTTTTTTAAAAAAATAACCCCTGAAAATGAATTTAAGTCTTTGGCTAAGGATCTTTTGCCGTACAGAGAAGAAATTATTACCAATATTGATGATTTCTGGGAAACTTGTCTTGAAGAAACAGACAAAGAAAAAAAATACGTTAATCCTTTTGTCCGTAGAAATGATGCTGGCAATCTTGAGAAGAATGTTTTGGAAGAAGCGTTGCAACAACTGTTAGGTAAGGCGAGTGAATTTTGGAAAAAAACAGTTCTGGAATTAAAAGGTAAGGCTCAGAAAAATCTTAAAGAAAATTCCGTGGATGAAATACGTGCACTCTACATGTCGCAGGTAGATATAGCTGAACAATATAAATTGAATAAGCATACCGCTCGGAAAGAAAGAAAAGAAGCAAAATCAGAACAATTAAATTCGGCAAGGCGAGCGCATTATGCAATGGATGTAGATGCAGCCGTGCTGCGATTTGAGCCAGCTATCGAGGACAAAGAAGCCAGGCAGATAAAATCCCTCCATACGCAATTTAAGTTACTAAAACAGGATTTTGAAAGAGTTGCGCAAAAATTACCGTTTAAAGCTCCAAAAATTCATGATTTACTAAAGCAGTTGCCGGAGTTGGCTTTTAAATTCAATGCCTACAATAAGGAAAAAGATACCTTGCCAGCTTTTATGGGTATTTTTAGTACAGATGGTACTGTCGCATCCATTAACGAAATTTTTAAAGGGTTTGCAACAGCGTTTCAATCTTACGAAAAAAGAGCAGGCAGCTTACTGATAAAATTCCAGATGCAGCCTGTAGTGCTTGATTTTATAGAACTCTTCAATCAGGCAAAAAACTGGTTAGGCGTGCGAGAACTTCCCGAAGTGGAGGAGTTGAAGGAATCATTTATCGATTCGGTAGCTGATCAAATCATCGATGATTTGGATAAAACACTATCTTGGGCTAAGCCCGAGGAGCGGGGTATTGGTTACCGGTTGGAAAGAAGTGCGGTTAAACAAGCGGCCCAAGACCTACTTGCCATCGTTGCAGCATACAAACAAATCGACTCCCAAGATAGGGAAAAGCGGCTTTTGCAAATTAAAGAATTGCACAAAATACTGTATATTCATGAACATAAGCTTAAAGATTTATGGCTTTTTTCCTTTGGTCATAAAAGTACACGCTATTTAATAAATACGACCTTAAAATCCTTAGACATTTTAACGAAAGTTTCTGATGACATAGACGCTTCTTTTAAAAAAGATAACCGTGAACATGCGATGCGCGCGTTAGGTCTGGAAAATTTTGAGAAATTATTGGGTTATTGCAATCAAGAAGTGGAAAAGAATTTCGCTAAGCATGCAGAATCTCTGGATTTGTGGCATGAACTTGTTCGGGAAATTCGTTTGGTTAAAGAAAATAATCCCAGCATTTACGTTTTTAGGGAAATAAGAAATTTTATAACCAGATTTAATGAAAAAAATAATGAACAGTTGCAGGCTTCAAAACTGCGCGAACCCATACAAAAAATATTAAATGGCATTCGAAAAGAAGCTATCCAGGCTGAAAACAATTACAGTGATTTATTTGCAAGCAGCTCTTATTTAGAAATTAAAGAAAAACAGCTTCTTGAGAAAATTCCCGTTATTGCAGGAAACAATGTACAAGAATTAACCTTAAGAAAAGGTCATACTGGGTTTTGTGAATATTTGGATTTAACGATAAAAAAGCAAGCTCAGGAGCCGATAAAAGGTTTTGAACAGTATGGGCAACAAACAGAAGAATTAGAACAGAAACAAAGCGGATTACGCGCCAAGAAATTAATTAATTTAAATATACAAACGGGACTGCAAACATCTATTGAGCATACGCAAACCTCTGATGGCAACAAGCTTTCACTAGAATATTTATGGCCCGCAAATTTACAATCCACAGTAAACAGCATTAATAGTTTGATCGATTATTCTGAGCATGAAAATACTTTGGACTCACTTGGCAAACAGATGGATTCCTTATCTGAATATTTGAGATCCTTGTTGCAACAACATAATATTTTGCAGTGTGATTTTGCAGATATTAATACACATACTCTCAGTATGTTAAGCGGGTTTGATAAACGGTTCAATGCTTATGAAGAACTTATTAAAACCAAAGAAAAGCTAAAAGATGAAATAGAGGTATTGCAGAAAAAAATTAAACTAAAAGAAAGCAAAAAAAACCAATCCATTGCAACTGTAAACCACACTCCTGCTACACGGGTAACGTCAAACGTGTTCAAAAAAGTGCAAGGGGCTTTTGCACAGATAGGGGAAAAATTACAATCGGCTTTCAGTGAATCATTAACTTCTTTAAAAGAGCAGAAAAAAGAGAAAGAACATGGACTGAACCGGCTAGAACAGTGGTTTAATAAGAATCGCTTGCAACAATTTGAAGAATTAAAAATAGAAGTAAAGAAAAAATTAAATCAAGAAGCTCAGAGTGCGCTCAAGCAAGAAATTAACGAGAAAAAGCACGAATTGATAGAAGCTATCCAGGCAATTAACAAAGATTATGAGGCAGAAAACCATAATCTAGATACCTTAATCCGAGAGATAGACAATAAAATAATGGCTGAAAAAAATAAAAGCAGAATTGCCATAAAACGTTTTAACAATCTGGAAGAGCTCTGGGATTTTGAAGCGTCTTTACGTGAACAAAATACGCCGGAACCATCACCCAGCTCTGCGAGAGACGAGATGATAGAGCTTGCACCCCTACAGACGGAGTATTTATCTCCCTCTCCCGCAAATACGATATAAATTCATAATGGGCATTGCTTCCCAAGAGATAGAATAGGGTATAATATTTTATTGCTGCCAGCCATTTCTCAATGGGAAGCAATAATGCTAGGGTATTGCGAAATGCCAATTCATGGTTTTTGACAATTCTTCCAGCATAATTTCGCCGCGGATGCTGTTTCCTTTTTTATTAACGCGTGGACCAAGTACCACGATCCCTGCTTTCCCAGCTACCACAGCGACTGTGTAGCCGGAGACACCACTTTTTGCAGGCATTCCTGTACGCACCATATGGGTTCCGGTTTCATCGTATAAACCGCAAGTAGCCATAATAGCAAGTGTGATTTTACAAGTGTCAACGGAAAGGATTTGTTGGCCAGTGGTTGGATCTTTGCCCAAGTTCGCAAGCAAAACGGGTAAATAAAGCATTTGCTCGATAGTAGCTTCGTAGGAACATAAGGAAAAATACAAATCCAGAGTATCGCTGACATTGCTCCCCAAGTTATTTCGGCTATGCAATAGATACGCCAGGGAGCGGTTGCGATCGCCTGTGCGCTTCTCTGATGCGAATACCAACGGATTAATGCGCAATGGTGTATTGAACAATTTCTTTACCCAATTCTCCATCCAGGCAAATTGTAACTCCCCCGTTCCTGGGATATGTGAACATAACGTGATGGCGCCAGCATTCAGCATGGGATTAGAGGGCATAGGCCCAAATTGTTCCAAACGGGTGATGGAGGCAAAATCATCTCCCGAAGGTTCCACCTTCACCCACTGGAATACTTGTTCCAAGCCAGCTTCTTCGAGTAATCCAATTAAAGGAATAAGTTTGGCAGTACTTTGCAGGGTAACCGCAGATAAGGGTTCATTACTGTAAGAAAAAGTTTCCCCACTGAGAAGAGTAACGGCCATGGCGGCAATGTCTTTATTTACATTGGCCAATTCAGGAATATAGTTAGCTACGTCTCCCTCTTGATTTTTTGCAGCATGGCTGACAATTTTTTTAATCAAGTTTATGGTGAGTTTGTTGGTCATAAGCTCTCGATGATAAAAAAAGAAACATTATGCATAATTTATCATAGCAAAACAAATAAAAACGTGCCTGTAGGAGGAGATAATGAAAGTGTAGTTTAGTGAAGGAAAGATTGTAATAAAGCCCCTGCATCTGTAGCCTTCATAAGGCTTTCCCCAATTAAAAATGCATGAATGCCGCTTGCTTCTAATTTTTTTATATCTACGGCAGAGTGAATGCCACTTTCACTGACGATAAGTTTATTGGAGGGGATGTGTTTTTTTAAGTCAATACTTTGCTGCAAGGTGGTTTGGAAAGTATGCAGGCTGCGATTGTTAATGCCTATTAAGGGAGTGGGTAATTGCAACGCCCGTTCCAGCTCAGTACGATCATGGCTTTCTACCAGGACCGACATGCCCAATTCCTGTGCGAGCCGACAATAATCTAGCATTTGTTGATCATCAAGCATGGCTGCAATCAATAAAATGCAATCGGCCCCCAATGCCAGACTTTCATGTATTTGGTAAGAATCAATGATGAAATCTTTGCGCAATATTGGCAATGAACTATGCGTTTTCGCAACGTGTAAAAAACTTGGATTGCCTTGAAAAAAATGAACATCAGTCAGCACAGAGAGACAAGCCGCACCATGTTGCGTATAGGTTTTTGCAATAGCTTCCACATTAAAGTCAGGGCAGATCACTCCCTTGCTGGGTGAAGCTTTTTTAATTTCTGCAATAATGGCAGGTCGATTATCAGCAATTGCTTTTACAAAATCACGAATAGGGAATGGGGGAACAGTGGCAAGCGCATTTAACGGGCGAAGTTTTTTAGCCTGGGCTACTTCTTCTTTTTTATATTCATAAATTTTGCTCAAAATACTCATTATTTTCTATCGCCTTGCATTAAATCTTTTAATTTCATAAATTTTTCTAAAGCTTGCCCGCTATCGATTACAGCTGAAGCTTTAGCTAGCGCTTCGTCAAATGAAGGACAGAGATCGGCACAATAAATTGCAGCAGCGCTATTCAACAGTACGATATCCCGTGCTGGCCCTTTTATCCCCGAAAACACAGAGCGTGCTAGTTGCAGGCTTTGTTGCGGAGCAGAAACCACAATCGCGTTCAGGTTTTCATGATAGCAATCGTAATCTTTCGGGTTAATAGACCAAGATATAAATTTCCCCTGTTTATATTCCATGACTTGCGTCGGGGCGGCAATGCTGATTTCATCCAAACCATCTTGCGAATGCAAAACAAGGATGCGTTCGCCTCCTAAGTTAACCAGAACGTTAGCGATGGGTTCAACTAATTGTGCAGTGCACACGCCGACTACTTGCTTTTTTGCCTTGGCAGGATTCAGTAAAGGCCCTAACAAATTAAACAGGGTGCGGATCCCTAAATATTGTCTCGCCTGGCGTACGTATTGCATGGCTTGATGAAAGTGAGGTGCAAATAAAAATACCATCCCACATTCATGCAGGCAATTTTGTAATTGTATGTCCGGCAAGTTCAGTTCAAATCCAGCTTCAATAAGCAAATCAGCGCTGCCGCTGCGGCCGGAAACGGAGCGATTGCCATGCTTTGCCACTTGCGCCCCGGCGGCAGCGACGACAAAACTGCAAACGGTTGAGACATTGAACGTGTTTTTTCCATCCCCTCCGGTTCCTACAATGTCTATCAAGTCTGCTCCTAAGTCTATGAAATGAGCAAATCCTTGCATGACTTCTGCCGCTGCCGTTAATTCGTGGATTGTTTCGCCTTTTGCACGCATCAAGGCCAGAAAGGTACCAATTTGCGTATCGTTTAGCTTACCATCCATGCAACAAGCGATGATGCGTTTGATTTGTGCGCTGGATAAATCTTGACGCGCAATGAGTTGTTCAAATATTTCACTGATCATATTGCAAAAAATTGGCTAAAAGTTGATGACCATGCTCGGTCAAAATGGCTTCCGGGTGAAATTGTAGCCCATAAAGTGGATATTGACGATGAGAAATTGCCATTATGGTATCCTCAGCCCATGCATCGATAGCGAAACAAGGAGGTAAGGTTTCAGGTGCGATGGTGAGAGAGTGATAGCGGGTTGCTGAAAAATTACCGGGAATATTGTTGAAAAGGCCACGTTTGTTGTGGGTAATTCTCGATGTTTTACCATGGAAAATTTGTGGAGCTGATGTAATTTTCGCCCCAAAAGCATGTGCCAAACATTGATGTCCCAGGCAAACGCCTAAAATTGGAATGCGTGGATAAAAATATTCAATTGCAGCCAAGGATATGCCAGCTTGTTCGGGAGCATTGGGTCCAGGGGAAATAACCAAATATTGTGGAGTGAGTGCTGCAATTGCAGGAATGGTGATTTGATCATTTGTATACACTAAAACTTCCTGGCCTAAAGTTTGAAAATATTGCACCAGGTTGTAAGTGAATGAATCGTAGTTATCAATAATCAGCAACATAAAATACTGCCATCAGAGTGAAAAATCTTCTCCGAGATAAACAGAGCGCACCTGTTGATTAGCAAGAATATCCTGTGGGGTACCTTCACACAAGATATTGCCTTGGTTAACAATGTAAGCTCGCCCGCAAATATCCAGGGTTTCACGTACATTATGATCAGTGATTAATACGCCAATGTTTTTATCACAAAGGTGTAAAATAATTTTTTTGATGTCCAGTACTGAAATCGGATCCACTCCGGCAAAAGGCTCATCGAGCAAAATAAAGGATGGCTCAATAGCTAGAGCTCTGGCGATTTCCACACGCCGGCGCTCGCCGCCGGAAAGACTCATGCCTAAACTTTTTTCTATATGGGTAATGTGAAATTCGCTCATCAATTGCGCAAGTTTTGCCTGACGCTGTTCTTCATTCAGATCCGAACGCAGCTGTAAAATGGAGTAAATGTTTTCCGCTACTGTCATTTTACGAAAAATGGATGCTTCTTGTGGTAGATAGCCAATGCCTAAGCGGGCACGCTGATGCATGGCAGTTTTGGTAATATCTTTTCCATCTAAAAGAATTTGCCCTTCATCGCAGGTTTGTAAGCCAACGATCATGTAAAAACACGTAGTTTTTCCAGCACCATTAGGGCCTAACAAGCCAACGCACTCTCCACGCCTGATGTTCATGCTGACATCATTGACAACGGTCCGTCCCTTGAATGATTTTTTTAAATGCAGGGCAGTCAATTCACTCATGATTTTTTCTCTGGGTGAATGATGATGGTCGTTCTGCCTTTGCCATTATTCTCGGTTAAAACATGTTGGCGTTCTGTATCATAAATAATTTTGGCAGCAGAGAATGAATTCTCTCCTTGCTGGATACGAGCGTTTCCCACGAGCTCAATAACATGGCGTTCGGGATAATAATAAATTTCATCGGCAAAAGCATGTAGCTCAGGTTTATCTTTCTCAGGAGTCGCCCAATAATGCGCTTGATTTTTTTTATCTCCCTTGGCAAGGGCCATAACTAATTTGTTTTCCGCATTGCCTTCTGTAATCGCTTCGGCTGCGCGTACATGCGTTGTGCCTTGATCAAGGCATACATTACCTTTATATACACCGCGATGCGTGCTTTGATTGAGATCGGCTGTATCCGCGTGCAGCTTAATTATTTGCTCCCGATCTTCAGGCAAGCTGAAACATAAGGCTGGAAATAAGAAAGTAAACAAAAGTGCAAGTGTTTTAACCCTGTTTCGGATCATAAGTACCTCGTGCTTTGCTTAATAATTGCACTCGTTTCTCATCAAGATAAGCATTCATCCCCGTTGATTGCACCACATTGCCTGCTTGTTGGAACAGTACTTCATGTTGGGTGGTGGCGTATTTTCGTTTGGGGAAATAAGTAACTTCTTCGGTTTTTAACGTACTTTCCGGACGCTCGCTTTGGCCTTGGTGGATAACCACTTGTTGTTTGAAAGTGACTTCCTCTCCGCCATGGATTGAAGTGGCTTGTCGCGAATGAATTTCCCATGCGGATTGATCTTCCTGGGTGATGATGATGTATGGATTTTTAAACCAGTGGGTATCTTCTGCGGGTATATGGTGCACCAATGGTGTTTTTAGATAATTAATTAACTTACCCTGAGCATCAAATTGGCGCACGGTCAATCGTTGGATGATGGCATCTGGAGTGGTGGACAGTGTGTTATCATCCAGTCGCAAAGCAGGCTTGGAGCTTGCGAAATACCAGCCGGAACATGCCAGGGCTATTAGCACCATAAACAACCAAGCTGCTTGTTTCGCTGCATTCATACGGCAAAATATCCAGTTAAAGCCACCTCAAATTTCTTTTGGGCGTTTAAGATAAAATCACAAACTTCACGCACTGCACCCCGTCCACCGCTGGCTTGGGTGTGGAAAACCGCAAATTCCTTGACTTGGCTGACGGCATTGGCAACAGCGACGCCGAGACCCACTCGTTGGATGATGGGCAGATCAGGCAAATCATCGCCAACGTAGGCAAAATTTTCATCTTCTAAGCCTAATTTATTCTTAAGTTGAACATAGGCCGTTTGTTTTTCCACCTGGCCTTTAAAATAGTAGTGAATACCAAGCTGCTGCATGCGATGCTCAATGACTGCATTTTGCGAAGTGGTGATGACCGCCACCTCGATGCCGGCTGACATTAACAATTTTAATCCCATGCCGTCTTGTACATTGAATGCCTTTAATTCATTGCCAAAATTGTCAAGATAAAGCGAGCCATCGGTTAACACGCCATCCACGTCGCAAATCAGGCATTTTATTTTTTTTGCTTTTTCTAATAATTCTTTCATATTTTGTCTCAGTAAGTTCTTTCCATGTAATTTTGCGGCAGCTTAAAAAACGCCTGCACGTAATAAATCATGTAGATGCACAACAGCAGAAGGCTTATTCGTCGCATCTACAATGACTAAGGATGTAATACGGTGTTGCTGCATTAATGCTAATGCTTCGGCTGCCAATGCCCCCCGCCCAATAGTCCGGCAATTGCGCGTCATAACCTCGGAAAGTGGGGTATGATTGATATCGCACTGCCTGGTTAATGTGCGGCGTATGTCGCCATCGGTATAAATACCCACTAATTGGCCATGCTTATCTACTACGCAAGTCATACCCAATTTTTTTTCAGTGACTTCAATTAACGCTTCACTGATGGTGGCATGTTCAGGAACAATTGGAAGTTCTGCGCCCTGGTGACATATATCATCAATGCGTAATAATAGCCGCCTGCCCAAGATACCGCCAGGGTGGGATAAAGCAAAATCCTCAGCGCTAAACCCGCGGGCTTGCAATAAGGCAATGGCTAAAGCATCCCCCATGACCAAAGCGACTGTAGTACTTGTGGTGGGAGCAAGGCCAAGCGGACAGGCTTCTTGCTTGATGCTCAGATCCAGATTAACATCAGCCGCTCTAGCCAGGGCTGAATCCGGATTGCCGGTTAATGTAATCAATGGAACTGCCAGGCGCTTCAATATGGGCAGCAATACCAAAAGTTCATTGGTATAACCTGAGTTGGAAATGGCTACGACGGTATCTTGGGTAGTGATCATGCCCAAATCACCGTGGCTTGCTTCGCCGGGATGCATAAAAAATGCAGGGCTGCCGGTGCTTGCAAAAGTGGCGGCAATTTTATTGCCTATATGCCCTGATTTCCCCATACCGGTTACTACGATCCGGCCTTTGCATGCCAGTAAAAGCCGGCATGCCTGTTCGAAACGTTCGTCGATGCGCTGCGTTAATTCAGATACGGCTTGTGCTTCTGCTTCAATGACCGCAAGGCCCAGTTTGCAAAAATTCATTTGTCCATCTAGCCTGTATAAACAGGGGAAAATTTTAACATATTATTTCGGAGACTGTCTGCAAGAAATCTCGCAATATCCCTCATACTAGGTATAATGTGCGCTAAGAAAAATGGGAACAAAGAATAAATGCAAGAGAACTTGGTAGAAATTCAAAAAGTTAAGTTTTCCCACGACAAGAAAATAATTTTCAATGGCATCGATATTGCCGTGCAGCGCGGTAAAATCACCGCGATTATGGGGCCTAGCGGTAGTGGAAAAACTACATTGCTTCGTTTAATTGGTGCCCTGCTTACGCCTGCTTCTGGAGAGATCCTCGTAAATGGCAGAAATATCCATCGCTTGCCCCGCAAGGGATTGTATGTAGCACGTCGGAAAATGGGTTTATTGTTTCAAAGCAGCGCTTTGTTTACTCATCTTTCAGTTTTTGAAAACGTTGCTTTTCCGTTACGCGAGCATACTGATCTTAATGAGCGCATGCTGCGTGATATTGTGCTCATGAAGCTTGAGGCGGTGGGTTTGCGCGGTGCAGCGCAGTTAATGCCAGCCGAACTTTCAGGCGGTATGGCGCGCCGCGTGGCTCTGGCAAGAACCATTGCACTTGATCCTGAACTTATGATGTACGATGAGCCGTTCACAGGGCAGGATCCTATTTCCATGGGGGTTTTGGTGCGCTTGATTAAGCGCCTGAATCAACTCCTTAATACCACTACTGTTATTGTTTCGCACGATGTGGGAGAAACCTGCTCGATTGCCGATTATGTTTATTTAATCGCAGGTGGACGAGTCATTGGCGAAGGCACGCCGCAAGCATTGCAAGAGTCTGTAAATCCCCTGGTACGCCAATTCATGCATGGAGAAGCAGACGGTGTCGTACCGTTTCATTATCCTGCGAAAGCTTACGCGGAGGAATTGTTTGATGCTTGATTTCATTGCCCGTTTTGGACAAAGCGGTTTAAACACCATGCAAAAAATGGGTAATTCTGGTCTTTTTTTGTTAAGAGTGTTATATAGAAAGCCTGATTTTGCCCGCCTTTGGCCAGACTTGCGTACCCAGCTTTATTTTGTAGGGGTTTTGTCCTGTTTGATCATTGTAGTTTCAGCTTTGTTCATTGGCATGGTGGTTGGATTGCAGGGCTATAATACGCTGGAAAAATTTGGTGCAAGTTCCCAGCTTGGACAACTGTTGGCATTAAGCGTGGTTCGGGAATTGGGGCCTGTGATTGGTGCTTTGCTTTTTGCAGGAAGGGCGGGGTCTGCATTGACGGCGGAAATTGGATTAATGAAAGCAACCGAGCAACTGGCCAGCATGGATATGATGGGGATAGACCCCTTAAGCCGTATTGTCTATCCCAGGTTTTTGGCAGGGATTATTGCGTTACCTCTGTTAACTTTAATTTTTTCGGCGGTTGCCATTTATGGCGGTTATTTCATAGGCGTAGAGTGGTTGGGAGTAGATTCAGGCAGTTTTTGGTCTAACATGCAGGCTTCTGTAAATTTTCATGCCGATGTGTTGAGTGGAATTATTAAAAGCATTGTTTTTGCTGTAGTCGTTATCTGGATAGCTGTATTCCAGGGATTTACCTGTGTACCCACAGCAGAAGGCATAAGCCAGGCAACTACCCGTACTGTAGTCTTTTCCTCTTTGGCCGTATTGGGCTTTGACTTTTTATTGACTGCAATGATGATTGGAGATTGGTAATGAACAAGCAGCGTTATGTTGATATAAGTGTTGGAATTTTTATGCTGCTAGGCTTGTCAGCCTTATTGCTTATGGTAATGAAAGTAAGCGGCATTTCCGATTTTTCATCTTCAAAGGTATATCGTGTAACTGCAGAATTTACAGATATTGGGGGCTTGAAAGTGCGTGCACCTGTGACGGTGGCGGGCGTTAAAATTGGGGAAGTGACTGGCATCGAGCTGCAACCTGAACAGCTTAATGCCAAGGTAACGATGATGTTGCGCCGCGATAAGCCTATCCCTTATGAGGACACATCGGCCCGTATTTTAACGGAGGGTTTGCTGGGTTCAAATTATATCAGTATTGTGCCGGGGTTTGAGGACGATGATGCGCGCGATCATGCTTATTTGCGTGATGGCGATGTCATTGCAAAAACACAGGAGGCCATTATACTTGAAAATTTGATTGGGCAACTTTTGTTTAATATTAAAAAATAAAGCTCAAAGGATGCCGGCTTAAAGGCTGATTTTTTTCCATAAGATTAATGGATAGCAAGGTGAACTATGAAAATAACAAAAATTCTTTTAGTTATGGTTTCTTTGGTGCTGGCTCCCATGCTCTGGGCAGCCCAGTCTTCTCCTATTCCCATGTTGGAGAATGCTGCAACTCAAATTATCGCTACTTTGCAGCAAAACAAATCCAACTTGAAAAATAACCATCAGATAATTTATCAGGCGGTAGAGCGGCATTTATTGCCTATTGTGGATGTGAGGGGTATGGCACGTTCTGTGCTGGGCCGCCAAGCATGGAATAAGGCAACTCCCGCTGAAAAGAAACAATTTGCCAAAGAATTTACCCAATTGGTTATTCGTACTTATGCAAGCCCTCTGGCTGAGTATTCTGATGAACATGTCAAATTTCTGCCTATCCGGGGTAGCTTGGATGGCCGATTCGTGCGTGTGAACAGCGTTATCATTCGTTCCAGCGGGCAAAATATTCCATTAAGCTACAGTTTGATTTCAAAAAATGGCCAATGGAAAATTTATGATTTAAGTGTTGAAGGAGTGAGTTTATTGCAAAGCTTCCGTTCTCAGTTCGGCCAAGTACTGCAAAACTCGAATATGAAAGATTTAATCGCGCAAATGCGCCAGCAAAAGGCGGCTTAATGGTACAAAAGTCATTGAAGCTCTCTAATGAGCTTACATTTAATACGGTGTCGCTGGATTACAAACGGCTTGTTAAAGCCTTGCATGATGATAAAACCATGGATTTATGTCTGGATTTACATCATGTTACCCACTGTGATAGCGCAGGATTGGCTTTATTAATCGAAGCCACCCGTTTGGCCAGGCAATGCAATAAAAAATTAAAGATAGAACATGTGCCAAAGGAAATTTATGCCCTGGCAGAATTTTGCGGGGTGGAGGCTATTTTAGCTTAAACCTTGTGGTGCATTGATGTGATACTCCGATATATGTGGATTTAATCATGATAAGTAATGAACAACTTGAACAACAGCTTAGAGGTATTCCCGACGTGGATTATGTCCAGGTCAGCGGAGATGGCTACCATTATCACTTGACCATTGTTTCGGATGCCTTCCTGAATAAGTCCAAGGTGGCCAGACAACAATGGGTGTATACACAACTTAAAGAACATATTGCCAGCGGCCGTTTACATGCCCTCAGTATGAAAACCTGGACTAAGGAAGAGTGGGAGAAACAGCATGGATAAGTTAATCATCAATGGGAGTAAACCATTACGCGGTGATGTCATTATTTCAGGGGCTAAAAATGCGGCCTTACCAATTATGGCGGCCACGATTTTGGCCAGCGATAATGTAACCATTGCCAATGTTCCGCACCTAAAAGATGTAACGACAATGATGGAGTTGTTAGGCCAGCTGGGCGCACAGCTTGTCATTGATGAAAAAATGAATGTACAAATTGATGCCAGCCATATTAACGAGTTGGTAGCCCCCTATGAATTAGTAAAAACCATGCGTGCCTCTATTCTGGTACTTGGGCCTTTACTTGCCCGTTTTGGTCAGGCTGATGTTTCTTTGCCCGGTGGTTGTGCTATCGGCAGCAGACCTGTGGATTTGCATCTAAAAGCATTGAAATCCATGGGGGCGGAAATTACCGTTAAAAACGGGTTTATTAAAGCACGTTGTAAACACGGCCGTTTGCAGGGCAGAAGTCTGGTCTTTGATACAGTAACTGTAGGTGGCACTGAAAATTTATTAATGGCCGCAGTGCTTGCTGAAGGTACGACGATTATTAAAAATGCTGCGCGTGAACCTGAAGTAGTTGATTTGGCCAATTTCCTTATGCAATTGGGTGCAAAAATTCACGGTGCAGGCACTTCAACAATTGAAGTTGAGGGTGTGGATTCATTGGGTGGTGGAATTTATTCGGTAATGCCTGATCGCATCGAAGCAGGGACTTATCTTGCAGCGGGTGCGATCACGCGTGGTCAAGTCACTATAAGAAAAGTAAAGCCTGATAATCTGTTATCCTTGTTGTGCAAATTTGAAGAAGCCGGTGCAGCAATTACAATAGGTGAAGATTGGGTAAACCTGGATATGCATGGTGCTCGTCCACAAGCTGTAAATATCACTACGGCACCTTATCCTGCTTTCCCAACGGATATGCAAGCTCAGTTTATGGTTTTAAATTGTATTGCAGAAGGTTCATCTACTGTAGTTGAAAATATTTTTGAAAACCGCTTCATGCATGTTCAAGAATTACAAAGAATGGGGGCACATATTCGCTTACATGGGAATACGGCCATGATTGCAGGGAGTGAAAAATTAACCGGCGCACCGGTGATGGCAACCGATCTCCGTGCTTCAGCGAGCCTCATTTTGGCGGGGCTTGTGGCTGAAGGCGAAACCACAGTGGAGCGTGTGTACCATGTGGATAGGGGCTATGAGCGTATTGAAGAAAAATTATCCGCGCTCGGCGCAGACATCAAACGGTGTTCGCAGTGATTGCACGAGAAGAATTGCTCAATTACTTGGATGAATACCTGGGGTGCAAAAATTTTAATGATTATGCACCCAATGGGATGCAAGTAGAAGGCAAGGACACCATCAGTCAAATTTGCACGGCAGTTTCGGCTTCAGAAGACAGTATAAAAAAAGCAGTAGCGATGCAAGCCGATGCTTTGCTCGTGCATCATGGTTTTTTCTGGAAAGGCGAGGCACCGGTGATAACCGGGCTAAAGCGCCGCCGTTTAGGCCAGCTGCTCACTCATAATATCAATTTGTTTGCCTATCATTTACCTCTAGATTGCCACCCAGATTTGGGAAATAACGCTTGTTTAGCTGAGCTTTTGGAAATCAAGGATGTTAAAATGCACACGGTAGCAAAAACTCCAAATTTGTTATGGTCCGGTACATTAAACAAGCCAACCCCTGCGGCAACGCTAGCTGATTTTTTACATGATAAATTAAAACGAGAACCTCAACGGATTTCACCAAACGATAAGCCCATCCAACGCATTGCCTGGTGCACGGGTGCTGCGCAAGATTTTATCGAAGATGCCCAGCGTTTGCAGGTCGATGCTTATTTGAGTGGGGAAATTGCAGAAAGGACTTATTATCAAGCCCAGGAATTCGGGATTCATTATTTTGCCTGTGGCCATCATGCAAGCGAGCGTTTTGGCATACAGGCGCTGGGACAACATCTTGCTGCTCATTTTGATTTGCGCCATTCTTTTATTGATAGCGAGAATCCGGTATAAGAACGTCAGTGAGATGGATTAGCGTATGTTTTATGCAAAACAAATGCTATTATTTATTCTTATTTATCAATGATTGGCTCTATTTAGTTTGATCCTAATGGTAAATGCGCATCATGATTAATGTGCAAAATTAGGGTTATAGCCTCTGGATGCAGGCAATGGCTTGGTTAAAAAAATTATTTTCTTTGTTGCGTGTAAATCATTGGAGCAAGTCAATTTTTGTATTGCTTGGCGTATTGTATGCTGATACGCCTGGCTATTGGCTAGAAGCATTGCTTGCAGCATTTTGTTTTTGTCTAATTGCCAGCGCAGTCTACATCTATAATGACTTGCAAGATATTGAAGAAGATCGATTGCATCCGCACAAGCAAAACCGTCCTCTGGCCAGTATGGAAGTTTCTGCTGGATTTGCCATTACCGTACTTGTTGTCTTGTTGCTGACCGGTTTGATTCTTGCATTTACTGTCTCAACCACGTTGACGGCTTTGCTGGGCATTTATCTGCTCATTAATTTGCTTTATAACCATTGGTTCCGCAATATTCCCATCATTGATGTAATTTGTATAACTTTGGGTTTTATTCTGCGTATTTTGGCAGGAACTGTTGGTATTGGTTTGCCCATCACCTGGTGGCTGGCCATTACAGCAACGCTTTTAAGCTTTTTAATTGCCTTGTGTAAAAGACGTCTTGAAATGCAGCTGGGATTGGCTGAGGTGAGCAGAGCCGTACTCGCCCGATATCATCCCCCTTTACTGGACTTTTTAATTAACATAACTGCTATGGGCACGTTCCTGGCGTACTTGTCGTATGTCTTGTATACCCATCATCATTCTTTTTATTTCTTGCTGACGATTCCTTTCGCAGCTTTTGGTTTATGGCGTTTTTTGATGCTGATAACTGTGGAAAAAAATGTGGATGATCCGGTTTTCATTTTTTTTCACGATACGCTGTCCCGTTTGAATTTATTATTCTTTTTCATGTTAACTGTGGCAGGATTGTTAAGTGAGTGATAAACATTCAGCTGATTGCGCTGAATGGATACAAAAGTGAAACTATCGTATACTCACCCTCCCTTAAATGTATTTTTTGCTATTCGAAAGGAAAGCCGCTTTGTACACACAAGGACAGATTTATGAAAAAAATAGCCGCATATTGGCAAAAAATTTATGCTAAATTACCAGTATTAGCGTTTGATATTATCTCTATCCCGGTGGCTTGGTACGTAGCTTTTTGGTTACGCTACAACATGCAACCTTTTCCAAGCCGCTTAACGACCACTTATTCCCTGGAGGCGTTGCTCATTCTTGCCTCTATACAAATTGGCTGTTATTACCATTTCAAAGTTTATCGAGGTTTATGGCGTTTTTCTTCATTAAACGATGTGATGCGCATCCTTAAGGCTGTAATTGCCGCAACGGTCTTAGTCATCCCTGCGCTATATTTGACTTCTATTTTACAGCACATTCCTCGCTCTGTTTTGCCTTTATACAGTATCATCTTGGTGACCTTGCTGTGCGGGGCACGTTTGCTGTTGAGGCACTATTCAGACCAACACAGTCAGCAAGAGGAAGCTTACGACTGTAAGCGGGTATTAATCATCGGGGCAGGACAGGCAGGGGAGGGTTTAATTAGGGATTTGAAGCGCACGCGCTCTTATTTGCCCATTGGATTGATAGACGATAATTTGAGTAAACGTGGTCTTGAGGTACACGGGGTGCGAGTTTTAGGGCCTTTACGCGAATTAAGAGATTTGGTTATAGAGCATCGGGTTAATTTAATTTTTATTGCCATACCTTCGGCCCGTTCAGCAGCTATGCGTAGAATAGTCAGCCATTGCGAGGGGTGCGGCATTCCTTTTCGCACATTGCCAAGCTTGCATGCCTTAGCTTCCGGGCGCGTTGAAGTCAATGCGTTGCGGGAAGTGAATATTGACGATTTATTAGGCCGTGATCAGGTGGAGCTGGACTGGGAAAAAATTGCTCTTAGCATCCAAGGTAAGCGGGTTTTAGTCACTGGGGGTGGTGGCTCAATCGGCTCGGAATTGTCGCGGCAAATCATGTCGTTAGCGCCAAAACAATTGCTGATAGTCGATAACAGTGAATTTAATCTGTATAAAATTGAATTGGAATTAAAGGAGCGCTACCCACATATTCCTTTATCACTGGCTTTGGTAAGTGTTACCGATAAAATCGGTGTTGAGCATGTTTTCAAGCAATTTCAACCCGAGCTCGTTTTTCATGCCGCTTCTTATAAACACGTGCCCATGCTGGAAGATCAAATTCGAGTGGCGGTACGCAATAATGTACTGGGTACACAAATTATTGCCGAAGCCAGCGTAATTCATAATGTTGAAAAATTCGTTCTTATTTCTACCGATAAAGCAGTAAATCCAACCAATGTGATGGGGACTACCAAACGGGTCGCTGAGATTTATTGCCAGAATTTGAATGCTCGGGCAAAAACTCAATTTATTACGGTGCGTTTCGGGAATGTGTTAGGTTCGGTAGGCAGTGTTGTCCCATTGTTCCAAAAACAATTGCAAAATGGCGGCCCTCTTACTGTTACTCACCCCGACATTCAGCGTTACTTTATGACGATTTCTGAAGCCTGCCAATTGATTTTACAAGCCATGGTGAACGGGCATGGTGGTGAAATTTTTGTGCTGGATATGGGGGAGCCTATTAAAATCAGCTACTTGGCGGAACAAATGATTCGCCTCGCAGGTAAAGAGCCAGGTAAAGACATTCAAATTCGCTACACAGGGTTGCGCCCGGGTGAAAAACTATTCGAGGAATTATTTCATGAATCCGAACAATTGGACAAGACGGAGCATGAAAAACTTTTTAAAGCTCAATTCCGTCCTATCAATTGGGATGAATTAACAAAAAGCATGCGGCTGTTGAGTCAGGCGTGTGCTAAGTATCAAGATGAAGAATTGTTAATCCTGCTAAAAAGTCTGGTGCCTGAATTCTCTTATGAAAGCAATTCTTATGCGTTGAGTATAGAAGTTTAAGCTGCTCTCACGTTGCTATTAGCGAATAGGATGCTGGGTTTTGACTTCGGGTTTAGACAAATGCGTTTTGTATAAACCCGTTATCCAAGATTATTCCTAGGAGTTTTCAGAAGCATGAGTGCGTGGAGGAAAAATATCCTTAAACTGCACTTTATCCTGGCCTAAATAACCTGCTTCCCAATGTTTATGTAAGCCGAACATTTTATAAATAATAATGGGGGCAATCAAACTGATAAATCCGATGACAAATGCGATTTTGTAGCTTGGATCTTCATTCATTACCAGGAAAATTAAGCAAGCCACCATTAAGATAATGGCCAGAATGCCGGTATAAGGAGAGCCAGGGGTTTTATAACGTAAGTCATCTGCAGTATAACCTGCTTTGTACAGGCGACGACGAAAATTGATTTGTGCCCAGCATAAAGAAATCCAGGCGATTGCGCCTGTAAAGCCAGATACCAGTAATAAAGCAATGTATAACATGGATTGACCAAAAAAATAGCCAGTCAGAAGAAGTACCCAGATGGCAAAAAGTGTTACAATGCCGGCATTTTGTGGGACCGCATTACGGTTTAATTTGGCAAGAGGACGCGGGGCCATGCCATTGCGTGCCAAAGCATGTAATGAACGCACGATCCCGTACACACCCGAATTGGAACAAGATAAAGTGGCGGTTAATGTAACAAAGCTGGTTACGGCTCCAGCCCATTTTAAGCCGTAAAAGTTCAAGGCTTCAGCAAAAACCGAATTATTGATATTGGCTTTTTGCCAGGGGAAAATCAAGACCAGACAAAATACGGGGATGATGTAGATAAATAAGATGCGAAAGGTAACATTGCGAATGGCACTTGGAATCATGCGTGCCGGATCGATTGATTCACCTGCTGCCAGCCCGATGATTTCTGAGCCCTGGTAATTCACCAGCAATAGTACCATGGCTGTTAGCAAAGCCATGCCTCCATTAGGGAAAAGCCCTCCTTGCCCCAAGAGGTATTTGCTGCCAATAATCCCTGGAGGTTGCGGGCCATGGATTAACCCGAAGAAAATCAAGATGGAAAGCGCTACAAAACCGAAAAGCGCCAAAATTTTAATAATAGCCAGCCAGAACTCAATTTCGCCGAAAGTACCAACTTTGGCAATGTTGATATAGGTAATCAATAAACCGAAGCAGACAGCCCACACATACCCATTGACGCCGGTGAAATGCTCCATGATAATGCCGCCGGCAACGCATTCCGCGGGAATATAAGCCACCCAGCTTATCCAGTAGGACCATCCCACACCGCAAGCCAAAGAAGGAGAAATGAAATCAGCTGTGTAAGTGATGAAAGAACCAGAAATAGGGATGGCTACAGCCAGTTCGCCCATGCACAGCATGGTTAAATAAATAATCAATCCGCCTAAAATATAAGCTAAAAACACAGCAGGGCCAACCTGATTGACTACGGCTCCTGTACCTAAAAAATAACCAGAGCCAATAATTCCTCCCAAAGCAATCAATTGCACGTGTCGGGTTTTTAAGGCGCGCCTAAATTCACCGTCATCAATGGGACGGGGAGTCATTACTTTGCTATTAGCCACTAGCTGTTTAGTTCCTTAAATGAAAGTAGCGAATTGTATAATATTTTTATCTTTTGTCGATATTTTTAAACAGGGTTTTTTTAAAAATTCTTTGGGAAACAGTCTAGGCAAAGAAGGTTTTAAAATATCAGGCTTACCTGCTCAAATCAACGACGCTTATGCTCTGTTAATATCCATAATGAGTTATTTACAGGCAAGATCTAATAAAAAAATCATGAGAAGACAATGCATCAGCATAAGAGTCATCGTTTGATGTGTTGATGTCTTTTTTAGTAAAACTCACGACATATTTAAGGAAATAAAGGGGAGATTGTTCAGCCAATTGCAGCAGGATTTGTTGTTTCCAAATTTCAGGAAGTTTACATTATTTTTATCCAATGGGCACTGTTTAATATGTTTAAATAATAGCCCGCTCATATTGCAACTTCGTGCCATGAAAAAAGAAATCCTTTTACCTAATAAGATGGTACTTAGCATGCGCACAGCTAAAGAAGCGGATGCCGAGTCGTTAATTTCCTATTTAAAAAGAGTAGGGGATGAAACCAATTTCTTAACATTCAGCGGTGCCGATTTAAATTTGACAATCGACGAGGAAATTGAATTTATCAGGCAATCCTTTGGTGAAGAGGGAAATGTGTTCCTCTTAGGTGTGATCGCTGGGGAAATTGTGGGGGTGCTCACCATCATTCGTGGCAGTAAGCCCAGGCTACAAAGAATTGGGGAGTTAGGCGTTACTGTATTAAAAAAATATTGGCGCTTAGGAATAGGGAAGTTATTAGTTCATGAAGGCTTAAAGTTTGCTTTAGAAAAAGGAATCGTAAAAATAAATTTATCTGTAAATATAAATAATGTTGCAGCTATCCTGCTTTATTTATCTCTAGGTTTCGAAATAGAGGGAAAAATTAAAAAGGCAGTTTGTATTGAGAATACATTTTATGATGAATTATTGTTAAGTATGGATTTAACGAAGGCATAGTTGGCGGAGAGAGAGGGATTCGAACCCTCGATACGTTTCCGTATACACACTTTCCAGGCGTGCGCCTTCGACCGCTCGGCCATCTCTCCCAAGTGCGCAAGAGTATACTTGAATGACATAAAAATCAATCTCTATAACCATGTATTTATGACGAAGCATCATTTGCCCAACTACTTTAAATAGGTACTGCAAATAAGAAAAGATAGGCAATTTTCATGGAGAATTGACTGAATAGGCGCTTTTATTGAGTGTTTTAGCGAATTTCAAAGAAGCAGGTGGGCAAAGCCGAGCTACTTCATGAAGGTTTCGTGACCTTTAGTAAGCGAAATTGATTTGCCAACCCACCCAGTATTTGGCTCATCATGCAAACAAGCATTTGCTGTAAGTGTAGTATAAGGCTTGCAGCAATCTCGATTACTTAGCTAGAGAGATTGGGTCAGATTAGATGCGTTTACCGTGCCGGATATGTTTTGGCTATTATTTTACACAATGTATAATAATTTTAATTAATTATAACTGATGAGCAAACCAAGATGATCATTTCTGAGGAGGACACTGCTTTAAGGTGGGTTTCCTATTTAGATATAGAAAATGGCACCATGCTAATTCGCCGGTCCATCCTTCAGCCTGCTGCTGGGGCATTTCAGGACTGCAGGGGCTTAACCGGATTCCACGTGCCGAAAGGCATTATTCAGATTGGCGCTGGTGCATTTGATGACTGCAGTAACTTAAGGCAAATCCACTTGCCGCAAGGCATTACTCAGATTGGTGCTGGTGCATTTGATGGCTGCAGTAGCTTAAGGGAAATCCACTTGCCAGAAGGCGTTGCTCAAATCAATATGGGGGCATTTCGTAACTGCAGCAGCCTAAACGAGATCCATTTGCCAAAAGGTATTACTCATATTGAGCATTATACGTTTTATGGTTGCAGCAGCTTAAGGAAAATCCACTTGCCAAAAGACATTACCTGGATTGGCTATGATGCATTTTATATGTGCATCAGCTTAACTCATATCATTATCAATAGTGACGATGAGGAAGAAATCGCCCGTATCAAGTCGTTACTTCTCAAGCATCTACGCCAGAAAGTAGTCAGCAAGGCGGATTATGATAAGGCTTCACAGAAAATCGAATCAGCACTGGCAAGGCTTGAACGACCTGAGCTCAATCCGCTGTATCCTTTTATGGTGAATGAGAGCCTTTCTTTATTCCCGGACGTTCTTACTGTCATTGGCGGCTTTGAAAGAGAGAGCAGCCAATACTATCAATCTGCAAAGCAGGCGATGGAAGCCCTTCCCATTCCCAAGAACGATGGGCAGATGCAGGCTTATCAAGAAAAAATAGACGATATTGTCGAACAATACTTGAATGAGGCAGAAGAGGATGCAAGGAAGCAAGTTGAGCATCGTTACCAACAATCCCTCAGGCGTTATCCTGAGCAGACTAAAAATCTTTCTCCTGCTGCGGTTAAAAAATTCCAAGAAAGAAAATATCCATTATTAAGCGAAGAAGAGCTAGGGAACCATCTCGATGCATTTAACAGATTTCATCGATGCTGTGCTGAATTGTCGAAAAAACATTCTGATTTTGTAACGCGTGATAAAAAAGCAGCTAGCCGTGAAACGCGTGAGTTGTTAAATACCTTGCAGCTTGCCTATATTAACTACATGAAAGATTCCCGTAAGCTATTAGAAGAATCTAATAAATTAGGGGAAGGCACTGCCAAGTTAAAGAAAAAAAGCGAGTTATCTGAACGAGCGAAAGCATTCAGGCAAACTTGCCAGGATGCCATTGACAAAGCAACGCCAGAACTTGAGAAGCATAGAGGGTTAAAGGAAATTTTAACCAATTTGGCCATTGCTTTGGTGACTTTAGGCGTGGCATTTTTGGTTAACTACGCAATAACCGGTCGTTTCTTTTTCCATCCGGCAACTGCTTCGCAGAAGATTCTTAACAAAACTTGCAAAACAATTGAGGAAATTGACTTCCCAGGACTTGAGCAGGAGCAAACAACTGAATGCGATTTATTAGCTCTCGCATAGACCAGATCGCAGGCATGGCAAATACAGCTAAAGCAATTGGGCAAATGGAGATGTATTTATCGTGGTGGTGTGTCACGAAGGCCGTTTTAACAAACTGCTCTATAATAAAATTATATGCTGCGGAGTATAAAATGAACAAATGGTTCGTGATGATGTGTGCCCTGGGCTTAAGCACACCTACTTATGCATTTTCATGTTATCTGACGGTTGTTAAAAGTAGTTGCTGGAAAAACTATAATGTAACCGTCATTCTTCAAGATCCTACGAATAAGGATAAAGAAGTAACAAGTGTCCTCATTCCAGCAAACCGTATGTGGGCCAGGGAAAAATTTGAGTGCCAGCCCGGGCAAAAATTAAAATTTAAAGCCAAGTTTAATCCTGTTTTTTGGGAAGGGGATGAAGGGAAAGTCTATATGGGAAAAAAATATTGGGAGCTCCCAAAAGAAGTTAAAAAAAAGGAACTGGCTTGGAATATTTCTCTTTGTTACCCCCAGCAATTTGCTGAAGTTCCATTGCCACCGGAAGCAGGGGGCAATTGCACATGCAACATGAAAGAAGTGCCGCTTATACCACCACAATAGTTAATTTCATCATTTGCACCTTTTGCAAAGTAGCCGGACAACCTGTGTGCTAGGACATCCCTCTGCAGTTTACCTTTAAGCCTATGCCTTGATATGATTCGTCTTTATTTTACAGTTCAATCTGCAATGGAGACGAAAGCATGCCCCATTTACGTAATAAAATCGGACAAATGCTCATCATGGGATTTGCTGGCTATGAAATCAATGAGGATAGCCCTGTCGCTGAATGGTTAAAAACAGATGGTTTGGGTGGCGTGCTGTTATTTGATTTCGACGTTGCGGCCAATCAATTTGGGAAAAACTTAAGGGATCAAGAGCAAATTATTACCTTGAACCGTCAGCTGGTTTCTTATGCAAATGCTAATCCCAGTGAGTATAACTTGCCACTATATATTGCATTAGATTATGAGGGTGGGGTAGTTGACCGTCTTGCTGCCGTACCCGGGTGTATGTCTACCGTGCGTCCTTGTGATCAAGCTTTGCTTTCTGACGAAGATTTGTATCAGGAGGCTAAAAAAATGGCTTTAACACTGAAAAAATTAGGATTTAATCTTAATTTTGCGCCGGTTGTCGATCTGAATTTAAACGAAAATGAAGGCATCATTGGTAAATTAGGCCGCAGTTTTTCCTCCGAACCCGAAGAAGTTGTACGTGCTGCAAGACAATTCGTACATGCTTTCAATGAAGAAGGAATCATCTGTACCTACAAACATTTTCCCGGGCATGGCAGTGCAGTAGGCGACACCCATCTTGGCTTTGTGGATGTGACTGAGCATTATCATGATAATGAGCTTTATCCTTATGCCAGGTTGTTTACCAATAATACGCCAGCTATGGTGATGACCGCACATGTAGTAAACCGGCAATTGGATGCTAGTGGAATACCTGCCACATTATCATATTCTATATTAACTGATCTTTTGCGCCATAAATTGGGTTTCACTGGCGTGGTGATCAGTGACGATCTACAGATGAAGGCAATCAGTGAGTATTATGCATTGGATGATGCACTGCGAATGACCATCAATGCAGGTACTGACATGTTGATTTTTGGTAACCAGTTAGGACAAATAAGCGCCACTCATGTAATCGATAAAATTGAACAGTTAGTCCGCGCAGGGGATATTCCTGTTGCGCGCATTGAAGAGGCATACGGGCGCATTTCGCGTTTGAAGCAAGCTCACCACACAGGCGCAGTATTGACGCCTTAATCCCATTTTGCCGGGAGGAAGTTTTTAATTTTCTCCCAAGCTGTCTTTTACTCATAGTAAATCGAGCTTACCAATAAGCCACGGCAGTAATTGTATAATTCTGAACACTAGCAAATTTGCCATCAGCGTGGAGTAATCTTTATCAGAAAGATAATTTTGATGATATTTTATCCAACATGATATATAATAAGCCAAAATTATTCCAGGAAAGATATAATGTACGAACCTTCCCGTAAAAAGCAAAGAACGAACAACACGCATCAAGCCCAATTTTTACCCGCACCAGAGCAAAAGCCGCTAAGTTCATACTTTACGGAAGGTTTTCTTTCTACTTTGGCGTCTTCTTGGCAGACGCCTACTCCCCCTTTAAATCCTCAAGAAATATTTGGTCCATTGTACTGGCCACCATTGCACCTGCGTTTATCCAACCAACCCGTTATCCAGTCTGATGTAGATAATCAGCATCAATTGAGTTACTTGCCGCCTGTGCAAACCGCTTATCCTGAAAAAGAACAGCAGCATGCCAGCAGGCCGATAGAAAATCCTGAGGCATTGCCTTTATCATCTCTACCGCAGCATTCTTCGAAAAAACGTAAACAGAAATCCATACAGCAAGATGTTCCTGGGGATGACCAACAAAATAGCAAAGATAAACAAACTTATCAGAGAGCTTATTATGCTGCAAGAAAATGTTTCGCCGCTAAACATCCATGTCCCCAGGACAATTGTGAAGCATGGAAGAATGAAAGCCCCAACTATATTAAAATTTTTAAATCCATTTACGCTCGCTGTGCGGATAAGGAAAATGCTGCGGAAATTAAAAGGGGGTCTGCTGCAGCTGAGCACGATGTAAAAAATAAAATTCCGATGCCTTCCCGAGAAAAATTGTTAGTAGAAGGTATTGTGTATGCAGATGCCTATGAAAAAGCTCATGACAATTGTTGCGCCAAGCAGGGAGAAAACTCAGGAAAAGAGGCTGCCAAAAAAAATTGCATCAAACCTGCACGAGAGAAACTCATGCGAAGAGGCAAAGGCTATGCAGATGCTTATGAAAAAGCTTTTGACGAACAATTCGCAAAATTACCTCCAGAGCAACGCTTATTGACTCAAGCAGCAACGAATGGGTGTCGAACTGCTTTAAACGGCGGGACTCTTCTCTCGCAGCAAGAAATGGAAGAGAAGGGCTGGGATAAAACTTATATTGCACAATATCGAAAGTCTTTTTTAGAAGCGGCATCCCAGTTAAAGCCCGAAGACATCTCCAAACGACAGGGGCGGAATAATGGAACGATGGCCGGGTTAAGAGGTGGTCAAGCTCCTTCACCAGAAGAATTCAAACGGCAGCAACGCGATTTAATTTATCAAAATGCTTTTCTTAAAGCGTTTAAGCAAGCTAAGGCTTTATATGGGGATATAAATTGCAAAACCATGACTTATTACCTTGTAGGTGAACAAGTACTGGCTTCGTTTTATACCCCAGAAATGGAACATGGTGATCATCGAGTTAAATCCTTAGCAGAGATTAGAGGTAGCAAGCGCGCGGCTTTTTTATGTAAGCAACTTATAAAAGCTTATAATGCGGATTGGATAGAAGAAGAGGATGATAAGCTTGAGGTGCATGTAAACGGTCCCTTCGTGGTCATTGATAATTATGATGTGTTGCTAGATTCGGGTTTACGTCCTAGAGAGAGCTTGCCGCAGTTGCCTGCAGTTCATAAAAAATACTGGGAAACATTAATGCAATCGCAAGGTATGATCATCACGGCATCGAACGTTGTGGATGATGATTTTTTTGCTACCTTTATGACTGCAGAAGAAGCGGAACAAGCAATGGTTGAAATCCAAAGTAAAGAGGCTGGCAGCAACAGTTTGGCAAGCCATTCAGCCAGTGCGTCGAGCAGCACGGCATCCCAGCCGCAGGCTATTAGTTCTTTTAGCTCAACGCCGTATAATTTTTTCTCACAATCACCTCGAGAAGAAGAAACCCAAGAATTTTTTTATAGGCCAGACTAGAGATTTGCATAACGCCAGCGGCATTGCTAAATGACAAATTCAAATAATGTCTTTAAATTCGTAATCATATGTGTTAAAATGCATCTTTCTGTATAATTTTGTAGCAGACTGAAGCATGACTTATTTACTTCTTAATGTAGGCGCCCCAAAAATATTTTTCTCTTCAATTTCTTCATGGGGCTGTTGTTGCTGTTAAAACATTTCTAACCTCGGTTTTAACTGACAACATAAGGTTTCTGTCATGTGTGCACAACATTCTGTTCCAACTAAAAAAATTAGATTCAGCACCCCTTTAATTTATGCAATCATGATTATGCTCGGTATTGTGAGCGGACTGTCAAATATTTTTTGGTTGCAAACACTAGGTTTATTTATTGCTGATGTATTCATTAAATTGTTTAAATGCATCAGCCTGCCAATTATTTCGCTCTCGATTATCGTAACCATGTCTGGCTATCGTTCCGATGGGATTATGCGCGGCGTTTGGCGCAGAACCATGACTTATACCCTGGCCACTACACTGATTGCGGCTGCAATCAGTTGTCTGTTGTATAGCCTTATTCATCCTGCAATGGTTGGCGAAATACCGCAAGTTCCTGATATTGCAGTGCAACACAGCAGTTATCTTGATCATATCTTAAGCTTAATTCCATCTTCACTGCTGGCTCCTTTTTTGGAGCATCAAGTGCTAAGTGTTTTATTTTTAAGCCTGGTCATTGGCATTGCGGTTCGTTTTATCCCGGATGCTGCAGCAAGGCAAACCATTACGCAATTTTTCAAAGGAGCTCATGGTTTATTCACGGTTATCATCCGTTGGGTGATTGCCATCATCCCGTTTGGTTTATTTGGATTTATTACCTCCACTATGGTGCAGCTAAAAACCGGTATAGCTATCCGCGGCATTGGCGAGTATTTATTAGTGATCGTGCTCGCAAATTTGGTGCAAGGTTTCATCATTCTACCGTTATGGCTGAAATCGCAAGGAATTAAACCTTTTGCTGCCATGCAGGGTATGTTTCCTGCGTTATCGCTTGCTTTTTTCTCCAAGTCTTCTGTAGGTACATTGCCGGTGACTATGGATACAATCGAGAAAAATCTGCAGGTGAAGCCTGAAATCAGCCGGTTTGTATTGCCATTATGCACCAGTTTGAATATGAATGGCTGCGCTGCTTTTATTTTTGCGACAGTAATTTATTTGATGCAAAATCATGGCATCGAGGTTTCCTTCGCGTCCATGGGGTTGTGGGTGGTAGTGGCTACAGTCGCTGCCATCGGAAATGCAGGTGTGCCTATGGGATGTTTTTTCTTAAGCGCGAGCTTGCTGGCCAGTATGAATGTGCCGATTACCTTACTGGGCATCATTCTGCCGTTTTACAGTTTAATTGATATGCTGGAAACGTCTCTTAACGTTTGGTCCGATGCTTGCGTGGCAAAAGTAGTTGATGAAAAAGCCAGTGAAGAGGTTGCCATTCTGTCGGATGCCGCTACTCAAAACTAGAATTAATTAGAATGCCCTGGCTTGCTGCCTTGCTAACCAGGGAATATTAGCACATGTGAAATAATCTGCTTTTCTCTTATACCGCAAAAAGTTCCTCGCAGATTGTGTAATAAATGTCACCCAGTTTCAGCAATTCATTTAAAGAAACGCATTCATTGATTTGATGGATTGTTTCATTGACTGGACCAAGTTCTATCACTTCGACCCCATAAGGCGCGATAAAGCGTCCATCCGATGTGCCTCCACTGGTGGATAATTCGGGTGCGAAGTCCATATGGAATTTGATGCTTTTAAGCGTGCAATCCAGTAAACGCCCATGATCGGTCAAAAAAGGTTCTCCATTTAAACGCCATGTGATTTCTGCATTCAAGTCGTAACGGGAGAAACATGCTTGTACTTGTTGTTCAATAAGTTTGGCGGTTTGCTCCGTCGAGTAACGAAGATTAAATTGCAGGGTCAATGTTCCTGGAATGATGTTGCCGGCTTGCCCGCCAGCTTCAATATGAGTAATTTGCAATGAAGTAGGAGGGAAGTAACGATTTCCTGCATCCCATGCATGAGCCGTTAACTCCTGCAATGCAGGAATGACTTTATGGATGGGGTTTTCAGCTAAATGCGGATAGGCAACATGGCCTTGTTTCCCATGGACAACTATTTTTGCGGTGAGCGAACCGCGTCGGCCAATTTTAATGACATCGCCCACCATTTTGGAGCTGGAAGGCTCGCCAACAATGCAGTAATCAGGATGAATGCCTTGTTCCTTTAAGTGCGCCATAACATAAGGTGTGCCGAGATCAAACTGATCGCCTTCTTCACCACTGGTGATGAGAAAGCCAAGTCTGCCGGGGAAATCGGGATATTTTTTGATGAAATGCGAAGCAGCAGTCATCATGCAAGCAAGGCTGCCTTTCATATCAGCAGTACCTCGCCCAAACAAAACTCCATTTTCTTCGGTTAAGGCAAATGGATCTCTTGCCCATTTTGCCCGATCGCCGGCAGGGACTACATCGCTATGGCCAGCAAATAACAATAAGGGGCCATGAGTACCATAACAAGCAAAAAAATTGGCAACCGGATCGCAATTAAAGCGTTGGCATTGAAACCCTGCTTTTTCCAAATAGGCAATCATATATTCCTGGCAACCCTCATCCCTGGGGGTGATGGAGGGGAAGCTTATCAGCGCGGCGAGTAACTCGCGAATTTCAGTCATCGATTAGCATCCCGCAGCAATTCATTAATGCTGACTTTGGCGCGTGTTTTTTCATCGACTTGTTTGACAATCACAGCACAATAAAGGCTGTGCGTGCGATCATCGCTTGGTAAATTGCCAGCGACGACTACGGATCCTGCTGGTATGCGCCCATAGGTGATTTCACCGGTCATGCGATTATAAATTTTGGTGCTTTGTCCTAAGAATACGCCCATGGAAATCACAGAGCCACGCTCGACGATCACTCCTTCCACAACTTCAGAGCGAGCTCCAATGAAACAATCGTCTTCAATAATGGTAGGATTCGCTTGCAATGGTTCTAAAACCCCGCCTATGCCAGCACCACCTGATAAATGAACGTTTTTGCCAATTTGCGCGCACGAACCTACGGTAGCCCAAGTATCTATCAATACATTTTCATCGATATAAGCACCTACATTTACATAAGACGGCATCAATACGGTGTTTTTACCTATGAAAGCACCGCGCCGGATCATCGCGTGCGGAACGACGCGTGCACCGACTTCCTGAAAATGCTCATTGGTAAAACCGTCAAATTTAAGGGAAACCTTATCGTAGAATTGGCAAAAGCCAGCATCAATCACGCGATTGGGGTAAAGTCTAAAAGACAATAAAACTGCTTTTTTTATCCACTGATGCGTGACCCAATCGCCGTTTAGTTTTTCCGCCACACGCAAGGAACCTTGATCAAGCCCCAGCATCACTTCTTCGACCGCTTGTTTAATTTGCGGCGAGGCATTCTCCGGTGAAAGCGACAAGCGTTGCTCGAACGAGTTTTCAATAATTTGTTGCAAAGTGGTCATAGAATCCCTTTTAAGTGAGTTTAGTTAAACCGCAGCAGCCTGGACTTGCTGATACAGTTTGCAGGTTTTAGGATAGGGAGTATACTGCATTTTATTGTGAATATTGAGCTTTTATAATGCACTTGTTAGTAACCGGAAGCGCGGGTTTTATTGGGTATCATTTTGCTAAAATGCGACTGGAACGCGGCGATCAAGTGATTGGAATTGACAATTTAAACGATTATTACGATGTGCGATTAAAACAGTCAAGATTAGAGCAACTTAAATCTTACCCCAATTTTGTTTTTTACCCATTTGATATTTGCGATCGCGAACACATCGATAAAATATTTAAAAAACACAAGCCGGAGAGGGTTGTGCATCTTGCAGCGCAAGCTGGGGTGCGCTATTCGTTGAAAAATCCCCATCTTTATGTGCAATCGAATGTAGTTGGTTTTACCCATGTGATTGACGCTTGTAAAACTTACCAAATCGAGCATTTGGTTTATGCTTCAACGAGTTCCGTGTATGGGGCTAACAGTGCGCAACCTTACAACGAAAGCGATGCTGTGACGCATCCTTTGACTATTTATGCGGCAACGAAAAAAGCCAATGAATTAATTGCCCATTCCTATTCGAATTTATATAAATTACCCACCACCGGTTTGCGCTTCTTTACGGTATATGGTCCTTGGGGAAGGCCGGACATGGCATTCTTCTCATTTACGCGCGATATTTTAAATGGCACACCGATCAAAGTTTATAACCATGGACAAATGCAGCGCGATTTTACCTACATTGACGATATCATCATGGGCATTTCACTGGCGGTCGATAAACCTGCAGAAGCAAATCCTTGTTGGAGCGGGCAAGATCCTGATGCAGCCACTAGTTTTGCACCTTATCGCATCTATAATATAGGCCGCGGGTGCCCGGTGAATTTAATGGATTATATTTCAGCTCTTGAGCAAGCTACAGGCAAACATGCAATCAAACAATTCATGCCCATGCAGGAAGGCGATGTTTTATCCACGCATGCTGATACATCCCGCCTGCAAGATGACTTAGGTTACGCGCCCCAAGTTTCCATTCAAGAAGGCATAGAGCGCTTTGTCGCCTGGTATCTGGATTTTTATCGATGAAACCCGATTGTTAGGGCAGCAAGCGAAAACCAGAAAATCTGGCTATCGCTTGTCGAGATATTAACTTAACGCGTATTTAAGGTCGGCTTTTAAATCTTCAATGTATTCGATTCCTACCGAAAGACGAATGAAACCATCTTCTATCCCCAGTTTTTTTCTTGTTTCTGCTGGAATGGAGGCATGCGTCATAATGGCAGGATGTTCAATTAGACTTTCTACCCCACCTAAGCTTTCAGCCAGAGTAAATAAATCACAGCGTGTTAAGAATCGTTTTGCACGCTCAAGGTCGCCATCAATGACCATGGAAATCATGCCTCCAAATCCGCGCATTTGTTCTTTGGCCAAAACATGTTGCGGGTGACTTGTCAAGCCAGGATAGATTACCTTACGGACGCCCGGATGTTGCTCCAGCCAATGGGCCAGGCTATTTGCATTCTCACAATGCCGTTGCATGCGCAAAGAGAGAGTTTTTAAACTTCTGAGGACTAAAAAGCTGTCGAATGGACCAGCAATCGCACCGCATGAATTTTGTAAAAAAGCGAGTTTTTCTGCCAATTCTTGGTTATCACCCACCACGACCACGCCGCTAACTACATCCGAATGGCCATTCAAATATTTAGTGGCTGAATGCACCACCACGTCAAAGCCGAGTTCCAGCGGCCGTTGGATCCATGGGGTTGCAAAAGTATTGTCGACAACCCCGATAAGACGATGACGTTTAGCCAATTCTGCTATTTTGCAAAGGTCAACAAGTTTGAGCATGGGGTTGGAAGGGGTTTCCAGCCAAATCATGCGGGTATTCGGCCTTATTTCTTTTTCAATTAATTCCGGTTGACACATGTCGACGAAGGAAAAGGATAAATTGGAAGTGCGTGTTTTTACTTTGTCAAAAATCCGATAGCTGCCACCGTAAAGATCGTCCATAACCACGACGTGATCGCCGGCATTCAGCACATCGATTACGGTATTAATGGCTGCCATCCCGGATGCAAAAGCAAAACCCCGAGTGCCTGATTCCAGACTTGCAATACAAGCTTCATAAGCATTGCGGGTGGGGTTTTGCGTGCGTGAATACTCATATCCTTGATGTACACCAGGTGCTGTTTGTTTATAGGTCGATGTGGCATAAATAGGCGTCATGACAGCCCCGGTGCTTGCATCTGCAGTTTGCCCAGCATGAATGGAACGTGTATCAAAATGTTTATCCATAACGATCATCCTGTTAACCAAAATTGATAAATTTTTACCTGCAACCATTTTATACTTAAGCGCTTATTAAAAAAGCTTTTTATATAAAAACGTTTTTATGCCGGTCGATTATAATTAAAGAATATAGGGAAATTGCCGTTATTTATAACGGACAGGGTTTTAGGCGAGGGGTTACATGCGCAAGCAAGAAATTGACTATAAGAGAGTTGCATCTGCAGCTGCGCGCATTAAACAAAAAGGTAAGGAGCCTTCCGTTACGGATATTTGTGACGAATTGGGCTTGTTAAGCGTAACACCTGAGCTGATAACTTTTCTGGAACAATGGTATCACAACCAACCCGAGTTTAAACGGAAAAAACAGACACCCCTAACCGAAAACATCAAATTAAACAAACCCATCAAAGAAATCGAGCTTGAAAAATCGTTATCTTTGTTGCGGGCCACGTTGGAATCCACGGCTGATGGCATCATGATGGTAAACGGACAAGGGCAGGTGGTGGATTGGAACCAGAAATTTGTCGATATGTGGCGTATCCCCAGCCATTTAATGGAAGCGGGACCTGAAAAATTGAGTTTTGATTACATTTTAGAGCAATTAATTGAACCTGAAAAAATCATTGCGGATGTGCAATTTCTCTATCAAAACCCCGAGTGGGAAGGAGAATTACCGGAACTGCATTTTAAAGATGGACGCATCTTTGAACGTTATACCCAACCACAGCGTATTGGTGCAGAAATTGTAGGGCGCGTGTACAGTTTCCGCGATGTTACCCAAAAGCGCATTGCAGACGATGAATTAAGGATCCGTGAGCGTGCTATTGAAGCCAGCACCCATGGCATAGCAATCATAGACATCGTAAAACCGAATCAACCCATCATATACATTAACAATGCCTTTGAACGGATTACTGGTTATAGTGAAAGGCATATTCTTGGAAAGGATTTAACTGCTTTACATAGTAAAAATACGGATCAGACAAATCAAAAACGCATCGATTTAGCCATTCGGGAAGAACGGGAAGAAACGGTTGAGCTTGAGCTGATGCGTCGTAACGGGGAATTGTTTTGGTGCGAACTGAGTCTTGCTCCGGTAAAAGATTCTTTTAATCAAGTCAAGCATTATGTAGGGATTTTGAATGATGTTACCTTGCGCCGTGAGATGGAAGAGCAATTGCTCCGGCAAGCCACGCACGACGCATTGACTGAACTCCCGAACAGAGTGCTTTTATTAGACAGGGTCGAACAAGCTATTTTGCAGGCAAAAAAGAACAAATCCATATTGGCTTTTCTCTTTTTGGATTTGGACCGTTTTAAAATGACCAATGATACCTTAGGCCATGGGGTAGGAGATAAGTTATTACAAGCAGTGGCAAACCGCTTGTTAATTGCCACCAGTGATTTGGATACAGTAGCCCGTTTTGGAGGCGATGAATTTGTCATCCTTATCCCCGAGCTTCGCAGTATAGAAGAAGGTGAAAAGCTAGCGCAGGAAATTCTTAATTTGCTGGAAAAGCCTTTCAAAGTCGGGCAGCACAGTTTGAAAATTACAGCAAGCATTGGTCTTAGTTTTTTTCCACGTGATGGAATGGATTATGAGTCGTTGATGAAAAATGCCGATTTATCCATGTATCATGCCAAAGATAGCGGCAGGAACACGTATCGCATTTTTGAGCCTGAAATGAACAGGCGTGTTGTCAACCATGTGCAAATCGATAATGCTTTGCGCTATGCATTGCAGAATAAAGAATTTTATCTCGTTTATCAGCCTTTGATGGATTTAAAGCGTGAATGCGTTGTGGGGGTGGAAGCTTTATTAAGGTGGAACAGCAAAGTGCTTGGCCATGTATCTCCGCTCGATTTTATACCGATTGCCGAAGAAAACGGGATGATTCTTGAGATTGGCCCTTGGGTAATCGAGGAAGCTTGTACACAACTGATGCGCTGGCACAATCAAGGTTTGTGGGATTTGACTGTAGCGGTGAATATTTCGGGACGTCAGCTGCACCAGGCGGATCTTCCTGAACAATTAACTAAAATCTTGCATAAAACGAGCTTGCCTGCAAAATTTTTGGAACTTGAGTTGACTGAGAGTCTGCTTGTTGAAAACATCGATCATGCAGTGGAAATTATGTACAAGTTTAAAGATATGGGGGTGAAACTCGCCATCGATGATTTTGGTACAGGTTATTCAAGCTTATCTTATTTAAAACAATTTCCAGTTGATAAATTAAAAATTGATCAATCCTTTATAAAGGAAATGGTGAGCGATGCCAATGATGCCGCGATCGTTAAAGCCATCATCAATCTTGCTCATAGCCTCAATTTGCAAGTATTGGCGGAAGGGGTAGAGAATGAATATCAGAAAAATTTTATTCTGAACCATGGCTGCGATTTTGCGCAAGGCTATTACTTTAAACCACCGAATAAAGCAGAGTTAATTATAGAGTTTCTAAAAAATTATTCTAAGTGTAAATAATTAATTGGCTGCCAAGGACTAAGATATATTGTTACTTAGTATAATTTTCCAAGTATAGATAAGACCACCTTTATTTTTAAAGGACTCCGGGGGATTAGGGGGAATTATGAAAAGTCTAACCATTGTAGGTGCTGGCTTGGCCGGTACTTTATTGGCGCTTTACATGGCCAAACGTGGATATGAGGTAGAAGTATATGAAGCCAGAAATGATATCCGCACCATGCCTGATGATGGCGGCCGTTCTATCAATCTTGCTTTATCCTGCCGAGGAATTACCAGTTTGGCAGTCATGGAACTTATGGATGAAGTCAAGAAGATTATGGTTCCCATGCGTGCTCGGGCTATTCACGAATTGAATAATAAAATTATATACCAGCCATTTGGCCGCAGTGATGATGAATACATCAATGCTATTTTACGCAGCGAATTGAATAGCTTGCTGCTGGATAAAACTGACACTTATCCCAACATCAAGCTTCATTTCAATATGAAATTAAGTGATCTTTTCTTGCATGAGAAGACATTGTTTTTTCAAGATGCTTCCGGTAATGCACACAAGGTTGCCTATCAGCATTTAATTGGAGCGGATGGTGCGGCATCCATCGTGCGTGAGGCATTAAAAAAAGCCGGAGTTATTGATTCTCGACGAGAATTTTTAAAACATGGATACAAAGAATTGTCGATAAGCCGCACGCATGGCGTGCATATGGCTCGTGAACATTTGCATTTATGGCCTCGGGATTCCTTCATGCTGCTTGGTAACCCCAACTGTGATGATTCAATTACGGGCTCTTTATTTTTACCGCAAGAAGGGGAGTATAGTTTTGCAACACTAAAAGATGAAAAATCGTTACTTGATTTTTTCAAAAGGATCTTTCCCGATGTGGTGGATGCAATGCCCAATTTGGTAGGCGAATTTTTTACTCATCCCACAGGTAATTTAAGTACAGTGCAATGTGCCCCTTGGTATTATCGTGATCACTGTTTGTTAATCGGGGACGCAGCTCATGGCATAGTCCCATTTTTCGGCCAAGGGATGAATTCGGCTTTTGAAGATTGCCGTATTTTTAATGAATTCTTAGAAAAATATGAAGATAATTGGGAAAAAGTGTTGCCGGAATTTTATGCTGCACGCAAGCGGAGTACTGATGCCGTAGCTGCCATGTCCATGGATAATTATCAGGAAATTCAACATAATATTCGTGATGAAAAATTTAACTTAAAAAAACAAGTGGAGCATGAGCTTATGCGCCGCTATCCTGACCGCTATGTTTCAAAACACGTCATGGTCATGTTTTCGAATATCCCATATGAAACGGCTTATGCTTACGGCGAGGTGCAAGCCGATTTTCTAAATGACCTGTGTAAAGATGCTCATACTATTGATGAAATCGACTGGAAAATGGTTGATAAAGAAATCGCTAAATACGACAAAAAATTGACGGATTTAAAGTTAAAATAGAAAAAATATGGTATCCAGGCAATTTGCATAGCCAAAAAATTGTCGTTTAGTTTGAAAAACAATCACCAAATCTTTTTAAAAACTGCAAAAAGGCCAAATTTTAATTAAATAGACGTTTTATTGGCCTAAATAGTTGGCATGATTTGTGCAAGGAATAAATTGTCTAGTTAATTATGCCTTGGAGGCAATCATGAAAACGATACAATCTTATCTTGAATCCAAACAACAAGAATTTATGGAACATCCTTTTTTTAAAACATTAGGTCAATTGAACAGCTTGGAAGAAATCGGTTATTTTGTACCTGAGCTTACTTTTTGGGCTATGACATTCCAGGATATATTGCGCTTAAACGAAGAACGGGTTACTGATCCCTATTTGAAAAAAGTAGCTCGTCACCACCGTTTGGAAGATTCAGGCCATGAAAAATGGTTTCTGCAGGATAAAAAATATATGGCAAGCATGAGCAAAGATAAATCATGCAACAAGGATAATGTGGCTTGGTTGTATAGCAAAGAGTCACAAATTACTCGCGATGCAGCTTATGCTATTCTTGGTGAGCTTTATAAAATTGACGATGAAATTTTGAATATCGTGTTATTGCTTACTCTGGAATCTTCAGGACATGTATTTTTCGAGAAAGTAGCAAAGCAAGTACAAAAAACGGGTGAAGATAAAAATCTAAAATATTTCTCCAGCTCGCACTTAGAGGTAGAAATGGCACATGCGCTCTTTGAAGATGAAATGGAGAAGAAATTATTCGCTCGGAGCTTGCCGATTAATCTGCGCCGCAAGGCATTAAAATTAATCGACCGTTGTTACGAAGCATTTAACCGTATGTTCGATGGTTTGATTATCGCCTGCAATAATCGTCTGGCACTTGCACAACAAAGGAAACAACAACATGCAGCCAATGCAGTGGAGTATACAGAAGATCAAGCAATGTGAGGAAGAAACCGGGCAAGCGTTACTTAGCGATAAGTCAACGCTTGCTGTTTTTAATCACGATTTCAGCGGTTTGGTTTCAGGAGAAGCAACCGCTGTTTTTAAACCCCGCAATTTAACTGCATTACAACGATTTTTAAATTTCTCGCATCGGCATAAACTTCCGCTCACCATCCGTGCCAATGGCCTTAGCCAATCAGGACAATCCCTCGCCCCCAAGGGTGCAATAAGCGTTGACATCAGCCAATTAAATCCTGTCGTACAATGGCAAGGTGATGAGCTGACAGCAGGCTGCAGCGCTTCTTTTAACGACATTGCAGTAAAAAGCCTTGAGCGTAACAAGTTGCCGCAGGTGTATCCGTATAATATGAACCTCACCGCGGGGGGCGTTTTATCTGTAGGTGGCATTGGTTCATCGACTTTTAAAAAAGGAGTTGTTAGCGCGCACATTGACGCATTAAATGTAATAACGGCGGCAGGCGAATTATTAGCTTGCAGCCCGCATAATCATAAAGATTTATTCGATGCTGCGCTTGCTGGGGCAGGGTTATTTGGCATCATTTATAATGCCAAAATAAAACTGCGTACTTGCAAGCCGCATGTGACTACTTATACCTTGCTTTACGATGATTACACGTCCTGGATAGCTGATCAATTTCAGCTGAAGTCTTATTGCGATTACCTGGAAGCATTCATTACAGTACAAAATAAAGAGAAAAAGAAATTCACATGCCATACCATCATTGGAATTGAGCACGACAATGAGCCTGTGGATGCCACGTTTCTTAATATGCTACGGCATCGGCAAGTCGCCGAAAGCAGTACCAAAACTCTTTCAGAGTACATGCATCGTCACGATAGGCGTTTGAATTTAATGAAAGAAACAGGGAATTGGCAAGAGCTACACCCCTGGTATGAGTGTTACATTGACAGCAATTTATTAATGGCAAATCTTAATAAGATTCTGGAGATATTGAGTCCTGACTTGGGTGATCTTTATCACATATTCCCAGTAGCGCCGATTAAGCCGCCTTACTTTATGTTGCCCAATCAAGAAAAAATAGTTACGTTTAATGTTTTGACGCCGGGTTTAAAAAAAGAAAATGCAGAGAAAGCTATAAAGAGCATTTTGAAAGTTGATGAAATTTTATTAAGACTGGGAGGTAAACGTTACATTTCCGGCTGGTTTAATGCAACAAAAGATGGGGGATATTGGGCAAGGCATTATGAAGACTACCTGCAAGAAAGACAAAATACAAAGGCTAAATATGATCCTCACCATATTTTTCGCTCCTGTTTATTCCCGGAGTAAATAATAATATGGTGTTTGCAGATATCAAATCCTGGCTAGCGCGTCCGGCTTTTCCTATTATACTTTGTGCCATTTTAGGGATGTTAATTGTATGGCAAATCATCGCCGGGGTACGCACTTTTTCGGCTATTTATAAGCCTGTGCCAGTTGTTCAGGTTGCCTCAATGCGTAATAACGCGATTACAGAAGCTTCCGCACAAGATGTGCGCGCGTCATTATTTGGCGAGTATGTTCCTGAAAATCTGGATGATGCTCATATAAAACAATCCATGCTAAATTTGACGATTGTAGGAATCATTTTTGCCGAGGATGAACGGCATTCCCAGGTAATTATTCGCACAGCAAGTGGCCAAGAGCAAGTTTATGGCATTGGGGATGCAATACCAGGCGGTGTCATTATTAAGCGTATTACTTCGGAAGGAGTTGTTGTAAGACATGATGGCACTTTGGAGAGTTTAAGTTTACCCAAAAATGAATTAATCTTTGAGCCACCTTCCGAGCCCTTAATTAAGGAATAGACGTATGAATTTCAAAAAAGCCAATGCTGTTATCGGTCGCAGCATGATTATTGCAATATTTACCTTATTTTTATTGAGTCTAAGCGGTTGTTCTATTACGCAAATAAATTTAAGAGAAGGCATCCGCAGTTTTCAGGTCCAGGATTATCGTCAAGCATTCATCAGGCTAAAGCCTGAGGCAGAAAAAGGAAATGCGGATGCACAGTATGCAGTGGGGTATATGTATTATTATGGCCAAGGAGTAGTGGAGGATAGGAAAAGAGCGTTTTACTGGATTAAATGCGCAGCTAAGGCAGGGCAGCCCGATGCAATTTCTGCAATGAAAATCTTGGCCCCCTGACGACAATCTTTTCGTGCAATATGCATATGCACATTGCACGATGCCAAGTTACCTACTAAAAATTATAAAGCGTGGACGATAAGCGATACGATATAAGAGAAATAAATCAGCAATAACAAGCCGCCATGCCAGCGAGTGATTTTGCTTTTTTCCCGGTAATTAAGCCATAAAAGCAAGGCGGTTACTACGAACAATACCGGTATATCCCGCCATAAAATGGCATGGCTAATCGCAGAAGGGTTAATAATACTGGGGAAAGCCATAACGACTAACAATATAAACATGTTTGAGCCCAGGATATTACCTACTGCAATGTCATCCTGTCCTCTAATTGCCGCCACGATGGAAGTTACAGCTTGGGGTAAACTGGTAGCAAACGCTACAACAGTTAAGCCAATGATGAGTTCACTAATCCCGAACAAGGAAGCTAATTCAACAGCACTTTTCACAAGATAACTGGCGCTAAGAGGAAGAAAAATCAGACCAAATATAAGACTCATTATGTGTATTTTTACTGAGCGTTTTGGGTTGATTAATTGTTTAAATTCTCTGGCATAGGCATCGTTTCCCGAACGTTTTGCCAGGATAAGCAAATAGCCTATCAGAGCCACACTGCCCAGTAATAATAAACATCCATCCAAAATGCCCAAGTAGCCATCGATCATCAGCGAATAGATAAACAACATCGATAAAAATAATAAGGGATATTCGCGCCGCAATACCGAAGAACGCAGTTTTAAGGGGCGAATTAAAATCGTTGCCCCAAGAACCAAGCCAATATTGGCAATATTAGAGCCTATGGCATTACCCAGCGCCAAATCATTTTCACCCTCCAGGGCAGCGGCAATCCCCACCATGATTTCAGGCGCTGAGGTTCCCAGGGCGACCAAAGTAAGCCCCACGATTAAGGGTGAAACACGGTAATAATTGGCAATACCCGCCGCACCAATTACCAGATGGTTGGCAGCCCAGATAAGGCCAATAAAACTTAAAATTAAGGTAACAATAATACTCATGGCACTTCCAAATGTGTGGATTTATATCATACGTGATTCTTGTCTTATCTCAATATGGTTAGGGTGTTTTCGTAGGGGGGGCAAAGAGTAATCCTTATATTATTAAGCCAAATTACAATGATGGCTCCAAGAGAATATCGCAGAGCCGTCGTTGGTACCTGGATGGTTCGGTTTTAAAGGGGCAACTCCACGATGACTCACATAAGTCGAGCAGATTCAAACCATATTACAACATCCAAACCACAGAAAAGAGCTGAAAACTATCCTTATTTTCAACCTCCCTCTGCTCCAGATATGGTTATTACAAAGATGAAAAGGGTAAACCCGCTTTCAAGCCTAAAGGCCTACTTTAGCTAAGTGCCTGGAACAATGATGCAGCATTCCCTGTGACTAAAGAGGCCGTGTGCAACTATAAACAAAATGATTCATGAGGAAATTGTTAAACTGGAACAGTTATTAAATGAAAATTTGGCTAAATGGTTACAACTCTATGTCGACAGCCCAGAATTCATGGCAAATTATACCATTGAACGCTCTATAAAACTTATTTCAGAAGCAACTTTCTGGTCAGTCAAGCTTGGTTTAGAGCCGTATTTAGCTACTAGGAGTTATGCAGAGATTAGAGATTTTAAGCCAGTATTGGAAAGCATCTCAAAACTAACAGAATATGGAAAATTACTTGCAGTGGTTGTGGATCATTAGCAAAACCCGTTATGCTATGAAGTTCCTTATGCTCTAGGGCAAGCGGCTTTTGGTGTTTATATGCATAACAAATTCATATGAAAAAAATGAAAGCAGAAGAATCTATATATGAGCAGGGCGAGCAACTATCTTCTCTGAAATTTTAACTATAAAAAATCTTCCAAGCTATTAAACATTTCCTTTCGAGAATAAACTCTCAAATTGTATAATTTAGACTCTACACCAATTACAGAGTCCATGTTAAGGTGTGCTGCGATCGAATAGAGGCGTTTAGGTGAATAGATGATAGGTGCGAGGTAGAAGCAACTATATTTAATGCATAAAGTTCCGCCCGCTTGTGCTTTAGCATATTAACAACCGCAATTGATATAACCCGCTAACCTTTCGTAAAATCAATATAAGCAAGCTGCGAGCTGTTTAACAACTAACGCGTTTTCACCTCGATTACTCATACTGCCAAAAGTTTACTTTCCTCGATCTCACATTCGTTACTTATTTGCCCTATATTTAATTTAAAGAATGAGTGTATGCTTTTAGCGCTCGCAGATTTATTACTGAATACTTGAAATTTAAATTTTGACTCACTTGATAAGCTTTCGATTGTTATTTCATGGTTCTCAGGGCTATAAGTGGCATATAAATCTTCAATGGTACAATTTGTTTGTTCTAAGTACCCTTCCAGAGTTAATAATTTGTTTGTTAAAGTCTCTATACCGTCTAGGGCAAGAACCTGTTGATGATCCAACCTTGAAATCACACTTGAAATAAGATGCGCTGCGACGATGATAGGAATTAGCAATAACGTAAGAACTAGGGAGACGAGATTTATAACCGATATTAATCCTATTGTGAGCAATGCTAAAGGGAAAAAAGCGAGATTCGTCGGAATAGAATCGATTTCGCTAAGAATATCCGTCATCTTAATCATGATTGGGGTGATAAAAAGCGTGCACCAATCGATTAATCCTACATGTCTCGTATTTTTTCGTGTGTCTCCAGCAAATACAGTACCCACATCGGAAATTTTTTGTATTAGGCTCGTTCTAAGAAATCTAGGGCGTGTTTTTAAAGTTTTTCAAACTATTAAAAATCTGATAAAAAGCCTCCATAGTGAAAATGGAGCAAATGGATGTCAAGATTTGTTATTGATGACAAAATGTGGAACAAATTAGAA
>NZ_RZGS01000015.1 GCF_003989745.1 Legionella septentrionalis
CAAAGATATTTATAAAGAACGCAACCTTATCGAACGCATGTTTAATAAACTCAAACATTTTAGAAGAGTGGCAACACGATATGATAAACTTGCTCAATCTTTTTTATCGTTCATTTATATTCCTGCAACCGCCCTTTGGTTAAGATAAATGTCGACAGAACCTAAATTTTTTCTAAATTCATCAAAACATATTGGTTGAGCCATTTGCTTATGCTTGGTGGCAGAGCATAATGTGATGCTCTAGAGTGCTCTTTTAGCCCATCTATACCTGATTCTTCAAATTGGCTTCACCTCCTGATAGCCGTCTTTCTACTGAGTCCATAAAACACATGGATATGTAAATTAATAAAGCTCTTTTCCATAATAATTAGATATAAACTTATTTTCTCTCACAGATACCCCATATTCCTTTTGAGGTATGCGTAATTACCAGGTCGACCATTTTAAAGCTAATAGCGCAGAAGAAGCAGCGAAGTGAATAAAACTCTATTCTCAATTCTTGCTTAAGTACTACTTATAAAAATTAAGGACCTTTGCTAGGTTTTGGCAGGTGGATAAGAAATTTAATCGGTTGGAAACTTTGAATTTACATAAACTTAGATCAGAGACTTACTCTCGAACTGCTGCAAATACCACGGCATGCATAAGCAAGGCAAAATTACCGCTATAAATCCTGCATCCTGTGGTTTGCTCACAGAATGCAGGGCTCACAATCTTTAGACACCAAGTCAGATGCCTGAAGCCTTTACCCTAAATAAGGCGACCATGCAGGTTCCTGAACATCACCATCGCGTGATGGCAGCCGCGTGCGTGCGCGCCCATCCACAGACACCATGGCTAGCACGCCTTTATCCTGGTAACGAGTTGCATACAATATTAAACGGCCATTGGGAGCTATGGATGGAGATTCGTCCATGGGTGAAAAAGTAAGTTTGGTGACTTGCCCTGTATCCATATTCTGCACACCAATATTAAAATGTCCATCTTCACGATGCAGCATCACCATTTGCCGTTGATTGGGTGTATAAGACGCCCGGGCGTTGTAGTTACCTGTAAATGTCATTCGGCTTATTTTCCCATCCGCTAAAGAGAGACGGTACACTTGCGGGGAACCACCGCGACCAGAGGTAAATAATAAAGAACGCCCGTCAGGTGAATAGCGAGGTTCGGTGTCGATCGCTTCCCCAAAAGTCAATTGCTTCATCGCCCCCGAAGACAAATCAACTGTATATATCTTGGGCGTGCCCGCTTTCGACAATACAACTGCTAACTCCCGTCCGTCTGGCGACCAAGCTGGGGCACCATTAATACCCGGAAAATCCGTCACTAAACGTCTTTTGCCCGTTTCCACTGAAACCGTAAAAATTTGCGCGCGCTTCTTTTCAAAAGAAACATAAGCAATTTGCCGGCCGTCTGGCGACCAGCTTGGCGACATGATCGGCTCAGAAGAAACCAATAAACTTTGCGGATTGTGTCCATCTACATCAGCAACTTCCAAAAAGTAGCGGGCATTTTTGCCATTCCGTTGCACCAGTACGTAGGCAATGCGGGTTGAGAAAACTCCCCGCTCCCCAGTCAGTTTTTGATAAACTTCATCGCTGATGTGATGAGCCAAAGCACGTAAGTCCTCGCTTCTTACCTGGTAACTTTTGCTAAGAAGCAACCTGCCATGAGCCGCTGCATCTGCCAATTCATAGTTGACATCATAATAATTGGAACCAATTTGATTCATGCGCGCCGATAAGACACTATCGGCTCCTGCCTCGCGCCACATGGCAACTGGGGCCGGATTACTGGTACCTGGCGTCTGGATGATTTTAAATTGTCCTGAAAAACGCAGATCTCCCTCAATAATGTCTTGCAACTGCGCAACCTGCTGCGCGCCTGAGAATGCATTGATCCCTATTGGCAAGGCGGCATTTACACCCTGCGTCAATTCAAGATCAACGGCTGCCAATGCAATTTGCGTGCATAAAAATAAAAATAAGCCACATAGTCGTTTAATCACAATCACCCCCTAACGTTCTCGGGTCTTACCGTTAAACTAATTTCTCGGAATACATTAAATGTATCAGGATCACTAGGCACAGGTAATGGCGAAGCTTTATAGATGGCAGATTGAGCCGATCGGTCCAGAACAGGATCACCACTACTGCGGGTCAAACTGACTTCAAGTACCGCACCGTTTGGAGCCAAACGGATACGAAATTGACTGGATAAACTGCTGTCTACATTTTCCGGTAAAATCCATTGTCGGCTGATTGCATTAATTATTAAAGCCTTATATTTATCAACCTCACCAGCAATCCGCGCATTTCTTTCAGCTTCCATCGCCGCCTGTTGTTGTGCAGCAAGACGTTTCTGTTCAGCTTCGGCACGAGCTTTTTCTTCCTGTTCTTTTTTCATGCGCGCCGCTTCGGCTGCTTTTTGTTTTTGCAATTCTGCTAATTTGGCTGCTTCTTCTTTTTGCTGCTTTTCCAATTGCAGCTGCTTCTTTTTCATCTCAGCCAATCTTTTTTCTTCCTCTTCCTTTTGTTTTGCCAGTTGCTTAAGGCGTTTTTGCTCCTCAGCAAGTTGCTTTTCACGCGCCAAAGCAAGTTTAGCAGCTTCATTTTTTAAGCGCTCTAAACGCTGCTGTTCCTCTATGCGGCGTTTGCGAGCGGCTTCCGCTTGTTGCGCAAGAGCACGCTGTCTGTTTTCTTCCGCCTGTTTTTCACGCAACCGCTCTGCTTTAAGTTGATTCACTGCCTTCGTTACTTCTTGTTGGTCAACACTTACGGCTTTTATAGCCTGCTCTTCCGGCTTGCTTTCTTGTACTGCAGTCTGGGGTAATGCAACTTCATTCTTGGCAGAAAGTTCTAATGTGGGTTGGGTGTTAGAGGGTTCTGCCAACAATAAAACGACAATGAGCAGATGCAATAAAATAGCACCGATAAAAGCGCTTTTGTAGCTTTCAAAATTCATCATGCCAAATCCTCCTGCGCCATGCCGGAAGAATCGGTTATTAACCCAACTTGTTCGGCACCTGCCTGTTTCAGCAAACTCATGGCAAGCACCACTTTACCGTAGGGAACCCCCTGATCACCTTTGACTAAAACATGCAGAGCCTGCTTTGCTTCCTGGGCCAATTCAAGCTGCGCCGCTACTTGCACCATCAAAGCCTGTGGCGCAATCGGAGTATTGGGTGTTGCACTGACATTTAGAAAGTATTCTCCATCACGGTTCACCGAGACAATGATCGGTTCACGATCTGCGGATTTAATGGTGTCACTGGCAGCTTTGGGTAAATCAACGGTTACTCCTTGAGTGAGCATGGGGGCGGTAATCATAAAAATTACCAGCAATACCAACATCACATCGATGTAAGGAACCACATTAATTTCAGCCACAGGGGCTGAGCGACGCATATTTTTTTTCATCTTTTATCCTCTTGCAGGCAACACCGTTTGCTGTGCAATCAGAGCAATCAATTCCTCCTGGAATAAATCATAACGATCAAGCAACGTATTGGCCCGCGTGCTAAAACGGTTATACGCAATAACCGCAGGTATGGCGGTAAAAAGACCCAACGCTGTTGCAACCAATGCTTCCGAAATACCTGGCGCCACCATGGCTATAGTAGCTTGCTGAGCATGCCCTAAAGCCTGGAACGAAGTCATAATCCCCCAAACCGTGCCAAATAACCCTACATAAGGAGCAATGGAGCCAATCGATGCAAAGAGGGAAAGATGCTGTTCCAAACGCTCAGCCTCTTTTGCATGACTGATTTGCATGACGCGCTGAATGGGTTCCAGTAATACACTGCCGTGTTTGCGCAAACGCAGGAATTCTTTAAAACCTGAATAAAAGATTGCCGTTAAACCCTGCCGTTCTTCATTGCGATTATCCAAGTCAGAATAAAGCTTGCTTAAATCAGAAGAATCCCAAAAGCGGTTGCTGAATGCCTCGTACTGTTTTTTTATCCGTTTAAAATACCAGGCGCGCTGCAGTATTAATGTCCAGGAAATGATGGACGCTGCCAGCAAGATAAGCATCACCGTTTTGACTACTAATCCTGCTTGAAAAAAATAACCCAATACATTTGCGTTACCCACGTTTTACTCCTCCAATCCACTCTGCAGGGATGCGTTTCGGCTTTAAGGCTTCATTAACGCAAACCACTTGTACCTTTACTTCGCTTAATAAAATACCCGATTGATTGTGCATAACTTGATTAAATTGTAAAACTGCCGCACTTTTAAGTACGCAGCAAGTTTTAATTTCTAGAGAATCCTCAAGACGAGCTGGAGAAAAATATTGTATATGCACATCATGAATGGCGAAATATGTATCATGTCTTGCCATCGTAGTCAAAGATAATCCATGCTCACGCAGCATTTCCGTGCGTGCTCTGTCAAAAAACTCTAAAAAGCGGGCATGATAAACCACTCGCATGAAATCGGTGTCTGCAGCATAAACCCGCAGGTTAAGTGTGTGTTCGCTATTCAAAAGCATGAGTTAACCATTTTCCATGATTAAACCAAAATGCTGGTAAGCCAGCTGCGTTGCAACCCGCCCTCTCGGGGTACGCATTAAAAAGCCTTGTTGAATAAGATAAGGCTCCAAGACATCTTCGATGGTTGTTTTTTCTTCGCCAATGGCTGCGGCAATGCTGTCAATTCCTACCGGACCGCCGCTGAAACGCTCAACGATGGCTAACAATAGCTTTCTATCCATCACGTCAAAACCATTCGCATCGACGTGCAGCATTTCCAGAGCCATCCGGGCAGTTTCCTGACTTATAACCCCATTGCCTTTTACTTCCGCATAATCGCGCACACGGCGCAGCAACCTGTTGGCTATCCGCGGGGTACCGCGTGCACGAATGGCGATTTCGCGCGCACCTGCAGGTTCAGTTTGCACGCCAAGCAGCCTGGCTGAGCGAGTAACGATATACGTTAACGCGTCGACCGTATAAAACTCCAAACGTTGCACAATACCAAAACGATCGCGCAAAGGCGAAGTCAACGATCCAGCCCGGGTCGTTGCACCGATTAATGTGAAAGGCGGCAGCTCAAGTTTAATGGAACGCGCTGCCGGTCCTTCCCCGATCATAATATCCAGTTTGTAATCTTCCATGGCCGGATAAAGTATTTCTTCAATGACTGGGCTTAGACGATGGATTTCATCGATAAATAACACGTCATTTTCTTGCAGGTTGGTAAGAATAGCGGCGATATCACCAGCGCGCTCCAGCACAGGGCCTGAGGTTTGTCTAAGATTAACCCCCATCTCATGAGCGATGATATTAGCCAGGGTGGTTTTCCCTAAGCCTGGCGGCCCAAAAATGAGTACGTGATCCAACGCATCGCGCCGCTTTAGCGCGGCGTCAATGAAAATCCGCATTTGGGTACGCACTTCATCCTGACCAATGTACTCGTCAAGATTTAAAGGCCTAATCGCTCTATCGATAGCTTCCTCAGAAGCAGCGGCTTGCATGCTGATTAAACGGTCACTTTCCAGCATAAGAATATGGGATTTGAAGATGATAAGAGATTTTAACATAGCTTTTGTGGAATGGCTGCACAAAAGTAGTGAGGCAAAACGTAAGAGGTAGGCAGTAGACTGTCAGTGCGAGAAACCAGAACTTACTCATCGTTTAATCTTGCTTATAATTTTTAAAGTTTTCGCCTCAGTTTTTTGTAATTGATCGTTAAAAACAAGCACAGTTTTTCTCATGTTGGCCGCAGGCGTTGAGAAAACCAGCAACATAAAGAATTGTCCATCTACCCGCAAACTCACCTGCTCAAATTGATAGGGTTCACCAGAATAATTTTCCAGAAGCCATTGTTTGCCGCGATAAGAAATTTTGTGGATATTCGGCATGGCGGTACCAAGTTTTGCACAACACAAAAAAATCAGCACCAGCATGAGGAACACACAATAAATAAAAGGCAGCATAGACTGCCACAAGGAAATGAGTGCACCCAGATGGATAAGAAAAAAAAGCTTGTAAAAATCCTTAGAGGGGTTAAGGGTTACTGTGAAATCGGATGAGGGAAACAATTTCGCTGAACTCCTCTGCAGGCTGCATTTGTCCCATCAGGCATGCATACAATTCGGGATCAGAATAATTAAGTAATTGCTCAAATAAATCTACTTGCTCTTCAGTTAAGCGATCAAATCCGTTTGCCAGAAAGCGGGTCAATAACAAATCCAATTCCAGCATGCCACGCCGGCAATTCCAACTGATTTTAGCTTTTCTAAACGACGTTTTCATGAAACTCCAAACATCTAACTCATTTGCTCATAATGACTAACTCTCATAAAGCAGGTAATGCTACACTAACTATTTTTGAACAGCAAACGGTGGCTTTCGCTATGGTTTACATCAACAATCGTGCACTGACTGTTTTTTCCCCCCTTGCAGAGGAACTGAAGTTTTCCCCGGGTAAAAACTATCTATTTGATTTGTCTTATTTACACATCATGAAGGTCAATGGCATCCAGGCAGAGACATTCCTGCAGGGACAATTGACGTGCGATGTACGCCAAGTAACTGCCCAACAAATGCAGCCAGGGGCATCATGTGATTTGAAAGGTCGTGTTGTGGCCTTACTGGATGTAGTAAACTGGCATGGATTACATTTAATCCTGCCAGCTGATCTTTTTAAAACAGTGCAGGGGGCATTAGCTAAAGTTGCCTTGTTTTCCAAGGTTAATTTAGAAGATGCCGAGCTTATGCATGCCTTTGGTTTTTATCATCAAAACCCGGCGGATCCCATTCCTTTTAACATACAGTTGCCCGGTGAACGGCTGCATATGACACAAACAGAATCTTATTGCTGTTACTCGCTAGGGAATGGTTTATATATTTTTTTACTAAATCATAATGAAGCTGAGTTAATTTCTTCTTTATTCAAGGCACAGCACCAATGGCGAGGCTCATTAGCATGGCACTTCTTACAATTGCAGCATCGACAATTTGAAATTTATCCCGAATCGAGCGGTCTCTTCCTGCCACAACGCCTGGGCTTACAACATTCAGGACACATCAGTTTTAATAAAGGCTGTTACAAGGGACAGGAAATCATTGCACGCATGCACTACCGCAGTAAACCTAAACATGAAATGAAGCTGTTTCAAATTACTGTGGATCCCTCATTGTTACAGTCCGGAAAAAAACTATGGACAGAAGATGGTAAAAGCGAAATCGGAGAAATTGTCGATTTTTGCCCTACAGCAGATGGTAAATTCTTAGTATTAGGCAGTGTTGTCTTTGAGCACCCGGACATGGTTTTGCTTGCCGAAACACAAATCAGCATGCGCCTGCTTCCCTATGATGAAACTTAAGTTTCTTTAGATACAGATTTTTTCCAGCACCACAGCATCTTCAATGCCTTGTTCATCACAGTAATAGGCTGTTTTTGTTCCAACTTTCTCAAAGCCCATTTTTTGATATAAACTAAGGGCTGCCGTGTTGCTGGGCCTTACCTCCAGCACTACCTTACTGACTTCAATTTCATTCAGTGATTTGATGAGTTGCCCCAATAAGAAGCGCCCATAATGTTTGCCTTGCTGAGCAGGAGTTATGCATAAATTTAATACATGACATACATTGCCATGATAACGGGCGATAATGTACCCAACAATTTCTTTTCGTTCTGTAGCAAGCAACTCAAGTACACGACAATCATACCCTACCAGAACGCAGTCGCTCAGGATATTACGGCTCCAAGGAGCCCGATGTGCCATGAGCTCAATCGCATACACTTCGTCAATATCGTCAGTTTGCATGGGACGCACATGGGGTCGCATATCTTATCCTTTGACAGTGGCGCATCAAAACGCAACCGGCACCTAGTATCCTTGGATAAAGCGGGCGTGTAGCAGGCAGGCGTGATTCGTGCAGCACTAACCACGCTTACCTATTGCCACCGCCATCCAAGGCAGCACATTAATCCTTTTTCTTCTTTTTAGGCATGTACAGATCGGTAATAGAACCTTCAAATATTTCCGCTGCTTGTGCAATGGTTTCTGAAAGAGTCGGATGCGGATGGATGGTTAACGCAATATCTTCTACATCACAACCCATTTCAATAGCCAATGCAGCCTCGGAAATAAGATCGCCCGCATTAATGCCCACGATTCCAGCTCCGAGAATGCGACGGGTTTCAGGACAAAACAACAGTTTGGTTATTCCCTCTTCACGTCCCATACTTAAAGCACGGCCACTGGCCATCCATGGGAAAGATGCTTTCTCAAATGAAATGTTTTGCGCTTTAGCTTCTTTTTCAGTCAAACCTACCCAGGCAATTTCCGGATCAGTATAAGCCACGCTGGCAATGCATTTCGGATCAAAGTAATGTTTTTTGCCCGCGATGACTTCTGCAGCAACTTTTCCTTCTGGGATGGCTTTATGTGCCAGCATGGGTTGACCGACCACATCGCCAATAGCAAAAATATGCGAAACATTGGTGCGCATTTGCTTGTCAACAGGAATAAATCCGCGCTCATCGACCTTCACGCCAGCCTCTTCAGCTGCAATGGTGTGGCCATTGGGTTTACGGCCAACCGCAACTAAAACCTGCTGGAAACATAACGGTTTGCCGGTAGCATGCTCGCCTTCCATAGAAACATAAATACCATCTTGTTTGGCATCAATTTGGGTCACTTTTGTTTTGAGCAGGAATTTAACACCTTTTTTGCTCATGCGTTTTTGCAAGACATGAACGAGATCAGCATCTGCACCTGGAATAAGCTGATCCATAAACTCAACGACAGTGACTTCTACACCCAAGGCCGAGTATACGGTTGCCATTTCCAAACCGATAATACCGCCACCTAAAACGAGCATATTTCCCTTAATATCTGCCAATTCCAAAGCACCTGTTGAACTGAATATGCGCTTATCTTTCGGAATAAATGGCAGATTTACTGATTCGCTTCCCACAGCAATAATAGCGTGTTCAAAAGCGATTTTAACATTACCTTCTTTACCTTCTACGCTTAACTCATGAGTACCTGAGAATTTTGCATTTCCAGTGACTACCTGAACTTTACGTTGTTTAGCCAAAGCGTTTAAACCACCTGTTAACTTGCCAACAACCGAGTTTTTCCAAGCCACCAGCTTTTCACTATCAAACTCAGGTTTGCCCAAATTCACACCTAATTCTGCCATTTCATGCGCTTCATCCACTACTTTCGCAACATGTAATAAAGCTTTGGAGGGTATGCAACCAACATTCAAGCAAACGCCTCCCAACGTATCAAAACGCTCGACCAAAACCACACTTTTTCCCAAATCCGCAGCACGGAAGGCTGCCGTATAGCCTCCTGGACCACTTCCAATTACCACTACATCAGTTTTAATCTGTTCTGTCATGTTAAAGCCTCATAGCACTACTACAATAAAATTTTGCGGATATCGCCCAAACTGTCGCTGATGAAGCGGGTAAACCGCGCAGCCTCAGCCCCGTCAATGACCCGATGATCATAAGATAGGGATAATGGCAGCATCAATCGAGGCTTGAACTCACCATCCAGATACACCGGTTTAATGCTTGCGCGGGATAAGCCAAGAATTGCGACCTCAGGACTGTTTACAATAGGTGTAAATGCCGTGCCCCCAATACCCCCCAGGCTTGAAATCGTAAAACAACCACCACTCATATCCGCTGGCATTAATCCTTTCTCCCTGGCTTTGCTGCTTAACCGCCCCATTTCTTTGGCAATTTCAATCACAGACAAGGTATCCACTTGTTTAATCACAGGAACAACCAAGCCATTCGGCGTTTCAACCGCGACACCGATATTGAAATATTGTTTGTAAATTAAATTTTCACCACTCGCATCCAAAGAGGCATTAAATTGCGGATACATCGTTAATGCTTTGCTTACGACTTTGCATACGAAAGCCAATATCGTCAATTTAACATCAGCATGCTTGCTATTGTTTATTTCGGATTTACGGAAAGCTTCCAACTCAGTGATATCAGCTTCGTCAAATTGCGTCACATGCGGGATGGTGATCCATGAGCGATGCACGTTAGCACCGGTTAAGCGTTTAATTTTATTTAGAGGTTTAACCTCAATGCTACCGAACTTAGCAAAATCAATGCTTGCCGCGGGTGGAAGCGTAAAACCACCGGTAGATTTTTCTTGTAATTTGGTTTTGACAAATTGCTGTACATCTTCTTTAGTAATGCGAGACTTGCGTCCACTGCCTGCAACTTGCTGTAAATCCACCCCTAATTCTCGCGCCAAACGACGCACTGCAGGACCTGCCGCAATGGAGCCGCCATTTTCGGCAGCAGCTTCGCCATCTACGCCTTCACTTTGTTTTTTATCTTCAGTTTGAGGTGCTGCTGGTGAAGCTGCTTCAGTTGGGGCAGTTTCCTGCGCCTGTTCTCTGGCAGGAGCTTTCTTAGGCTCTGCTTCTTGCTCCGCTTCTTCTTTTTCAGTCGGTTCAGCTTCAGCAGAAGTTAGCGTCAAGATAACATCGCCCTCGGACACTTTATCACCCACCTTAATGCGTAATGCTTTAACCACGCCAGCTGCGGGTGAAGGGATTTCCATACTTGCCTTGTCTGACTCCAAGGTAACCAAAGAAGTATCGACGCTGATTTCATCGCCTTCTTTGACCAATACTTCAATTACATCGACATTGGCGGCACCCCCAATGTCCGGGATTTTTATTTCTTTTTCGTTCGCCATACATTTCCTCATCTCATTGCGTACCTGTAGCACGCATCAGCTTCCAGGTCTTAACCGCTGGATGACTAATGAATCATCCAGATTGAAGCCTTGTTATTTAATTTAAGGTAAATAACCCTGCAAGTTAACTGATTGCCGGATCTATTTTCTCTGCATCGATGCCATAACGTTTTTGTGCCTCTGCCACTACAGATTTGGGCAACTCGCCTTGCTCAGCCAAAGCATCCAGTGCAGCCAGGGCAATAAACTTGGCATCTACTTCAAAAAAGTGCCGTAATTTTGCACGGGTATCACTGCGCCCATAACCATCTGTTCCCAATGTAACGTAGTGATTTTGCACAAAAGGTCTGATTTGATCAGCGTATAAACGCATATAATCCGTCGCAGCAATGATTGGACCCTTGCGGCCGTCTAATAATTGATTGACATAGCTTTGCTTTGGAGCTTGTTCAGGATGCATGCGGTTATAGCGCTCAACTGCTAATCCATCACGGCGCAGCTCTGTGAAACTGGTAACGCTCCAGATGTCAGAAGAAATGGAAAAATCCTTTTCCAACATTTCGGCTGCTGCAATCACTTCACGCAAGATCGTACCGCTGCCCAAGAGTTGAATATGCTGTTTTTTAGGTGCTGAAGTTTCTTTCAAGAGGTACATGCCTTTTATGATCCCTTCTTCCACACCTTCCGGCATATCCGGGTGATGGTAATTTTCATTCATAAGGGTAATGTAATAAAATACATTTTCCTGTTTTTCATACATACGGCGTAAGCCATCCTGAATGATTACTGCCACTTCATAGGCATAAGTTGGGTCGTAAGCCACGCAGTTAGGTATCGTTGAAGCCAATAACAGGCTATGCCCGTCCTGGTGTTGCAGACCTTCCCCGGCCAACGTAGTACGGCCGGCAGTACCACCTAATAAAAAGCCGCGCGCACGCATGTCGCCAGCTGCCCAAGCCAAGTCCCCAATGCGCTGGAAACCAAACATGGAATAATAAATGTAAAAAGGGATCATTGGCAGTTTGTTTGTGCTGTAGGAAGTGGCTGCTGCTATCCAAGAACAGAAAGCACCTGCTTCATTAATCCCCTCTTCCAAAATTTGCCCATCGCGTGCTTCGCGGTAATACATCACTTGCTCGCGGTCAACAGGAGTGTATAGTTGTCCCACTGGTGAATAAATACCAATCTGCCGAAATAAACCTTCCATGCCAAAAGTACGGCATTCATCAGGAATAATGGGCACGATGCGTTGGCCAATTTCCTTATCTTTTAATAACGCCGTTAAAAGACGCACAAAAGCCATGGTGGTAGAAATTTCACGCTCCCCTGAGCTTTTGGTTATCACGGAAAAAGCAGACAAATCCGGAATTTGCAGAGATTCGCATTCCGTATTGCGTGCCGGCAAATATCCGCCTAATGCCTCGCGCTGTTTGCGTAAAAATTGCACTTCCGGGCTGTCTTCACTGGGTCGATAAAACGGGATTTGCGTGATTTCCTCATCCGAGATGGGGATGCTAAAACGATCGCGAAAAGCACGCAGTTGTTCAATGCTCATTTTCTTTTGTTGATGGGTAATGTTCATCCCTTCGCCGGCAGCCCCCATCCCATAACCTTTAATGGTTTTAGCTAAAATAACAGTGGGATTGCCTTTATGCTCAACTGCTTGGGCATAGGCAGCATAAACCTTCTGGGCATCATGGCCACCGCGATTCAAGCGCCATATTTCTTCATCAGACAGGTGTTCAACCATTTTTTTCAATTCGGGATATTGGCCAAAGAAATGCTCGCGAACATAAGCTCCATCGTTGGCTTTATAACTTTGATAATCCCCGTCCACGCATTCTTCCATGCGTTTTTGCATGATGCCATTTTTATCGCGTGCAAATAAAGGATCCCAGCGTCCGCCCCAAATAACTTTAATGACATTCCAGCCCGCACCACGGAATAAACCTTCTAATTCCTGAATAATTTTACCATTGCCACGCACAGGTCCATCCAAACGCTGGAGGTTACAGTTCACCACAAAAATAAGGTTATCTAATTTCTCCCGGGCAGCTATGGACAAAGCTCCTACGGATTCTGGCTCATCCATTTCCCCATCGCCTAAGAAAGCCCAAACTTTCCGCCCTTCTGCCTTGATTAGACCACGATTTTCCAAATACTTCAGGAAACGAGCTTGATAAATAGCTTGTAAAGGCCCTAATCCCATGGACACCGTTGGAAACTGCCAGAAATCTTTCATTAGCCAAGGATGCGGGTAAGATGACAAACCATTTACTTCCACTTCCTGCCTAAAATGATCAAGTTGTTGCTCAGATAATCTGCCTTCCAAAAAAGCACGCGCGTAAATACCAGGAGAAGAATGCCCCTGTATGTACACTAAATCGCCGCCATTTTTATGCGGGCCTTTAAAGAAGTAGTTAAAACCGACTTCATAAAGGGTGGACGCGGAAGCATAAGTGGCAATATGCCCGCCTAACTCCGGCTCATATTTGCCAGCACGAAGCACCATGGCTACTGCATTCCAACGGATTAAAGCATTAATACGTTTAACTATGCCTTCATCCGGCGGCATTTGTTTTTCTTCATAAGTTTTAATGGTGTTACGGTAAGGCGTATGGATGGTCGTACTTCCGAGTTGAACTCCCTCTGCCATTGCCTTATTTAATAATTCTTTTAATAAAAAAGTTGCGCGTTCATTGCCATCCTGAGCAAGCACATCCTGCAGGGCATCCAGCCACTCTTTTGTTTGGATAGGATCAATATCGTTTATTTTTTCATTTGCCATTGGACTTTCCCCGCCTCTACAGACTCTAACAGCAAGCCGGTGCAACTTGCAGACGTTTATGAATAACTCCAGAGCATGCTTTTAAGCATACTCGATAATCCGCACCGCATTCACAGGTCGTTTTGCGGCATTGTAGTGGATCGCGGTAGGATTTCAACTCGCGCGTGATAATGCCGCCCCGCAAACATTCTTCTTTTTTGTATTGGTTATAACTCCTTTCGGCAGCCCGATTTGCGCGTGCTGCACATTGTCGGCAACTATTATCGCATACTTGTTGACAGATACTAAGGCGCTCCAGGCAAGCGTTTTTACAAGCAACAGGAACTTGCACATGACGGGATGCATTGCATCCCGTCATGAAAATAAACATAAGACAAACAAGAAAACGGGTAATAGGCATCATAACTCTTCTCAGGGGGTTAATAATGGATTATAGCCAAGCGACCAAAGTAAAAAAGGCCAAAAAAACCAATAGCACGATAACCGCATGCTCCACCAGCATTTCGGCATGTGGCATTGGTGTCTGCTCATTCTTTTCAAAACCCACAGCCTGCAAGCCACAACCGCTTAACATGGTTTGATTTTTCTCAGGAGAAGCAAAAAATAGCTCGGAAAAACAACTAAAACCCGCTTGAAAATTGCCTACTAACAAATAAAGTAAAGAAGTTAACTTGGCTGGTGCCCAATCTAGGATGCCGGTCAGCCAAGCTGCTTGTCTTTGGACCGTTTCATCTCGCTGGCATAAAGAAATCAAGCGGTAAATCACCACACCCACTGGACCTGAAACAATGTACCAAAAAATGACTGCAAACAATTGTCCATTGACTTGCGCTAAGTAATCGCCTACTTCAATAGAAGTAATTTCTTTTTCCTTTTCCAATCGCTTTGCATAAAAAGGGTTATCTGGGCCAAGGCAATAATAAAATACGAAGATATTCAATATTAACCCAACAAAACCAAATACCTTATCCTCAACCAGATAGAATAGCGCAAAGACTGCAAGCGCGATCGGTAATATGAGACTGGCAAGGATACCCCAGGCATTTATCCCTGTTTTGGATAAATTCAGCTTCATTGCATTTGCGTAACGGCTAAACCAATAAAACCGCGAGTGGGCACTTGCGTGCATTAAATAACGCTCACTTAAAAGACAAAGTACAATAACCAAAAGTTTCATCATGAACCCCTACTAATATTTGCAGCTTCCAATCGCAATCTGTAATTTCTGCAAAAGTTTGCTTGGTTAACAATAGAAGAAATCTGTCTTCTTAATCCTTGCGCATGCCTTCGGATAAAGACATGGGCGTAGGATACTTTAATACCACCACATAGGACGAGACAATAAATGTTAAAATTGTAGTGGCTTGGATTAAATTGGATGCCACCTCGGAAATTAATTTGCTGCTCAACGCAAGACTTGCCACGAGCAGGGAGAATTCGCTTGCTTGCCCTAAGCGGATACCAACTTCCTTGGAAACCTGCTTTTTTTCCCCGGCTTTTACCAATAATAAATAAAATCCCAAAGGCTTTAGGATTAAAATAAGCGCGGCCAGGATACAGGCGGGGATGACTACTTGCGCTGCAAAACCAAAATTGAACGTAGAACCTACCGAAAAGAAAAACATCACCAGGAAAAAATCACGCAAAGGCTTCAGGCTTTCTGCAATAAAAAGTGAAATCGGACTTGCTGCCAAGGCAACTCCAGCGACAAATGCACCAATGTCTTCGGATAAACCCATTTTCTGCCCCAAAATGGACACCCCCAAACACCAACCAATGGATAGCAAGAATACATATTCTTGCGTGCGATCAAATCTTGCCAGCAATTTGACTAAGACATAGCGTTCTGCTGCAAACGAAAAAAATATCAACGCTGGAAGCGCAACTCCTACCAAAATTAAATTGTCCCAAGATAAACCATTGCCTTGCTGTGCCCCATTGATCAAAATTAAAACTACGATAGCAATTAAATCTTGCATCAACAACACACTTATCATTACTTCCCCGGTATGTTGATGATGAAGTATTGTAGTGGGCAATAATTTCAGGCCGATGATGGTACTTGAAAACATCATAGCGGCGCCAAGTATCCAGGATTCTGCCTCTGTTAAACCAAACCATCTTCCGATCAAGTAGGAAATAAAAGCAAAAAATATCGAACTTAATACAGCAACCCAAGTGACTTTTTTAAGCATGTGCAGCAAATTTTGCGGCTGCAGGTGCAAGCCTAGCAAAAATAAAAGAAATACGATTCCCATATCGCCCACTTGCTGAACGGTGCTTAAGTCTGTAATTAATTTTAAACCCCATGGACCTAATGCAGCCCCTAGCAAAATATAAGCCACCAACAAGGATTGTTTGGTGTAGAGCACAACGGTGGAGAAAATGGCAGCGCCAGCAAAAATGAGAAAAATAGTGTAAAAAACCGAACCATCATGCATATAGTCAATACCCCACAATAAATATAGCTCCCTCCATCTTAAGGAAGTCAGCTGCCGCTTAAACAATGGCCATGTATTGTAAAATACAAAAGAAGATACTCGATTCGTATTAAGGAAGAAAGGGAAAAGAGTCACACATCTAAAATAAGAATCTTAGCGCGTTCCTCTCGAATAAAAAATAAACTAATGGTATCCCTCATGTCCCGCTTTTCCCCAAAACACACGATAAGCGTACACAGTATACCCTAATAAAACTGGTAACATAATTACCACGCCAATCAAAATAAAAATAAGTGTGGAATCCGGGGCTGCAGCTTCCCAAATCGTCACTTCATGCGGAATTAAATACGGATAAACACTGATCCCTATACCGGCATAGGCACATAAGAATATAATAATACTGTAAACAAAAGGCTTATGCTCATTCCCGTTAGCAAGATTTCTCCAAACCAAAATGATCATCCAAGCCGTTAATAAAGGCAACGGCATTAAAAAAAATATATTCGGTACGCTATACCAGCGCGCGAATATTTCCGGGTTATGCAAAGGGGTCCAAATACTCACAAACAATAAAAATATACTGACAAGAATTAAAAACCCTTTTGCGAAATGCTTCATCTTTCTTTGCAGCTTCCCTTCACTTTTTATGATCATCCAGGAAGCCCCCAGTAATGCATAACCGCAAACTAAAGCAAGCCCTGTCAGCAAGCTAAATGGGGTCAACCAATCGGAAGTCGATATGCTTAGGGCAGCTTCATCAATGACGAAACCCTGTACAAATGCCCCCAGGATTACCCCTTGCAAAAAAGCAGCCGTAATCGAACTGATGGCAAAAGCCCAATTCCATAAAGGTTTGCTTCGTTCGGCCTTGAAGCGAAATTCAAAACACACCCCCCTGAAAATCAAGGCAAGAAGCATATGCATGATGGGCACGTATAAAGTAGGTAAAAGCAAACCATAAACGATTGGAAAAGCAGCATAAAGCATTGCCCCGCCAAACACTAACCAAGTTTCATTTCCATCCCAGACGGGTGCTATGGAATTCATCATTAAATCACGTTCACGCTCACTATGGGTAAATGGAAATAAAATACCGATGCCTAGATCAAAGCCATCCAAAATCACATACATGATGATGATGAATCCAAGCAGACTTGCGAAAATGAAGGGTAGCATTATGGTTTATCTCCGCGTGGCTCTATCGGGTGTTGATCCGTCATATACTGAAATGTGTGATGTTCCACTTCATCAGCATCCATGATAAGCGGGCCTAGGCGGATCGTCTTAAACAAATAATAAAGATAAAAGCCAAAAACAATGCCATAAGCCAATACCAATAATACAAAAGAAGTAAAAACTTCCTCCTCTCCTACGGCTGAAATCGCCTGTTTGGTACGCAATAAATTGTAAACCACCCAGGGTTGGCGGCCTATTTCAGCAGTTAACCAGCCAGAAATTGCAGCAATAAATCCCATGGGTGACATGATAATGCACCATTGATGAAAGCGTTGGCTAAAATATAATCGACCATCTCGACGCAATAGCAAGGCGAGTAGAGCGGTGAATAACATCAGTAAGCCTATGCCCACCATAACCCGAAAGGAAAAAAAGACTGCAGCAACGGGTGGCTGTTCACTTTTCGGTACTGATTTCAATCCGACAAGTTCTCCATTCCAATCGTGTGTGTTAATCAAACTGGCCATTTTCGGAATAGAAATACTGTATTGGTTTTTTTGCAAAGATTGAGATGGCCAAGCCAGGAGTATGAACGGGGCGCCACGCTGTGTTTCCCAAACTCCTTCGATGGCAGCAGTCTTTAATGGTTGATGATGATGGATATCCAAACCGACTTTATCACCTATTAAAATTTGGGTAGGCACTAAAATAAGCGCTCCCCACATCGCAAGAGATAATGTTTTTTTACCCATTTCCACATATTTTATTTTCAAAAGAAAGTAACTGCCAATGCCAGCAAGCACAAAACAAGTTGTAGTGTACGAAGCCATCAACATATGCAGCAAGCGTGGGATAAAGGATGGATTAAAAACAATCTGCCACCAATCCGCCACTAAATATTTTCCATCGGCCAGGGAATAACCTGTTGGCGTTTGCATCCAGGAATTCGCAGACATGATCCAAAAAGCTGAGATGGTCGTGCCAACGGCCACAAAACAAGTGGCCGTAAAATGGATGCTGCCAGGAACGCGTTGCCAACCAAACAACATAACGCCTAAAAATCCGGCCTCCAGAAAAAATGCGGTCAACGTTTCATAAGCAAACAAGGCACCCAATACATTGCCAAATTGTGCAATAAAAGGACCAAAATTAGTGCCTATCTGGTAGGCTAAAACAATCCCTGACACCACTCCCATTCCAAAGGTAAGGGCAAATATTTTCCCAAAAAATTTGCACATACTCAGATATAACGGGTTTCTGCTCGATAACCACAAGGCTTCTGTCAGCACCAAAAAAGCGGCTAAGCCCAGATTTAAAGTCGGGAATAAAATATGGAATCCGATGCTGAAACCAAACTGTGCCCTTGATAGTAATTCAACCAACGTCAGCTCCTGTGCAATGAAACTATAAACGTAGCACAAGTAAAAAAATATGTTGAAATCTTCAATTTATGCCGAAAACACCCACAATTGAAATACGTCTTAAAGCACTTATACTTTATTTAAGAATTGGAAAAGTAAGTCCACTTATCTGTCTTGAGCAGCTAAAGACAAAAGTCGGCAATGGCTAGAAAGGCTTCATTTTTATGATCAAGACATTACAGGATGCGTTAAATAAAATTTTATTGGGTAAAGATGAGGTCATTAAGCTAGCCATAACCTGTTTACTGGCTAACGGGCATCTACTCCTTGAAGACATCCCGGGGATGGGTAAAACCACCTTAAGCCATGCGCTGGCGCATTTTACTGGAATGAAATATAGAAGGATTCAATTCACCAGCGATCTTTTGCCCAGTGATGTGTTAGGGATTTCTGTATTGGATATAACTAAACAAAAATTTCATTTTCATCCTGGCCCAATTTTTTCTCAACTTATATTAGCGGATGAGATTAATCGTGCGACGCCAAAAACACAAAGTGCCTTGCTGGAAGCCATGGAAGAAAGACAAGTGACCAATGACACCGGCACGCATGCTCTCCCTATTCCTTTTTTTGTCATTGCCACGCAAAATCCAGCACACCAAACGGGTACTTATCCCTTACCTGAATCGCAATTGGATCGGTTCTTAATGCGGCTTTCTATAGGATATCCATCGCCCGATGCGGAGCGACGGTTGCTTATGGACGAAGAAAAACGCCGCTTGTTGGAGCAATATGAGCCCGTAGCCGATACAACACAATTACTGGAATGGCAAAATAAAAGTCAGCAAGTCATCGTTTCCGCACCCATACTCGATTATATTCAGGCTTTTCTGCAAGCCAGCCGCATTCATGACTGGTTTAATCACGGTTTAAGCCCGCGAGCCGGACGCTCGTTGGTTAAAGCTGCACAAGCGTATGCATTCGTAAATGAACGCGACTTTGTGCGGCCAGACGATGTACAAACCATTTTGCCGGCGGTCGTCAATCATCGCTTGGTAGTCAGGAAAACAGTTGATAAGCTTTCGCCTGCAGATAGGTTATTAAATCAGGTCGAGGTGCCTGTTTAATGAAATATCCAACGCTGCGCCGCCTTTTCTTGCGATGGGCAAAAAAACGCATCTCGGCCAAAAATCCTCAACAATTGACAACCAGGACGCTTTACATACTACCTTCTGCTTTTGGCTGCGGTTATGGTTTGGTTGTATTAACAATTGCCATCGGTGCAATTAATTACCAATTAAACTTGGCTTTTCTGCTGGCTTTCTTGCTCATCGTCCTAGGCATCTTAGGGATGTGGGCAAGCCATCAGAATCTGAAAGGTTTATTAGTCCAGTGCTTGCCTATAAACGATACAGAACAAGGACAACCAGCAACGATCAATCTGCTCGTAAAAGGGGAAAATGCGGTGCATTTTAGCTTAATTTTGCAATTTCCACGGGAAGAAAGCCATTATATTGAGAACATTCCCAAAGAAGGCTTGCAAATAACTTTGCCTTTATCCACTGCAAAGCGGGGTGTTTTTTTCTTACCGCAAATAAAAATCTACAGCTATGCGCCGTTGGGGATCTTTCGCGTCTGGGGATATCTAAATTTTCAAATGGAATATTATGTTTACCCAAAGCCTATCTCTCCAGGATATTGGCCGGAAAAAAATCTCGATTTCCCGCACGGCTCGGCAGAACAGCTGGGCGATGAAGATTTATTTGAATTAAAACCAGCAGCCAATCCTTGGATGCAAGCAGGCCGCATTGCCTGGAAAATTTCAGCGCGAAGCCAGGGTTGGTATCTTAAAACCATGACAAGCACTGTTGGGGAAAACTGGATGTTTCGCATGCAGGAAGCATCCTCAACAAACGTAGAAAAAAGTTTGCAACAATTGAGTTACTGGCTGCAGACAGCTGAGGAACAGGGGCAATCTTACGGGCTGGAAATAAAAGATACCTGCACTGAAATAAGCCAGGGAGCCCACCATCTTCAGTATTGTTTACGACTATTGGCAGCTTATTGATGCATACAAAGTTTAATGAACAAGTCCCATTGCCTATTTTGCGCCACACGCTTTGGGTTATGGGGCTTTGTTTTTTAGCAAATGTAACGGTTGCCCCATGGTGGATCATCATGCTTGCCATTACAGCCATCAGTTATCGCTTGTTAACCGGTTATTTTAGCTATCCGCTGCTGCCGCAATGGGCTTTGGCCCTCCTCGTGTTAATTTTCCTTGCCGTGTTGCGGATTTATTATCAAAGTTTTTTATCTGCTGATTTTTTCATTGGCGCCCTGCTTACTTTTTTTTGGTTAAAAATCGTTGAACTGCACCGCATACGCGATGTACGCATTCTTATTTTATGCAGTTTTTATGTTATTTTGGTGGCATTGATATTGCACCAAACCTTATGGATTTTGTTATATCTGCTCGCTGCCATGCTTGCCAACCTCTCGCTGTTGTTGCGATTATACCTCCCTCAGCTAACTCTTAAAGCTTTATTCATTCGCAGCGCAAAATTATTACTCATCGCTATTCCAATAAGTGTTTTGTTATTTTTTCTCTTCCCGCGCACTTCTTCGCCTCTTTGGCGCGTCAATCTCCCTGCTCAGGGTAAAGTAGCTTTTCGGGAAAGCATTAGCCCAGGCGCTTTGTCGTCATTGTTTCCTGATGACAGCACCGTCATGCGCATTACATTTAAGCGTGTGCAATCGATTAAGGATTTTTACTGGCACGGACTGATTTTAAATCATTTTGATGGTGTTAACTGGACATCCAAACCACAACCATACAATTATCTGTCTCCTTTAACCTTATTGCCTACTAAACAGGATGCAGATTATGAAGTTTTATTGGAAGCGCATAACAAAAATTGGCTATTTTATTTGAATAGACCCAAAGCGGGATGGCCCAATTTGCAATTTTCCGAAGCTGTTGGCTTAATGCGTTTGGATCATAGCAAAATTACGCAACGGTTTGCTTATGCATTAACCACACAAAAACCGGCATATAAACCATTAAGCTCGGGGGAGATCCGGCAAAATCTGCAATACCCATCCCATGTGAATCCAAAGCTTAAAACGTGGGCCTTGCAACTTAAACACCAAGTTCATGGCCATACTAAGGCCATGGTGGATCAAATCCTTCTCCACATCCATCAACAACCATTTTGGTACACTTTACATCCGAAACCCATTGGAGACAGCGCTCAGCAATTGGACTATTTTTGGTTTTCCACCCGCGAAGGTTATTGCGAGCATTATGCCAGCGCGGTCGCTTTCATTTTAAGAGCAGCCGGCATCCCGGCCCGCATTGTGGTTGGCTATTATGGAGGCGAATGGAATCCCTATGGCCATTATTTAAATGTAAGGCAAAAAGATGCTCATGCCTGGTTGGAATATTGGCTAGAGGGAGAGGGTTGGAAACGGGTCGACCCTTCTGCCTTTATTGCCAAGCAACGCATAGAAACTGATCTGTTAGGACAAAATAGTCAGGAGCTTGGGTTTTATATTCAAAACAAGCAATATTCGTTAAATCTTCCGCATTGGCAACAATTAAGGCTGACTCTTGAATCAATGCGTTTTTTTTGGGAACGATGGTTAATTTTCTATAATCAGGACCGACAACAGAGTTTGCTGCAATTACTTGGGCTAGGTGCCTGGGACTTTGAGAAATTATTACAACTTTGGCTGCTTGGCTTTTTATTTTTCTTGGCAGGAAGTTGGTGTTGGTATATTTGGTGGCACCCAAAGGATCCTATGCTGCGCGAGTACCATCGTTTGCAGCGCGAATTTAAACGCTTAAAAATCCCAGTCACTCCGTATCAATCCTTAACAAAACAATGGAATGAACTGGGTAAAAAATTTCCCGAACTTACTTCCCTGTTGCAAGATTATCTCGCCCGTTATGAAGCCTTAAGACTACGCCACGCAAACAGCGATGATCCAAAGAACCGCAAAGCTGTGCGACTATTATTGCGTGCACTTAGAAAGCAAGTGCAGAAATTATAATCCTGGTTAGCGGTTATATTCACGCGCCAAAACCACTTGCAATCCAGCCGGCGTTAACGACAGGAAATTATAATGAGGATCTGCTGTTGTTCTTTCCAGCCACTCATTGGCAATACAAATGTCTGCAAGTTTCTCAAGCTTTTCCAAAGTCATATCAACATCGATATTATCTTGCAGATAAGGGATCAACTCTTCGGTTAAGCTTAGGAAAATTTGATTATGGGGTTTTCCTTGTAACCTCATTTCCTGATAGAACAATTCTAATAAATCAATTTCATTCATAATCCGTCCCTGGTATTAGTGGCTTGTCTATTGTAACCAAAAGCCCCCTCCCTAATGCAAGTACGAATCAGCCTCTATTCAATAGTGGTATTCCGTCTAAAACGAACAGAGGCATGAGTTGCACGTGCTACAGCCTCATCCAGGGCTGCTTTGGGACTTTTAAGACCTGCAAAAATCCCCTCTAAAGCTTCATCATTAATTCGCCTTATTTGCATTTGAATTCGTAATGGAGGACGCGGCACTGCAGTGAATTCCATTTGTGCCAATGCAAGAGAGGGATGCTGACTGCCTTGCGCCAGGGATTTATAAACACCGTTTACTCCTAAGGGTAAATAACCGGTGTTATTGTGCCAGGTTTGCTGAACGTCTGGTTTTGCCAAAAACACAAAAAAAGCAGCCACGCCTTGATAAACGGCAGATGAATGCCCCGCAACAGCCCAAAGCGCCGCACCGCCTGTGACATTGTTAAATCGAACGGGACTAATTTTTTGATCAAGCGGTAATGGGGCTATGCCCATAGGAAAAGAAACCATGCTTTTTAAACTATTATAGCCACCCGATGATTGGCTAAACAACGGGCATCTTCCGCTAGTAAATAATATAGTTGGATCATCACCGCGGCCGCCGTACTCAAAATAGTGTGCCTGCTGCCACCTTAATAAGCGCTCTAAATGTTCAATCATGGGCTTTTGATTATAAACCGCCTGGGTATTATCTTCGGTTAACATGGGCAAGCCATGGATGGCTGCAAAGGATTCTATTAATACCCAAGCTGGATGCGCTGAGGTAAATGCACAGGGGTATCCCGCTTTCCGCAGGTCGGCTGCGAGAAGTTCCAATTCTTCCCAGGTTTTGGGGAATGATTGATTAGAATACCCGGCTTTAGCCAATGCATCAGCATTGTAGAAAATTACAGGTACGGATGAATTAAACGGCATGGCTTTAAGATGACCATTTTCGCTGTAGTACGTGCGGATGGCAGGATAAAAGCTTTCCAAGGGTAAGTTCATTTTTTGCTCAGCCATTAATTCATGCAAAGGCTTAATGATGCCTCTTGGCGATAACATGGTCGGCATACCGACTTCAAAAACCTGCACTAATGCCGGAGGTTGTTTAGCCCGAAAAGCAGCTGCAAAGCTGGTGAGCGTTTCAAGGTAATCGCCTTTGTATACAGGTTTAACCTGATATTCTTCCTGGCTCTTGTTAAATCGGCTGACTAGTTGCTGGACTTCATGACCCAGCTGCCCTGCAAATGAATGCCATAGAATAATTTCTACAGGTTTTTCTTTCGCCCAAGTTACAAGTGCTGAAAAACATAACCAGCTTATAAATAGCAAACGAAAGATCATGACAACAGATCAGGATAGTCACTGAACACGGCGTCTACTCCCCAGGCAAAAAGTTTTAAAGCCTGGCGCTTATGGTTTACAGTATAAGCATAAACTTTATAACCCTGTTGCTTAATTTCAGCGACGCGTGCCTTCGTTAAAATGCATTTATTGAGATTAACGGACATGCACTGCAATTCTTTCGCATGCTGTAGCCAATTATCCTGCCATTCATGCAAAAGCAAAGCCAAAGGAATTTCCGGGGCGATGCTCCGGCATAAATACAATGCGTCGCGATCAAAACTTGATAACAAAGGTAATTCCAGATCGGATGGCCAATATTGATTTAAATGCGACAATACGGCAATGGTTACCGGTTCAAACTGACCGGGATGAGGCTTGATTTCTATATTCGCTTGAATTTTTGCCGCACTGAACCATTGCAATGTTTCTTGCAAGCTTGGAATTTTTTCGTTATGAAAGCGCCTGGAAAACCAGGTGCCGGCATCCAGCGAGCGTACCTGTTCGGAACGCATCCTCCCAAACTCGCCACGCCCATTTGTCGTGCGCTCCAGGTTATCGTCATGAAAAATAAAGGGGTCTCCGTCCTCACTTAGCATGACGTCAAACTCAATGAAACGGCTTCCCAAGGATAATGCCTTGTTAAACGCAGCCATCGTATTTTCTGGTGTATAGGCTGAAGCACCGCGATGAGCGATCACACGAGCAATTTCCAACTTTATTCCCCTTGACGATTAGAAGCAGCCTGGACAACAGCCGTCATGGTTAATTCATTACTGACCGAGACGTCCAAAGCGGCAGGCAATGCCATGGTATTAATAGCTTCGCGCGCTTGCATGGCTTTAGGTTGCAAAGGAACTGCATCACCCTCAACGAAGGTCAAGTTATATAGCGTATAATTTTGCCCGGTATATACGCGATTAATGCGTGCCAACTCGGCATAGGTTTGTTGGTATAATTGCTCACGCAGCTGCGTTTTAATTTGCTGTACTTCCTCAAGACTCGGTTTAAATTCAATCATACTGATTTCATAACTTGTACCCGGTTTACTAACCGATTTTGCGTGTTGATATACCTCGGTCAAACTGGTTTGATCCACGCGTGCCTGCGCCTGTACAGTCAATTTTTCAAGGCCTGAATTATCCTGCGAGCGCTCAAACTGGAGTAAATGCCAATCTCCTTTGGCAATTTGGGAAAGATTACCCATGATTTCTGCCCGGGCCTTAGCCAAGTCTGCATGAGTTAAGGTTGCATTCACATTTACCGTCAGCAAAGCCGTTTTGGTGTTTACCCATTGTCTTGCCGTGACTTGAAATGTAACCTTATCCAGTAATACATCCGGCGATTCATCTGCTGCATAACTGGTAGGGGTCAGGGCGAAGAGCGCAAGCAAGCCAGCTATTTTTTTCATAATCATTCTCCGGAAACAAAGCTTCCTAGTGTACGACAGGTTTATCTTTTGTGTCATCCTTGCTGCAAATAAATTGCATTTTTTATACACAAATTAGTTACATAATATACGTTTGGGACGGTAAAAACACACAGCATTCGTATACAAAACTTTTTCAGCCAGTTCATCCCCCAGGGCCTTACGAATCAAATGAATATCCCGCTCAGCAAATGGACGCGCGGCGCGGGTGGATGGTAAGTCTGTGCCAAACAATAAGGCAGCCGGGTCTATCGCGGCTATTTCGGTCAATACATGCGGAATATGCATCGCTAAGCGTCCAAAACCTGTTGCCTTTATCTTTACTCCCTGTTTTACCAATTTCAACAAAGCAGGCAATGCTGTATCTGATAATCCTAGATGATCAATACTTAATGCAGGAAATTGTAACAAAGCCGGCATTAAGGCGTTAAGCTGTGCGGCATTAAGATAAAGTTCAATGTGCCATTGCACGAGCTCATAAATTCTGCGTGCGAATTGTGTCAATTCAGGCATATCTATCTTATGGCCACGAAATAAATTAACACGCACGGCTCTTACGCCGCTTGCATCCAATTTGATGAGGGCAGCATCGCTCACCGTAAAAGGTAATTGGGTGACGCCCACAAATGCAGTACCCAATGCTTGCAGCGCTGCTAAAAGATACGTTTGATCAAACCCCTGGAAAGATGCAGATACCAGGGCCCCGCCTTTTACAGGCAAATTTTTTGTGCGCAGCATATAATCATTCCGGGTAAATTGTTGTGGCAAGTACCCTTGATTCGCAGTGAGCGGAAATCCATAATCAATAATATGAAAGTGCGCATCGAAGATGTTAAGCATGTTTCGGCTAAATAAATTTTAAACAAGTTCCTAGAAGTGTAGTCGAGCCTGTTGATGGATTTATATTTTACTTGCCTTAATTTGTCATTTACTGAAACATATTGTTTTTAAAAAACCAAAATTACACTTCCGGTTCGCAGGCAATGAGCATTGATTTAGAAATGAAATCCGTCTATAACATTACACATTATTGCATTTAGGAGTTTTACCCATGATTTCCGTCGACTCACTCAAGCCCAGTACCCCCACCCTGGATCTAAATGAAGATTTTTTGGAATATGCTTTATCACGGGGATTTGGTGAGCTCCACTTTAAAGTTGATCGCGAAACAGGAATGAAGGCGATTGTTGCCATCCACAGTACCAAACTTGGCCCCGCTCTGGGAGGATGCCGCTTCATTCACTATCCAGACACTACGGCTGCATTATATGATGCAATGCGTTTAGCGCGCGGGATGAGTTATAAAGCGGCGCTCGTTAACCTGCCATTGGGCGGAGGCAAGGCGGTTATCATTGAGCCCAGCAAGCCTTACGACAGAACCGCTTATTTGCATCGGTTTGGAGAATTTGTTAATGATTTGGGCGGTCGTTATATCACGGCGCTGGACAGCGGTACTCAGTTAAGCGATATGGATATTATTGCAGAGCATACCCCACATGTAGCCAGTTTATCCAGCCATAACGGTGATCCTTCTCCATATACTGCGAAAGGCATCTTACGTGGAATCCAAGCTGCTGTTTTTTTTAAACTAGGCAGAGAAAATTTAAATGGCTTGCACGTTGCCCTGCAAGGTTTAGGCCATGTCGGCTATTTGTTAGCGCAGCATCTTCATGAATTGGGTGTAAACCTCACGGTAGCAGATATTAATCCCGAACGCGTTGAGCAAGCTGTAAAGGAATTTGGCGCTTCTGCAGTTGCCACTGAGAATATCCATAAAATACCTTGCGATGTCTTTTCTCCCTGTGCGCTCGGTGCTGTAATTAATGATATAACCATCAATCAATTGCAAACTGGCATTGTCGCGGGTGCCGCCAACAATCAGCTGGCCCATGCTTATCACGGTCAAAAATTGCATGACAAAGGCATTCTTTATGCTACCGACTATGTAATCAATGCAGGGGGGCTTATTTTTGCTGCCAGTAAATATCTGCATACCCAAGAGAGTCTGGTGAATCAGCAAATTGATGGAATAGGCACGACACTATTGCAAATTTTTGAGCGTTCAGCCAAAGAAAACAGACCGGTAAGCGTAATTACCGATACCCTTGCTCAAGAAAAATTGGCTTGAGGAAGATTAATGAAACATATCAACATGACGCCGGAATTGTACGAGTATCTGCTGCAGACATCAGTGCAAGAACACCCGGTATTGAAGGCATTGCGGGAAGAAACGGCAAAATTACCGCTCGCCAATATGCAAATCGCCCCTGAGCAAGCGCAATTCATGCAATTTCTTTTGCGTATAATCGGTGCTAAAAACGTTCTGGAGCTTGGCACGTTTACGGGCTATAGCTCCTTGGCTATGGCATTAGCATTGCCGGAAGATGGGCATTTGCTAACATGCGATATCAACGAGGAATGGACCGAAAAAGCTTATCCATTCTGGCGCGAAGCACACCAGGATAACAAAATTGAATTACGCCTGGGCAAAGCTTTAGACACGCTGGAAAAACTTGTTGCAACTCATAAGCATGCATTTGATTTTATTTTTATCGATGCCGATAAAACCAACTATGTAAATTATTATGAGTTATCCTTGCAGTTGGTAAAACCGCATGGAATTATCGCGATCGACAATGTATTGTGGAGCGGCAAGGTAGTCGATAAACAAGAAAACAATGGCCAAACTCGGGAAATTCGTAGGTTAAATGAAATCCTCCAGCATGATAAACGGGTATTCACAAGTTTATTGCCTATTGCCGACGGTTTATTTTTAATTCAACCCAAATAGCTGCTGCAACCTATTCATTCAAAGTACAAGGAGTCAGTATGAATCAACAGATGAAGGACAATCCCTGCGGTCTGAATGGCTTCGCGTTTCTGGAATTCTCAGGCCCAGATAAAGACGCTTTACACCGTCAGTTTCATGAAATGGGATTTCACCTTGCGGCAACTTTCGGGGAAGTTGCTCTTTTTAAACAGGGTGACATCCAGTTTATAGTAAATGGCGCAATCAATTGCCAGGCAGCGCAACATGCAAAAACCCATGGCCCTGGAGCTTGCGCTATGGGTTTTCGTGTACATGATGCAAACCATGCCTTTCAGTACGCTATTCAACATGGGGCAACCCCCTTTCAAGACTGTGCCCATGCCGATCACGGCTTACCCGCGATCGAAGCGATTGGCGGCAGTGTGATTTACTTTGTAGACGATTCGCATCAGCCGTTTGCAGGCAAATGGACAAACACCAGTCATGATGAAACGCCTTCAGCCGGACTCAAAGGCATTGATCATTTAACTCATAATGTATTTCGCGGCAACATGGATAAATGGGCTAAGTTTTATGAAACCATTTTTAATTTCAGTGAGATTCGTTATTTCAATATTAAAGGTAAAATGACCGGATTGATTAGCCGAGCTCTGGCCAGCCCGTGCGGAAAAATTAAGATCCCGTTAAATGAATCCAAAGATGATCATTCACAAATTGAAGAATTCCTGCATGAATATAGAGGCGAGGGCATTCAACACGTCGCGCTCAGCACTGAAAATATCTACGAAACAGTGCGCTCTTTAAGAAAACACGGTGTACGTTTCCTGGATGTACCGGATACGTATTATGAAATGATTAACAACCGCATACCATGGCATACCGAACCCATTGCAAACTTAAGACAAGAAAAAATTTTAATCGATGGTGAAGCTGAAGCTGCAGGCGGCCTGTTACTACAAATTTTTACCGAAAACTTATTTGGTCCGGTATTTTTTGAAATCATTCAGCGGCACGGCAACCAGGGTTTTGGCGAAGGTAATTTCCAAGCACTATTTGAAGCGATCGAGCGAGACCAAATAAAACGCGGGACCTTACAAGAAACCAATTAAAGATGGCCCTGTGGTTATTCATATAACCGCAGGTAAAATAATTCCGGTAGAAATAATATGAAATTAGCCACGCTAAAATCAAAACAATCACGTGATGGCACGTTATGTGTCGTCAATAAAACATTAACTTATGCTGTTTGTGTGCCGCAAATCGCTGCAACACTACAGCTTGCGATAGAAAATTGGCAACAAGTTGTAAAACCTCTACAGCAAATTTATCAACAACTTAATGAAAACCTTTTGCGTGAAGCTTTTCCTTTTGACCCAGAACAAATGGCTTCCCCTTTACCGCGTGCGTTTCAATGGGCAGACGGCAGTGCTTATGTAAATCATGTAGAGCTGGTAAGAAAAGCCCGCGGTGCAGAAATGCCTGCTGATTTTTGGGTAAATCCTCTCATGTATCAAGGCGGCTCTGATGATTTTTTAGCCCCTACGGATCCTATTTTAGTCGCTGATGAAGCCTATGGAGTTGATTTTGAGGCAGAAGTAGCCGTTATCACCGATGATGTTCCCATGGGAGTGAGCCCCGGCGACGCACAAAAACACATACGTTTGTTGATGCTGGTCAATGATGTATCTTTGCGTAACCTTATCCCTGCTGAACTTGCCAAGGGCTTCGGTTTTTTTCAATCCAAGCCAGCAAGCAGCTTTTCTCCGATTGCGGTTACCCCTGATGAATTGGGAAGCCACTGGGATGGGCAGCGTCTGCATTTGCCTTTATGCAGTTATCTCAATGATGAGCTATTTGGTGAACCCAATGCCGGAATAGACATGACGTTTTCTTTTCCAGAGTTAATTGCGCATGCTGCAAAAACAAGAAACCTCAGTGCCGGCAGCATCATTGGCTCAGGTACTGTCTCCAATATTGATCGCAGTAGAGGTTCTTCGTGTATAGCAGAAAAGCGCATGCTTGAAATTTTACAGGAAGGAAAGGCTAAAACCCCATTTATGCGTTATGGCGATTCAATCCGTATCGAGATGAGAGATACAGCAGGAAACAGCATTTTTGGCGCCATTAACCAGCAGGTACAGCCCGTGGAAACGCATTCGAAAAATTGCCAAATTGAGGGACATCGTGAAACTTTATGATTATTTTCGCTCATCTGCGAGCTACCGCGTACGCATTGCTTTAAATTATAAAAATATCAGCTATGAACGTATACCTGTACACTTGGTGAATCATGGCGGCGAACAAAACCGGCCCGAGTATCTAGCACTTAACCCGCAAGGTCTTGTTCCTACTTTGGATGAAAATGGCCATATTTTAAGCCAGTCCCTTGCCATTATTGAATACTTGGAAGAAATATCCCCAAAACCTGCCCTCCTCCCGCAAACACCATTAGGACGAGGCTTGGTAAGAAGCCTTGCATACCTGATCGCCTGCGATATACACCCTTTAAATAATTTACGGGTACTGCAAGAGTTACGCCAAAACTTTGCTGCCACAGAAGAGCAAATTCAACAATGGTATCATCTCTGGCTAAAGAAAGGATTTACTGCGTTGGAAGCACGGTTGCAAGCCCTGCCGCGTAAAAATCACGTCTGCTATGGGCAGGAAATTACCTTAGCTGATGTTTGTCTGGTGCCGCAGGTATATAATGCAAAACGCTTTCATTTTTCGATGGACGCTTATCCATTGATTACTGAAATAAATGACTATTGCTCCCACTTGCCTGCATTTGCAGAAGCAGCTCCGGAGGCAGACACCTCCAGAGTGTTAATTGAAAATTAATTACCCTTTAAAATCTTCGGGGCCAATGTAATAGTCTGGATCAACGTAAAAATAGAAGCCTTTTATTAAAAGGATGAGCCCAACTATTAAAACAATGGCAGCAATTACATAATATGTTGGCCCGGAATACATTTTTTTGGAAACACTTACCATGCGCTCGGGAAGAGCAAGCCACAATAATGATTTAATAAGAATAATCCAACCAATTATTGTTACCAAAACGCGTGGTTCCAAAACCCAAATATTATGGGTTACAACGATAAACAACCCCAGAAGAAAGCCAAACGCAGCCGCTACTATCATCTGTGCGCCATCAGGCCTCATTTCTAGAACCAGTGCCTGGAAATAAGTTTTTCTGGATAGCAGAATAATCGCTATAACCGTGAAATACAATCCTAAAACTTGTGCCAACACTACGGAATGAAACATTGGTCCAAACATAGCATACTCCCTGCAGATGTCTCTTTATTAAGTAAAGACTTAAATGCTTTATTTTGCAAATGCTTAAACCTTAAAGCTGGCTGCTAAAACCATGCTTTTTTTATTTTAGCAGGATGCATCCCACCAGTAGTTTCCTGCAACATTTGCCATTCCGCTGAACAGCGCTGCACATGACCGAATAAGCGAGTTTTATTATCACACACATAACGAACCGGCAGACCATCTATTTGCCCGAACGACTGTACAGCCAGGCATTTTTCCCCACTCAAAAGTTCAATAGCCCAGGGAAAAGCAGTAGACATATCCAGGACTTCATTTTGGCTACTATCCAAAGGTTTAGCCAAGGTAACCTGCACTCCTTTGCTTTCCCAGGGAGAAGATAGGCATACCGCCAGCGGGTTTTCAGAAGAATCCTTCGCAAAACAGGGATCATAGGTTTTATCAGCCACCGTGCATTTCCACGCATCTTCTCTTCTGATAAGGTAGGATTGCTCTTTACATTCCCCACTGCTGGCAAGCTCAATTGCAATTGGCAATTCCCTAGCAGCAAACGGCCTGTAATATTGTAATTCGGTATCCTTGGCAAAAATTAACGAAGAACACAAGCTCAAAAACAAAAACACTTCGCGCTGCATACTATTCCCACCTTTATTTTATTTGGTGTATTATTCAATTATATTGTCAGCGATAAAAGCAACCGTTATTTTCGCTAAAGTTGAATCCAGGCGTTTCATCACTCAAGCTTTTGTCATACACGATTACTTCCTGCTACTTCCAGCCAGGATAAAGCAAGGATAAAAAACCTTATTCAACGAGCTGCCTCAGCCTAATGTTTAGGCAAGCAAACGAAAGGCATTCAATTGACTGATTACTTGCCAGGCAGTGGAATATTTTGGAGTATATATGAGCAATGTCTTTACAGTAAAACAGAGTTTGAATGGCGAAATCGATGTTGATAAAACCGTTACGGTGCGTGGATGGGTAAAAACCAGACGGGATTCCAAAGCCGGGCTCTCATTCATAAGCCTCCATGACGGGTCTTGCTTTGCGCCGATACAAATTGTTGTTCCCGAAAATCTTCCTAATTATCAAACGGATGTATTAAAAATAACGACTGGATGTTCCTTGATCGCCACTGGAAAACTTGTCGCCTCGCAAGGCAAAGGCCAATCGTTTGAAATTCAAGCTGAGCAAATTGAAGTAATAGGCTGGGTAGACAATCCGGATACCTATCCAATTCAGGCAAAGCGACACACGCTTGAATTTTTACGTGAAGTAGCGCATCTTCGTCCACGCACCAACACGATTAGCGCGGTCACGCGTGTGCGCAACTCTTTGGCGCAAGCAATACATCGATTCTTCCATGAGCAAGGTTATTTCTGGATCCATACTCCTATCATCACTGCCAGTGATTGTGAAGGTGCAGGTGAACTTTTCCGCGTCAGCACTTTGGATTTATTAAATCTGCCAAAAAATGAGCAAGGCCAGGTGGATTTTTCTAAAGATTTCTTTGGCCGTGAAGCTTTCCTCACCGTGTCTGGTCAGTTAAACGTAGAATCTTATTGTTTGGCCCTGTCTAAGGTTTACACGTTTGGCCCAACCTTTAGAGCGGAAAACTCAAATACCAGTCGTCACCTTGCCGAATTTTGGATGGTTGAGCCGGAGGTAGCATTTGCTACGCTTGCGGATATTAGTCTGCTCAGTCAAAAAATGCTGCAATATGTCTGTAAAACCGTACTGGATGAACAAGCGGACGATATGAATTTCTTTAACCAATTTGTCGATCCGGGGTGTATTGCACGCGCAGAGCATATTGTCAATTCTGATTTTGAAATCATGACTTATACAGATGCCATTCATGCTCTGGAAAAAGCGCCTGTCAAATTTGCTTTTCCGGTGAGCTGGGGGCTGGATTTACAATCAGAACATGAACGCTATCTGGCAGAAGAATTGTGTAAAAAACCGGTCATTCTCACGGATTACCCGAAAGATATTAAAGGCTTTTACATGAAGCTTAATGATGACGGGCGCACTGTTGCCGCGATGGATGTGTTAGCACCCGGCATCGGGGAAATTATTGGCGGCAGTGAGCGTGAATATCGCCTTGAGATGCTTGACAAACGCATGGATGAATGCGGCTTGGATAAGGAACTTTACCAATGGTATAGAGATTTACGACGCTACGGGACTGTTCCGCACGCCGGATTTGGTTTAGGTTTGGAACGGTTAGTAAGCTACATCACCGGGGTTAGCAACATTCGTGATGTAATTCCATTCCCGCGTACACCGGGCCACGCTGAATATTAATCGCCGTCCACAGGATGCCTGTGGATGCGTCATGAGTTGCCGTAGCAGCATACTGCTTTACGTCAGAGGGGGCCCTGCATACGCTTTGACGCAAGCAAACATGAGGCAATGTCCCTGAAGTTGCCTCATGTTGCAATTCCTAATCATTTAACTGCAATAACTGGCCTTCTTGTAAGGTTAGGATTTTGTCCATACGCTTTGCCAACTCCATATCATGCGTAACTATCACCAAAGCGGTGTGTAACCGCTGATTTAAATCAAGCATTAAATCAAAAACTTTCAATGCGGTGGCATGATCCAAATTGCCGGTGGGTTCATCAGCAAACACGCACTGAGGCTTATGCACCAATGCACGTGCAATGGCAACGCGCTGTCTTTCCCCACCCGATAACTGAGAGGGTTTATGTTGTTCTCGTGCAGCCAACCCAACTTCGGCAAGAATCATCCGTGCTTGTGCACGTGCTTTTTCAGTGGGCTCTCCCGCCAGCAATAATGGCATGGCAACATTTTCAAGCGCAGTAAACTCAGGCAGCAAATGATGAAACTGGTAAATAAAACCCAAATTTTTATTTCTGGTCTGACAACGTTGCTTTTCCGATAACGATTGCCAGTCCACACCTTCAATGGATACTTGTCCCCCGCTCGGCTTATCAAGCCCTCCCAAAAGATGGAGCAGCGTGCTTTTCCCGGAGCCCGAAGGTCCTACGATTGCAATGCGGGCACCTTTTTCTACAGAAAAATTAACATCCTGCAGCACCGCTACAGACACCTGACCGTCACGATAGGTTTTACCAAGGTTAGAGGAACAAACAATCATTTTATTCATAATGCAAAGCCTCAGCAATTACCGTTCTTGAAGCGCGCCATGCGGGATATATGGTAGCTAAAAAACTCATCAACAAAGCAGCTATACACACTTGCAATAAATCTTTTAATAAAATTTTGGAAGGTAAATAATCGACAAAATAAATATTAGACGATAATAAATGCACCCCAAATAAAGTTTGTAAGAAATTGACGATTTCTGTGGCATTACTGGCTAAAATCAATCCTCCTATTAACCCAAGTACCGTGCCAACGATACCGACCATCATACCTTGCACGATGAAAATCCAGAGGATCATTCCGGGCGTAGCCCCAATGGTACGTAAAATAGCAATTTCGGCTTGCTTGTCATTCACTACCATGACCAAAGATGACACCAAATTAAATGCCGCCACTGCAATGATTAAAAGAAGAATGAGAAACATCATGGTTTTTTCCATTTTAACAGCTTGGAAAAAAGCACCGAACTGGTTTGTCCAATTACCAACCTCATATTCCTCACCCAGTTTAACGGCCAATTGTTCGGAAAGGCTGGGCGCCTGGTATACATCGGCTATTTTCATTTTAATGCCGGTCACTTCATCACTACTCAACTGCAATAGCTTTTGTGCATCCGCTATGTTGATGAAAGCAAGTTTGGTATCAAAATTAAATCCAGAGCCTGCTGAAAATACCCCTTTCACCGTAAAACGCTTGAAACGAGGAACCATACCGGCTGGGGTTACCGTTGCTTGCGGGATCATGATGGTAACCTTATCCCCTATCATGACCCCCAAATTGTCTGCCAGCCCGCGTCCAAGAATGATGCCGAAATCGTGCAAATCCTTCATGCTGCCGGTAATCATTTTTTCTTCCAAATGATTAACGCGCCCTTCATATTCCGGAGAAATGCCGGTTAAAATAATCGCCAATACCTGCCCTTCATGGGTCAATAATCCCTGCTCACCTACATAAGGAGCAATGGCAGTGACCCCGGGATAATGTTCCAATTCTTTTGCCAAGCCCTGCCAATTGCTGATTTTGCCATCCCGGCCCGTCACCGTAATCTCCGGTGCCATGCCAAAAAAACGTTTATGGATTTCCTCATCAAATCCATTCATCACGGAAAGTACGGTAATGAGCACCATGACGCCCATGCCGATACCCAGCATGGAACTTAATGAAATGAATGAAACAAAGTGATTTTTCTTTTTAGCACGCGTGTAACGCATGCCAATATACAACGCCAATGGCTTGAACATAGATGATTTAAGTGGGTTAAAACTTCTATTGTAGTGAAAATAATGCTGACATGATACCTTTAGAAGATATTATAGGCATGCAACTGTGCTCCATTGGTATAGCAAGCTTCCTAAGCAGCGGCAGCTTTGAGAGCTACTTTCGTAACTATAAAATGGGCGTGTAAACCGGATCCTCTTCTTCATCCTTTACCATCGTCAGCGGCCTTGCAGCGGCAATAAAGCTAAAGGGCAGCAATTGGGGAGTAGGCTTATGATCTCGTTTAAGCACTCTCTTTAATTCTTCATTGTATTCTTTAAGCAATAATTCATGGCTGCCGTTTAATGCTTCATAACGAGAATTGTTTTCTTGCAATTGTTTTTTGGCAACCTCCAATTCCTGCTTAAGTAAATTATATTCCTCCGCTTTTTTAATGGATTCCTGCGTGCTCTCCTCTACAAACTTTTTTAATTGGGTAATAAAAATTTCCTGATGCTCTTTATTCTCCAAGCTTGATTCCGTTAAATTGGCTGCAATTTTAAAAAAAGAATGATTAATTTCCTTCAAATTTCCAATTTGCTTTGCAGCCTCGACTTTTAAACTCTCCAATCTCTCGTTTGTCTGCTCATATTTTACTTTTAATTGTGCGAATTCATTTTTAATTCCAAGTAACTCTTTTGTTTCCTGCGATAATAACTGCACTTGTTGGGAAAGCTCATCGATCGAACGCTGTAATTTTTCATTTTCTCCCTTGAAATGCTGGATTTCCTCGGCTAATTGGATTCTAATTTGTTGCAATTGTTCAATAATAATGCTTAAAGTTTCAACTAACCCCAGTACTCCTTGTTTAAGACTCTCCTTGGACATCTCGCTGCTTTCATAATGTTCATCCAAAAGATAACTACTCAATCCATAAATACCTGCAGAAATAACAGTAACTGCTATCAGGGGCAATAAATGCCCGACAATACCCAGGATTAACAATGTTCCAAAAAAACCAATTCCTGTTAAAATTTTTTGCCAAAGCGGCACCTCACCCCAGAAGTTTGCCCATCCGTTCAAAATGCTTGAATTATGATAAATAGAATCAATTACTTCATCGAGGTGCTTTTTTATATCTTGAATCCGCCAACGGACTTCTTCCGTGTCGGTCAATGAAACAGGGGCGATAACTTCAATTTCGGGGCGAACTGTTGGTACCATGTTGCTTCCTAGTGTTCAAAGCAAATTGTCAAAATCACCAATGCGTCATGATTTCCTGGCTTGTAGAGCTTCTTGATGAACTTGTTTTATTTGTTGTTGCAACGTATCTAAAACCTGTTTTATTTGTGCTTGTGTTTTGGTGTTTACTTGCTGAATCTGCTCTTCCAGTTTTTTTTGCATCTGGCTTAATTGTTTTTGTAGCTGGTCATTCAATGCTTTAATTTGATTTTGTTGATTTTCCTGGATTTTTTGTAATTGAGCTTGGATTTGACTATTCAACAATTGAATTTGATCAGAAGTATTAGCTGCTGCAGCAAAGGTTACATTCCCCAAACTTGCTAATATGAAGGATGAAAATAATGCTAGTCCCAATTTGGTCATGATAACTCCCTTTAAGTGATAGCTTGTCCCTGTTCCTACGGTAATTATATGTGTTATCTATGCGATAGGAAAGATAATAGGCAGCATGCAATAATGCAAACCCAGCGGCTTATTCTCCTGATGCCAAAATAGTTGCAGTAAAACTGCTGCGTAAATAAAAACCTCTGGGTAAAGTTAACACCTTATTTCCTGTTGCATCAAATCCATAGCAAAGCGAGCGACCATTGGCGGCTTTGGGCCTAACCTGCAAATAGCGCCCAATACCAGCATGAATTTCTTCCAGACGGCCCATGCCAATCATAGCGGTTAATTCCAGCCAATCTTCCGCCAAGATGCGTTCTTGTTCAACAGTTGGCGACCATAAAATTGCGCTGCCGATGCGGCGTTGCGGTAAAGGGATATCCCGTTCCCCTTCGATGGGCAGCCACAAAACTTTCTTCAATTTGGAGTAGCATTGTGAAGTAAGCCATTTTTCTTTACCCACAGTCAGCAAGGAAATGGACGTGACGAAAGTGGATTCAGCGGGCTTGCCAAGATGGTTAACGGGCAATGTTTTTAATTCAATTCCTAATGTGTGGAAATCAGGGATGGCTTTACTGCCAGCCGTAGCTCCCAAAAAAATTTCAACGGCCTGCCCCAACCAACCTTTTGCCCTGGATGCATGTATGGGAATATTTAAGCTTAATTCGCAAGCCAATTGCCCGAAACTTAAACCTGCCAGCAATTGGCAACGCTGTAACAATTCTTCTTCATTCATCAATTGTTTTTTTAATGTCACTGTCAGCCTTCTTCAATTCCACACTAAAAGGAGGTATAGGGGGTTTAATACCTGCGGCTTTAAACTGCTCCATAATTGCAAACAAGACTTTGGAGCGAATTTCAAACCGCGTATGCAGCTGTACATTGATGAAATAACGCACTTCAAATTCAATTAATGCATCATCAATTTGTTTTAGAAAAACTTGCGGGGCCGGATCATCCAAAATTTCTGGAATGACAGCAAGTACATCCAGAATTAAATGCTGCACTATCGTGGGATCATCACTGCGGCTGACTTTAATGGGTACTACTGTTCTTACTATGCTGTCCTGATGCGTCCAATTGGTGAATGGCTTATTAAAAGTTTCAGCATTGGGAATTAATACTTCCATATTATCCCAGGAAGATACACGCATGGAGCGAATACCGATGTGAGCCACGCGCCCTTCATATTCCCCTAAAGTAATTAAATCTCCTTCCCGTACCGGGCGCTCGATTAACAACATCAACCCGCCAATAATGTTGCTGGCAAAATCCCGCAGTCCAAATCCCATACCAACTGCCAATCCTCCCAAGATCATGGACATGCCACTAAAATCAAGCCCCAAAACGCGTAAGGTGATGAAACCACCAATTAAGATCACAGCATATTGTGTAAATACGGAAAGACTATTGCGTATGCCTGCATCTTTCGCATTGCTGTATAACCAGCGATAACTGAACTCACGCGTCCATTTTGCAGCCCAAATCACTACGCAGAGTAAAATTAAAAATTCAATGATGCTAACAAAGGTAATATGCACGCCGGAGAGGTTAACTAAGGGATAACGCCCCAATTCCTTTAAACTCATGACCACCCAGGAATCTTTGTGCCACCCGAATAAGTTAAAAAGAATAGCTGTACCACCTAAAAGTAAAAGTACCTGTAAAATTTTGTCTACAGGCTTTAATATCACCTCAATCCACAACCAACCATTTTTTAAATTAAAAATCATCCATTCCGACAATAATTCTAACGCATCGAATATCAAACCGCGTGCTAAAACATAACCGCTAATGACCAGTAAAACATAAATTTGATATTGGCTCATGGTCCAGGCCAAATTGATATAACCGAGTAATCCGATTACGGCAATGGTTAACAAGGTCAAGGGCAAAAGCATGACTAAAACGCCAAGCGCATTGCGTATATAACGTTTTCTGGTTTTAAGAAATGGTCTTAACAAGTGAGGGAAAACATCTTTGCTTCGCCAAATTACGACAGACATGGCGACCAAAAACAGCATGAATAAACGATTAAAAATATCTTGCAACAAAGAAGATAGCGGTAGCTGCGTACTAAATACCATTAAGGCAGTCGACCACTCTCCCATTAGAAATATCCATTTCAGGCGATGATATAAACGAACATCCTTTCCGGATGCGTCACTTATCCTTTCCAGTAAAGTCAGGCGAGCAATCAGGATTAAATTTCGAAATGTAAGCCATACCAAAAATAAGTTCACTAACAATTGATAATTGGCATGCGGAACCTGGTTTTTAACAAATGTTAAAATTAATGCAGCCAGAATTGCCAGATGCGGTATATTTCGCTGCAACAATACTAATAAACCATCGTATAAATGGGCCGTTAAGCGGGAGCGTTTCTTATTTTGAGTGACTTTTTTTAACAAATGGTTTAAGCCGATGGCTATACAGAAAATAGAGCAAAGCTCCAGGAGAAAAATACTTTTTGGCCAAGTATCTTGCCAACGATAATTATCTTTGACTTTGAGCACCAGCACTTTCCCATAATTATAAAAACGGCTGGGCATATCCAACAATTGTTTAAAGATGGCAGGCCAGCTGCCAAGGTTATATTCTGCCAAACTTTGTCGCAAAGAAATTTGCTGTTTTAAATATTGCTGTTTTTTTTCCAAATCTTGATATAACGTTTTTTGCTGCAGCGTTATTTCCAGCAAACGCGTATGGACTGTTTTTTGTAAATTTAAAAATTGTTGTTTTAACCCATGATCCGCTAATAAAACCTGTTCATTTTTAAGCAAATCCGTCATTTTACGCAGAGAATGTTCCATCGTTGATAATTCATCGATGGCCATCTGGTAGGAATCGATAACAAATTGGATGGTTTTCGTATCGCGGTTTCTTAACAATAAATAATCGGCTTTTATCAGCTTTTTGCGAATTTTAAGTTCAGTAATCCTATGCTGGATAAGAATTATAATTTGGTTATTCAACAATAAGCGGGCTTCATGAGAAATATTGGCATTAAACGTGAGGTCGTGTTTTTTTTCCTGTAATTCTATATTTTTTTGATACAAGTCATCGCGTGTTTTATTAAGAATCAAAATTCTCTGGTTTAATTGTTCCAACCGCTCGCGCTCATCAAATTTAGCCTGCCATATTTCCAGATCATGTTTTTGCGCCTGGAGTGTTTTTTCGTAACTGCGTGACAATTCAATATTGCTTAGGATTAATTCGATTATTTTTTGATTCACCTCATTCAGCGTATTAATTTTACTGATGCGCTCCTGTGCCAACATTTCCTCTGATTTATGCAAAGGAGATTGCTGAACTTTTTTTAAACGTTGCGCCAGCTGTTCTTTTTGAATGGTCTGATTAGCCAAAAATCCTTGTAAATACTCCAATTTGGCCCGCGTTAAGGCAAGCATCGCTTCGTTTTCTTTTTTAATTTGATTTAACTGGGCTTGGCTTTGAGGGGGAGTTAATTGTCTGGCTTCATTAATGGTAATAGTAAGGTTATTTTTCTCCTGCAAGAGATATTCTAACAATTTACTGGAACCTTCATTTTTTATTGAAGTTTCGGCATATCCTGTTACAACAAATAAACTAAGGAAAATACTAAACCAGGCAAGCAAGCAGCTGCGACGCCAATGCATCGAGCTGTTGCCGGTGATGGATTTATCGTGCTTGTAAATTGGGAGCAAGACGGATTCCTAATTCATTAAGCTGCGTTTGCCCTACTGCTGCAGGTGCATTGGTCAGTAGGCAAGAAGCCGATTGTGTCTTTGGAAATGCAATAACGTCACGAATGGAGGTTGAATCAGTTAAAAGCATGGCCAATCGATCAATTCCCAAAGCAATGCCTCCATGCGGAGGACAGCCGAATTGTAATGCATCCAGCAAAAAGCCAAATTTTTCTTTAGCTTCTTCCAAGCCGATTCCAAGCAAATCAAAAACCGCTTGTTGCAACTCCGGTTGATGGATACGAATCGAGCCCCCACCAATCTCGTAACCGTTGATGACGATGTCATATGCTTTTGCCAGCATGCCTAATGGATTTTCTTGCAAACGCTCAACAGACAAATGACATGGCGAAGTAAACGGATGATGCATGGCCTGTAATTTATGCGTTTGGGTATCCAGCTCAAACATGGGCCAATCGACGACCCACAAGAGTTGCCAACCTGGTTGAATCAAATTACGATCCTGACCTAATTTGCTACGCAAAGCTCCCATGGCATCGTTTACAACTTTTTCCTTATCCGCACCGAAGAAAATGACATCCCCGGTTTGTGCCTGCACGCGATCTAAAATGGCGTGTACAGTTGAATCGGACAGGAATTTCAGAATAGGCGATTGTAACCCTGCAATCCCCTGACTTTTATCATTGATCTTGATATAAGCCAAACCCTTGGCTCCGTAATTGCCTACGAATAACCCATAATCATCCAATTCCTTACGGCTTAGCTCACAACCATTAGGTAATTTTAAAGCCGCAACCCGCCCTTCGGGATCAGCCGCAGCACCAGCAAACACCTTAAATTCCGATTCCAGAACCAAATCCGCAATGTCCACGAGTTCCAGCGGATTACGTAAATCAGGCTTGTCGCTACCAAAGCGGCGCATGGCTTCCGCATAACTCATACGCGGCAAAGTGTCTGGCAATTGCACACCCAGCAAGGTGGAAAATACATTTTTCAATAAGCCTTCGATGAGCTTTAGTACGTTTTCTGCATCAATAAACGACATTTCAATATCAAGCTGGGTGAATTCTGGCTGTCGATCTGCTCTTAAGTCCTCATCACGGAAACAGCGCACAATTTGATAATATTTTTCAAATCCGGACATCATTAACAATTGTTTAAACAATTGCGGTGATTGCGGCAAGGCATAAAATTGCCCAGGATGCACCCGTGAAGGCACCAGATAATCACGCGCGCCCTCTGGAGTCGCCTTGGTGAGCATTGGCGTTTCAATATCGAGAAATTCTTGTGCATTTAAATATTCGCGTATGCACCGGATTAAGTTATGACGCATAATCAGATTTTGCTGCATTTCAGGACGCCGTAAATCCAAATAACGATATCGATAACGTAAATCCTCATTGACGTTCTGATGTTCATCCGGCAAGAAAGGCGGGGTTTGTGCCTGATTTAAAATATCGAGCTGCATACCAACGATTTCAATGCGGCCTGTGGGCATTTTTTCATTCACCATCCCGCTGGGGCGTGGCCGCACTTGCCCTGAAATTCGCACTACGTATTCATGGCGCAATTTCTCGGCAATCGCAAACACATCTGCCCTTTCTGGTTCATAAACAGCTTGTACAAGGCCGGAACGATCACGGATATCAAGAAAAATAACCCCGCCATGATCGCGGCGATTATGAACCCAGCCGCAAATCGTAACCTGATTACCTATCATTGTTTCATTAATGGCGGCGCAATTGTGTGATCTCATAAGGAAAACTGCCTATTGTGATAATTGTTCTTTTACTGCAAATGCACCCATAGCTACAGGCTGCATAACACCCAGAGAAATTATAAATTTCAATGCTTCATCGATGCTCATAGTGAGTTCAATGACTTCGGTTTTGGGAACCATCATTAAAAAGCCCGATGTAGGGTTAGGTGTGGTGGGGATAAAAATGGAAACCATTTCTGCACCTGTATGGACCTCAAAATTGGAAACTCCAGTTTGGAAGGCTAAACTCCACATGCCTTTGCGCGGATACTCAACCAAAAGCACCTTTCGAAACGATTGCCCGTTAGCACCGAAGATAGCATGAATCACTTGTTTGGCAGCATTGTAAATGGAGCGTACCAAAGGGATACGCTCCAGGACAGATTCACTCCACCATACTAATCTTTGCCCTAAAAAATTTGTGGCCACAATCCCGGTAACCATTAACAAAATTAGGGAAAGCAAGACACCCAAACCCGGCAAATGAAAGCCAAACAACTGCTCAGGTTGATATGCCTTAGGTAAAAGAGCCATGGTTTGATCGAGTAAATCTACAATAAAACGCAAAATCACAAAGGTGACCAAAATAGGCAACCAAACAACGAGACCCGCTAGCAAGTAACTGCGAATTGATTTGCTTTTCAATCAGTTTCACCCTTTTTTGTGCTGGAGGAATCGCTGCTGGATTTACTTCCGGCATCCGATTTTTCAGAAGATGCTGCTGTGCTTTTAGCCGTACCTTTATTTTTAAAATCAGTGACGTACCATCCGGTGCCTTTTAATTGAAAACCGGCGGGCGATACTAACCTTAGCAACTTATCCTCAAAGCACTGAGGACACTTTTTTGCAGGCTCATCTGTAATTTTTTGCATTAAATCAAATTTATGATGACAACCCGCGCATTGATATTCATAAATTGGCATCAATAAATCTCCCTAGACATTACAACTTGTACGAAAATTTCCATTTTGATTATTAACTATATTTTAGCAAAATGGTTAAAGTAAAAACACTAAACTGAGCTGAAATTATAAACGAACAAGCCGGTGATAAACAAGTAACAATCCATGATGCTGCAAGACTTGAGTATGAAAATTATCCCCTAGTCAAGACTGTTTTTTTTATTTTTATTTAGCTAACATGTACACTGCCTTTAGAAAAATCACTTTTCTTCCTGTGGATATCTTTTTTTAATCTCAGCTGAAATCATCACGACTTTCTTGCTGCAAAACCCTATCTTCCAGTAAATACAAAGCCCCTGGCTTTACTATGGATTTTTTTATTCATAAAAGTTATCCCCAAAAACTGTGTATAACTCTGTGCATAGACGCTTAAATACCTTGAAAATGAGTATCTTTTTTTGCTGCACAAGAATTTATCTAAATTCTCGTTACCGGAATTTGCTTCTTGCCTATTTTTAACTAATTATCCCGCCTCATGGGCAAGGCAGTGGCTGCATCGCAAGCTCGAACAATGCCTTGCGTATACACTGTAATTATTCCTTGCTACCAATAGGTGTATAATGGCAGGTAAACGCGAATGGTCGTGGCTCGTTTTGCCTTGTCAGGTGGATATAATATCCATCAGCCTGTAATCGTGTATTCAAATCCAAGCACTGTTCCATCTCGTACAAGTAATCGCGATGCGGGGATTGCCAGGCGGCGATTTGCTGCACTGCTTTCCGTTTTGCCTCGCTTTCATCAGCCGCCACGACAAAAACATTTTGATGCAATTCAGTAAATTGTTTTGCATCGTATCCGCCCAAGTTAACGAAATATAATTTGTTTACATCATCTTCCGGCTTATTTTTTGCGATTTGAATTTGATACCCGTCTGCATAATTTAAAACCCCCCACGCATCTAAATGCAAACTGGCAGGAATACCCCACCAGCTTTTGCGCAAAAAGTCATAGGTATCTTCAATGCAATTCGCTACCACAAAACGCATGTCGTGGAGCTCGATTAGTGAATTGGCATGTGTGCCGCCAATATAAATTACAAATAGGTTCATTGTTAATATAAGTTTTACGACTCCCGCCGATTCTTCCATAAAAAAGGGTTGGCAGGAAGTTAAATCCAGAATAAGTTAACCCAAATATATAAAAGGGTCATGCCAATAACGGGAACAATTACAAAGCCCAGAAAGAGATGGATTTGCACCCGGTTTTCTTTAGAAGCTCTGTAAAACTTTTTAAATTTTTTAAAAATCGACAAAGGCGCATCCTCTTGGTTTGTCTTTTGCAATCGATTTGTACAGTTTATTGAAATTCCTGATACCGACCGTTTTAGATACGATATACCTTCCCATTTTAAAAATCCACAAAGGACATTTTGTGGATAACTTTTTGCCTAGCTCGCTATCTTTTCTTTTCCCCTACTCACTATATGAAAAATCATTATATTATAAGAACTTAATGTTTTTTCATTTAAGTCTTACCATCTACTTATCCACAAAATCTGTTTATAACTCTGTGAGTAGAATGCTAAGAATATGAAAATATAGTCTTTTTTATAATGCATAATATTCTCCCACCCCAACATCTACTTAATAAATGGCTGGCAAAAGTTGTTCCGCCTTCTATGCTTATAAAAAGCAAACTTTGGTCATCATAAAGCCTTAATGCGGGGATAAATGGAGAATATAGGCATTGTCATTAACAGCCAATCAAAAAATGCAGCCTCACTTTCTGGCTATCTAACTGCATTCACCGAACGTAACATCAGCTATACAATATACAAACCATCTCCTGACGAATTGAATGATTCCATTAAAAAAGCACGCAATCGTCATTCCATATTACTCGTGGGAGGGGGGGATGGCACTATTCGTGCAGCAGCACAAGAATGCATATGCTCGCCGGTAATTTTAGGCGTGTTGCCGCTCGGTACGATGAATCATTTTGCAAAAGAATTAAATTTACCTCAAACCCCAGATGAAATAATCAAGGCGATAGAAAATAAAAAAACCGTGCAAATTGATACGGCAGAAGTTAATGGTTCGGTTTTTGTAAATAATTCTTCTATTGGATTTTATCCAAGTTTTGCAAAAAAATTGGATTATTATAAAAAATTTTATAATAAATGGTTATGCTACATCCCCAGCCTGTGGCATGCTCTAAAAAAACACAAAGCGTTTTCTTTAACCTTGCAAAACCGGAAATTAAGCCGATCAATCGATACGTCTTTTTTAATGATAAGTAACAATTTGTATACCTATGAATTCCCGTTTTCTGTCAAAAGAATAAATTTTAGCAACGCTCAACTCGGTATTTATTATTACAAATATGGCAAGATGCAATTGTTGCAATTCATTCATTATTTTTTTAATAAAAAAGAAAGTTTCGAAATACTGTCCTCCAAGCTGCCGATGGAAATTCATATCCATAACCACTCTCAAATTACCTTGTCTCTGGATGGAGAAACCATGGTGAAAAATACGCCTTTGTTATACAAGTCAATCCCGAATTCTTTGACTTTAATTACCAACAACCCATGAAAATACTGCACATTTCAGATTTGCATTTCGGGATGCATAAACCAGACATCCTTGATTTTTTTCTCAAAGATGTAGATGACATAAAACCGGATATAATTTTAGTTTCCGGCGATTGCACACAACGGGCGCTAAAAGAACAATATCAGGAGCTCCTCGCTTTCTTAAGAAATATAAAAACTGAAATCTTGATCGTTCCAGGAAATCATGATGTCCCGCTTTATGATGTATTCGAGCGCTTTTTTTCGCCTTTCAAACCCTTTAACACTCATGTTTCATGCCAGTATGGAACAGAATTTAAAAACGATAAAATAAGAATACTCGGGGTAAACAGCGTAAATCCATATCGGGTGAAGAATGGTAAAATTTCCCAGAAGACGCTACAAAAAATTAAATATTATTTTAAGCAACCGTTTTCTGGATTAAGCATCTTGTTTTTCCATCATAATTTTGATCATTTGTATGACTTGCACAAGCCGCTTAAAAATTACCAGCAGTTAGTAAACTATCTGCCAGAAAGTCACATTGATCTGATCTGTACCGGCCACTTGCATTATGCAAATTTAAGCCTCATAAAAAAAAACAATAATCGCTCCGCCCTGATTTTACATGCAGGCTCCCTTTCATGCGCACGTAAAAAAGACGCACATAACAGTTATTTCTTGATAGAAACCACAAAAAACGGTTGTCGTATTGAGTTGCGTATTTTTGATGAGAGGGGTTTTTTAACACTTCAAGAGTATGATATTGATTTTTCTAAATATTTCTCCCAGTTAAATCATTTACTTTTACCGCCTGTACCACATTCCTGATAAATAGAAAGTTGGTTAACTGAATCCTTTTTTCAATACATACACCATCTGCCTGCTGCCTAGGCTCCAAATTCTTTTTTCACGGGCTCGACGATTTTTTCCCCTGTTGTGGTGGGCCTTGAGGCTGAGAAGAAGCGGCTGTAGAGGAGGATACCTGGGACGATGCCAAGGACGAGTCCGACGAAGACTAGGAGGCCTTTGAAGATATCTTTGCGGATGCTGCTGTGCGGTTTGACCAGTTTTTCCTGATGAGTTGCTGTAGTATAAAATTGCTCTATCTGTAAACAACAACTTGTGTAAAGCCTATGCAAAATCTAGCCTAATTGCATAGCAGCTGTCAGTGCCTTATAAAGAGAATTTGGTTATACTGCCATGAGGCTCGACTGTTGCAAGATGCGGGGCATGAAGCTTATCAAGCAGCGTTCCTATATTTGCCGCGCGCTCTGCCATGGTTTCATCCAGACAATTGGCAATCCATCCTGCACAGGAAATATGTTGTGCTTCTAAAACTGCTGCAGTTAACAATGCATGGTTTAAACACCCAAGCCGCATGCCCACGACCAAAATGACGGGGATTTTACTGATGCGTAAAAAATCAAGCCAGGTTTCGCTGCTGTTTAATGGGACCATTAACCCTCCCGCCCCTTCTATCAGCAAGTAATCCAAATCATTAACATTTTTTTCCAAACAATAGGCAGCGATTTCTTGCGCAGATAATTTTTTCCCATCATGCAATGCCGCCAAATGCGGTGATAAGGGTAAACTTAAAGGCCAAGGACAAATAGTTTCTGTATCACCATTAAACTGCTGCAGGGAATCAATGTCTTCATTTACCAGACAACCGTTTTTTTCCGTATAGCCGCTCGCCACAGGTTTAATGGCCCGTGCGCGTTTACCGCCCTGTTTTAAATGATGCAACAATTGACAGGTTACGTATGTCTTGCCGCATTCCGTGTCTGTGCCGGTGATAAAAAATCGCTTTAACATATGAATTCTTCCAACGCGCTTATAAAAAGCTTCGGGTGAGACAAGAAAGGAGCATGCGCTGCTTTGGGAAATAAAATATAGGAAAATTGGGGGTAGCGTTCCTGCATGTGATCCATGGTTTTATATGAAGTAATTGCATCAAGACGTCCAAATAAATAGCCAACCGGCATCTTTAATTGCTGGAGCTCGGCGCGCAAATCGCAGTGAATTAATAACTCCAATCCTGCCCGTAAAGCTTTTGCTGCAGGCAGTTTTCCAATCTGCACGGATGGGCAATGTTGCCCTTGCAGCTGTAACCGGATGAATTGTTTAAGAACTACTTGCGGTGCATTGAGCAAATTCTCGTAAAAAGTTGCAAAAACTTCACGGGTAATACCGGGCCATCCAGCTTCTTTTACAAACCTGGGTGAACTTGCAATATTGAGCAGATGGGTAACACGCTCCGGTTTCTCAACAGCCAAACGTGTAGCATACAAGCCGCCCATGGACCATCCGGCTATGGCAAAAGAAGAAGGCAGTTTTGCCAGCAAATTGGCTTTAAATGCCGGCCACTCCATGTCTGCGCTGCCTCCAAATCCAGGTAAATCAATTAAAAATAATTGATATTGCCTCTCCAGCATGGGTATTAAAGAATGCCATATTGAATTGTCAAAACCCCAGCCGTGAAACAAAACAAGCGGGTATCCTTTACCGTGGATGGACAAACTAAGACTCATGATCGATGTAAACACTCCAATAAAAAATCAATATGTTCAGGCTCATGGGCATAATTAAGAATAACACGCAAGCCGGTTTGTTGTTTACATACTGTGGGTTCACGCATCGGCAAGCAAACGATACCCTGCTGGCGCAGCATCTCAGCACACTGTAGAGCCTGATGTGGACATCCCAGACGCAACTGCTGGATAGGCGAATAAGAAATTTGCCAATTTAACGGGGAATGCCTTATGGTTTCCCGGAAATAGGCAATCAACCCACTTAACTTTTGCCGACGTGCATCCGCTTTCCGCACAATATCCACAGTTTCCAGCAATCCATAGGCAAATGCGGGGCTCATGCCAGTAGAATAAATGTATGGGCGGGCGTATTGCAGCAGAGCTTCTATCCATAATTTTTGTCCTGCCACAACAGCACCTGCTGCTGCACAAGCTTTCCCGAATGGAATCACCCGCAATGGAACCTGGCCTTGCGACAAATGCTGCTCATGCACGCCGCCTAACCCCTCTTTTCCCAGAATTCCAAACCCGTGTGCTTCATCCACTAACAGCACAGGCGCGCTATTTTGTAGTTCCCGGGCCATCGCGGCAAGCGGTGTAATTTGCCCGCTCATGCTGAAAATGCTTTCGGTAATAACCACCGCACTTTCCGACAATGCACTGGTTTTTGCACGCAAATCACTTAAATTATTATGTAAGTAACGTTGATATGGAGCGCCAGCCAACTGTAAACCATCATAAATGGATGCATGCACACTCTTGTCAATCACAATGGGTATCTTTAGGTTGGCTAATAAAAAAGCCGTGCTTAAATTTGCTGCATAGCCCGAAGCGAATAACAGGCAATCATCAACCTCCAATGCCGAGGCAAGCGTTTGCTCAAGCTCCTTGTGGATAGCATGATAACCGCACACGACCATGGAACCAGCACTCCCTGTGGGATAATGCCTGGCTCCTTTTTCATAAGCTTTCTTTATTTTCGGATGCGAACGCAAAGACAAATAGTCATTACTGCTGAAATTTAGTAACGATTCGTCAGAAACTTGCCGCCTGCGCAGCAACCCTTGCCCTTTAAGGGCATTCGTCACTTGCTGTAATTTATCGAGCAACATGGTTTTAACTGCAGTTAGGGCAGCACTGTTGTTCCAAGTGCCGCTTCCAAGCCAAGTTTTGCAAATAATGCGCTATCGCGCTCAAGCTCAGGATTTCCTTCCGTTAAAAGTTTATCGCCGATAAAAACAGAGCTCGCACCAGCAAAAAAACATAAGGCTTGCAAGGTATCACTCATTTCTGAGCGACCTGCCGTTAACCGAATCACGCTTTTAGGCATTAAGATTCGAGCCGTGGCAATGGTGCGGATCAATTCAAAGTCATCAACGCGTGGTTCGCATCCTAATGGAGTACCTGCAACCGGAATTAAACTATTTATAGGCAAACTCTCTGGATGTGCCTCAAGGTTCGCCAATGTAAATAAAAACTCAATTCTATCGGCACGAGTTTCACCCAAGCCCAAAATGCCGCCGCAGCAAACTTTAATTCCGGCGTTGCGGACATGCTGCAGCGTTTGCAAACGCTCGTTAAAATGGCGGGTAGTCACCACTTTATCGTAATAACTGGGCGATGTATCAATATTATGATTGTAATAATCCAAACCCGCTTCCTTTAACGTTTGTGCCTGTTCGGGTGTTAACATGCCAACGCACATGCAGGTTTCCAAGCCTAATTCCTTAATGGCCCGAATCATAGCCGTTAATTCAGGCATGGCCTTGGCAGGTGGCGAACGCCAAGCACCCCCCATACAAAAACGGGTGGCACCTTTTTCCTTGGACTTAAGCGCGCTTTGCACGACTTGCTCTAATGGCATAAGTTTTTCTTTTTCAACGTGAGTCTGGTAATGCCCACTTTGTGAACAATAACCACAATCCTCCGGGCAAGCGCCTGTTTTAACGCTCAAAATTTTTGCCAATTGCATTTTATTAACCGCATGATGTTGGCGATGAACCGTATGCGCAGCAAATAGCAAATCATGAAAAGATTGTGCATATATTCCAGCGACTTCTTCAACACTCCAAACTTTATTTGCTTCGGACATAAACTTATCCTGTGTTTTTATTTGCCCGATATGATAAATTGGCGGCACTTAATGTCAACCTAAAACTTTAAAAATGGTTAACACAACACAAAAGTTAATTGAACGCGATTTAAACCACATTTGGCATCCATGTACGCAAATGAAAGATTTTGAACATTACCCACCGTTCGTCGTGTATGAGGCGAAAGGCTGTTATTTACACACAGACAAAGGTCCGGTCATCGATGCAATTTCAAGCTGGTGGTGTAAATCTTTAGGGCATGGATATCCATCCGTATTGCAAGCCATTCAAGAGCAATTAAACCGCTTTGAGCATGTCATTGGCGCTAATACCACGCATGGGCAAATTGTGGAATTAGCGGAGGAACTCACTGCAATAAGCAATAAGCAACACGTTTTCTTTGCCAGCGATGGCTCTTCTGCGGTTGAAATTGCCATGAAATTGGCTATTCATGCTGCTGCACTGAAAGGGTACACGAAACGCAACCGATTTGCGGCATTAAAAAATGGCTACCACGGGGAAACCTTGGCGACCCTTTGCATTAGTGATTTGGGGATTTACAAGGAACCATTCAAAAATATGCAACTTCCTTGTCATTTCATCCAGTCGATTCCTTATGTGCCCAACGCCGAGGATCCCTTGTGGCAGGATTGTGGCGAAGCTTGGGAAAAAACCTTGCAAGAACTGGAGCCTATGAAAGATTCATTATGTGCCATTGTTGTGGAACCGATTGTGCAGGGAGCGGGTGGAATGCATTGTTACAGTGCTGATTTTTTAAGACGTCTGGCTTCATTTGCAAAAGAACATGATATTTTTTTAATTGCTGATGAAATCATGACTGGTCTTGGGCGAACTGGGGAATGGTTGGCGAGTGATCATGCAAATATTGAACCGGATTTGATTTGCCTCTCTAAAGGATTGACCTCTGGGGCTCTGCCGCTTAGCTGCGTATTAATCGATCATGCAATTTACGAATTATTTTATGCCGATTATTCAACAGGAAAATCCTTTCTACACTCCCATACCTACAGTGGGAATGCATTGGCAGTCAGTGCGGCACTGGCTACCATAAAAGCCATGAAGGATCTTAATATCCCAGAAAAGGCCCGCGCAATTGGTGCGCTGATGACAGAAGAATTTAATAAAATAGCTCAACAAACCGGAAAATTAGCTAACGTACGCTCCCTGGGAGGATGGGTAGCAGGTGATCTGCTCGCACACCAGAAACCACGCATGGGTTTTCAACTCGCTCAGGAAGCTTGTCGCCGCGGAGCCTTATTAAGGCCATTGGGAAATACCGTATACTGGCTACCGCCGCTTAATGCCGATGTGGCCACGATTCGTAAATTGGCTGAGATCACACTAAACTCAATAGAAGCTGTATATAAAAATCGCGACCCTGGATATCCATGAAAATCAGGAATAAAAAAGAAATAAGAACTTACTTATTTTTAAATTTAATCTGGGGCTCGCTAACGGTTTTACTTCTCTTGTTTATTTTTTATTTCTCCTGGCAAAAAGAACAATTGCAAACCCAAGATATTCTCTACCGCAGCGCAGACGATGTCGCAGATCAGTTGGATCATTTTATCAGTGAGATGGTGCAAATAGCAGTAACTCTGCCCCCTTATCCAGATGCTTCCGCATGTCCCTCAGGCTTATTAAGCCAATTGCAAACGATTGTCGCAGGCAATCCCAGAATCAGCGGATTGATTGTGGAAAATAAAAAAAAACGATGGGCATGCAGTACGTTTAAGCCTCCCCAAGCTCTCCCCATGGCCAAAGCACAAACATCCATTTTATCAGGCCCTATGAGTTTGCCTAAAAAAAAGAAATCTTTTTTTATTTTGCATCAACCTTTAGGTGACTACTTGATCCATATTTATTTTCCACAAGATTTAATTAAAAATAATTTAAAAATATCATCACCTTTCGTTCAAGAAATTGCTTTGTATGATGGAATCCGGCATAAAATTATATTTAAACTGCTGCAGCAAAACGGCAATTGGGAGTGGAGCCATACAGCGGAAAAAGAGAAAGAAACAGAATTTTCTTTAGCAAATTATCCCATACAAATTTATTTGAACAACTTGGAAAAATACCGAATTTTATTAACAACTAATCCCGGCAGCGTCCGGCATTTCACCTGGCATCATGAAATCATCCTGGCACTACTGCTTCTTACCCTTACTGCCTTGATTTGGTATTCCCTTTACAATTTAAAGCAACAACGATTTTCCCTGCACCGGGCATTGCAAAATGCGTTAAAAAGCAATCAATTCTTTCCAGTTTATCAACCTATTTTCAACAACGAATTTTCTATTTGTGCAGGAGCAGAAGTTTTATTACGGTGGTCGAGCACTGACTCAGAAATTATTATGCCGGACTATTTTATTGAAGATGCTGAGCAATCCGGTTTGATCGTGCCCATTACCTTGCAACTTATCGAGAAAGCTTTTCAGGATTGCCAAATTGTTCTCATGGGCAACCCCCAGTTTTATTTAAGTTTCAATGTGTCCGCCGTGCATTTCCGCGATAAATATTTTTTTGCATCTTTTCTTAATTTATGTGAAAAATACCATGTGCCGTCCCGGCAAGTGATGCTGGAAGTAACCGAGCGTAGTTTATTGAACCGGCATGATCTTGCATTAACCAGGCAAATGCTGGATTTACGCCAAAGGGGTTTCTCCCTGGCTGTAGATGATTTTGGTACAGGATATGCTAGCATCTCTTACTTACGGCATCTTCCCTTTAATTACTTGAAAATTGATCAATTGTTTGTAAGAGCAATTGGCACTGGCGCTATCACGGAAACACTCAGCCAATCTATTTTACAGATGGCAAAAAATTTAAATCTGCAAATTATTGCGGAAGGAGTAGAATCTTTGACTCAATTCGAATTCCTAAAAGCACAAGGCGTTGCCTTGATGCAAGGATGGTACTTTGCCAAGGCGATGTCTTGTGAACAATTCATAGCATTTATAAAAGGAGTTCGTTATGCATAACCAGCTGTTGTCTCTTGTTATTACCTTGATTGCGGTTCCAGCATGGGGCGCTACCATCCTTGTGCCGGAAGCGGAAGGCAACTTATGGCAATGTAGTGCTTTCGATCGTGAGGACAAACAATGGGTGGCGAAAGCCCCTTATGAACAAATGGCTTTAAATAAAGCTTTTGAAGCTTGTAAAAAACACAGCCGCGAACCGAGAACTTGTAAAACAGCAAAAGAATATTGTGAGGCAAATATAAAAGGTTTGAACAGCCGCCCCATGTGGCAATGTACGGCTGTGGACAGAATGGCAAAAGCCTGGCTTGGAGACTTTTTTCCGCGAGGCATTGACGCGGCAATGGGAGCAAAAACATTTTGTATACAACACAGTGCAGTCCCTGACACGTGTTACGTGAATTTGGTCACATGTAAAAATACAAACGTTAAATAGCATCATTTAAGGGAAAAAATTGTACTGCATCGGTCTTAGCGGCGGCATCGCCAGCGGCAAATCAACGGTGGCGCGTTATTTTTCAGAACTGGGGGTTCAAGTAATCAGCGCCGATGAAATAGCCAGACAAATTACTGCCCCCAACCAAGCAGCTTACCACAAAATCGTGCAGCATTTCGGCAAGCATATCCTGGATGCCTCTGGCGCATTAAACCGTCGTCAATTGCGCCAGATTATTTTTAATCAAGAATCTCAGCGGCAATGGTTAGAAAATCTTTTGCACCCACTGGTTCGGCAGCAAATTGAAAAAGACGTTGCCTCTTGCCGAAGCGCTTATTGCATCATTGAAATTCCATTATTAATCAACAGAGAAGCTTACCCTTATCTTGATCGAATTTTATTAGTCGAAACAGACAGAAGAGTGCAAATTGCAAGAATTACACAGCGCGACTTGTGCACTCAGGAAGAAGCCCTGGCCATACTGGCGGCGCAAAGCACGCCTGCTCAATATCGAAGCCTTGCTGATGACCTACTCGTTAACCATGGCTCGCTGGAGGAGCTAAAACAGCAAATAACAAAGCTGCACAAAGACTATGTACAGTATGCCATGAAAAAAAGCTCGCTGATATAATTTTAAAAATGGTTATGAATAATATCATGTTTATAAAAGCAGCAAGCACAAAATGTCTTTACGTTACTATAGCGGGATGGTAATCCCTTTCTAAACGCCTGCATGAACTTAATAGTTATCCCCTCATCATTTCGAAATTTGCGGGGGATAACTAGGCAACGTCCCTAAAGTTTTTTAGACAAGATTTCATCTTAAATTGAGCACAAATTTTTCTATTTCACTTCGATCTACCCCCTCTCCCGCGATAGGAGCTTTGATAGTATGATGATGCC
>NZ_RZGS01000016.1 GCF_003989745.1 Legionella septentrionalis
CTTTAGGCTTTGGAAGTAATTTTTCTAAACGAGACCACATCTCGTCATCAATGACCATCCGTGACATTCCCTCTCCCCAACCCTCTCCCGCGAAGGGCATCATCATACTATCAAAGCTCCTGTCGTGGGAGAGGGGGTAGATCGAAGTGAAATAGAAAAATTTGTGCTCAATTTAAGATGAAATCTTGGCTAAAAAACTTTAGGGACGTTGCCTAATAGCCAGCACGCTTTTTAGCCTGGCGATGGTTTCCGCATCATGTGGTGTTAAAGGTAAAGTGGCTAATGCAGCCGCTCTATATAATTTTTCCGTGGCAGAACCTTGCAGGGCATGTAAATGTTTGGCAATAGTAGACAGATCGCCGCGCTGCAAAGGGCCGGTGAGTGCTTCCTTGGGTGGGCTTTTCTTTAGATTCGTCAAGCTTATTTGTAATAAATTATGAGTAATTTGCCGGGCGTGTTCTTCGCTAACATCGGATTCAATTAATAACTTAATGGCTGCATCCGCTAAAGTCACCACATAGTTTGAAGCCATGACCGCTGCAGCATGATAAATTGCTTTTTTTTCTGCATGGATGGTAAGGGTTAAGGCGCCCAGGTTTTTAAATAAAATGCTTAAATAAGCAGTGGCCGCTGCATCTCCTTCCATGACGCAATGGCAGTTTTGAAATGCATCTTCCTGCATTTCTTCCGCAAAAGCCCTTAAAGGATGGACGCTGGCCGTATGGCAACCTTGGCGTTGCAAGGGGGCGAGAACGCCGGAACCCAATACCCCGCTGCAATGTACGACCATGCTACCGGCGGGAATAAGCTGCTCTTTTGCGAGTATCTCTGCAATAACTGCGATCGCATCATCCGGGGTGGTTATAAACACGATGCTGGCAGCTGGCATAGCATGAAATTCATCGACGCTCTGTCCGCTCCCCAAATGCTGGATTATTTTTTCACCTTTAGCGAGAGAACGGTTGTAAAGGGTAAGCACGGTATCGGGATGTAGCTTAAGCAAGGCTTTTGCCAGACTTGAACCGAGGCGGCCTGCACCGATAATATTCACATTCATATTGTCTTCCTGCAAGGTTTTCATTTCAATCAATGTTGACGGCTTTTAAAAAAATCCGTAGTGGCTCTGTTTAAATCATCGCGGTAAATCGTATCCGACGCTGCCACGTTCGGGCAAATATAAAGCATATTGGTCAAGGGGTATTGCCAGTTGAAGGGGACAATGGCGCAATACGGAAAAACAGCATGGATGGTATTGAACACGGTTTGTGCATACTCATCATGAAATAACGGGTTGGCAATGATATTAGCTATCATTAATCCTTGCGGGGCAAGGTGCTGCCTTATGGCGGCAAAGTATTCTGCCGTTAATAAAGAAGGTGGAATAGTTGCCTGATGGCTGTATACGTCGGAAATAATTACATCAAAAATTTCGGTTTTTTGCTGCAAGTAACGGCGGGCATCCTGGCCGACAAATTTACCGCGCACTGATGCATTTAAAAAATATTGTTCAGCCAAATCTTTGATGGCAGGGTCAATATCCACATAAGTTACTTTATTATCATGGTTCCCGGCTGCAGTAAGCGTAAAACCGCCAGCGCCAATCACCAGTATTTTTTTATGGCGCAGCTTTAACTCATTAAACAATAAATGGCGAATGTATTCGATGTATGGGAAGGCTTTTTTGTCAGCGGCCAGCAATGAACTGCTGGATTCATTAATCTGAAATAACTTGCCCAATTCGCCCGTGTCAATCACTTTGTAATTCCCATAATTATTGGTGCGTTTAAATTGCGTGCTTTCTACGTTTACATTAAGAAACCAAATAAAAATCAATGCCAGCAAGAAGGGAAGAAGCGATAACATGGTCGAGCCATTGTAAGAGCGCAAACTAACCATCAGTAAAAAAAGCAAGCCGCAATTAATGACAACCGTTAAAGCTACTCCTAAATATTGGAATAAAAGCAAGGAAGTCAGCAAGGCTCCCAAAAACGAGCCTATCGTGCTTAAAAATAACGCTCGCCCGCTGATGTGGCTTATGCGCTGCTGTTGGTTAAACAGGTTCGTGGTGATGGGGATAGTCTGCCCTAGCCAGTAAACGATAGGAGCTAAAACAAACAATAAATAAAGTGACAAGCTAAGTAGAAAGGGTAAGTCTGCCTTATAAATGCTGAAATAATAAAACCCGGCAATGAATACATAGCTCAAGCCTATCCCGATAAATAACATGCTGCAGGCAAAATTACGTTTAAGCTCTTTAAAAAAATCCTGCTGATAGCTGCCGCCGCGCCAATATCCCAATGCTAGAAACAGCAGGAAAACGCCGATGATGATGCTGGTGATCAAGACGCTGCCTCCGTAGAAAGGGAGCAGTTGGCGAATGGTCAGCACTTCAACCGAAATGGTTACAAATCCTTCCAGCAGCAAAATTGTAAATAATATATTGAGCATGTAGTGCCATTCTCATTTTTTTGGCAATCTAGATTCTAGTAAAAAAAGCACTTCCAAGCTATGCAAAATACCGCAATTGAGTAAAGGATGGTTGTAAATCAGCCTGGTAATCTTGGATTTTGGCTCTAAACCGTTCAGCTGCACTGGAAAAAAGTATAAAATGTTTGCATTGTCATACCTAATCCCATTAGTAGGGTTAACAGGCGCATTAGATGAAACGTTCAGCCTTTTTCATTGTATTGGCTATGGTATTTTTAGAGTGGCTGGATTTCAGTCTTTATCTTTATTTAGCCAAAGCTGTCTTTGCAGCAGAGTTTTTCCCTGTTTCCACCCATAGTTTAATGCTCACCTTTGCTTTATTCGCCGCAGCTTATTTAGCCCGCCCATTAGGTGGTTGGCTATTTGGCCGGGAAGCGGATAAAAACGGCCGGCGCAAGCCCATGGTATTTTCTGCAGCATTGATGGGATTGGCTACGCTCGGTATTTGTTTACTGCCGGGGTATGCTAAGTGGGGGGTGGCCGCTACCTGGTGCCTGCTTGTTTTGCGTTTACTGCAAGGATTGGCTTTGGGCGGAGAAGTGAACACATCGGCGATGTTTTTAGTGGAGCATACCCCGCAAAAGCCTTTATATGCAGGCAGTCTGGTAGCCGCAAGTGGTGCGGCTGGAATGTTTACTGGCGGAGCATTGGCCGCGTTCATACAATTTACCGACGTCTCATGGATGTGGCGGATTGTATTTGCATTGGTCGGTGTGCTTTCACTCTGGGTTTGCCGTTTGCGTAAACAATTAAGCGAATCGCCGGAATTTAAAAAAATGTATTCGGCAAAAATTGAACGTGTTTGGCGTTTGCATTGGCGCGGATTGCTTAATATTGCCGCGCTAGGGGCATTTGTAAGCGTAACAGTTTATATATGCAATGTATTTTGGCTGTCTTTTGCAATGGAGCAGCAAGTATGGGATAAAGTCACTTGCGCATGGATAGGTTCGTTTGCGCAGCTTAGTTCTGCGCTGCTTGCGCTACCCATTGCTTTTTTGACTAAACCAGCGCGAGCTCGCCAATTGCTGCGAGGTAGTATGATTTTGCTCGCCTGCGTTGCCCCTGTTTTATTCTGTGCCACAGCTCAAATTATAAAGCCGCTTATCTTGGTTTCCCTGATGGGATATGTGATAGTTAATGGCTTGATTTGTTCGGCGATGTACTATTTTCTTTATCAACAATTACCTGCCGAATATCGCTGCTGGGGTGTTTCTACCATTTGGGCTATGGCCGCCAGCATCGGCGCAGCAAGCTTGCCTTTCGCCGAACATATGGTAAGCAAGGCCGAAATTTACTGGCTTCCAGGAGTTTTAGTCAGTTTCGTTGCCCTAACTGCTTTTTTTGTGCTAAGACTTAATAAAGGATTGGAACCACGTTCTTTTCTTCCGCAGGCTGTACAATCACGCTAACATTGAATTGGAAGCCGCTATTTCGCGGTATGACTTGTAATTTTTTGAATGAATATAATGCTTTCTGATTATTTAAAAACTTTTCCGCAATTCGTTTTGCCCAAACGCGCCCTCACAGCCTTTGCCGGTTGTCTCGCCAATGTAAAAAATCCCGCGGTTAAAAACCAGCTGATCCGGCATTTTATTCGCCGCTTCGCAGTGGACATGACGGAAGCGCGTGAAGAGCGTCCCGAGCAATACGCTTGTTTTAATGATTTCTTTATTCGCCAATTAAAACCGGAATGCAGACCATTGGCTAGCGCCGATATTTTATCGCCTGTAGACGGGTTTATAAGCGAACTCGGGGAAATTAATGCCGGCAAGTTATTGCAAGCCAAGGGTTGGTATTATTCTGTGCAAGAGTTATTGGCGGGTGATGAGCAAAAGAGCAAACAATTTGCGCATGGCCGTTTCGCCACGCTTTATTTATCGCCAAAAGATTACCATCGCGTGCATATGCCGATAGATGCTGTTTTAAAAGAAATGATTTATGTGCCGGGTAAATTATTTTCAGTGCAACCCGCTACGGCGCGCGTTATCCCCAGATTATTTGCGCGCAATGAACGCTTGGTGGTTTATTTTGAAACAAAAATCGGCCCAATGGCGATGGTTCTGGTAGGGGCAACCATTGTTGGCGGCATTGGTACCAGTTGGCATGGCGATATCATGCGCGGGCGTAAGCCAGCCCAGTATGTGTACCCAGAAGAGGGTGAAAATGCATATGCTTTATCGCAAGCCCAGGAAATGGGTTATTTCAAATTGGGCTCAACCGTTATTTTAATGTTTGCCGAAGGGCAATCCATGCAATGGTTAGAACAATTGCATGCCGGAAAACAGATTCGTTTCGGAGAAGCATTTGGCAGAATCAAATAATTGCAGATTTCAGTTTTAAGCGGTATATACTTAAACATAAGCGGGAAGTTAAACCCTGGGAGTTCGAAGTGACCGATTATATTTATAAAGGCTTTAAAATTTCTTATAAAATCGTGGCAACTGAAGTTGATAAAAATCTTTACAAAGCCGATGGCTCTGTAACTTATCTGTTAAATAGAGGCCCTAAAACCTACACTCCTGTAAAATTTCACACCGAATATGAAACTTATAACGGTGCAGAATACGAAATTAAAAAATTACTTGAAAATTACGTCGATTTTGAATTGAAAAGCTTTTATGAGATGAATAAAGAAAAAGCAAGATAAAGCTTACGATTATCTCATGTAAAAAGAGCGTGCAGCAATTTGAAATCCTGATGTAAACAATAAGCGATCCTAGTAATTTTGCTCCTGTTTAGAACTTATCTAATGCAATAAAATTCAGCACACTGGCGCTCATGTTTAAGCAGACGCATAAACATGAGTATATCCAATATGTTTAAACTGTCTGTACTGCGGAGAACACGGCAATACCATATCAAGCACAAATCCAGACTTTCTAAGCCGCCTGTACGGCGGAGAACCAGAAGATTTCAATTGAAACTATGTTTCGAGGTTTCTAAGCCGCCTGTACGGCGGAGAACTTAAATAGTCATGCACTTCCCAGTCTTCATAATTTCTAAGCCGCCTGTACGGCGGAGAACGATGGAAGCCTAGATTTGATAAGATGAATGACTTTCTAAGCCGCCTGTACGGCGGAGAACCAGTGACAATTAATGGCGTAATCTCTATCACTTTTCTAAGCCGCCTGTACGGCGGAGAACGGCGTGAGTTGGATATTTGCTGGAGCGTTTTCTTTCTAAGCCGCCTGTACGGCGGAGAACGAGCTGAACGATCTTGTCTATGGACATCAAGATTTCTAAGCCGCCTGTACGGCGGAGAACTTAGCTGCTAGTGAGTATAATGCGACCCCTATTTTCTAAGCCGCCTGTACGGCGGAGAACTGGATATTTAAAAACATTTGATTCCGGCACTGTTTCTAAGCCGCCTGTACGGCGGAGAACCTGTGTCGGCTTTTCCGACTGTTGGGCTGTATTTTCTAAGCCGCCTGTACGGCGGAGAACACCTCTTAGTATGGGATGTCGTCATCTTCATCTTTTCTAAGCCGCCTGTACGGCGGAGAACTTTTGGAATAATCGTATCGACCAGAATATCACTTTCTAAGCCGCCTGTACGGCGGAGAACTAGGACATATACAATGTAATGCCATGTTCTTATTTCTAAGCCGCCTGTACGGCGGAGAACGTGTACTTAGCAAACTTTTCTCAACAGGCAATTTTCTAAGCCGCCTGTACGGCGGAGAACCAGGGGGATGTCATGTTTAGGTACTTATCTCTTTTCTAAGCCGCCTGTACGGCGGAGAACTTACTATGTGGGGGGGAAACTAGCTGCTCAATTTTCTAAGCCGCCTGTACGGCGGAGAACACCCAATGAGGGGGGACTTAATCCATTAAACCTTTCTAAGCCGCCTGTACGGCGGAGAACGTCTTCAGCTCTATCACAAGCCATCACACCTGTTTCTAAGCCGCCTGTACGGCGGAGAACTCCAGGACACGTTCGTATTCACTGGCCTAAATTTTCTAAGCCGCCTGTACGGCGGAGAACTTCTCTGTGGAAACATATCGAAGACATCGGGATTTCTAAGCCGCCTGTACGGCGGAGAACGCTTGCACGCAGGCAGAAAGTCCGCTCCTTCTTTTCTAAGCCGCCTGTACGGCGGAGAACAAATTGCAAGAAAGGATAGGCGACCAATGTGGTTTCTAAGCCGCCTGTACGGCGGAGAACTTTATATTTATATCGTAACTCTCCATATCCATTTTCTAAGCCGCCTGTACGGCGGAGAACTCTTTAGTGCCTTTGTCGTAAGAAGACAGACTTTTCTAAGCCGCCTGTACGGCGGAGAACTACTTGAAAGATAAACTAAAACAATTTAGTAATTTCTAAGCCGCCTGTACGGCGGAGAACAGTTTTATTTTAGAAAGAAAAAATTAATTTTCAAAAGGATAAATAAGATTAAGTTATTTAACCCTAATTTTATTGAAATATAAAATTATATAAAAAACAGAATGTTATATATCAGGGCAAAAAAAGGGGTCAAAACCAGGGAATAGTTGCATGAGCGCTTAATCCATATTGGTTAAATTTCCCTATTACTGCGACCTCCTTAAAGTCACTGTGGTGAATAAATAACTTGAAATTTTGGCCGGTGGATTGGCTCGTTAATAATAAAAAAGGCAAGTTAATTTTAAATGGTTCTCTTTGATGAATGGTGAGTTGCGCTTCCTGTTCAGTGAGCCAGCCCTTTTTGACTGAGCGCCTGCGTAGTTGCTCTGCGCTTTTTTTCTGATGCACCCGCGAAACTGTACGGTACTGAACATTACTGGGCACAGGTCGAACCATACTGATAACCGTATAATCCTTCATGCCTTTCATCCAGTGTGCTTGCATTAGGTTTTCAAGAGCAATAGATTCTCCGTGTAATCTTAAACAATCGCCAAGAACATTTGTTACATGCGGAAAACTGACACCAATTGAATGCGAATTTAACTTAACCAGATGGCGGTGCAGTTTATTAAAAAGGGCATTCATCAGTATGCTTTCGGAAAACTCCGGATCGGGTTGTAGGGTAATGTCGAGATAGTGATTCATGGTTGCCTCTCCTTACTCAGATTTTTCACCATACACCCCCCCTCTGATAAGACATGCTATAACGAAGTGTTGTTCGTCTTCTGTCGGTACTTTATTTTTCACGACCCAACCATCAAAAAGCGTATAAAAATCTTTCTTTTCCTTAGGCTGACGGTAAGCTATGCCACGATTAGTTACTGCACCGAAAGGCTCGATGGCAATCGGGCCTAGCGAATTATCATCTGCATACCAAGTGTCAATGGTGCGCAGTGCATTGCCAATTTTTTGTGAATGCAAGCCGGCAGTGCCATTAACCTGGTAAAGGATTTTACTTTTCTCCCCTTTTCTATTGCTTTTATCGAGAATCAATTCCTGTGAAGGGAATATTTCCTGGCCGTGCCCCAGTAATGCATATGCATCTATATTGAAAAAAACAAATGCGTCGCTCTGCAATCCTTTTTGTATGACTGCAGCTAATTCTTCCAACTCAGGATTAGTATAAGCAAAGTTGCGCAGGGCAACGCTGTGCGCATCAAACACCCAAGTTTTTGCAGGTCTTTGTTCTAGCATTTGCGTGACGTGAACTTCAATCTTTTCAGCTTCAAAGCGATTGCGCCACAAGTAGCGGCCATTGGCAAGGTTATGTGCGTACCGCTTGGCAAGCTCTTTAAACTGATAGGTTTGTGCGTAGTTTGTAATCACTTGTTGCAGTACCTTAAGGTATTCAGGATTATCACAGGTCGATGGTTCGGGGAGGTTGCCTAACACGCGAAGGCTAAAGCTAAGTTTTAGCGTATCCGCATCAAAGGGCAAGGATGCGACATCTACACGCTGCAAATTAGGCTTTCGAATCTCAGCATCCAATTTTGCAGGATCGTTACTGATAGCATTTTTTTGCCGGTTTGAAATTGTACCGCGAATGGCTTTTTCAGTTACAGGAATAGGTTTCCACTTGGCAAGGTTGTGACGATCTGTCCAATTTCCGCTATACAGCAAGCCGTCTGAATTGGCTAATTTGCGTTCAAATGACAATACACTTGCTGTTTTAATGTGTTCCTGATTCACTTTGATCTCCTAATGTTTCGATTCGTTCAAAATCATTGCGGCACAGATACCAGTCTGGGCTGTATTCATATCGCCAGAATAACGAATTAAGCGTCTCTACCCGATGCGGGCTTATCCACTCCCCTATGGTATGCACGGGTTCTACAAACTGGAAAGGGATTTCGTGATTACGGGCTTTAGCAACTTTTTGCTTTTCATATAAAGGGGAAATCGCTCGAAATCCATTGCAGAGGGGCACAAACCATCCTGGCTGCCTGGGGATAAGGTGCCAGCTGTTTTCTTCATCAATATGGCATTCATAGTTCAGGGCAAAAAAATCCAGCCAAGCATCAACTATTGTAGTTTGTTCAGCTAGGTTTTTCATGTCTTGCCAGTGTTTTTCAAGAAGAGCGGCGCGCTCTACTAAGACAAAACCAGGTAATAATTGATATCTAAGGCGACGCTTTTGTTTTTGAGCTTTTATTGGGTCTTCGTCAAGTTCAATAAATCGAACACGGCCTTTGGTAATTAGCCCGCCGGCTAATTTCAGCATGGATATTTTTTGGTGAATATACATTGGAAAAAGCGTTTCTGCTTCAGCATTCATTGCTTTATCCAGATCATCATAAGTAAAAGAGCAGGGCATCAGTAGTGAAATGGTAAGATGCATGCGTCCTTCTTCGTTAAAAGAAGCCGTTTTTGCCTCCTTGGTTAACGGATTGCGTGTCAGGGCAAAATTTTGATCGTTCCAGCCATTTATGGACAGGCAATGTACCTGATGGTTGTGGCAAATAATGGCGCTCTCATTTAGTGTTAAATCAAAATCTTTTTGTAATTGCCTGGATAATGCGTGTGTAAACCCTAAAAAACTGCTGACGGCCGGGAAACCATAAGTCAATCCTGCAATTGCATTTGCATTTTCAACTTCAATTTTTTCAATAAGCAGCAATGATTTCATCTCGTTAAATCCTCTAAAGCATCATTAAGCAGGTTTAATTTGCGCTTTAATTCTATAGCCCAGGCAGCATGTTCTTCGTCTTTAAATTTCAGTTGTTCATGCGTTAACCGCTCTAGTTTATGGTTTAACCAATTTGCAAAATTATAAATAATTTTTTCTTTCCAGTTTTCTTGCTCGCGTTGTGCCTGGAAATTAGGGTCGTCAAAGTAGGGGTCAAGCCAGAATTTTTCCTCTTTTGTAAGGGATGAATCCATGCTCCAACCAGCAGGCTTTGTTTGGATAATAGTTGCAGCGCAATGTAAAAAAATATCGATGATTTCATCGACCAAAGCACCGCGAGACTTGCGGATTGCAAAATTACTATTTTTATTTTTGACCTGCTCAAGTAGTGACTTGAGGCGAATTAGGGCTGGGTAAACTTGTTTTTCAAACAGCCGCATAAAAGAGCCTCGTCTGGTAAGAGGTGGTAAAGTTTGACTTTGCCAGGTTGGCGGTTCTGCATTTAACAAATATATTTCGCCATTACGGCGGGCGTTAAACAACGAAACATTTTGCGGATTGCCGCCGCCAAAACGTTGATGTGCGAGCTTAACGTATTTTTTTATTTTTTCAGTTGTAAACATGTGGTGACGCTTTGCTTCATATAACTGTTTTGCCTTGTCACTGTAACGTGCATTGTCAATAGTCTCATATAGATGTTGAGCCAATGAAGTGGGAAACAAGGGGCTTATTAAATGGTAGTTTGGGCGCTCATTCACTGGAAAATAGAGTTGTTTTGCAAGCGGGTGGGTTGAAAGCGCTTCATTCTTTAAGGCTTTTTGAAACCCCTGCATTAAGTCCGTAAGTTGCTTCTCGTTTTCCACAAAGGGCTTGAATGGGGTAGAGTCATGGTTAGCGAGGCACAAGTGTAGGCTTTGACCATTGGCTTGTAAGGTTAAAAAAGCTGCTACATCCATGTGAGCAGCATTACTTATTGCATCAAGTCCAATATGCTCCAAAGATATGCTGGTTAAATAACCCGGGTAGCTGCCAATGGCCGGGTAAAGAAGAGCATTGATGTTAGTTCCTTTGGCACAGCTATTAATATATTTTACCGAATGGGTAATAAGTGTGACGTGTTTTGCCCGTTGCGCAGCCTCCATGAGCCAATTGGCAGGCTGGTATTCCTCACGTAATTTAGCCTCATCTTCATGCAATGCTGCGAGAGCGGTATTATCCGACGCATGGAGCGCTTTTTGCCGCTTTTTTTGCAGCTTATCAAGTTTGGTATTTAGTCGGGAGGTAATAAATTGAATTATGGCTTCTGCAAAAGTCGCTGTCATCTTCTATTCCCTGTTAGATAACTTTATATTCAGTACAAGCGTAAGTGAGCAACCAGCCCTAAGGGTTATTAATTATTTTCATTCATCAAAATTTCTGTAGATCCCCAATAAAGGATGATATGTCCAAATTTTTAAACCGGATTCATCTTTTGGCAATTGCAGGAAGCCAAAATTTCTGCAAGCATGGGCAATTGTAACTTCATTCTTTATTGCCAGTGAAATTATTCCCGTTTCATAGCCGATGTTTACTAAAGAATGAATATTATGAGCCGGCTCCCATTCACTGCGTTGGAATAATTTATCTTGTTTAATGGGTGTTTGACTATAAAAATTATCAAATTGGCAAAATTTTGCTTGCTCACCTTCTTCTTCAAAATACAAAACGAAATCTTCCTGTGGGTAAGATTTCCTGAAGGGTGTTTTATATTGAAGTTGCGCCGTCCAGGTAGGATTTTCTTTCCACCATAAACTTGCATGAATTCTGTATTGGCAGTCACCAAAAAGACGCGCTGCAGTATGAGCATGTTCTAAATCCACGAGATTGTTTTGGGGATCTAATGGTTTGGCGTAATTTATTCGGCTTGTTGCATCCAGTTTTTGGTACTGATTTTTATGAAGGATGTTACCTAAGTCGTGTGATAGCAATGGAAAATGCTCCGTTTCGAACCCAGGTTTTGTATATGCAATTTTTTTGCCCTGCAAGGCTTTAAAATTTTGCGTCAAAATGTAGAAATTTTCGTTTGCAGGTTTTAATTGGCGGTGCCGTTGTACCCGGCCGGCGAGTTGAATTAATGAACGCATGGAGCTTGGTTCCGCAATAGCCCAATCATAATCATGATCACGTCCTACCTCAGCCACTGGTGTTGCCAAAACAATAAATACATGGTGTGTTTCAGTGTATTTCTTAAATGCTTCCTGAATATATGGGTGGGTCCACAATTGTTCAGGGCGGTGACGAATAAGCAGGCTATCCAGTCGATTCTCAATTTCGGAGCGTATCAACAAGGGAAACTGACTATGATAGATACAAAAATGCAAATGATATTCTTTAGCAAAAGGCCGCGATAAAAGAAATTTTGCAACTGCAACCAGCTTATTAATATTTGCCATGCGTATGATCCCAAAGGAGACGGTTCTTCCTGAAGGGTGTTTTTGATGATGGTAGCCGTGCAGTGTTTTTATTGATTCAACTATAACACTGCTAAAGGTTTCTGCTATAAGGGGTGCTTTTCTGTCCGCACAAGAAATTGGAACAAGTTTGCCGATGCGCAAGGGGGGGTGCTTAGAAAGCTTAGAAATGCGTTTGGCAACAAATTGTGTATGAGCTTGCTCAAAAGCAGTGCTATCGTGAGGATTGCTCTGGCTTACTCCAAATTCATCAAACCACGCGCAGTAAATGGGAGCTTCTGCTTCTACATCGCGGCAGGCTCGGTTGAATTGGCAACGACCATACCTATATGCCTCAAATAAGCTTTTGACTAAATCTGGAGGTAAGGTTGCTGATGATAGTAATACTCTTGCACCCAGCATACCGGCCCAGTTAACAAGGCGGGTAAGCGCTGGTAAGTCATCCAGATTGAAATCATCCGGTTCATCAAGAACCAAGTCGGCAGTGAGCAGCCGCATCATCGGGGCAATTTGCTTGCCTCCGCGCTCACCCTCTGTGGCCGGTATTAAGTGGTCAATTGTACTGACTAAAACGGGCGCACTCACCAGTTTATGCAGCTTGGGGCTTCGGCCAAGCCAAGCGCTTAGTAAGCTATCATCAAGCATACCTTCGTAGTGTATGTATTGTTCTTCTTCATCAAAAGCGGATAATGATTCTGAGCCATATACTGCAAGCTCTGATGCGGATTGCATAGTAGCATCATTTCTTTTATTTTGATCATAAAGTTCGCGTACCGCTTGTGAGCCTATCAGCACAGCTAAATCATCATCGCTAAGATGTAATAACTCTCTTAATGCGTCTCCTGTCTGCAAGGTTAAAGTTCTTAACCCTATCGCAACGCTGAAGCGGCATCCTTTTTTTTCATTTGCCAACCCGTACATGATTCTCGCGTTTCCAAATGTTTTTCCACTGCCAGTTGAAGCCATATTTACGCCGAAAAAACCTTGCTCAAAGCTACGCTCTGAAATGGAGCGCGCTAAATCATGCGCTTTGTTTTGCCAATCGAAGCGCTTTTGTGGCGTGCGTTTTGTGAATCCTTTGTGGCGGGTAATGGCGGGAAGAGTGCGAATAAAGTGAGGAAGGCGGCGTGCGATTAAATAGGCATAATGCCCTACACCGACGTTATGCTCATCTAATTTTTGTTTAAGTTGTCCTGTTTTTCTATCGGTATTTGCATATGACTTGTAATTTTTATCCTGCCATTGTGTGTTGACATCGGAAGCAGAGTAGCAATGGTCTGCAAGCATAAGTACCATACGGGATATATGGCTTGAAAATCTGTCTTGCAGCCAGTCAAAAGTTGGCAAGTCAATATTTTTTAAAGCTTTTTTCCCTAAACTATTCGCTTTTTTACACCAAGTGTGGCTTCCTAGCGGAGTGTTTTCAGGAAAAGTCCACACGTTTAGCCATTCATCATCGCTCCACAGCATGTTAGCTTGGATGGAATTCGCTGTTGCATTAACAAGTTTGTGGTTAAGCCACGTTGCAATGCAGTCAAAGCGCAGTGCTCGCCCGCTTTCATGGTCGCTTTGCTGTTGTAACAGGCGGTGATGAGAAACAATCAACCACCCCACAACTTGGGCTAAAATGGGTAGGCCTTTAAACAGATTGGTGCACTTCGCTTCCTGGGTTAGAGATGAAAATAAATCAAGTAGTATTTTTTCCTTTCCCGGTTTGAAGCTTGCAAGTTTCTCAAGCCACTGCTTGTCCGTTAAATCCTCTACAAAGCATTTAAAAATAACTAATGAAACCCATTCATGCCTTACTGGTTCCTGTGTGATTTTTTGGGTTCTTAGCTTTTGTTGAAATAAAAAATTTGCTTTGCCTACATCATGAAACAAGCCGGCGATACCGGCGAGTATCGCGATTATATCGGCTGTATGCCAACTGTTTTCATCTTTGCTGCGCAATACGTCTCGTGAAGTGTAATTCGTGGGTATGGTGCCGTCTGAGTTAAATTTTTCAAGATTGCCAACAATCCAGAGCAGCTCTGAATAATTCGCTTTTTTTAACCAATGGCAGGCCACAGCCGTATTACGCCTTGCCGTTTTTTTGAGCAATTTTCGTATAGTCAGCAAGCCTTCCTGAGTGATATTGGTTTGCCAGGTACGTATGCCCTTTCTTTCTGCAAATTGATCAAGGATGCGGCTTGTTTCTTTTAGTGCGTTTTTGCTGCATTGTGAAATAATCAGCACATTCATTCGTTAACCTTCATAACGAATCACAAGTTTGCTTAAGCCCTTCTATCATCACATCCATCGCTCTAAACTGGTTAAATTGAACAATGCAACGGTTACGGAATTCTTGGGCAGTGTCCCCTGCCATAGCTGCAATAAAAGCACACGGCAGAACCATCGCATCCTTAATTAAATCTGCCACATCAAATATCAGTCCTCCGCGTCTGGTTTTGCCATGCAATACAGCCAATGCATGAGGCAGGCCCATTACCCACGTTGCAGTGGCTGCCAACCCATAAGCGAGATAATTGCCGTGATCAAGAAACCGATTAGCCAGGTCGAAACCTTGACCATTTTTTTCACGCCGAAAATATCCATATCCTACTGCGCTGGCTGCCAACCTATACAGGGTTTTTGTTAATTTTGCCTCCAATGCTAAAAGCTGATTCGATGTCTCGCAGCGCGTCAGTTCGGCAGAAGTCAAATCCAAAAGCGCGTGAAGTGTGTTTATGTCTATTTTAAAAGCCGCGTCCCTGTTAAGTGCGTATTTTGGCCAAATATTTTTTATTTGCTGAAGCCGAATGGTTTGAAATTGTTTTGCAGCAAACGTGCGTTTAGTATCGTCAAACCAAAACCCCACCCATTTTTGCAGATATTCGGTAGGTCGATACTCACTTTGCGGTGATATCCAGGAAAATGTAACTTCAAACTCATTACCGGAAAACAATGGAGAGCCGTCACCACCACAAAATCCTACCATTACACCTGCTTTTGCAAATTCCCGCATTGCGGCTTGAGTGACGGAAGTGCCTGTACCCAATAAAATAAATGTTGTATTGGCAATAGGTATATTCCAATAAAGTGAGCGCTTCCCTTCTTCTGTGAGATATTCAACGCGTCCGCCATTAACCAAGATTCTACAGTGTTCCAAATAGTATAAATTGGCACGCTTTGAGTGCAGAATGGTTTTTAGATCAGAGGGCGTCAGGTTGTCCATAACCGGAGTGAAGAAATTTTATATTAATTATAATGAAAAAGTGCTTATTTGAAAATTTAATTGAAAAATATCTAAAATTTTACAGATTAAGAAAAGGACATGGTATTTTTTGCTGATTTGATGCTTTGCTTGAGTTTCTCTCTTATAAAGGTTTGAAGCTCTGGCAATAAATCCTGAAAACGAGTCGACTTACCACAGCAATTTCTATATTTCTTTTTACTTCCACATGGGCACTTACGGTGAGGTCTGACTTTAGTTTTAATCATAAAAAATAAACCCAATAAACCCGCTGGAAACCCTGCGATCGGGGGATTTTTAAATTTTTGTTTAAAATCAAGAAGTTATATGGGGCGGCGGCTATTTAATTGATCATGTAAGCCATTGTTTAAATTAATATTAATAACCTATGTTTTTGCGGTTATCCCCAAAGTTGCCCTTGGTTATCTTTTATAAACGAGTTGATCCTATTATTCAGCATCACTATAAAGATTGTTTTTAGGTAGCCTTCCTATTTTTTTCTTAAACATGCTTTATTGTAAATATCAGCTTTTTCCTCATTAGAAATATCTAAGTGTTAATAGAGCTTCTTCGAATCTGAGGATGCTGGAAAGTCGCGAGAAAACTCGGTAATCTGAATGACGAAATAGTCTATCTCGGTGGCTGTACTACCGCACTGTTTATAACTGAACCTCTCTCATTGGATGTCAGGTCAACATTGGATGTTGATTGCATTATTGATGTCATTTCCTTAGTCTAATATCAGAAATTTGAAAAGCAATTAAAAGAAAAAGGCTTTTATCGCTCGATGAATGATGATGTGATTTGCCGCTGGCATTTTGATGAGATTATACTCGATGTAATGCCTACGGATGAAAAAATTTTAGGCTGGGGTAACTATTGGTATAAAGAGGCAATTAACCATGCTATTAGCCATCAAATTACAGAAGATTTATGCATTAAGTCCGTTACTGCCCCATATTTTTTAGCCACCAAAATTGAAGCATTCAAATCAAGAGGCAACAATGATTTTCTTGGCAGCCATGATTTTGAAGACATTATCACAGTGATTGCTGGTTGTGTTGATATTGGGAAAGAGGTACAGGCTTCAAATGGCAATTTAAAGAAGCATTTACAATTGGTATTCAGTGAATTATTAGAAAATGACCCATTTATACAGTCATGCCTGGTCATGTGAGTGACGGACCTGTCACAATGCAGCGAGTTCAAACTGTGATAGAGAGAATCAAAGAAATTATTGCTTAAGAAATGAGTAGATAAATGAAACTAGCATGGTTAACTGATATACATCTTAATTTTCTGGACATTGAGTCCCGTAAAAAATTTACGAGGAAATTTCCGCGACTAAATGCGATGCGCTTTTAATTAGTGGAGATATAGCTGAAGCTCCTTGTGTCGTTGAACTCATGAATGAAATGGCTAAACAAATTAAAAAGCCGATTTATTTTGTTGTTGGTAACCACGATTATTATAAAGGAACCATTTGTGATGTCCGTAATGCATTAACAATCTTAAGCAAAGAAAATGATCTTTTATTCTGGTTACCTGCCACTGGAATACAAGTGCTGGCAAATAATACTATTTTATTAGGACAAGACGGTTGGGCGGCTAGGTGACTATCAAAATAGCCCTATATCATTAAACGATAGCCGAATGATTACTGATTTATTTCAAGAAAAGCTTCTTGGTAAATACCAGTTGTTGCAAAAAGAAGTCTATATGATGCAATATAAATCAAGGTATTACGTACTGATTTGAATCATTGCGAACTGTTAAAACTCATCAATATGGTACCGAGAAGAGGACTCGAACCTCCACGGGGTTGCCCCCACTAGCACCTGAAGCTAGCGTGTCTACCAATTCCACCACCTCGGCAATCGACCGCTAAGGTACTCAAGAATATAAGCAGTGTCAATCGTTATTTCCATATTGTAGCAAAAATATTGCAGCAAGTTAGTGTCGTGATTCAGGTATAAATTTTTTGCATTTTATTAGGCGACGATTAGAATGGTTTTTATTTTTGGATGGTGGCTATGGCAGTTCTTACCGGGTTGGAAAAATCTTTGGATGCGTGTTTTGCTTTATGGCCGCGGACGAAACCCTCGGCAGCACAAGCGCATGCTGCCCGCCTCATCGCGCACCGCGGTGCGTATGATGCAAGGCGGGTTGAAAATACCCATGGTGCTTTCGAACATGCCTTGCAGTTGGGCTGTTGGGGCATAGAATTGGATGTGCATGCTTGTAAGGATGAAATCCTCATTGTAAACCATGATCCAACTCTGCAGCGCCTATGGCGGCAACAGGGTGTTATTGCTGAATATACATGCACAGAGCTTCGTGCTTTGGCTCCTGATATCCCAACGTTAGAGGAAGTGGTGGCAAGATATGGCAAGCGCATGCACCTTTTTATTGAACTTAAAAACCCATTTACGGCGTTTGCAGCCTTGGCCAAAACACTGGCACCCTTAACTGCGGGCACGGATTATCACTTACTCAGCCTTGAAAAGGAATTATTGCCGCGATTGACGCAATTCCCAAAAGAAAGCCTCTTGCTGGTTCCTGTGCATAACAATGTCAAACAATTTTGTGATTTAAGTTTAAGGCAAGGTTATGGCGGTGTGCTGGGGCATTATTTTTTACTTAAGGATTCCCAGATTGCCAATTTAAATAAAGCGGGGCAAATCGCCGGGGTTGGATTTGTCAATTCAAAATTTAGCTTGTACCGTGAACTTAATCGTGGTTTACGTTATTTGTTCACCAATAAGGCGGAAGAAGTCAGCCATTATCTACACGAGTTAATTTAAGCTATAAACGAAACATCACTTTTTCATTGACAAGCGGTTTAATGGTAACTGGGGGCGAAGCCATGAGCCAGTGCAAGATATTTTCCCCTTCCCATAGTAAGGCCTTATTTTTTAAAGAAAGGAAAAAGGCTATGTCGGTTTGTTCAAATTCAGTCTTTTGCCATTCCGGAATACCATACACACGCCAGTTTTTTTGTGCTCCTGCAGGTGGCGCCAGCACGATCGATTCATAATTTGGATTAAAGGGAATATAAGCAATGATTTCCTGTTGCAACAAGTTGTGCAAGTGCAGCAGCATGGGGTGGGTAAATTCATATAAATTTTTTTGTTTATTGACATCAGAGATTAAAAAAATGAGAGTGCGTGTGTTTCCGGACAAGCCATGTTTTAGTAACAATGCTGCCAATGTTTGCGGTTCGAAATAAGTTAGAAATTTATCATCAGCATCTACATCAACAAAAATCAACGGCTCGGCATCATTCAAGCTCGTTTCCGTTAACTGATCGGCCAAAATTATTTCTGTATTAATAAATTGCACAAGGCTATTCGCTGCTTGTTTATTGTCTGTACTTGGGCTTAGTAATAAAAGCATATTTACCCCTCAATTTTCTAATGAGTATAGCGCAAAACCATAATGTTTAATTGCTACTATAATAACAATATGTTCATAAATTAAACTTTGCCATGCCTAACCTACCAAGAAACATCATTTTAGCCATGGGCACGGATAAGACCTCCCTGGATGCGGCCCGCAGTCTTGCTAAACAGTTACCCAATGCAGAAATAAGGCTATTCAATGCGGACTGTTTAATCGGTTTAAGCTCAGAGGAAATTGCAAATCTGACAGCAGTCGGGCATGCGCATAGAGGAGCATATGGAGCCGAAGGTTTTTCCGCAGAAACTTTTGTCGAAGAGTTAAGCACAGCCATTGATAAGGCTAACAGGGAAAAAGATCCAGGTGATGCCTTGTTACAAAAAACGGATATCCAGCGCATGCGCTGCATTGGTTGCGAAGTCGGGTTTGTTGATGAGGATGGATTGAGTTATGCACAAAAACTGGCCAATGCTTTTGCAGCAGAAGGATATGAAAACTTAAAACTCAGTGCGCTTTCAAATAAAAATACGGCTATTCCGCTGGAGAACATGTACGTTTCTATCAACCCTGATGGAAGTGCTTGCATTAAAGCAGATAAGGAGGATTTCCACAGTTCTATCCCCAGACAACAACGAGTGGAGTTAGCCAAAGAGATTGTCGATTTACGAAAAAAACTTGATTTTGGGCAGCTAGTTCTAGGTTTCTTCGGCGCCTCCAAACTTTGTAAGGAAATTGAACAAAAAATAAAGCAATTTAAAGAGCTTGATGAGACGTTAAAAGAAAATTTTATCCAAATCGGCGAGGAAAAGTCTCCTATTACCGCTTTGGACAGCAATGAAATCTATCAATTTCCACCCAAATTTTCCCCTGAGTACATCGAGTATCTTGAAAATAAGCTTTCTCGCTTTCGAGTAGAAATCGAATATGATGAGGAACAAATAAAGCATACCACATCCGTGGGTATGAGAAGAGTTTTGGAGGAGCACTTAAGTCACTGCAGGGCGGAAGCGGCTCCTTTGGAGAACAAGTTGGCTTATGCTTACCAACATCAGAAGGTTGAAGATATAACTCACCAGGTAGGTTTTGTCGGTATTGCCGAAAAAACAAATGATTCCACCGAACAGGGTTTAGATGATTTTGAAATTAGCTTAAATAGTCGCCAAGATAAAAAAGCGGTGGGCTGGTGGCAAGCAATCAAAAATTGGTTCACTGATATGCTTACGTCGCATTCGAAAGAAGAAGAATTTGCAGTATTAAATATTCCGTCTGCTGTAGCCGCAAGAGAAAAATTTGAACGTCCCATAGAGGTTACATCCGGAGTAAATGAGGCTAATTTAACCCAAATGGAAGCTAAAAAAGAGCAGCACATCGAGCAAAAAAATTCTTCTGCGACTTTTTCCTGGAAAGACACGCCTCCTGCCAAAGGATTAAACAATATTAATGGTGAGCGCCAATCGCAAGTTGACTTGAAAGCTTCTTTAAAGGAAATGAAACAGGAAGATAGAAAAAAAGTGGCTGAACCAGAGCTTGAACAACAATCTGTGTTGCAAATGAAATAGCAGCTTGAATATCATTAATCCAAGCTGCTAGCAGTTATTATTCAGGGGCAATCATTTTTTCAGGTCGCACGTATTGCTGGAATTCTTCCGGTGTCAAGAATCCAAGTTTCACCGCCGCTTCTTGCAAAGAAGTATTTTCCTGATGCGCTGTTTTTGCGATTTTAGCCGCCTTGTCATAGCCGATGTGTTGGTTCAATGCAGTAACCAGCATCAGGGAGTTTTGCAAATAGTAATCAATTTGGTTTTGATTGACTTGCAAACCATCGATGCAAAATTCCTGAAACGAGCGGCAGGTGTCGGCCAATAGATTCAAAGAATGTAACACATTAAAAATAATAACCGGTTTAAATACGTTTAATTCGAAATTGCCCTGGCTGTCGGCGATGGCAACCGCGGCATCATTGCCAATGACTTGCGCGCATACCATAGTCATTGCTTCCGATTGGGTGGGATTCACTTTACCTGGCATGATCGAGGAACCCGGCTCATTTTCCGGCAGGATCAGCTCGCCAATGCCGCATCGTGGGCCTGAACCTAACCAGCGGATATCATTGGCAATTTTCATTAAAGCACAAGCCAGGGTTTTTAAGACGCTATGTGCCATGACCAATGGTTCGTGGGAAGCAAGCGCTGCGAATTTGTTGGGGGCTGAAACAAACGGCAAAGCGGTGAGCTTGGCAATATGGGCTGCTGCTTTTTCGGCAAACTGGGGATGAGTATTTAAGCCTGTACCCACTGCAGTACCTCCCAAAGCCAGTTCATAAAGTTCTGGCAGCACGTGTTCAATACGTGCAATGCAGGCATCCAATTGTGCTACATAACCTGAAAATTCTTGTCCTAGAGTGAGAGGCACGGCATCCTGTAAATGCGTGCGCCCGATTTTTACAATGGCATGGAATGCGTGCATTTTGGCAGCCAGCCCATCGCGCAGAAAGCGTACCGCAGGCAATAGTTTTTTCTTGAAAGCCAACGCTGCGGCGATATGCATTGCTGTTGGGAATGTGTCGTTGGATGATTGCGACATGTTGACGTGATCATTAGGATGGATTGGCGTTTTGCTTCCCATTTCGCCGCCAGCTATTTCAATGGCCCGATTGGCAATTACTTCATTGGCATTCATGTTGGATTGCGTACCGCTGCCCGTCTGCCATACATGCAAAGGAAAATGTTCGTTTAATTTACCGCTGCTCACTTCGTCTGCAGCCTGAATGATGAGTTTGGCTTTGTCAGCAGGTAATTTCCCCAATTCCAGATTGGTAAGGGCTGCTGCTTTTTTTAATATCCCGAATGCATGCATCACTTCCATGGGCATAATGTCGCTGCCGATATTAAAATGATGGAGCGAGCGTGCGGTTTGCGCGCCCCAATATTTATCGGCAGGGACTGCTATTTCACCCATGCTGTCGGTTTCAATACGCGTTTTGCTCATGTTTATGCTCTCACGAAAATAAAGCTCAAATTTTAGCATAGAGTAAACAAGATTCTTGCTATAATCTTGCAAAAATGAACATCAGCACACAAGTGGCTTCTGGTACACCAGAGAGCACTATTTAAGTAATGAAGTAACTTTGGCGAAAATATAATGAGAACAGTGCGCATTTATCAGCCTGGACAATATCAGTGCGGCCAAGTTGTTGAATTATCCCCGGAAGCGGCACAACACGTAGCGGTTGTCTTGAGGATGCGTGCAGGGGAAAAGTTAACCCTTTTTTCCGGAAATAACATCGAATTCACAGCTCTTATCGCAACCATCCAAAAAAAGAAAGTTACCGTTACCATTATGGCGGCAGAGAGGCAATGTCGTGAATCACCGCGTGCTATTCATTTGGCACAGGCAATTTCCAAGGGCGAGCGCATGGAATTTGTGGTGCAAAAAGCTGTAGAGTTAGGGGTAGCGAGCATTACCCCCTTGTTGACTGCCCGTTGCGTCGTTAAATTGGATGCGGAGCGTCTGCAAAAAAAACGCCAGCAATGGCAAGCCATTGCTGTGGCCGCTTGTGAACAATGCGGGCGTAACGTTATCCCTAAAGTTTATGAAGCGGAGCCGCTGGAAAAATATGTACAGCAATGCCAAAGCGCTTTGAAGCTGGTATTGTATCCCGATTCTGCCAAATCCTGGCGGGAATATGAATTTAAGGAAGACATCGCCTTACTGATTGGTCCTGAGGGTGGTTTGGATGAACATGAAATTGCTGCAGCGCAACGCCATGGATTTTCTTCCCTGCGTCTTGGACCAAGAATCTTGCGTACTGAAACGGCCGCTATTACAGCGCTTAGCGTATTGCAAGCAGTCAGCGGTGATCTATAATGAGAACAATATTAACCACAGAGGCTTATTCATGAGTGAACATATAAAAGTAGTTACCGATGACAGTTTTGAACAGGATGTATTAAAAGCCGGCAAGCCGGTTTTGGTGGATTTTTGGGCAGAATGGTGTGGCCCCTGTCGTGCGCTCAGTCCAATTTTGGAAGAAGTGGCTGCAAATCATGGTGATAAGGTAACTTTTGCCAAAATCAATATTGATGAAAATCCGCAAGCTCCATCAAAATATGGAGTTATGAGCATTCCCACATTGATTTTATTTAAAAACGGACAAGTGGAAGCTGTAAAAATGGGACTTCTTTCCAAATCGCAATTGAGCGCGTTTGTAGACAGCAACGTTTGATGCCCAGTTAGGCCAGGTTATCCGCTGCGCTTTAACCGTGGCGGGTAATTGGCAACGGGAGCTTCAAACTTCCAAGCGCTGGATGAATTTCCAGGTATGTATAGCTTTTAGTAAAAACTTGTGATAGCCTAATAAAACTGTGGTATACTTGTACTGGTCTCGTATATGCAATACCATTAGACATCAGCTTCTTCAATAAGCTGACCTCTCGTTACAAACTATCCTGGATTATTCATTTCATTTAACCAACACACCAAGTGAGAAGTATGAATTTTAGTGAACTTAAGCAGTTACCTATCGCCGATCTTGTTAATATTGCTCAGGAGCTCGGGGTGGAAAATACCTCCCGCATGCGGACGCAAGATATTATTTTTTCCATTTTAAAGGCGCATGCCCTTAAAGGCGAGGATATTCACGGCGATGGTGTTGTCGAAGTCCTGACAGACGGTTTCGGATTTTTGCGCTCCTCAGACGGCTCATATTTGGCCGGACCCGACGACATTTATGTTTCTCCCAGTCAGATTAGACGGTTTGGGTTGCGTACAGGTGATACCGTTTCTGGGAAAATTCGTCCTCCCAAGGATAATGAGCGTTATTTCGCCTTATTGAAAGTTGATCAAATCAACTATGAAACTCCTGATAGTGCCAAGCGCAAGATTTTGTTTGAAAACCTCACACCATTATTTGCCACCGAGCGTTTGGTCATGGAGCAGGGAAATGGCAGCACCGAGGATTTGACGGCTCGTGTCATTGACTTGTGTGCACCGTTTGGTCGTGGTCAGCGTGGCTTGATTGTCTCTCCTCCAAAAGCCGGAAAAACATTGATGCTGCAAAACATTGCGCACTCAATTGAGAAAAATTACCCCGATTGTTATTTGATTGTTTTACTGATTGACGAGCGCCCGGAAGAAGTTACAGAGATGCAGCGCTCTGTAAAAGGCGAAGTCGTCGCGAGCACATTTGACGAGCCTGCCAACCGCCATGTGCAAGTGGCCGAGATGGTTATTGAAAAAGCCAAGCGTTTGGTTGAGCACAAGCGTGATGTAGTCGTATTGCTTGATTCGATTACGCGATTGGCGCGTGCTTATAACACGGTCGTACCCGCTTCCGGAAAAGTATTGACCGGCGGTGTGGATGCAAATGCGCTGCAACGTCCGAAGCGTTTGTACGGGGCTGCGCGTAATATTGAAGAAGGCGGCAGCTTGACCATTATTGCCACCGCCCTGGTGGATACCGGTTCAAAAATGGATGAAGTGATTTACGAAGAATTCAAAGGCACCGGTAACATGGAAATTCATTTAAGCCGTAATATTGCCGAACGCCGCACATTCCCGGCAATTAACATCAATCGTTCGGGCACGCGCCGTGAAGATTTGTTACTTACCCCGGAAGAGCTGCACCGTACTTGGATATTGCGTAAAATTCTGCAATCCATGGATGAATGCGACGCAATTGAATTCTTGCTGGAACGCATGAAAAACCATAAAACCAATGCTGAATTTTTTGAAGCCATGAAACGGCAGGAATAAGCAGCAATGAAATATGGCGATCTTCGCGATTTTATAGCGCAATTAGAAGCACGCGATCTTTTACGCCGAATTGATTATCCTGTATCGCCCAATTTGGAAATGACAGTCGTCAGCGATAAGGTCCTGCGAAACGCAGGACCTGCGTTACTGTTTTCTAATCCCAAAGGTTATCATGTACCGGTATTGACCAATTTATTTGGTACTGTTGAGCGCGTGGCCCTGGGTATGGGCGAAGAATCCATCCAGGCATTGCGTGAAATAGGGAAATTACTTGCCGCTTTAAAAGAGCCTGAGCCTCCCAAGGGATTTAAGGATGCATTTAACAAACTTCCCTTGCTCAAACAAGCGCTTAACATGGCGCCAAAATATGTGAGCCGTGCTATTTGTCAGACGCAAGTATTTGAAAAAGACGAAGTGGATCTGACGCAACTCCCTATTCAAACGTGTTGGCCGGAAGATGCGGCACCTTTAATTACGTGGGGTCTGGTCACTACCAAAGGGCCGCAGCAAACCCGGGAAAACATGGGTATCTATCGTCAGCAATTATTGGCAAAAAACAAGCTGATTATGCGTTGGTTGTCGCATCGTGGCGGAGCCTTGGATTATCAAGCCTGGCAGCAAGCATATCCCGGCGAGCGTTTTCCCATCGCAGTGATTTTAGGTGCTGATCCGGCGACGCTATTGGCTGCGGTCACACCGGTGCCGGACTCATTATCTGAATATGCCTTCGCAGGATTATTGCGCGGGCAACGCACACAATTGGTGCGTTGTATTGGCAATGACTTACATGTCCCAGCCAATGCCGAAATTATCTTGGAAGGTTATTTAGAGCCAGGAGTGGATGCTCCTGAAGGTCCTTTTGGCGATCACACCGGTTATTACAATGAAGTGCAATCGTTTCCGGTATTTACCGTGGAACGGATGACCCAGCGGCAAGATCCAATCTACCACAGCACATATACAGGCAGGCCCCCCGATGAACCTGCCATTTTAGGCGTGGCTTTGAATGAAGTATTTATTCCTTTGCTGCAAAAACAATTCCCAGAGATTGTAGATTTTTATTTGCCGCCGGAGGGATGCTCCTATCGCTTGGCTGTTGTGACCATACAAAAACAATACCCCGGCCATGCCAAACGGATTATGATGGCAGTATGGTCATTTTTAAGACAATTCATGTACACCAAATTCGTCATTGTTTGCGATGACGATATCGATGCACGCAATTGGCAAGATGTGATTTGGGCCATCACCACGCGTATGGATCCATTGCGTGATACCGTAATGGTTGATAATACCCCTATTGATTATCTTGATTTTGCCTCTCCAATAGCAGGGCTTGGCTCCAAGATGGGTATGGATGCCACCAGCAAATGGCCAGGAGAAACGCAACGGGAATGGGGAAAATCGATTGTTATGGATGCGCACACCACTAAGCGTGTTAGTGATTACTGGCCGCAATTGGGACTTGAACATGAGTGAACAAGCCGTTCTGGCGCGAGTAGACAGTATTTCCCCCCTAACGGACAGCATCGTCCAACTCATTTTGATTCCCGAACAATACGTGGATTATCAGGCCGGTCAATATTTACAAATCCTTGTAGGCGATGAAGCTTATAGTTATTCCATTGCAAATGCCCCACTGGGTTCGCGCAAATATGAATTACACATGCGGCATAGCCGCGAAAATCCAGTAGTCGATAATTTGCTGGCACAAATCAAACGCGATGCCCGGGTTACCATCCGCTTACCTTTGGGGAAATGCCATGTGCATCGGCTGCATGCGGACAAACCCGTTATTTTCATTGCCGGCGGCACAGGTTTTGCTCCTGTAAAGGCCATGATTGAGCAATTATTAATTACCAGAGAGCAGCGGGCTTTTGAATTGTATTGGGGGGCGCGCTCCAAGAGTGATTTGTATATGGATGAACAAGTTTTGCAATGGCAAAAACACGTGCAGCATTTTCAATATTTTTCTTTATTATCCGATGTCAGCAAGGATACATTGGCTTCACGGGTTATCACGCGTCATAGGCAAGATCTTGCTCATTGGGACATTGTAATGAGCGGGCCTTTTGATATGGTTTACAGCACGCGTGATGCTCTCCTCACCCATGGAGCTCAGGCTGAAAACTTGTTCGCGGACGCTTTTGAATTTGAGGCGAACAAGTAAGTAATATTGATGGCCATTGTTCATTAGCGTGTTGCGTTGATTAGGCATGATTGTGAAAATTAAGGATAAGCTATGCAAACATTTTATCAAATATTAGCCATTGCCGCGGCCGGATTCATCATGTGGATATTATACCGCACCGTAAAAGGCCGTCCTGAGTTATTCAGCAGGGATAACTTATCCAAAAGTTTTTCCAGCATGGGATTATTAGCCTTGATCTTGATAGGGTTTATTGCTTTATTAGTGTTTATATTGCGCAATACCTAATGTGCTAACCAGGGAGCCATTTGCTTAACAGGATGATCGATGCAAGCTTTGAAAGCTTACTTAACCCATTGGCAAAATACATTAAAACCTTTCTTCCCTTTTCTGGAGTGGCTCCCGGAATTGAAATATTGGGCCACGGTTCGTGCTGATTTAATCGCAGGGCTGACTGTCGCCATGCTCCTTATCCCACAAGCAATGGCTTATGCTCATTTGGCAGGTCTTCCGGTTCATATGGGATTGTATGCAGCATTTATTCCTCCGATGGTCGCCGCATTATTTGGTTCCTCACGCAGTTTATCCACAGGGCCTGTTCCGGTAGCTTCCTTGCTAACGGCAGTGGCCTTGCAGCCTTTGGCAGCAGCTGATACGCCAGAGTATTTACAATATGTATTATTACTGGCTTTTCTAGCGGGCGCCATTCAACTGGCATTAAGTTTATTGCGTTTTGGAATCGTCGTTAATTTTATTTCCTACCCGGTGATTTTAGGGTTTATAAACGCAGTGGCCATCATTATTGCCAGCATGCAGCTTGGAAATTTATTTGGTGTTTATGCAGTTACTGCCCCACGTTACTATCAAACCGTATGGCAAGTGCTGGAAGATGCCGCAGTCAATACTCATTGGCCGACCGTAGGCATAGCGGTTTTGGCATTCATTATCATTTTGGGCGGTCGGCGTTTGTGGCCTAACTGGCCGCACACCATCATGGCCGTGGTCATAACCACCATAGTGGCTTGGTTAATTGGTTACGAAAAAGTAGAAACCGTGCGCACAAATCAAATCTTAAATTTACCCGTACAACAGATGTTGGATAATTATCACAAGTTTCCACGAGAAATAAAATTGCAACTGGAAAAAGTGGATAAAACTCAAGACGTGGTGGATACAACCATCAAGACAGCCGGTAAGGATGCAGAAGAAACAGATAGCGCTATTAATGAAGCCAGCCAGGCGCAATGGCAGTTGGAACGTTTGATAGCACGCCATAATTATGAAGTAGGAGAATTAAACCGCTTGCGCTTTCGCCGTTTGTTGACCCGGGATAAGCAAGTCGTTTTTTATGTGGAGGAGCAAATGACCCCCATTGGCGACGTTGATCCGCATGAGTGGCGCATTGCGCATTTATCTTTGGATAACAAAATCAAGCTGCAATCAGGGGGAGCTGTAATCGGTACTATTCCGCAAGGTTTGCCTTCCTTCAAACCCATCGATTTTGATTGGGATATTGTCTCGCGCTTGTTCATGTCAGCTCTGGTGATTGCGCTGGTTGGGTTTACCGAAGCCATTACTATCGCCAAACGCATCGCTACCGAGAGCCGTCAACGCATCGATATTAACCAAGAGTTATTCGGACAAGGATTGGCTAAATGCATAGGCAGTTTTTTTCAATCCATGCCTGTTTCCGGAGGGTTTACGCGCACCGCGGTTAATTTTTATTCGGGGGCACGCACCGGATTTGCTTCAATAGTGGCTGGCTTGGTGGTGATGATCGTGTTGTTATGGCTCACCCCGCTTTTTTATTATCTGCCGTATGCAACGTTGGCTGCTGTGATCATGGTGGGTGCCTTGGGCTTGCTCGATATTAAAGAAATGTTGCGTATTTGGAGAGTTAGCCGTTACGAAGGTATGGTAGCAGTCGCAACGTTTCTGCTTACCCTGGTTTTAGCGCCCAGATTGGCTCATGCCGTACTGCTGGGAACTTTATTAGCTTTGGGCGCTTATTTATACGAAACCATGCGGCCTAGATTTACTGAATTGACCCGTAATGCAGAGGGTGAGTTGGTTGAAGTAGGGGAAGAGCATAGTGAAAAAACTTGTTATCTCATTAGCTTGCTGCGTTTTAACGGTTCTCTTTATTTTGCTAATGCTGCCTATTTTGAAGATAAAATTTTAAAGCTAATTTCTGAAAAACAAAAACTACGCTACATCATTTTGGATTGCGTTAGCATGAACAAACTGGATGCCAGCGGGCTGCAGACATTGCAAAGTGTGAGTGAACGGCTGGAAGAAGGTGGCATCGAACTCTGGTTTACCCGTGTCCGTCAGCCTGTATTGGCTGTTTTGAGGCGAGGTGGCTTATATCATGTTTTAGGCGCTCATCATTTTTATAAAAATAATGAACAAGCTTTGCAAAAATTAGCAGAACATTTAGGCGACAAGCATATGAAAACTTGTCCTCTAGCCTTAAACACACATAAAAGATAACGTTTTAAGCAATATCCTCGCAATTTGTGCCGCTTTGGGTTATACTAAACATACTTGTTGTATTTGTTTGCCCGGTTAAAACCTTGCCTTTCGTGATTTCCCTCCCTTTGAAGTTTAAAGCAGCGAAATATACCGCGTTTCCCGCATGCGTTGATGCTGTGGCTTTTGCATTGCACAAGTGTGTTTTTAATTTAATTTGGAAAAATAGACATGTCTGTTAAAGAAACTGGCCACGTTAAGTGGTTTAATGATGATAAAGGCTACGGTTTTATTAGCCGTGATAATGGTCAAGATGATGTATTCGTGCATTTCCGCTCAATTGTTGACGATAATAATGGCCGCAAAACGCTGAGAGAAGGTCAACGCGTTCAATTCCTGGTAACCAAAGGGCCAAAAGGGTTACAAGCGGAAGAAGTTACCGCGGTTTAATCGCCGTGCCGCTGTATTTTGCGTAGGGTCAAGCACCCTGGTGAAATGCGGCGGATTTTAGTTAGTCATTTTTAACGAATCGTTATCATTATGCTGCGGCTCGCAAGTATTGCCCACATTGGCATCCTGTTTCAGGGTGGGTGAAAAAAATTCTTAAGAATATTGGCAACCGCTGTGAAAAATTTTATTCCAGCATGGCTGTCATCCTTTTTCAAGTTATCCCAATGTTTCTGAAAAGTCTCGGCAAATTTCTCGGGTCCTTTTTGCATATCGTTTGCATAACTTTCTAGAACACGCTCACATTCATTGGCAATTTCTTTAACTGTCCTTGCGCACTTTCAATATAAGTTGCAACAGCTGTTTCCAGATCAGTAAATTTTTTGGCCGTATCTTCACTGAGGTTAAACTAACTTCCATGCTGCCCATATGCTCCGCTGCTTCATCAAGTTTCTGGTGGAAAGCCATAACCCTTGTATTGCTAATATTAGAGCTCAATTGTAAATGGCTAGCCCACACATGGCTTCAATAGAGCTGCTTCTTTTCATCAAATTGTAAATTACTCCGGCCTGCAATAATTGCATATTTTCCGCATACAAAAATACCATGACTAAAGTAACTTTGGTCATGGATGCATGAGTTTAGTTATAGATGCCTTAAATGGAAATGCATTTGGATAAGATTGCACCTTTACCCCATATTTGTTCTTATAAACATGGTTGCACGTTGCATGAACTTCTAATAAGGTAGAAGCAATGTATTTTTATGCGAATAGTTAACAAAGGCTCTTCCTAGTCTTCATGACATTTGCCACAGGAACAGATATGGTCAGACAATTTTTATGTTTCAGCGTTATTTTTCTCATCGGTTGCACACGCACTGTTCCACCTGCCTCAGTAGTTAAAGTCGAAGACCGTCCCTTGCCTGCAGTTACACAGCATCGTCCTGCCGGGAAATTTACCAGTATTCGAATTAAGGGCATCATGAATGTGAGCCTGCATACGGGGTATGCCCGTCCTGCGGTGATTTTGCGTGGTGATCCACGTGATTTGGCGGAAGTACATACGTTTGTTAAAAACAATACGTTATTCATAAAAGTAGGGGAAGGTTACCCACATCATGGTGGCATCAACGCTGAAATTCGTGGTCATTTCTTAAATTCATTTCGTTATCAAGGCATTGGTACTATCACCGGTACGCGATTGCACTCAAGTTTACTCGATGTGTCTATTGATAATAAGGGAAAAACCACGTTAGGCGGTGATATTTCCTTACGAACCCTGGATGTTAAAGGTTCAGGACTCGTGCAAGTTACCGGGATTCATAGTCCCGGTTTACGCCTCCATATAGCAGGCAAGCCAAAAGTGCAATTGGTAGGTGTGGCTAACCTTGCCTCCCTTAACATAGATGATGATGCCTGGATGAGTTTGTATTGGATTAAAACAAAATTATTGGTTGTCCGCGCAAAAGGTAATTCTTTCATGCAGCTGGCGGGAGTTGCAGATAGACTGGATGTGGAGTTATGTGGTAAGGCACATTTTAATGGCCGCTATCTGCGTGCTAACCGTGCTTTTGTTAAAACCCATGACCAATCCATTGCTGAGATTTCCGCTGTGAAAAGGCAACACACCTTGGCTAGCGATGCCAGCGATATTCATTTTTATAATATTCCGCAAATGAAAGCTGACTTCATGGCGTTTAATGGCTCGGTCTTGGATATGCGCGACTGGAATATGCCCTTTATTCAGGAATACAATCGTTATAACAAATGAATTGGCTATTTCGTTATGATAGCTCCAGGGCTTAAAGGCGCAGTCTGTCTGTGCAGATAGAATGTGAGTGCAAGATATTTGGTAAAATAAACATGATAATGTTCTGTTCGTAGTATCCAACATATTAGCTTCCTTGAATAAGCGATCATTCTTTCCATGCCGGTCTTTTGGCTAGGAGGTGTGGCTTAGACGGTCCCAAGGCCTATTACCTGTAATTATTCTGCAAATTTCTTGCGCGTTGGAGGCGGCAGATCGAAGCAAGATGATATTTTGGGTACGTAAATTAAAGCTAAGGAGTCTAAAAACTTTAGGAACGGTAACTATTAGCTTATAGCTTTGTTTTAGAAGAGTTTAAAATCTGAGTTCATTAAATACACATTTTCAGTGTCTGCAAGGCATTGAAAAAAAGAATCAATGTAATACGGATCGAATAAATCCCCCTATGTTTTTTTAGATAGTTAACCACATCAGCTTGTGGCAGAGCCTCTCGATAAGGCCTATGGGTTGACATGGCTTCATATACGTCTGCAATGGCAACGATGCGGGCAGGTATGCTTATTTGACTGCCCTTGAGATGATTTGGATATCCGGAACCATCCATACGCTCATGATGTTGGTAAACCACAGGTTTAATTTCCCACGGAAAATTGATATTAATAAGTATTTTATAGCCAATTTCAACATGGGCCTTAATTATTGCATATTCGTACGTAGTTAATTTTCTTGGAGTAACCAAATACTCCATAGGAATTCCAATTTTGCCAATATCGTGTATGAGGGCCCCATAATATATTGCGTATAAATACTCAGGTGCAGTTATTTTTGCCTTAATTGCGATATTTAATGAGAGCGTCGCCACACGTTTTTGGTGGCCTGATGTATATGGATCTCTTGATTCGATGAAGTTGGAAAAAGCTAGGATTGTATTTAAAAAAGATTGTTGTAACAGCTTTTTATCATTCGTTAATTGTTTGGTTAACTCAGCTTGTAAAGTAATATCTTCTAAATAGATGATGTAAATAGATCCGTTAGCCCAGACATTATTTATTGGGATAACACGAATAATAAATGTTTTATCATGGAACTTTAATTCTGCACGGGTTTCGGTGTTTTGCTCCCTGGCTTGATTAAAATAATCCGGGCTCTTCTTGTATATAGGGCACAAACGCCAAAAAATTTTATTTTCTGGCTCACTATTTGTTAATTTTTGATAGGCTTTGTTTGCAAACAAGATGGTACCGTTTTTATCACAGACAAGGGTGGGGTTTGAGAGTTCCCCAAGGATTTGAAACATAACGGTAATAATTTTTTCCTCTTCCCTATCAGAAAATTTCATATTTTTTCATAAGACAATGTGCATATTGATAATTATAGAACTGAATGAGCTTGGGTAAGCAACATGTTATCTTTAAAGTCTCAACCTATAAGTACCTTGCCCGCTTAATTCTTCCAGTTTTGCTGTACACAGGCAACAATTGTCTCTGCATCCGTATCTAACGGGAGCACATGCGCTGAGTTATTTAGCCAATGCACGCGTGCATGTGGCAAGTTGGCAAAATAGTCAGCAACCCTGGCTGAGTGGATGACTTCATCATAAAATCCAAGAAAAATATCCGTTGGGCAAGTGGGTGGTGTAAATTTAAATGTATTGATCAAGCCTAATATTTCACTGATGCTGATGATGGGCAGCTGGCGGTAGGCTAATTCATAGGATGATTCACTGCATATATTTCCCGCCCGATTGCGTAATTTTTTGAAACCCAATTTTTGTAAAACATAGGCCAGATTAAGTGCCGGGCTGATTTTAAGCCGTAATGCCAATGCCGGGGCTAGCAGATAAAGGTGGTGCAGGGAAAATTTGTTGCTTAAATGGCAGGCCAACAACCCACCTAAAGACAAGCCCATGACATCCACCATGCTGTATTCTTGTACCAGGTGGGCGCATGCATGTTCAGCTGCTGTGAGCCAATCTTTGCTCTTTACAGAAGCGAAAGCGGCAATGCTTTCCCCATGGCCAGGTAAAACAGGCGCGAGTATTGTGTCATACATGCCAAGTGCAGGGACAAGTTCACGAAAAACCGCCGGTGATGAAGAAAATCCGTGTAGGAGCAACAATGCTTTTTCTTTTTTGCCGTTGCGCTTATCAATGGGTGATAATAAAGTTGCTTGTTGTAACGGCAATGCTTTTATATGTTTGCCGCGGCGCATGTAGCGGAAATCGTCTATATTCATTTTCAATTTGCAAAATTAGTGTAAAAAATAATAAATGAAACTTATATTTTTTGAAAAATATATATGATTCATTATCGCACTTACTTGTTTATTTGAAGCCTAAATGTTTATCTACGTGACAAATTAAGCATTCACTATACTTATTAAACTATACTTATAGTGTAATATCAGAATTACTCCAGCGGGAGATGTATTTATGCCAGAACCAGAAAATTTAAACACTCAAACAGTCAACCAAGATAAAACCAAACAAAATTCTCCTATTCCCGGGCCTGAGAAAAAGCTTGATGCCGCGCCTGCGGAGGAAGATAAGGCTGCAACCCCTTCAAAAAGTAAGGAAGAAGGCAAAAATCAGGAAGCAAAAGCCAGTGTGTCTTCTCCTATACATCAAATGGCTGAAGGGATGAAAGATGAGTGGATGAAAAATATGCTTAAAGTTCTGGCTGAGATGATGGAGATGCTGGAGGCGCAAAAAAATTCCCAATTTCAAAAAGACTTTGATGAAAAAATGCAAGGGGTTTTCACTGCTTTGAAAGACAATATAAAAAATAGATTTACTAAACAAGAGAAAAAAGAAGAAGAAAAGGAGGAAAAATTAAAGGAAAATACCAGCGAGCAGGATAAAAAGCTCCAAGAAAAAGAAAAGGAAAATCAGGAAAAGATAAATAAAGTTGAAGATAAATCAGTTGATAACCAGATTAAACAAACACAAGAACAGCAGCAAATGCAGCAGAAGGTTGAAGAAATAGCCAATAACCCTGAACTGGTAAATCAGGACACGGTTGAAGAAGAAGTTTCTGAGCAAATACAAGATTTGTCAGGAGAGCAAGACAACAAATTAAGCAATGAAACAAAACAAGAAAGTCTGCAAAGTGATGCTAACATGCAGCAACAAATCAACGAAAATGCGGGAGTAAAAAATGCCCCGCAAATGTCAAAGGTCCCAGATTCAGAAAATGGTACAAAGCAGTTTTCAAAAGAATCGGAAGAGGAATACAACAGCCAAGTCGAGCAAAAAAATCAAGCCAATGTACAGCAACAATCCCAGCAAACGCAAACCATGGAGTCTAACGTGCAAGCTACTCCGCCAACTTGATGCCGCGTCGCCATATCTGCTTAAGGATGATGGCAGACGCTGGAAGGTTTGCTCAACGCTCCATTAGTTTATGCGGCAGACTTTCTATACGACCTGCTTGCGTCACCAGTACATAATTTAATTTCCGCTGCAATTCGCTAATGGAATCCGCTCCTGCATAGGTTAGTCCGGAGCGTAAGCCTCCAATGATATCTGCTATGATGGCATCTTGCTGATCACGGTAAGGCACTTCCGTGGCTACGCCTTCCGCTGTTTTCCATTCATGCATTTGCCCAAGAAAATCTTCCTGTGCCTCGCGAGAAGCCATGCCGCGATAACGTTTCACTTGGATACCGTCTTCTTTGCTGATGATATCGCCGGGCGTCGGTGTGGTTCCGGCAAGCATGCCGCCAATCATGACAAAATCGGCGCCGAAAGCAAGCGCTTTCACGATATCGCCCGAAGTACGGATACCGCCGTCTGCTACAATAGAGCGATCTGTACGGGCGCAATCCTGAATGCAAGTCAGCATGGGGACACCAAAACCAGTTTTGATGCGTGTGCTGCAAACAGAGCCCCCGCCAATTCCAGCTTTAATAATGTCAGCTCCGCATGAAGCCAGGTAATCAGCGCCTGCGTAGGTTGCGACATTGCCGGCCATGATGCAGCGTGTCCCCAGTAATTGACGTAAATTTTTTAAGGTTTTTCCAACGTATTTTGCGTGCGCATGCGCCACGTCGACACAAAAATATTCAGCACCTGCATCGCGCAAAGCCTCAGCCCGTTCCAGCTCTGCCGCGGTGCAGCCAATGGAAACAAATACAGGGCCGTTGCACGCTTTAAATTCACGGATATTGTCTTCAATACTTAAGAAACGGTGCAACGCGCCAATTGCTCCCTTGCTGTGCATGAAGTTGGCCATTTTACTTTCAGTAATGGTATCCATATTGGAGCTGATGACAGGCAATTCCAGGGTCAGCTTGCCTAATCGATCGGTCATGCTGATGTCTACGACCCGACGTGATTCGTGGTGGTTGTAAGAAGGGACGAGCAAAACGTCATCAAAAGTTATAGCTTGAATAGACATGGTTTATCCTGTGTTGCGAGTATTCGTGCTTGCCTGTGTCCGAGCAAAAACGTAAGGCGCTTATTGCTCGGACACATTGCATAATGCAAACACGATCTCTAAAAGGTGTACTATAAATGTTCTGCAGCATAATATGCAAGTCTTGAGCGTTCGCCGCGGGTCAGCGTCATATGGGCACTATGCTCCCAGTTTTTGAAGCGATCGACTGCAAAGGTCAAGCCTGAAGTGGTTTCAGACAAATACGGTGTATCGATTTGCTTGATATCACCAAGACAGATGATTTTACTACCCGGACCGGCACGGGTGACTAACGTTTTTATTTGTTTGGATGTTAAATTTTGCGCTTCATCGATAATGATAAAACGGTTTAAAAAAGTACGCCCCCGCATATAGTTCAACGAGCGTATTTTAATTTTATTTTGCAGTAAGTCGGCTGTGGCATTGCGTCCAAAACTGCCGCCTTCCTGTGCGCTGTGCAATACCTCAAGATTATCCATTAACGCCCCCATCCAGGGTGTCATCTTTTCTTCTTCCGTGCCCGGCAGAAAACCGATGTCTTCGCCCACGGGGATGGTGACACGGGTCATAATGATTTCCGTATAGCGTTTTAAATCCAAGACTTGCATAAGTCCTGCTGCAATTGTCAGTAAAGTTTTCCCTGTACCGGCAGGGCCTTGCAACGTGACGAAATCTATTTCCGGATCAAGCAACATGTTAAGGGCAAAATTCTGCTCACGGTTGCGCGCTGTTATTCCCCACACGGCGTGTTTATTTTGCGTGTAATCATGTGCTACTTGCACGATAACATGCTCAGGTTGAATTTTTTTAACTAGCGCTTGGAATTGATCATCTTCCGTACTTAAACAATCATTTGAATTCCATTGGCTGACTAAAGGCCCGCTGATGCGGTAAAACGTTTCCCCACCTTCTTTCCAGGCGTTGATGTCTTTGGCATGCGTATTCCAAAAATCATTCGGCAAAACATGCAAGCCACTGTGCAATAAATTAACGTCATCCAGCACTTGATCGCTGTGATAATCTTCTGCAACTATGCCAAGGATTCCGGCTTTAATGCGCAGGTTAATGTCTTTCGACACAATGATAATTTGCTTATTGGGGTGTTTTTTTTGCAATCCCAAGGCTGTGGCCAGCAAGGTATTATCGACTTTATGCCCAGGCAGCGAAATGGGGTGCAGATGTTCAAAATCATCGGTCTGAAAGAAGATCCGCCCACTGCTGCGCGTTTTATCAGAGAAAAAATTGGGGATGGGAAGTCCTTCCACGATTTGTGCATGGGACGCATTGGCCATTAATTCGACCAGGATGCGGTTGGTTTGCCGTACGTTGCGCGCAACCTCGGAAATACCCATTTTATGGTTATCCAATTCTTCTAAAACCACCATGGGCAAATAGATATCGTGTTCTTCGAAATTGAATATGGCGGCAGGGTCATGCATGAGGATATTCGTATCCAGCACGAAGAGTTTATAATTTTTGCACTTATTATCCATAATACTAATCCTTATTACCAAATTGCTTCATTGTGAGCAGGGGCATGGTTGCCGTCAAGCGTTTAAGCTGCACCATACCAGTCATGCACCTGCGTTTGCCTTGCTTTGCAATTCTTTCAATGTATTTAAAACGTTTTCGACATGTCCTTGCACGCTGATTTTACGCCACACATGACGTAATTTGCCCTCAGGATCAATGAGGAAAGTACTGCGTTCAATGCCGCGCACTTGCTTGCCATACATCGATTTCATTTTGATAACATCAAAAGCTTGGCACAGTGTCTCATCTGCATCGCTTATCAATTCGAAAGGAAACTGTTGTTTGGCTTTAAAGTTTTCATGCGATTTTAGGCTATCGCGAGAAATTCCAAACACGATTGCGTTTAATTGCAAAAATTCTTGCTGGTGATCGCGAAATCCCTGCCCTTCCCGCGTGCAGCCTGGTGTGGAATCTTTAGGGTAAAAATAAAGGACCAGCCATTTGCCGCGGTAATTATCGAAATGAGCTGAAAGCCCATTGGTCGCCTGAAAAGAAAGGGAAGGGATTGAATCATTGATGTTCATTGAACATTCTCCTTAGGTCTGTGCATTGTATCATGATATCCTAACTGTATTTTTTTGGGTAATTGGTTGGGGGTAATTCCCATGGCGAAACAAGAAAGCAGCATTGCGATTAATAAAAAAGCGCGCTTTGATTATTTTGTAGAAGAAGAATATGAAGCTGGCATCGTGTTGGAAGGTTGGGAAGTAAAAAGTTTGCGCGCTGGAAAAATTAATCTTGCCGATGCGCATGTAATCATCAAGCATGGCGAAGCCTGGCTGCTAGGTTCGCAAATTCAGCCGTTGCCCACGGCCTCGACGCATATACATCCGGATGCCACGCGTACGCGCAAGCTGCTGCTAAACAGACGCGAATTGAATACACTGATTGGCAGTGTCGAGCGGCAGGGATATACGGTTGTACCTTTGTCGATGTATTGGAAGAAAAACCGTGTCAAAGTGAAAATTGCCTTGGCAAAAGGTAAAAAAACTCACGATAAACGCGATACAATTAAAGAAAGGAACTGGCAACGTGATCGTGCCCGCTTGCTGAAAAAAGCAAATTGATGGAATTGGTATGAAATATTTGGTCGCAGCTTGGATTGTGGCATAATCCGTTGCTTTGTATTAAAAAGTAGCTCATATCATCGATGATGGTTACGAATGAGGAGTGGTTATGTGCGGGATAATGGGAGCAGTATCACATAGGGAAATCGGTAAAATTTTATTGGAAGGCTTGCGCCGGCTTGAATACCGCGGTTATGACTCTGCAGGAATTGCAATCATAGATAATGACCAACAGCTCAATCGTTTGCGCATCCAGGGCAAGGTACAAGCCTTGGCGGATGCCATGGCAAAGACCACCATGACGGGCAATATCGGCATCGCGCATACACGCTGGGCTACGCATGGCAGGCCGTGCGAGGAAAATGCGCATCCGCATGTGTCGCATAACGAAATAGCTGTAGTGCATAATGGCATCATCGAAAATCATGAAGAGTTGCGCCAATATTTACAAGATTTAGGTTATGCATTTACTTCGGAAACGGATACGGAAGTAGCAGCCCATTTGATTCACCATCATTACCAACAGTTTCATTCCGTGTTAAAGGCCGTACAGGCAACGGCTGTGAAGATGAAAGGGGCTTTTTCCCTAGGGGTCATCCATCAAAAACATCCAAATGAATTGGTTGCTACACGCAAAGGCAGCCCACTTGTTCTAGGCCAAGGCATTGACGAACAATTCATTGCCTCAGATGCATTGGCACTGCGTTCGTTTGCTCAATCGGTTATTTATCTGGAAGAAGGCGATTCAGCCAGGCTCACGGCGTCTGGTATCGAGCTGTTCGACGTCGAGGGAAAAGCAGTAGAGCGGGAATCGTATCCATTAAACGATGATGCCTATGCAATTAGCAAAGGCCGATATCGCCATTTCATGCTGAAAGAAATTTTTGAGCAAGGTAAAGTATTGGCCGATACTTTGGAAGGGCGAATTGCCAGTATTGAGGTGCTGCGTGGCAGCTTCGGTGATCGTGCCGCCAAAATTTTTAGCCAGATAAAACAAATACACATTGTAGCTTGTGGGACCAGCCATCATGCAGGGATGGTGGCCAAATATTGGCTGGAATCTTTAGCCGGCCTGCCCACACAGGTGGAGATTGCCAGCGAGTATCGTTACCGGGACGTGGTTGTAAACGACGGTACTTTATTTATTGCTGTGTCGCAATCCGGAGAAACCGCAGATACCCTGGCGGCGCTTATTAAAGCTAAAAAAATGAATTACCTGGCTACATTTGCAATTTGTAATGTTGCAACCAGTACGTTAGTCCGTGAATCTGACTTCGTATTTTTAACGCGTGCCGGAGTTGAAATCGGGGTGGCTTCCACGAAAGCTTTTACCACGCAGTTGGCTGCTTTCCTGATGCTTGCTGCGGCCCTTTGTCATGATGCGCGCGGTTTGGAAGTATTGGCACAATTGCAGCAGTTGCCTCGCGATTGTGAGCGTACATTAAAGATGAATAAAGAAGTTGAATCGCTCGCTGCCATGTTTGTGAACAAGGCGCATGCTTTGTTTTTGGGACGGGGAGTGCAGTATCCTGTGGCATTGGAAGGCGCGTTAAAATTAAAAGAAATTTCTTATATTCATGCCGAAGCTTATCCGGCCGGAGAATTGAAACATGGCCCATTAGCGCTGGTTGATAAAGACATGCCAGTTGTAGCAGTGGCACCCAATGATGAATTATTGGATAAATTAAAATCCAATTTACACGAAGTGAGCGCCCGCGGTGGTCAGCTTTTTGTTTTCGTGGATGATTCACAATCATGGGCGGCAAATGGCGCCCGTTTAATCAAAGTACCGGCGTGTGGGCAATGGATCGCGCCGATTATTTATACCTTGCCATTACAACTTTTGGCATATCATGTGGCTGTTGCCAAGGGGACGGATGTGGATCAGCCGCGTAATTTGGCAAAATCCGTAACTGTGGAATAGCGTGCGAAATTTACAAGCTATCGCAAAATCCAGGCTATGAGTATAATGTCAGCCTTCATGTATTGGAAAAAAATTTTCCAATACATGAAGTGTCTGCTACCAGTTTGTTGCAGCCACTTCATGTGGCGAATTTTTTGTACGTTTTACGGGGAGAGGAATGACTCAACAGATTTTGGCGACTGCGGCGATCATCGCACAGGAACTTAAAGCCAAGGTTTCGCAAGTAGACGCAGCCATACGTTTATTGGACGAAGGCGCAACCGTGCCATTTATTGCGCGGTACCGCAAAGAAGCTACTGGCGGGCTTGATGATAAACAATTGCGCACTTTAGCTGAACGTGTTGACTATCTGCGCGAGTTGGAAGAACGCCGCAATGTGATCTTAACCTCGATTCGCGAACAAGAGAAATTGACACCGGAATTGGAACAAGCCATCAGTGCGGCGGACACCAAAACCCGTCTTGAGGATTTGTATCTGCCGTATCGGCCCAAGCGCCGCACCAAAGCAATGGCTGCGAAAGAAGCAGGTTTGGAACCCTTGGCTTTGGATTTATTAGAAAATCCTGAACTGGTTCCGGAAGTGCACGCCAGCCAATTTATTAATGTCGACGCGGCTATTCCCGATGCAGAAACTGCTTTGGAAGGTGCCCGCCAGATTTTGATGGAAAAATTTGCTGAAGATGCAAACTTATTGGCAGAGTTACGCCAATACTTATGGGAGCATGGTATTTTAAAATCCGTGGGAGCCAAAGACAAAAAAGCTGCCGGTAATAAATTTGCCGATTATTTTGACTACGTCGAACCCATTAAAAAAATTCCTTCACACCGTGCATTGGCGATATTCCGCGGGCGGCGTGAAAGTGTTTTACAAATCAGCCTGATGTTGCCCGAGGAAGTAAATTATGGTGAAAACCGCGTAGCAAGTTATTTTAAAATTGCCAACCAAGGTCGCCCAGCGGACGCATGGTTAATTGAAACTGTGCGCATGACTTGGAAGATTAAATTGTTTACCAAGCTGGAGCTGGAATTACTCACGCATCTGCGTGAGCTGGCTGACGAAGAAGCAATTAAAGTGTTTGCCAGCAACTTGCGCGATCTGCTTTTGGCAGCTCCAGCAGGTCCGCGGGTTACTATGGGGCTCGATCCTGGCATCCGTACTGGCGTTAAAGTCGTTGTGGTCGACATCACTGGCAAAATGCTTGACTATACAACTGTCTTTCCTTTCGCACCACAAAATGAATGGCATGAAGCCATTGCCGCTTTAGCAAAATTGGCAGCCAAATTCAATGTGGATTTAATCAGTATCGGCAATGGCACTGCATCACGTGAAACAGAGCGCTTGGTGAGTGATTTAATTAAAATGTATCCTGATCTCAAATTGACGAAAATCATAGTGAGTGAGGCAGGAGCTTCTGTTTATTCCGCTTCTGAATTAGCTACGCAAGAATTTCCTGATTTGGATGTTTCTATCCGCGGCGCTGTTTCCATTGCCCGCCGCCTGCAAGACCCGCTTGCCGAGTTAGTAAAAATTGAGCCTAAGTCTATCGGTGTGGGGCAATATCAACACGATGTGAACCAATCTCGATTGGCGCGCAGTTTGGAAGGGGTTGTTGAAGATTGCGTGAATGCGGTGGGTGTTGATGTCAATACCGCATCTGTTTCTCTGCTGACGCGCGTTTCCGGGTTTAATGAAACTTTGGCTAAAAATTTGGTTCAGTACCGTAATGAGCATGGTGCCTTCCGTAATCGCGAGCAACTTAGAGAAATTGCACGCATGGGGGAGAAAACCTATCAGCAAGCCGCAGGCTTTTTGCGCATCATGCATGGTGATAATCCCCTGGATGCTTCTGCTGTGCATCCTGAAGCGTATCCTTTGGTGGAAAAAATTCTTCGCGGGAAACAAATCAGTATTCAGCAAGTTATCGGAAATCGGGAATTGTTGCGCAGTATGCATGCCGAAGCTTATGTCGATGAACAATTTGGTTTACCCACGGTGCGCGATGTATTGCAAGAGCTGGAAAAACCTGGCCGCGATCCGCGCCCTGAATTTAAAACGGCTACTTTTAAAGAAGGGGTTGAGGATATCAGCCATTTGCAAGAAGGCATGATCCTTGAAGGTGTAGTAAGCAATGTCACCAATTTTGGCGCATTTGTGGATATTGGCGTGCATCAGGATGGCTTGGTGCATATTTCCGCTTTGACCAAACGGTTCATCAGTGATCCCAGGGCAGTAGTGAAAGCCGGGGACATTGTCACGGTTAAAGTGATCGAGGTGGATAAGGAGCGCCGCCGCATTGGTTTAAGCATGCGCCTTGATGAGGAAAAAGCCTCCGTCGTGCAAAAGAAGGAAAAGACGGCCAAACCCCAGCCTGATAAAAAAGTACACGTGGTCAAAAAAGCCGAGGCGCACAAGAAACCTGATCCTAAGAAAGCATCGGCATCTAAAAAGACCGTGTTTAACACGGCCATGGCCGATGCTTTAGCGAAGCTTAAGCGCGGTAGCGAATAATGAAGATGCCGCGTGGTGAACTAACCATTCAAACACTGGCAATGCCTGCGGATACCAATGCCAATGGAGATATTTTCGGAGGATGGTTGGTTTCGCAAATGGATTTGGCGGCCGGGGTTTTGGCAAAAAAAATCGCGCAGGGAAGGGTGGCCACCGTGGCCATCAACTCCATGACATTTCTCAAACCCGTGCATGTGGGAGATGTGATAAGTTGTCATGCCGAATTAATCAAAGTTGGCAAAACTTCCATGACCATTGCGGTAGAAGTATGGTCAGAAGCTTTGGCCGATGCACAAAAATATCGTGTAACGGAAGGCACGTTTGTTTTTGTTGCTCTTGATGAGCATGGCCGTCCACGCGAGGTTCATCCACCAGTATGAGCGATTTGGAAAGCTTAAAAAAATGGGTAGAAGAGATGGCGTCTTTAATTGCACAAAGCGACACTCCTCATCCAAAAACGTATGCCCATTTTCTACAACAACCTGAACTGGCTTTACGCCTGGTGGAATTGATCGATGGGTTGGATGAACAGCAAGTAGAAGAAGAGCGTGCTTATTATTCAGCATGCGTTCTTGCTTTGGAAATCTGCGTTTCCCAATTGCAGGCAGCGTTTGAAGGCGATAATAAACTGGCAGGCCGGACACTCAATCAATTAATGGCCAACATTGCCGCAGCGATTATGAAAGGTAAACATACCTTAAGTTTCTGGCTTCCCGTGCTGAATGCATTCTATGAAGTGCATGTTGATTTATCCGATACTTTAAAAAATGCTTACCTCGAATTGGCCAGCCAGGAAGATTTTCCAGATTCGCAACATGAAGAAATTTCGCATTTAAATTCCATACGCGACTTGATTGAAGAATTATCCGACTTGTCTACTTTTGATATTGCAGAAAATTTCTTTGCACAAAGCTATGCGATGCCGCCGGATTTTTTTGCTGACTTGTTGCTTGATCTCTACCATATTGAGGAAGGGCAGGATATTGCGCTTTTGCTTTTGCTGCATCCGAAACAAGAGGTAAGGCAGGTTGTCGTGGAAACATTGGGACAGCTTGTGGATTCGATTGAATTGAGTTCCATATCCTTATCACGCTTGCAAGCTATAAAGAATTGGTATCCTGCTTACTACCATGATCAATTCAGCGCCTGGATTAAGAAACAACGCAAAAAAGGTGTGGTATTTCATGGCGGACAGAAAACTCCGCGTGTGCAATTGAAAGCCAGTGAAATTGATGGCATGGGGGCGCAGGGCATTTTTATCCATTTAAAAGATGGACGCAACAACCGCTTATGCGGTTTATTATTAAAACAAGAGTTTGGCGTCAAAGATGCATGGATTACGCCGTCTATCCCGCCTGAAGACGTCGCCCGTTATTATGAAGAGGCATTCGATGACAGCGTCATGTTGCGTGCGGTGGATTCTTCTTATTTATTGATGATGACCAACCATTTTCTAGCATTAACGATTGAACGCGGCGAAATGCCGGATCTGCATTTACTTGAGATGCAGGAAGAATTAGGTTTGCGATTTGTTCCACAAAAACTTGATATTCCTACCCTTATCGAGCAGTTGGCGGTTTCCATAAGTCCTTTCACGCCACAGACGCTTGCTGAGTCTTTGAAACGTTCGAAATTATGGACTAAAAACAAACGTTTTACTGAATCCTGGTATGTGGAAAATGCGCAAATCGATAAAATTGTAAACCGTTTTTGCAGTTATGTCGAAGGCGTGAAAGTATGCCAGTTTGAAGAAGCAATTGCCGCTGTATTTACTCAGGAGATGGAACAGCATCGCATGCAATGGTTATTTCATTTTTTATGGGTGGCTTTCTGGCTTAAATCCAAAGCCAAAAAATCAGAAAAGCTGTGGCAGGACAGTTTTTTCATTGCTTATGCAATTTATTCCGGCATGCCGTTAAAGTCTATTCCAATCATGCAAGAAATTTGTTACCAATCCGTGGTGAATAGTATTGAAACCATGCAAGAGCGCCGTACTTATTTAACACAAGAATAAATCCAGAGAATTTAGCCCATATTTGCTTAAATATTGGTCAATTATAAGAATAGAGGCTAAACTTAACTTACATTTCCCCACAGGGATCATCATGAAAAAATTTCTTGCCATGATGTTAACCAGTGTTGTAAGCCATGCTGCTTTGGCCTTGGAGCGCGGCATTAATTATGATCCTGCGCACAGTCCTGCTTTTACCACTGCCCAGCAAAGAAATGATATCAATGGCATGAAAAATGTCATCCAGCAAGATTTAAATGCAATTAGAAATGCCGGGTTTGAAACCGTTAAAACATTTTATTCGAGCTTTTCCACCGTGGACGGCAAACAAAGTGTGGCATTAGCGGATTTGGCTTGTCCGCTGGGGTTAAAAGTGGCATTGGGTGTATTTGAATTTGATCCAAACAAAGACAACTGTTCAACCTGGTGTGAAAAAGCAACGGGCGAGCAAGTGGATAAAGCCATACTCTCTGCAAACCAATACCCGAATTGCGTGGTCATGATCGTAGCAGGTAATGAAGATATATATAATTGGAACTTCACAGTAGCAAATACCGGCATACAGAAACGCATTGCAACCGATATAAGCAAACTGCAGAAAAGCATCACCAATAAAGATATTATTATTACCAGTGCGCAGCAAGATGGGGCGTGGCTTGCATTGGCAAAAAATGATCCCTATGGGATTTTAGCCAAAATAACGCATGTAGGTGTAAATATTTATCCGTTCTGGAGCCCTGAAAAAAAGGATGTGCAAGCTGCCAAAGGTGAATTCACACAGCGTTTAAAAGCAATCCGCAATCATGCCATTTTGAAAGATAAAACGGCGATTGTTACGGAGGAGGGGTGGCCAAGCAGCCATTCAGCGGATCAAAATCCAAATGCCAGCATGCGAGCTGAAAAAAATTATTATCAATGGTGGCAATCACGCGCCTCTACTGATGATTTTGATTCGTATTATTTTGCCATGTTTGATAAGCAACCCATCAATACAGATGCAGACAATTATTTCGGCTTATGCAGTTATACCAATAAAGATAAAATTATTGATGCGTGCCAATAAACATCAACTAAACAGCAATTCACGTGCATGTGAACGGGTTTGTTCAGTAATGGTCAAGCCGCCGAGCATGCGTGCAATCTCATCCACTTTTTCATCATCATTTAATGGGATGATGCGAGAATAGGTTTGCGTGTCATCGCTATGTTTTTCCACCACGAAATGTTGATGGGCACAAGCAGCTACTTGCGGTTGATGGGTTACACAAAAAATTTGTAGCCGCTCGCCAAGCTTTCTTAGCAATTGGCCGACTAAGGCAGCAGTAGCACCGCCTATACCGACATCGACTTCATCAAAGAGAAGCGTTGGTGTACTTGCCCGCTGTGCGGTAATCATCTGAATGGCAAGGCTGATGCGCGAGAGCTCGCCACCAGATGCAATTTTACCTAAGGTATCAGGAAGCATGCCCGGATTGGTGCATACCTTGTATTCGACCTTATCCATGCCATGTGCGGTCATTTTGTCCAGAGGGCTTATTTCAATGGTAATATAGCCTTTTGGCATGCCTAACTGGCGGATGGTTGCGCTGATTTCCTGTGCTAATTTCTCTGCATGCTGCTGGCGGGAAACACGCAAAAGCAAGGCAGCTTGCTCATACGCCATGAGTTGCTGTTGATGTTGTTGCTCTAAATCTTTGAGTTCTTGTTCAGTTGCTTGTAAATTATCCAGCTCTTGTTGTAACTGCTGGGCATGCTCAGATAATTGTTCCGGATCAACATGAAATTTTCGTGCTATTTGATGCAAGAGACTCATCCGTTCTTCCACGGCATGCAAACGTTCCGGATCAAGTTGTATGCAGTCAGCAAAGCGCGCAATTTCATCTGCCGCTTCTTCGCATTGAATCAACGCGCTGTTGATGAGTTCGCCGGCATTTTTGATTAGCGCATGTTCCTGTGGCAGAGCGCTTAAATAGTGTAATATTTGGCTTAAGTTTTGACAAATAGTTGGCGATTCATCGCCTTGCAGGCGCAGGGTGACTTGTTGGGCATAATCCAGATAATCACGCGCATGATGTAACAATTGGTGTTCTTCATGCAGATTTTTAAGTTCGCCTTCCTGCAGGTTTAGGCTTGCCAATTCTTCCAATTGATAAGTTAACAAGTCGCGACGTTCAAGGCTTGCATTCTGATTTTGCAAGCGTTGTATTTTTTGTTTTACATTTAAGCATCCTTGATACAAAAACTGTACTTTTTGTAACAATTCATCGTGCCCGGCAAATTGATCCAACTGCAGACGATGGGTGGGGTGCTGCAATAAGGTTTGATGTTGATGTTGGCCGTGAATATCCACCAGCATGGAACTTAATTCTTTTATCTTTTGTAATGGGAAAGGGTGGCCATTGATGTAAGATTTGGAGCGCCCTTCGCTATAAATGACGCGGCGTAAAAAAATAAGGTTATCTTCACAAGCCACATCGTGTTCTTGCAGCCATGTTTCAGGCAATGAAAAACGATCGATATGAAAACAGGCACTAATATCGCATTTTTCCGCACCTGGACGAAGCACCGATGCGTCAGCCCGCTCGCCAAGGGCAAGCATTAGGGCATCGATCATAATGGATTTGCCTGCACCTGTTTCGCCGGTGAACGCAGTCATGCCGTGATGAAAATCCAATTCCAAATTAGAGACGATGGTGAAATTTTCAATGCGTAAGGACGTAAGCATAGCAGCACCAGAAGTGGGTTGGAAACATTATCCTTGCCGGGATTTTGTTCCCCAGCCTAATTTTATTCTTAACGTATCATAATAATGATAATCGCGAGGATGCAGCAAGCGTAATTGTTGTGCATTTTTTTCCATTGCTACTTGCTGTCCCGGCTTAACCAGGCGTGACTCATGGCCGTCGCAGCTTAGCTGCAAATCGCTTTCATTATTCTTGCCGATTCTTATTTCCACCACATCATGACCGTCGATGACTAAAGGTCGTGAACTCAAGCTATGGGAAAACATAGGGACCATCACCATGGCATTTAATTGCGGATGCATGATGGGCCCACCTGCTGAAAGCGCATAAGCTGTTGAACCCGTAGGGGTAGAAAGGATTAAGCCATCTGCACGATAGTGGCTTACAAATTGTTGATTGATGTAAACATCAAACTCAATCAAATGGGTTTCCGTACCGCGCGAAAGCACGACGTCATTTAACGCATCACCTTGGAAATAAGTGGTATCGCCATCGTGAATTCGGGTTTGCAATAAGAAACGTCGCTCCTCAAGGTATTCACCATTTAATACCGCACTGATCTGGGGTTCGATGTCTTTGGGGGAAATATCGGTTAGGAAACCCAAACGCCCACGGTTGATGCCGATCACCGGAACATTGATTTTAATTGCCATGCGGGCTGCGGATAACAAGCTGCCATCGCCGCCGACTACCACGATAAGATCTTGCTGTTCACCCATGCTGTCGCGTTCAAGTGTAGGGACATCCAAATCGAAACTGGCAGCCGTATCGATATCCTGGAATGTTTCAATACGCTTTTCCTGCAAAAATGCGGTAAGGCGCTGCAGGGTTTCATTCACACCCTGGTTGGCTCGATACTGGCGGGCATATAAAATAACGCGTTTAAATTTTTGTTTAATCATGCGTTGTCCTATGAAGCGGCTCCTCCTGTTGACCTGCATGCAAATAAACAGGAGAGTTATTTAGTCATCGCTGTTGGCAGACCGGGCCGTGCGTTTACGCTCATGTTCCTTGAGTTCTTTCTTGCGTAAACGAATCGATTGCGGTGTAACTTCCACCAACTCATCATCATCAATAAATTCCAACGCTTGCTCGAGTGAAAGCTTGACCGGTGGTGTGAGGATAATATTCTCATCACTGCCGGAGGCGCGAATATTAGTCAGCTGCTTTTCTTTCGTCACATTGACGACCAAATCATTGTCCCGCGCATGAATGCCTACAATCATTCCTTCATAACAAACCGTTTGCGGCTCTATGAATAAACGTCCCCTTTCCTGCAGGTTAAAGAGCGCGAAAGCGCGTGCAGTACCCTGGCAGTTGGCAATCAGTACGCCATTATTGCGTTTGCCAATGCGGCCGCGGATGGCAGGGCCATAATGATCATACACATGATACATCAAACCGGTTCCAGATGTGCTGGATAGGAATTCAGTGTGAAAGCCAATTAATCCGCGCGTAGGAATAACATAATCCAGGCGGACACGGCCTTTGCCGTCAGGCAGCATATTTTGCAACTCGCCACGGCGCTCTCCCAGCTTTTCCATGATGCTGCCTTGATGATTTTCTTCAATATCTACGGTGAGACGCTCGTAAGGTTCCAGCATTTCCCCTTGTTCTTCACGCAGAATCACTTCGGGTTTGGAAATAGCTAACTCATATCCTTCACGGCGCATGTTTTCAATGAGGATGGATAAATGCAATTCGCCGCGGCCTGATACGCGGAATTTATCCGGATCTTCCGTATCTTCGACGCGTAATGCTACGTTATGTAATAATTCAGTTTCCAAACGCTCGCGAAGTTTGCGGCTGGTGACGAATTTGCCTTCCTGGCCGGCAAAAGGTGAGTCATTCACCTGGAATGTCATGCTGATGGTAGGTTCATCCACCGTTAAGGGCGGTAATGCTTCCACGTGGTTAGGATCACAAATGGTATCGGAAATATTTAATTGGTCGATACCGGTTACCGCGATGATATCGCCAGCACTCGCCTCTTCCATTTCAATGCGTTCCAATCCTTTAAAACCAAGCAGTTGCAATAAGCGACCGCTGCGTATATTGCCGTCTTTGTCGATGATCTTAACTGGGGATTTTGCCTTAATTTGTCCGCGCGTGACGCGGCCAATGCCGATGGTCCCTACATAGGAAGAATAATCCAGTGAGCTGATTTGCATTTGGAATGGCCCATTTTTATCTACGCTGGGAGGATTGACGCGATCGACAATGGTTTGCAACAAGGCGTGCATGTCACTGGCTTCGTCTTCGAGGTTTAGTTTGGCATAACCATTTAAAGCAGAAGTGTACACTACTGGGAAATCCAATTGCTCATCAGTAGCGCCTAAGTTATCAAATAAGTCAAATACTTGGTCCATTACCCAGTCAGGACGAGCCCCCGGTCTATCAATTTTGTTAATGACAACGATAGGATTCAATCCGCGTGCGAATGCTTTTTGGGTCACGAAGCGCGTTTGTGGCATAGGGCCATCCACAGCGTCAACAAGCAACAATACGCTATCAACCATCGATAGAATTCGTTCAACCTCGCCGCCAAAGTCAGCGTGCCCGGGTGTATCGACGATATTGATTTGATACCCTTGCCAATGCACGCAAGTATTTTTCGCAAGAATGGTAATCCCCCGTTCTTTTTCAAGGGCATTGGAATCCATCATGCGTTCAACTTTTGGAGCCCTGTCGTTCAGTGTCCCAGTCTGTTGCAATAACTTATCAACTAGTGTGGTTTTGCCATGGTCGACGTGAGCAATAATGGCAACGTTGCGGATTTTTTCGATCATAAATACCTTCATAAATTAAACTGCCGCTAGAGTTTCTAATGAATTTTGCAAGACATGTGGATCTGCTTGCTGCTTTACCTGGTAAAACTTAACCAGAAATGCAGCGAGCGTGTTGACCATCTTTGCTTGAAAGTCATTAATGAATTCTAAGAGGCAAAACAAGAATTGTTCATTATTTACCATTATACAATGAAGATTGTATTTTTGATAATTGATTCATCTTGCAGGCACGGCAAATCTCTGACTTAGTAAATTTTTATGTTGTGGCAAGGACTTTGCTAAACTAGTAGTAAGCCTATGTAAAACAAGGTGGATATTATGAAAAAATTAATACTGCATCCCACCGACATCAGCCAATGGCATGCGCTGGTCAATGAAGCACAAGCTGCGACTCATGTAATTTTAACTGAAAATACAGAGAGTTATCTGGTGTTTCTGCTCATGCGGTTTTCCCAAACCACCCATCTTCTTGAATCGGTAATCGCATTGGATTTCCTGGAATCCATGCGCATGGGCGGCAAACGGCAACTTGAATTGTTGCGCGATGTGGGCGATAAAAGCCTGCTGTTTTGCGGATTGTTTCCTGGTATGGCTAAAAAGCGCCATGTCAGCCTGGATTATTTCACCGATATGGGGCAAGCTGCTTATCTAACCGTAGGTGAATTGCAGGAAAGTCAATCAGCGGCTTTATATTTTCAGCTTAGCGAACAATTCAGCAATATGAAGTTGATTTTACAAGCAATGCGTAGCGATTACACCGAACTTGACGCGCAGCAGCAATCATTCATGATCAATCTCCAATTCCCAATTCAATAGCTTGCACTGGAGGCACCACATGCCTCCGTTTCACTTGTTTTTGTGAAAAAGCAGGGTGATGTCTATGGGATCAAAGACGTATTTTTGATTGCAAAAATCACATGTTACGGCTATTTCCCCTTGTTCTTTTACCAATTCTTGTATTTCTTGCTCGCCTAAAACAGTAAGCACTTGTTTCATTTTTTCAGGGGTACAGCGACAACGAAAATGGACTGTACGCGCTTCATAAAGCCGTAATTGGGTTTCATGATACAGGCGGTGTAAAATGGTTTGATTGCTAAGGGTTAATAATTCTTTTTCCGTAATGGTTTGTCCCAGTTGCACGGCATATTCCCAAAATTGTTCCCGTTGTACAGTGTCTTGGCCTGGCATGAGTTGCAGCAACATCCCTGCCGCTTGCTCATCATCCACGGCCAGCCACACCCGGGTTGAGAGCTGTTCTGACAGGGCAAAATAATGCATGATGTTTTCAGCCATGGAAATCGAGCCTATCGGCACCACGCTTTGATAAGCTTGGGTATGTTTATATTGATTGATGATAAGCACCATTTTGCCGTTCAGGAAGGCATGTTGATAATCGACCGGTTCTTCACCCGCAGGCTTATATTTGGCAAAGCCACGTATTTGTAACTGGTGATCGCATTGCACCAGCAGCAAAGGCAAGCGTTCATCGCCATGAAATTGTAAGCTGATTTCGCCTTCAAATTTAATGCTGCCAGCTAAAAGCAAACAAGATACCAAAGCTTCTCCGAGCAAGCGTTTTACTGCTGCGGGGTAGGGGTGTTGGCGCATAATGGTTTGATATGAGGTTTGCAAATGAGCGATTTCACCGCGAATACTTGCATGCTCAAACATAAATCGTTGTAACGTATCGGTTTCGGTCATGGCATCAAATTTATGGACAAAAGGAAATTTTAGCACAAGTAAGAGGTGAGTCGATCAGTATCTGGGTTTTCTTGCAAGATGGTGCTAAGCTCAATTTTACCGGTTAAAAAAGGAATTTTATTCATGCCCAAACAATTTTATTTACAATCAGGTTTAATTATCTCCCTGGCCTGTCATTTGTTTTCTCCACAAGCCATAAGCTGCACCAGGGTTTTTTGGAATAACAATGAAGTGGCGAAAGTCGCTGCCCGCTCCACGGATTTATTCACACAAGATTCGCCGCTGATTAAGGCTTATCCGCGCGGCACGGAACATCAAGGTGAGGCTGGCAGCAATTCCTTAAAATGGAAATCGCGATACGGTAATGTGGTCGTCACCGAATTTCATACAAATGCTGCCTCAGACGGCATCAATGAAAAAGGCCTTAGTGTCCACCTCTTATATCTTGCTGATACCAAATATCCTGAGACTGATCCCTCCAAACCGCAAATTTCCAATGTTTTATGGTCGCAATATCTGTTGGATAACTATGCCACCGTTAATGAGGCATTAAACGGCATGAAAGATTTGCAGATCGTTGCCACTGAAGTGCACAATAAAATTTGGCCCTTGCATTTAACAATGGAAGATGCGTCCGGTGATTCAGCTGTTGTTGAATACGTTAACGGGAAAATGCAAGTGTACCATGGCCCGCAATATCAAATTATGACAAATGAGCCTGCTTATGACATTCAACTCGCTAACCTCAAGCGTTATCGGGGATTCGGCGGACACTTGCCATTGCCAGGCGATCCCGATCCATTGAGCCGGTTTGTGCGCGTGGCCACTTTTTTGAAAACATTGCCCAAGCCCTCGACTGATTTGGATGTTTTGGCCGGTGTTTTATCGGTGATGCGCACGGCAATGGTTCCTTTTGGTGCAGTGGATACTTCCGGGAATAAAACGGAAGATGCCTGGGCAACGCGCTGGATAACACTAAGCGATCTTACCCATAAAATTTATTATTTCAGCTCTACTACAGCCCCCAATATCCTATGGATTGATTTGAATAAAATAAATTTTGCTGAGGGCGAGCCTGTGCTCTCTATTGACCCAAGCAAAATTGAACTGGAAGGCGATATCAGCAAAAAACTGATGCCATGAGGCAATCGCTTACAGGCAGAACATTAATCTCATTCCGTGTCTTGGCGAAATAAGCCATGACACGGTTTTTTCAGTACGCAATTAGGCAACGTCCCTAAAGTTTTTTAGCCAAGATTTCATCTTAAATTGAGCACAAATTTTTCTATTTCACTTCGATCTACCCCCTCTCCCACGATAGGAGTTTTGATAGTATGATGATGCCC